>JBJXDX010000155.1:0-40143 GCA_046154585.1 Hyphomicrobiaceae bacterium | reverse complement strand
TGGTCCAGCCCTTGTCCGCCGACACCTTCGTCAAAGCCGCCGTCAGCGTCGTCTTGCCATGATCCACATGGCCAATCGTACCGACGTTGCAGTGCGGCTTGTTGCGGTCGAATTTCTCTTTGCCCATGGCTGGCTTCCTACTCGGCTGTTACTGGCGACCAATGCTCACGCAGGGCGAGCAATGCAGCTGGAGCGGGTGAAGGGAATCGAACCCTCGTCATCAGCTTGGAAGGCTGTTGCTCTACCATTGAGCTACACCCGCAATCCCGCGCCTTGTAGCCGTTTTTCCCGGGCCCGCAAATGGACAATTCGGGAACGGACAGCCAGTGCCCAGAAACGGAAAAGTCCCTGGAGATCCTGCCTCCCGAGATCGTCATCCTGGATTGTCGCGGAAGTGCTTGGCGAAGCGCACAAATGGTGACGCGCTGACGATTTTGCAACCGTCAGAATGCTGGGCTCAGACTGCACCCGCGAAGGCATTACCGCTGAACTCGTCCGACTGTCTGGTGGAGGGGGCTGGATTCGAACCAGCGTAGGCGAAGCCAACGGATTTACAGTCCGTCCCCTTTAGCCACTCGGGCACCCCTCCGAAGCACAGTCGATGCAACGAAGCCAAACAAAATCGCCCCGCGCAAGAAAGCGGGGGCAATCCGCGGTGTTATGGTGACATGGCCCAGCCCTGTCAACCCTGCGCACCGCTGCCGCTCATGCCTTCACCGGAGCCCGCGGCGTGCTATGTGGTGATCTCAACGCCATCCATGCTCGTAGCGATGAAACCGCAGTCAACCCAACGCCAACGCCCGCCTGCCGAAGACGGCCCCGTCCGCCTGTTCGGCGTCCATGCCGTCGAGGCTGCGCTCAGAAATCCGGCCAGGCAGATCGAACGCCTTATGGTCACGGACAATGCCGAGCATCGCCTCGAAGAGGCCCTGCATGCGCGCCAGGCGAAAGCGCAACGCGTCACGCCGCGTGACCTCGATCGGCTGCTCGGCGCCGACACCGTGCATCAGGGCGTCTGCCTCGAAACGCAGGCGCTGCCCGAGCCGGAGCTCGGGGACATCGCCCAGCGCGCACACGACGCCGGCCCTATCGTGGTGCTCGACCAGATCACCGATCCCCACAATGTCGGTGCCATCCTGAGAACGGCGGCCGCCTTCAACGCCAGTGGCCTGATCATGACACGGCGGCACAGTCCACCCTTGTCCGGCACGCTCGCCAAGTCGGCCTCTGGCGCACTCGAATACGTGCCCGTCGTTCTCGTCGCCAACCTGGCCCGCGCCCTCGGCGAGTTGCAGGAGATGGGCGTCTGGCGCGTAGGCCTCAGCGGTGACGGCCCGACGTCCTTGGAAAGCGAGACGCTGACTGGTGCACTGGCCCTCGTGCTCGGCGCGGAAGGCAAAGGGTTGCGGCGCTTGACCCGGGATCTGTGCGACGCCGTCTGCCGGATCGACATTGACGCTGCGATCGGCAGCCTCAACGTTTCGAACGCCGCGGCCATCGCTCTCCATCTCATCGCCATGCGGCGACGTGCCTGACAATCATCTGCAACAAAAAAGGCGGCACCCAACGGCGCCGCCTTCACGTTCAGAGCTGCGACCGTATCAGTCGCAGTGGCGCGGACGCCAGCAACGGACATCATCCTTGCAACGGTACTCGCCGTAACGGTTGTAGAAGCAGCGCTCGCCAACGACCTCGCAGCGGCGCGGACCCTCGTAGCAGGTGTCGCGATAGTAATAGTCGTCGCGATCCCGGGCAGAGGCTGCGGCACCTAGAATACCAAGCCCGATGATCGTACCGGCGACCACGCCGGCGGCGCGCCTGCCGTGCGCATCGGCGGGCGTCGTGGACTGCACGGCAAACGCGCCGAGAAGCGCGATTGCGGCGGTCATATGCATCAGCTTCTTCAGCATCGTCCCATCCTTCCTCAATTTCAAAGGTTGCGGCGACAAGCGCGACTATGACGCTCCGCGCACCCCATCGTTCCCCAATAAGAAACGAGTGCGGCTGAATACTCTATGAACACGAGCAAAATGGCGCGGCTATGGCGTCCGCGCCCCAACCTACCAATGCCACGGCCTGTGGTAGCCGTGCGCCCAGGCGTGCCACTGCTTATGATGCCAGTGCCGCACCGGGTAGCCCCAGCTCTTGTAGTACTGGAAGTGCGGAGGTTGCGTATTCCACACGTTGTAATGCTGACGGGCCCGATACCTCACGTAGTCCGCCGGGCGCCAATAATCCGAGCGGTAGTAGGGGTAGTAGCCGCGCGGCTCATAGCTATAGGCGTAGGGATCCACTTCAAGTGCATACGCCCGGCGAACCGGAGCGCGATGATGGTATGTGCGCTTCTTGACGGCCGGCCGACCCAGTTCGGCGGCCTGTACGGAGCTTGAGTCGAAAGATGCCAGAGCGAGACCCGCCAGGGCAGCAACAGCCAGAATGAGTTTGAACGGCATAGAATCGAGCTCCTCGACCTAGTGGCGCAATCATACCGATAGGCCCGAGCCAAAGGAAAACCTTGTTTGGCTAAGAAACACTTAATTCGGGAGATTTGGCCCTTCGGCAACAGATAGATCACCGGCCCGGATGAGCCGCCGCCAATTGGACCGCTGCGTCGCTTGCGACAACCGCGGGTCGCCGCTATAAGGCGGCATCGCTGACGGACAGGTCACCACCACCGACAGCGTCCCGGCTTGTCGCACGCGCACTGTGGTCGATAAGTATTTCCGTTGGGGCGGAGCGTAGCGCAGCCTGGTAGCGCACTTGCTTCGGGAGCAAGGGGTCGGGGGTTCAAATCCCTCCGCTCCGACCAATCGGATCAACGAGTTGGCCTATGTTGGCAACTTGCCTCCCCCCCCGCATTCCCCCAGATTGACGAGCAAGTTGTCCTTTGTGGACTTGGCCGGAACAAGTAATTGTGCGCCCGTGAGATTGGTTAACCCTAGCCATTCAGGCTCAATTGACTTATATGTCAATCGACGAGACAGTACATTGGCGAGTTGGGGAAGGGCGGCTCTTCCCGCTTATTCCCAAGGCAGCGGGCGCGACCCTCAGGCGTGCGATGTTCCTGTCGAGCGAACTATGGGAACTCTTACATATAGAGGGCGACGATCCGGAGACGGAAGAAAGGCTTGGCCTTCTCCAGGCTGACTTGGAATTTTTTGTAACGAGCGAAACGATCGATCCCAAGTATCTCTTCCACCTTTATCCAGCTCGGGACGCTGTATGGGAAATTCGCAGTGTACGGCCAGATCCTTCGATCAGAGTCCTAGGGCTGTTCGTCAAGAAAGACTTCTTCATAGCCACAAACCATGCCCTGCGAGCCGATCTCGAAGGTTGGCAATCCAGGGAGTGGAAAACTGTAAAGCGGACGGCGCGAACGAAGTGGGCGCAGTTGTTCCACCCGTATGAGCCGGCAACCGGCACCGACGTAACTAAGTTAGTAACTGGAGCCCTCGATGGCCGATACTTCAAAGAAAGAGGTTAGCCGACGCGACCGAGCATATTACCGCCGTCGACAGCAGAATCGCGTTTTCTCGGCAATAGCGGCGTTGTTTGCAGAAGAGGCAGCAAAGGGAAACATCTCCAAGAAAGAGCTTTCCGAAATTCTCGGCAAGGATCCTGCGCAAATCACCAGATGGCTGTCGGAACCGCGAAACCTCGAACTCGATACCATCAGCGACATGCTGCTCGCCATGGGCGCGGAGATGGACCATTCCATAGTACGTTTTAAAGACCGACCGAGAGCGAACTTTGCGCATTCGGCATTGGCGCGGTACTTGAGCGTTTCGCCGACGGTCCCAGCAAAAGCGTCTCTGACACTGGGCCCTAAAATTTCGGCCACTACTGCGTCGACTGCCGACAAGGCTCCGCTAATTACAAGTCCAGCTGTGCACAAAGAAGAAGCGGCCACCGTCGATGGCTGAAATCTCTGCCGTAGGCATTTTTTGCGAAGACGCTCGTGAGGAGAAATCCGGTCAGGTCACTTTGGTCGGAATTCTTCCCGACACTATCAATGTGCCCGCCATGCCGGGCATGCTGGCCAAATTAGCTGTGTACATAAGGGTTCATATCAGTCCACCGGATGCGCCTGTAGAAAGGGTGACCGCACGACTTCTCATGCCAAATGGCGATGAATTGGTTGCGAGCGAAGTCGAGAGAGAAAAAATTTCAGCCGCCCGGGCAAAAGCGGTGACTGCGGGAAATCCAATCCTCGGCTTTATTCTTCGCTTTACGGCAACCCCTTTAATGGTTCAGGCGCCGGGACGCTTCCTTGCAGAAGTGACCGTTGGGGAACAGACGAGCATTTGTGGAGCCCTTACCATCGAGCTGACGCCTCCCGGCGACGCTACTTAGCTCGGGGCGCAAAAGGCTCGCAATCATCCACGGCGGAAATACTCTCAATGCCGATCAAACGCGGAACGCCCCCGGAAACTCTCCTGAGGTTGTTTCGTCCCAACCCTACGATCCTGTCGCTTTTTCCTTGGTTTTGCGCCGTCCGGCGGTGCCCAGGCTCGTCAACGCCTGCGACAGGTCCGCGACCAGATCGTCCGGATGCTCGATGCCGATCGACAGGCGGATGGTCGTGTCGCCGACGCCGATGCGCGCCCTGATATCCGCCGGTATTCCCGAATGCGTCGTCGTGCCGGGATGGCACGCCAGCGACTCCGTCCCGCCGAGGCTGACGGCCAGCTTGATGATTTTCAATCGATTGAGGCAGTCGAAAGCCTCGGCGAGCCCGCCCTTGATGTCGAAAGAAAAGGTCGAGCCGGGCGCCGTGCTCTGCGCCTTGAACACGCGATGCTCGGCCGAGTCGGGCGGCAGGAACGGCAGATAGTGCACCTTCGCCACCTTGGGATGGTCGCGCAGGAATTCCGCGACGATGCGGGCATTGCCGTCGGCGCGCTCCATCCGCAAGGCGAGCGTCTCGAGCGACCGCCCCAGCATCCAGCATGAATGCGGATCGAGCTGCGTGCCGATGGCGCCACGCAGCTGTTTGATCGGCCGCATCAGCGCATCACTGCCCATCACTGCGCCGGCAATGAGGTCGGAATGTCCACCGACGTACTTGGTCAGCGAATAGACCGAGATGTCAGCCCCGAGCGCCAACGGATGCTGGAAAACCGGTCCCAGCAGCGTGTTGTCGCAAACGATCACCGGCCGATGCCCTTGTGTCGAGCCTACTTCGTCTGCAATTTTACGAACCAGTTTGATATCGACCAGCGTGTTGAGCGGATTGGAAGGCGTTTCGATCATGATGAGCGACAGCCGGCCCGCCCCTTCCGCCTTGGCGACGGCGGCGCGCAAACTTGCCTCGTCCACGCCGTTGGCAAAACCGACGGAAGCTACCCCATAGGGCTTCAGCGTCCGCGATATGAGTGTCTCCGTCCCGCCGTACAGCGGTTGGGAATGGAGGATGATATCCCCGGGCCGGATATACGACAGGATGGTCGTCGCGATCGCCGACATGCCCGACGAGAACAGGATGCAGGCTTCCGCGCCTTCATAGATCGCAAGGCGATCCTCCACGATCTCGCTGTTGGGATGATTGAAACGCGAGTAGACGAGGCCGGGATCGGAGCCCTTGGGCGGCTCGCGGCGCCCCGCCGTATAGTCGAAGAAGTCCCGCCCCTCCTCCGCCGACCTGAAGACGAACGTCGAGGTCAGGAACACCGGAGGCTTGACGGCCCCCTCCGACAGCAGGGGATCGTAGCCGTAGCCCAACATCAGCGTCTCCGGATGGAGGACATGATTGGCCAGACGGTGCCTGCGATACCGCGTGTCCTTCATGTGCCGCCTCCTGTGAGTTGCCGTAACAAGGCAAAGCTAGGGGCTTCGGCCGCCAAAGACGAGGTCGTTAACCACCCCGTACACGGCAAATCCGCGCTTTGTCGCTCATTTTGCGGCGAGCGCGCTGTTACCTAAGGAAAAAGCGCGAAGATTTTTGAACCTGATCTGGGCCAGCCGCGACCAACGGGCAAGACACAAGCTCGATAGGCAGGCCATGCAAACCTTAGCCCACATGCCAGATCTCCAGGACCGGCTCATGCTCGCCGAACGGGCCAACGCCGAGAGCCAGGCCCTGCTCCGCAAAATTCTCCCGGATTTCGTGATCGCCCGTCTGATGGCCGCCCCTGAAGCCTCCATCGCCGACCACTTTGCCGACGCCTCCGTCCTCTTTGCCGATATCCAGGGCTTCGTGGCCATCGCCAAGCGGCTCGGCAACGCCCGCACGGTGGCCCTTTTGGACCACCTGACCCGCGAATTTGACACCTTGGCCGTCTGCCACGGCGTCGAAAAGATCAAAACCATCGGTGACGGCTACATGGCAGTTGCCGGTGTGCCCCATCCCCAGCCCGATCACTGTGAACGGCTGGCTCGCCTGGCGCTCGACATGCAGGCGGTGGCGCAGGTGGTCGGCGAGGCCATGGGCGTCGACCTCACGCTGCGCATCGGCATCGCCGCCGGGGCCGTGACAGCCGGCGTCATCGGCGTGCACAAGGTTGCCTACGATGTGTGGGGCGACACGGTAAACCTCGCAGCCCGTTTCGAGGGCCTGGCCCGCGGCGGGCAGATCCTCATCTCGGCCGAGGCCCATGCCCAGCTCGACGGCCGCTTCACGTTCGGCAGGTGCCGGCGCGTAACCGTCCGCGGACTGGGTATCGAAGATGCATTTCCCCTGGGACAGGCCCTCAGCAGCGCCGAATACGTTCACTGACCAGCATTTGACCCCATCAGGGCATCGGAAACCTGGCTTCGGGATCAAGGAACCGATCGAGCACATTCTTGAGAATGTGCGAGCAGTTGTTGTCGAAATTGTTGAACGGCAGCGAGCCGCAGAACGTGATCGACCCCGTCGAGAAGACCGCACCGTTGCCGGGCGTCTCGAAAAACGTCATGTCGGCCCGGATCAGCTTGGGCGCGGGTTCGTGAGCCCATGTCATCAAATGTGTAAGCTGCTCTTCCGGCACCAGCACCCATGGCGCTTCGGGCTTGTGGCCTTCGGACTGCGCAATGACGATCGCATGCCTCGGCGTGCCGAGCCGGTGATCGGCCCGATCCAGTTCGAAGCCGGCCGCGCCATGGCCCGAGAGGCCGAAATCGCCGATTTTTTCGTCCCCAACGCCGTCCAGAACCCACGCAGCCCGTGAGGCCAGCGCATCGTCGCGGCGGCGATAGTACGATCCGACGAAATTGCCCTGGGCCGTGAACCCGACGCCGACCAGGCTCTGCGGCGGCCGCCCGTTACGCCGCCACAGCCCACCGTACTCGCCATCGAACGCGTTGTAATACTCGCCGGGCTCTGCGGCCCACGCGCGAATACCGCCCTCGCCGCGCCGGATCTCGATGGCTGCCGGCACTTCTTTGTGCCGGGCCACCTTCCAATAGAAGCCGTTGCCGCCGAGATAGATGAGGCGGCCGCCGTTGTCGCGGTAGGTCTGCAGCGCGTCGAGCATTGCCCCCGTGTGATACTCCGGATGGCTGCCCGTCATGACGGTGCGATACGGCTTGATGAGATCGTTGCCTTCCACGTCCAGCTCTTCATCCGTAATGACGTCGTAGCTGTATCCCTTGGCCTCCAGCCACGCGATCAGGTGCGTATCGGCCGGAAAATGCCGCAAGCCCGATCCGCGGATGGCCTCGTCCGGATAGGTGATGTAGCCGCAGCGCATGTTCAGCATCGGCCTGAGCCATGACGCATGGCAGATGCCGCTGCCGTCGCTGTGAAAGTTGTAGGTCGACAGCCCGTACTCTCTGTTGACGCCTGGATTGTACGGATAGGCGCCCCACGCGGCGGCCTGGTCGCTCCACATCTTCATCCACGCCGGGCTCCCGGCCTCTGGACGCCCGTGATTGTGATAGACGGTGTAGGTGTAGGTGGACATCAGCACGCACAGGTCGGACGTGCGACGGCCTTTGGGGGGCAGTACGTAGAACGGGATGTTTTCCTGCGCGTTGCCGCAGGTCAGCCGCACGGCATAGACGCCCGATCGCGTGCCCTCCGGCACCTGCCAGGAAAAATCCGTCTGCCAGCCGCAATCATGCAGGTCGTCGTCATGAAAGTGGATCGCGGCATATTCCTCGGGCGCGTGCCGGAAGCACATTTCGCGGCCTGTCCACTTCGATCCGGTCATCGCGCGCGCCGGCAGATTGACGAGCGTTCCGTGGTTGGCGTGCGGCCCCGAGTCGACCACGCGAACCGATGACATCTCCTTCGAGAAGTCCCAGCTCGCAATCACCCCCTGCGCCACTGCTCCGCCTGCAGCTTGAACGATGGCATCGGCCGACAGCGCCCGATCGAACATCATCGGCCGCTCGATCTTGCCGTTGAAATGGCCGCGGACCGGCGCGCCACCTAACGCCCCGATGATCCACGGCATGCCCTTTGGGGGAAGGGCGGCATCAGCCTTGGTCTGTGCTTCCACCGCCGGCCCACTCACCTGCCCGCGCATCAGCGGCGCTTGCCCGACCTTGAGTGTCCGCGATTGGCTATCGAAGGTGGCCCAGACCAGCATCCAGGCTCTCGGCACGCACGGCACGCGCGTTTTCACCCGCGTTGCGCCCAGCAGCGCTTCGACGCTGCCGTCCTCGCCAATGGCGAGCGCGAACCCGACGCGGACGTTGGGATCATAGGCGGACATGATTCCCTGCCGGCGCCCGCTGCCGGGCGCCGTCGGCCAGATCGTTGCGACGAATGCGAGCTTTCCGCTGGCGCCGAGATCGAACGTGTTTTCCACGCGGGCATAAGATCCCAGATGCACCGCCTGCTTCCGCGAAGGATGCTGTTCTTCCAACGGTGCGCTGATTGCTTCCTCGCGTAGGCCCGGCCCTGCCGGATTGGCATCAGCACAAATTACGCGCACGAGTCGCGCGGAATAGGGCTCCGCCAACTGACTGGACACTTTGAACTCGATAGTCTCGCCGGGGCGCACGGACAGGCGATCGGCATAGGCGGCCAGCGGCAGCATCGTGTTCCCTCGCATCACACCCGGCGCCGATCGGCCGGAGACGGGAAGCGTCCCCAAAAGCAAGCGCCCGGTCAAGGGACCGGGCGCTGCCATTGGCAAAACCTCAAAAGTCAGGGCGTGAGCGTCTGGGCCGGCAGCGGCGGCCCATCAGGATCGCGCTCGCGGTCGCTCGACAGCTCCCTCAGACCATCGCGTCCGTAAATATCAGGGCGGATTTCGACCCGGCCATTGGGCTCGGCCCACGCGGTGATGTAGGTAAAGTACACGGGGATCGGCCGCGTCAGCGTGATATCGACCGCTTGCCCGCCAGCCAGGATATTGTCGATCCTCTCGCGCGTCAGTCCAGCCGGCTCGTCGCGCGCGATCCACGCCGCAAGATCAAAGACGTCCTGAATACGCACACACCCGGCGCTGAAACCGCGGGCGCGCTGCTCGAACAATTTCTTCATCGGCGTATCGTGCATGTAGACGCCGTGCTCGTTCGGCATGTCGATGCGCACGAGCCCCAGTGCGTTCTGCGGGCCCGGATCCTGCCGGAACTTGATACGCGATGCATCCGCCTGCCGCCAGTCGATGTTGCTCGAATCAATCTCCGGACCGTTGAACGAACCCGTCAGAACGCGGATCTGCTCCTTGGCGAGATACTCCGGCTCCTTGACCAGCCGCGGCATCAGATCGAGCGTGGCAACGCTGTCGGGCACGCGCCAGTAGGGGAAGAAGTTCAGCGCCCTGATGGTGGCCTTGACGCTCGGCGTCTGCCGCTCCGGCTTTCCGGCAATCACCCGATGCCGCTGCTCGACGTTGTGACGCTCAACGGCTTCGAGCTGGAAGGCCGGGACGTTGACGAGGACGTACTTCTCCTCCATGCGCTGGCCGATGAGATCGCGCACGCGCTGCTGATTGAGGCGCAGCTGTGCCATCCGGGCCTGAGCCGGTATGTTCATGGCCTGGATTGTCGGCTGGTCGACGCGGCCTGAAACCCGCAAGCCATGCCGCTCCTGGAAACGGCGCACGGCGACCTCGAGTTCCCCGTCGAACGAATACGACTGGTAGCTTTGCTGCGACCGCAGGTCCCCGCTCATGACGAGGCGCCGGCGCACAAGCGGCATGCGATCGTCATCGTCGCCCGGACGCATCGTGCGTGTGCCCGGAATTGTGCCCCATCCGCCTGACGATGCGATCTGTTGGTATCGCGCTATGGCATCGTCAAAAGCCCCCAGCATCGCATCGCTGCGGAGCGGCGTTGAATCCGTGCGCAAATCGTTGAGGGGGACCGTTGCTTGATCCCGCCGGCGCCCGTCGGCGTCGCGCCGGTCCTGCGAGCTGGTTCCCGGCGATCCGAAACCCGGAATCTGCTCCCACCAATTGGCAGCCTGCGCCTGCGCGAATGCAGCAGGCGGCACGAGGATACCGGCGGCCGCCATCACCAAAACCGCGACAGCCGCCAGTTTGCGGTCGCGCTGGCCCAGTCCAATCTTTGAAACGCTGCTCATTGGCTCGCTCACGATTATCTCGTTGACTGGACAGGTGAAGAAGCGAACGCGGCCCGGCCGGTGCCTACGCACCGGCTAGACACCGTTTGCGGCGATTGCAAGACGCTGCTCCGAATCCAGCAATGCGGGTATAGCGTATCCGGGATCGACCGCGAACAGAGGGAGGATCACCATGCCGTGACTATCGGATATCTTTCGATTTTTTCGCGCGACAGATGCGTTACGTCCACACTCAGCCCCATACCCAGCAAAGAGCGCCCTATGCCGATGGAACCCGTGCTCACGACCCTCGACGCGCGTGGCGTCGCCACAGTCACGTTCAACAGGCCCGGGGTCAACAATGCCTACAATGGCGACCTCATCCAGGCCGCCCTGCGCGCCATGGACGACCTGGGCAGCCGCTCCGGGCTCCGGTGCGTCGTTCTGAAAGGCAATGGCAAGCACTTCCAAGCCGGCGCCGATCTCGCCTGGATCAATGCGGTGCGGATTGCTTCCCCGGCGGAGAACGAGGCCGTGTCGCGCGCCACGGCCGAAGTCGTCGACCGTCTCAACCGCCTCCCCGTCCCGGTCGTGGCGCTCGTGCAAGGCGCCTGCTTCGGCGGCGGCACAGGCATCATCGCGGCCTGCGATCTCGTCATCGCGGCAGACAACGCGCTGTTCTCCATTACCGAGGTGCGGTGGGGGCTGACCGCGGCCATCATCATCCCGCAGCTCAACGACGCCATCTCCGTGCGCCAGGTCCGCCGCTACGCGCTGACCGGCGAGCGCTTCTTTGCACGCGACGCGCACCGCATCGGGCTCGTTCATGAGGTGGTGCCTGCGGACGAATTGGAGGCAGTGGGCGCAAAGATCGTCGACCAGCTGCTCGATAACGATCCCATCGCCATCGCCGAGACCAAGGCCACCATCCTCGAAAGCGCCTGGGGCGGCTTCGACAAGGCGACGTTCGAGAAGCTCGTGGCCAGTCATGCGGCCAAGCGGCAGACGCCCGAAGCGGCCGAAGGCCTCGCGTCGTTCGCCGAGAAACGCAAAGCCCGCTGGACCCCCGCCAAAGGCTGAGGCTATTCCGCTGGCTGCGGCGCGGCAGCCGATCGTGCACCCTTCCGCGTCGTCAGCCTGCGCAAAACGATGTAGAAGACCGGCGTAAAGATGAGGCCGAACAGTGTAACGCCGATCATTCCCCAGAACACGCCCGTGCCCAGCGCGATGCGCATCTCCGCGCCGGCGCCCTTGGCAAAGTAGAGCGGGAGCACGCCGCTCGTGAACGCCAGCGAGGTCATCAGGATCGGCCGCAGCCGCAGTCTGCACGCTTCGACCGCAGCGCTGACGATGTCGTGCCCCCTGTCCTCGAGCTGCCGCGCGAATTCGACGATCAGAACCGCGTTCTTGGCCGCCAATCCGATGAGCACCACGAAACTGACCTGCGTCAGGATGTTGATGTCCTGGCCGTGCAGCCAGACGCCGAATACGGCAGACAGCAGACACATTGGCACGATCAGAATAATCGCGAGCGGCAGCGACCAGCTCTCATACTGCGCCGACAGCGCCAGAAAGACGAACAGCACCGAGAGGGCAAAAATGTAGTAGCCCGTGCGGCCGGTCTTTTTCTCCTGATAGGACAGATCGGTCCATTCGTAGCTGATGCCGGGTGGCAGCGTGCGCGCGGCGAGGTCCTGCATGATCTGGAGCGCCTGGCCCGAGCTTACGCCCGCCGATGACTGCCCGTTGACCTCGATGGCCGGGAAAAGATTGTAGCGCGGCACACGGTCCGGCCCCGTGGTCTCGCGGAACGTGACGAGGCTGCCCATCGGCACCATCTGCCCGTCGGCATTACGCACGCGGATCCGGCTGATGTTTTCCGGATCGAGGCGGAACGCGCTGTCGGCCTGCGCAGTCACCCGGTAGGTGCGGCCGAACATGTTGAAGTCGTTGACGTAGGCGGAGCCCATGTACACGCGCATGGCCTCGAAGATATTGGCCATCGGCACCTTCAGCATCTGCGCCTTCATGCGATCGACATCGACGAAGATTTGCGGCGTGCCCGTCGAGAACGTCGTGAACGTGTTGATGATCCCGGGTGTGCTGTTGGCCGCCAGGATCAGCTCTTGCGCAGCCCGCGAGAACGCCTCGGACCCGAGCCCCGCGCGATCCTGCAGCCGCATCGAGAAACCGCTCGTGCCGCCGACGCCGCGCACCGGAGGCGGCACGAACACCTGCGCCGTGGCATCGTTGATTTCGCGCGCCAGCCGGACACGCAGGTCCTGCGCCGCCCGGTTGATCGTCAGGCCCTTGTCATGTCTCTCAAGGAAGTCATCCAGAACGCAGAAGATCGCCGCAACGTTGGAGCCGTTCGTGAACGTCGACCCCGAGCGGCCGGCATATCCGCTCGTGTGCTTGAACCCGGGGGTAGCGTGGATGATGTCCTGCGCCTTCCGGACGACAGCATCGGTCCGCTCGAGCGAGGCGCCGGGCGGCAACTGCAACGAGACGATGACGATGCCCCGATCGAGAGCCGGGATGAAGCCCGTCGGCATGTGCATGACGAAGGCAATGGCGCCCGCGATGAGCCCCGCGTAGATGACAAGCATGAGGGTTGTGACCTGGGCTAGCCCGCGCACCAGCGCGCCATAGCCTGCCGCGATCGCCGCAAACCCGCGATTGAAGCCATCGAACAGCATATGCACCGGCTTCATCAGCCCCGTGGGCTTGGTGTGCTCGTGATGGCTCTTGAACAGAATCGCGGCCAGCGCCGGGCTGAGTGTCAGCGATACGAAAGCAGAAATAATCGTCGCCGACGCAATGGTGACAGCGAACTGCCGGTAGAACTGCCCTGTTATACCGCTTACGAAGGCGGTCGGAATGAACACGGCCGACAACACGAGCGCAATGGAGATGAGCGCTGTGCCCACCTCATCCATCGTCGCACGCGCGGCGTCGGCCGAGGACAGGCCCTCCTTCAACCGCCGCTCCACATTTTCGACCACGACGATGGCATCGTCCACCGCGATGCCGACCGCGAGCACCAGACCGAACAGCGTCAGCGTATTGATGGAATAGCCGAGCAGCAGCATGACGGCGCACGTGCCGATCAGAGAGATCGGGATAGCAACGACGGGAATAGCCGTAGCCCGCCACGTCTGCAGGAACAGCAGGACCACGAGGACCACCATGGCGATGGCTTCCAGGATGGTCTTGTAGAGCTCGCGGATCGAAACTTCGATGAATTCCGTCGGGTTGTAGACGATGCGATATTCCAGGCCCCTCGGAAACGACTTGGCGATCTCCACCATCGTCTGCTTGATGACATTGGCAGTCTTCAGCGCGTCCGATCCCGGCGCCTGCGTCACCCCCATCACGGTGGCCGGAACGCCGTTCTGATAGCCGTAAGTCGTATAGTTGAGCGCACCGAGTTCGACGCGGGCCACGTCCTTCAGGAATACGACGCGGCCGCCGCCACCCGACTTGATGACGATCTGCTCGAACTCACTCGCTTCGCGCAGCCGGCCTTTCAGCTGCAGCGGCACCTGGAAGGCGCCACTCGAGCGCATCGGCGGCTCGCCGATAGCGCCGCCCGCAACCTGGACGTTCTGCTGCCGCAGCGCCATCAGCACTTCTTCCGCAGTCATGTTAAGCGAGGCGATGCGCTCGGGATCGAGCCACACACGCATCGAATATTCGCGCGCGCCGAACAGAAAGACCGAACCCGCGCCCTCGATCCGGGCGAGGACGTCGCGAACGTTGAGCAACGCGTAGTTCGAGATGTAGAGCTGGTCGTACGTGTTGTCGGGCGAGACTAGGTGCACGACCAGAAGCAGGTCGGGATTGTTCTTGCGCACCGTGACGCCGGAGCGGCGCACCTCGTCGGGCAAGCGCGGCTCGGCCGAAGCGACACGATTCTGCACCAGCACCTGGGCCTTGTCGATATCGGTACCGATATCGAACGTCACTGTGATGCTCAGCGCGCCGTCGCTCGTCGCCTGCGAGTACATGTAGATCATGTTCTCGACGCCGTTGATCTCCTGCTCGATCACGGCAGCAACAGTGTCGGCGACCGTCTGCGCGCTGGCGCCGGGATAGGTTGCGTTCACCGTAACGGTCGGCGGAACGATTTCGGGGAATTGCGTCAGGGGCAGGTTGAAGTACGCAATGACGCCCAGAATGGTGATGAACATCGACAGCACCGCCGCGAAGATCGGACGGCTGATGAAGAACCGGCTGAAGCGCATGGGTCGGCGCTCCGTCAGCGATCAGAGCGCGGAACGGTATCCGCCGACTGGGACACGCGCAGCGCCTCGCGCTTGGCCTGAACCTTCTGGCCGGGACGCGCGAGCTGCAGCCCTCTGACGACAACCCAGTCAGCCGCTGCCAAGCCCTCGCGCACGACTCTCAGTCCGCCGGAGATAGGACCGAGGCGGACCGTCTTGCGCGAGACCGCACCATCATCGGCGACAACCAGCACATACTTGCTGCCCTGATCCGTCGCGATGGCCTCGTCAGGCAGCAGTACGGCCGGCGCTTTGCCGGAGCCCGCCAGCCGCACCCGGGCGAACATGCCCGGTGAGAAGAGCTGTGCCTTGTTCTCGACCTCGGCCCTGACGCGCAGCGTGGCGGTGCCGGCATCGAGCCGGTTGTCGATGAAATCCAGCTGTCCCTTGTGAACGAACGACGTTTCATCCGGCAGCGCGATTTCGACGGACGCACCCGCCGAGGCCGCACTCTTGGTCTCGCCCCGCTCGGCCAGACGCTTGTACTTGATGTAGTTGTTCTCGCTGACGTCGAAGTAGATGTGGATCGGATCCTGGCTCACGATGGTGGTGAGGACCGTCGGATTGCTCGTACCGCCTGCCGAAACCCAATTGCCCTGGCTGATGCTGGCCCGGCTGATGCGCCCGGCGATAGGAGCCGTCATGCGCGTGAACGACAGCTCGAGTTCGGCGGAGGCGACCTTGGCCTCGGCAACCTTCACCGCGGCTTGCGCTTCCCGCAATAGGTTTGCGCGATCCTCGTATGTCTTCTCCGACATGATCCGGCGCTCGAGGAGCGGCTTGCCGCGTTCCACGTCGGAGACGAGGTTGTCGGATTTGGTCTGGGCTTGGGCGAGCTCGGCGCGGACTTGGTCACGCACACGCTCGAATGGACGAGGATCGATGACGAAGAGCAGCGCGCCCTTCTCCACCATCTGGCCGTCCTTGAAAGCGACCTCGTCCAGGTATCCCGAGACGCGAGCCCGCACATCGACGGTGTCGACCGCGTCGAAGCGCCCGGTGTACTCGTCCCATTCGATGACGTCCTCGACGATGGGGCGGCTGACGGTGACGGCCGCTATCGCCGCCGCAGTCTTTCCTTTGCCCTCGTCGCGGGCCTCGGGGCGGTCGCATCCGGTGGACGCAAGCGCCGTGAATAACAACGCCCCGGTGATTGCGAGCGCCGACCTGCCGTGCCAATCGCGCATGTCTTGTCGTACCCAGTCGCTGGCACGCTCGCTCGCCAATCGAAACGCGTGCATGCCCCGATCGGCCCCTCGTCCCCGAGGGCCCATTTCAAGTAATCGATCCCGATGCTAGCAGCTTGCTAAGCCCTTGTAACGATCCCTCCTTCGACTGAGGAAAACGCGGCCAGCGCCTCGCGGCGGACAGTTGCGTGGTCAACGATCGTTAAGGGATTGCGCCTGCGACTTGGGCGTCGAATGCGAGATTATGAGTCACTACTTGAACAGGAGATCGAAAATCGTCTTCGGCTGCGACGGCCGGGGCCGATTGCCACGATTGTCGCCGAAAAATCCGTCCTGGCCCCAAGGTGCCCAGCTTGGAGGGCGGCCGGATTTCCCTTGGCCGTCGGTGCTGGTCATCCGCTTCTGGCCGGTCTGAGCAGGATCGCGATTTCTCAGGCGCAGCGGATATTCCTCGCTATAGCCATCAACGCTTGCAACAACGAGACGGTTGTCCTCCCAGGTCCAGGTGGCCATCCGCTCGCCTTGCCGCACAGGCTCCAGCGCAATCACCGAGCCGCTTTGCAGATCAACCACCGCCGCATGCTCGACGTCCTCGGGCCCACGTGCGCCATCAATCTTGCCGGCGGAAAAGCGCAGCACGCCGATGCCATTGAGCGGTGGCTTCTTCACGTCCCATTCGAGCAACCGCGGCTGCCCCTCGCTCATCATCTCGAGCGGCACCCTGAGGCGATGGAACTCTGTGCTGGCTGCATGATAGCGGTTGGCCCGCACGTATACGCGCCATGTCTGCATACGCAGCTGAGGAATTTCCGTGTCCTCGGTATCGACCGGCACGCCGAGCCGCTCGAGCGCCGCCGAGGCGTCGCGCAGCATGGGCTTCAAGGCGACCGCCTTCTTGAGGTCGGCAATAGCCTCCTCGTTCTCTCCCGCAGCCTCGCGCAGCTCGCCGCGCACCCAGAACACCTCGGCACGGTTGGCATCCAGCCGCATCGCGCGATCAATGTCTTTCTGGCCAAGCTCCGGCTGGCCCTGCTGCTTGTACACCCACGCCCGATAGGCATAGGCCAGCGGGGATCGCGCATCGAGCTCGATGGCGCGCGCCAGATCGGTCAAGGCCAGGTCGAAGGCATCAGCCTTGGCGTTGGCGAGCCCATGGGCTTCATGCACACTTGCCGAGTTCGGATCGAGCTCCGTGGCCTTGTCGAAGTCGCGCAACGCCGAAGCTGCATTGTCCGCAGCGAGGTAGGCATGCCCGCGCAGCACATGAAGCTCGACGTTGCTCGGGTCATAGGCAATGGCGCGGCTCAAGTCCTCCGCTGCTTCGTTGTACCTTTCGAGCAGCAGCTTCGCCTCGGCGCGCGCGCGGTATCCCGGCCCGAACCGCGCATCGAGTCCGACCGCGCGGTTGAAGTCGCGCAGCGCCGCATGCGGCCGGTTCTGAGCCAGATGCAGCCGGCCCCGACCGTTGAGCGGCGCAGGGTTCGTGGAGCTCAGCTGAATGGCCTTCGAGAAATCCTTGATCGCCGCATCGGGATCGCCCAGCCGCGTGAAAGCATTCGCGCGGTTGTTGTAGGCCGCCGCATATCCCGGTGCCAGCAGCAAGGCCCGATCGAAGTCCTTGAACGCCTCCTTGGCCTGGCCCAGGCTCAGCAGGAGGTTGCCGCGATTGTTGTAGGCGGCCGCACCTTCCGGAAACAGAATGACGGCGCGATTGAAATCCTCGAGCGCCTGACGCGCCAGATTCAGTCGCTGAAACGTAACGCCGCGATCATTGTGAATGCTGGCCCGGCGATCACTGACGATAGTCTGATCCTTTAGCGCTTCCGAATAGAGCTCGATCGCCTGCTCGGCATTGCCGCGCTGCAGCGCCGCTGCCGCGTCCTTCGCGCGCGCCAGACCGGCTTCCTCGCCGATGGCTGGCGCCGGCAGCTGCAGCAGCAGTGCTCCCACAAGGCCTGAAAGGAGGAAATGTTGGCGCATGCCCACCCGTGCTCGAAAGACCCGTCGCGGCGCTCCGCCGTAGCGAACTGCACTCCAACAGACATAGCATTGCCCGTGGCCCGGTGCGAGTACGCGCCACTGTGTATTATCGGCCACAGCGCAGCGCAGGCCTCACCGGCCGGGCGGCAGCTCATTCTCACGCAGCCGCCGCGCCAGCTTGTCGAGCACGCCATTGACCACTTTCGGCTCGTCGTCGGACAAAAACGCGTGCGCAACCTTGATGTACTCGTTGATCACCACGCGCGCCGGCACATCCGTCCGCTCCAGCAGCTCGAAAACACCTGCGCGCAGCACCGCCCGCAGAATCGCGTCGATTCGCGTCAGGCGCCACCCCTGCGCGAGTTGCTGATCCACAATGGGATCGATCTCCCGCTGCCGCCGCACGACCCCCCTCAACAAGTCCGAGAAGAACGCCCGGTCCGCGTCGGCCAACGCGGGATCCTCGGCCTTAGGGCCGAACCGGGTCGCCATGAACTCGCGGATGACGTCGTTCAGATCCGTCTGGGCGAGATCCATCTGATAGAGCGCCTGGACGGCAGACAGACGCGCCGCACTGCGTGGCTCCAATGGTAGTCGGGACTCGTCAGGTCCGGTCATGCTTTTTGCGCCTGAAAGCTCTTGGCGAGCTCAATGAGACGCAGGCAGGCGCGAGCCGCGTCTCCGCCTTTACCGGCGCGTCCGCCGCGGGCCCGCGCAAACGCCTGCTCGCGCGTATCGACGGTCAGGATGCCGTTGCCGACTGGAATGTGCTGCTCCGTGGCCACGTGCATCATCCAGTGGTTGGCGTTGTTGCAGACGATGTCATAGTGCGATGTCTCGCCTCGGATGACGCACCCGAGCGCCACGGCTCCCGCGTAGCGCGCCGCCGGCCGCGTCGAGAGCGGATTGCCGTAAAACAATCCTGCTGCACTGGCGAGCGTCAAAACTTGCGGAATCTCCAGCGCACCCGGCACCTCGATGCGATCGAAGGTTGCGCCGCGCGCCTTGAGCTCCGCGATCGCACCGTCGACAAGCTCCTTGGATATGTCCTCGTAGTAGGGTGCCTCTATGATGAGGACACGTGCCGCTAAGCGCGTATTCGCGCCGGCGCTGGATCCTTTACCTGCCATGATGACTACTCGATTCTGCGCGTGCCGACGACGCGAAGGCCATAGCCTTCCAGGCCCACGTAGCGCGATGACGGTGAATTCGTCAGCACCACCATATCCGAGATTCCGAGATCGCGCAGAATCTGGGAGCCGACGCCGATCTCAACCAGGCGCCGCTCCTCGGTGACGGCATTGGCCGCGCGCTTGGTCAACCAGCTCGACACCGACCGGGGCCGCAAATCCCGGATCATCACCAGGACGCCGCGCCCCTCCTCCGCGATAATCTCCAAACTCTTCTGGATGAGCGAGCCCTTCTCGCCATCGGTGTCGATACCCAACATGTCGGCCGGCATGTTGACCGCATGCACGCGCACCAAGACCGGCCCCGGCGCAGACAGGTCGCCACGGACCATCACCACGTGCTCGAAGGGCTCGACGGTGGTCTCGTACACGTGCATATCGAAATCACCGCCAAAAACGCTCTCGACGCGCGAGGTCATCGTCCGTTTGACAATGCGATCATTCTTCAAGCGGTAGGCGATCAGATCCTCGATGGTGCCGACCTTCAGGCCATGCCGCTGCGCAAAGGCCACGAGATCCGGCATCCGTGCCATGGTGCCGTCGTCATTCATGATCTCGCAGATCACGGCGGCGGGCAGCAGGCCCGCCATCCTGGCGAGATCGACAGAGGCCTCCGTATGCCCCGCGCGCACCAGCACGCCGCCGCCCCGCGCAATCAGCGGAAAGACGTGACCCGGCGTGACGATGTCCTTGTAGTCGCGCGTCGGATCGATAGCCGTGGCGATGGTCCGTGCTCGATCGGCGGCGGAAATCCCGGTTGCGATACCCTCTCGCGCCTCAATCGAGACCGTGAAGGCCGTGCGGTGCCGCGCCTCGTTCTTGCGCGACATATACTCGAGGTGAAGCTGCTCGGCCCGGGTCTCGGTGAGCGACAGGCAGATCAGACCGCGCCCGTGCTTGGCCATGAAGTTGATGGCCTCAGGCGTCGCCATTTGCGCGGGGACGACCAGGTCACCTTCGTTCTCGCGCTCCTCGGCGTCGACAAGGATGATCATGCGGCCGTTGCGGAAGTCCTCGAGGATATCCTCGATGGGCGAAATGAAACCCTTGCCTTCCGAATACTCGACCCGTCTCAAGCTGTCCTTCACCGGCGGAACTCCAGAAGCCGCGCCACATAGCGCGCAAACAGGTCGACCTCGAGGTTGACTTTATCGCCGGGTTTTTTGCTCTCCCAGGTAGTGGCCGTCAAGGTGTGCGGGATCACGTTGACGCCGAAGCGGCTGCCCGCCACCTCGTTAACGGTCAACGAAATGCCGTCGAGTGCCACCGATCCCTTCGGAGCGATATAGAGGGCCAGATGCTCCGGCGCCTCGAACGTCACGCGACGGGACTCGCTGTCGGGCGTGATGTCGACGATCGTGGCGACCCCGTCGATATGCCCGGACACGATATGGCCACCGAGCTCGTCCCCAGCCCGGAGCGGCCGTTCGAGGTTGACGCGGACGCCCGGCTGCCATGCTCCAAGCGTCGTTTTCGACTTCGTCTCGTTGGAAACGTCGACCGTGAAGATGCTGCCCGCTCCGTCCCCCTTGATCGACGTCGCCGTGAGACAGCAGCCGTCGCACCCGATCGAAGCGCCCACGGGAATGGTATCGGCCGGGTAGGCGGATCGCAGCGCGAACTGACCGCCGCGAACGGATACGACCTCGCCGATGTCCGTGATGATGCCTGTAAACATCGTCAGCTTCCTCGCATGCGATGGAAAACGTACAGCATGTCGTCTCCCAGCGCACGCTCATGCGCCAGGGCAAATGTCATGTGACCGGCCAAATCGCTGGCACTCCTCAGCGCAGCGGCGCGCGCGCCTGCCGCATCGTGCGAGTTGCCGGCCGCCCGGTACTGGACAATATCATCCACCAGCCCGACGGAGGAGAACGCCCGCGATACGGTGGGTCCCCCCTCAACCAGCAGGCGCGTGATGCCCTCAGCGACAAGCGCCTCCGTAACAGCCGGTACCCAGGGCCGGCCGCCAACGGTCGCCACAGGGAAGAGCCGGCATCCCGCCTGGGCCAGAGCATTCTGTTGGGTGGAGTCCGCGCCTGGTCCGCTGAAAATCCAGACCGGAACATCGCGGGCGCTGCGGACAAGCTTGCTCTCGAGTCCCGGCAGCGTGTTGCCGCACAGGACAACGCGTATGGGCGACCGGCCGAGCAAACCGGGCAGCCGGCAGGTCAATTCGGGATCATCGTCTTGCACCGTTCGTGACCCGACCAGGATGGCATCCGCCCGCGCCCGCAAAAGATGGCCGTGGGCGCGTGCCTGCGCGCCTGTCACCCAGCGCGGCTGCCCGCCGGTCCCGCGGGCAACTTGCCCATTGGCATCGAGCGCCATCTTGACCTGGATCAACGGCCGGCGCTCCGTGACGCGCAGGATATGCCCGCGCGTGATGCGATCGGCCTCCGGCGCGCACACCCCGCGCCTGACCTCGATCCCGGCGGCGCGCAGCATATCGATCCCGCGCCCAGCCACGCGCGGGTCGGGATCGAGAATTCCCACCACCACTCGCGACACTCCGGCCTCGATGATGGCGCGCGCGCACGGAGGCGTCTTGCCGAAATGCGAGCAGGGCTCGAGCGTCACGTACATCGTCGCGCCGCGGGCCCGCGAACCGGCACGATCCAAGGCAACAGTCTCGGCGTGTGGGCGTCCGCCGGGCTGCGTCCAGCCCCGCGCAATCATCTCACCCGTCGATGGATCCACCACCACAGCACCGACCGACGGATTGGGCGCCGTCGTGCCGAGGCCCCGTCTTGCCATGCGCAACGCAATCTGCATGAACCCGTTGTCTGCCGCATCACGGGTATCCGCGATCTGCGTCAATGCTCGGGCTCCGCAGGCATTCGCGTCCGCGCACCGGATGCCGGCGCAAGATCAGGATCGCCGCCTTCCGCCATCGGCACATCCGCGATCTCGCCCAACACCTCATGGAAGTCGGCCGCCTCGCGGAAATCTCGATAGACCGACGCAAACCGCACGTAAGCCACCGGATCGAGGCCCCGCAGCGCCTCCATCACCAGCTGACCGATGACCGACGAGGGAATCTCGCTCTCGCCCAGGCTCTCGAGCTGGCGCACGATACCAGACACCATGCGCTCGATCCGGTCGGGCTCCACGGGACGCTTGCGCAGCGCGATCTCAACGGAGCGCGAAAGCTTGTCGCGATCGAACGCGACGCGGCGCCCTGCGCGCTTGATGACTATCAGCTCCCTCAACTGCACGCGCTCGAACGTCGTGAAGCGGCCCCCGCAATCCGGACACACTCGCCGGCGGCGGATGGCGGCGTTCTCCTCGGTCGGCCGGCTATCCTTGACCTGCGTGTTCTCGCTCGAGCAATACGGGCAGCGCATGCCTCTTCTCCAAAGCGTTGGCCACTATATAAGGGCGGCCGCACGTCGCCTCAGGCAAAGATCGGAAACCGGGCGCACAGCGCGATCGCCTCGGCCTTTACCCTGCTCTCGACCACCGCGTTTCCGGTTTCGCCGTTAGCTGCAAGGCCGTCGAGTACCTCGGCAATCATGCGCCCGACCTCGCGGAACTCCGCAACCCCGAACCCGCGCGTCGTGCCGGCCGGAGAGCCCAGACGGATCCCCGACGTGACCATCGGCTTCTCCGGATCGAATGGCACGCCGTTCTTGTTGCACGTGATGTGCGCACGGCCCAGCGCCTTCTCCGAAATGTTGCCAGTCAGCCCTTTGGGCCGCAGATCGACCAGGATGAGATGGGTATCCGTGCCACCCGCGACCAGATCGTATCCAGCGCGATTCAGCACCTCGCCCAACGCTCGGCAGTTAGCCACAACCGCCTTCGCATAGTCGGCGAACTCCGGCTCAAGCGCTTCCTTGAAAGCTACCGCCTTGGCCGCGATGATGTGCATCAGCGGTCCGCCCTGCAGTCCCGGGAAAACCGCCGAGTTGATCTTCTTGGCGATGTCCTCGTTGTTGGTCAGGACCATGCCGCCACGCGGCCCACGCAGCGTCTTGTGCGTCGTTGTCGTCACGACATCCGCGATCGGCAGCGGGCTCGGATGCGCGCCGCCGGCCACCAACCCCGCGAAGTGCGCCATGTCGACCATCAGGAATGCGCCGACCTCGTCCGCGATCTCGCGAAACCGCTGGAAGTCGATCGTCCGCGGATAGGCCGACCCGCCCGCGATGATGATCTTGGGGCGATGTTCACCGGCCAGCCGCCGCACCTCGTCGAAGTCGATGCGATGATCCTGGCG
Source organism: Hyphomicrobiaceae bacterium (assembly GCA_046154585.1). Classification (GTDB taxonomy): domain Bacteria; phylum Pseudomonadota; class Alphaproteobacteria; order Rhizobiales; family Hyphomicrobiaceae; genus CADEFX01. The sequence continues at coordinate 16,840 of JBJXDX010000155.1, read as the reverse complement.
CCGCACACCGTAGGTAACCGCATTGAACCACTTGCCCGACTGATTGGCCGAGGCGCCGTGGGTCAGGTGGCCACCGGACGCCAGCGACAGCCCAAGGATCGTGTCGCCGGGCTTCGCCAGCGCCATGAACGCCGCCTGATTGGCCTGGCTGCCCGAGTGCGGCTGCACATTCGCGAAGCGGCAACCGAACAGCGCCTTGGCACGCTCGATCGCTAGCGTTTCGGCCTCGTCCACGAACTGGCAGCCGCCATAGTAGCGCCGGCCGGGATAGCCTTCGGCATACTTGTTGGTGAGAGCCGACCCCGCTGCCTCAAGCACCGCGCGGCTGACAATGTTCTCCGATGCGATGAGCTCGATCTCGGTCTGCTGCCGCTCGAGCTCACGCTCCACCGAGCCGTAAAGCTCGGGATCGCTCGCGGCGAGCGAGTCGGCGAAGAACCCTGACTTTTGTTTCGGATTACGCGCGGCAGCGGCAGTCGGCATTGGAGCCCCGCATTCATGTCATGCTTGCTGTACGCCCCTTGGCGCGCGGCCCTCTTATCACGCGCCTCGCGCCCGCAACAAGCCTGCAGGGCCCGCTACCCTGTGGCAAAGCTTTAGGCAGCCGGGCCCTCCGACGCCTGCTCGACCGCCCCGCGTCGCTGCAGCCACAGCATGGCGAACCAACACAGAATCGCCCAAGCAGCACCGAGGCCCCAGCCCGCCAGCACGTCCGTCGGCCAATGCACACCCAGATAGATGCGGCTGATCCCGACCAGCACCGTCAGCAACACCGCCACCATCAGCACGTAGACCTTCATGCGGGCCTGGGCCTGATGGCGCGCGAGCAACACCCCGAGCGTGAGATAGACCACCGCCGCCATCATCGAATGCCCCGACGGGAAGCTCGCGCTGTACGTCTCAATTCCGTGCGGCACCAGCTCGGGACGCGGCCGCGCGTAAGCCCATTTGATGGCTTGGCTGAGCACCATGCCGCTCACCACCGAGACCAGCACGGTGACAGCCGCATGGGTCTTGCGCATCAGCGCGAGGAAGCCCGTGACGGCCAAGACACCCAGCGTCAAGACGGCAGTTCCGCCGAGCGCCGTGATATCGCGCATCATCTCCTCGAACCACTTGGGCCCGATCGGATCGGAAAGATCGCCCGGAGAGCGCAATGCCAGCAGCAGCCCTTCGTCGAACCGGCGCGCGCCACCATCGGCGACAATGTCCGCCAGCACCAAAAATCCCAGAATGCCCGCAGCAACCACGAGGACCACAGCGACGGTCAAACGCTCGAGCCGGCTGACGTGCTCGGCGAGCTGCCTGGGCCAAACTGCCTTCAGCAAACGGTCCGCAATCAATCCTGGGCTTTGCATCTGTCGAGCCCCGCACGGTTGGCGCCGGACCGCGCGGCGGCACAAGCTCCCGCCTACTCCGCAGCCTCCGAAGACACTTGCAGCGGCAGCTTCATCTCGTGCCACAGCTCACGCAAGGCCGCGACCAGTCGGTCCACGTCCGCATCGCTGTGCTGCGGCGTCGGCGTCAGCCGCAAGCGCTCGGTACCACGCGCAACGGTCGGGAAATTGATGGGCTGGACGTAGATGGCGAAACGGTCGAGCAGCCGGTCGGTCACCTGCTTGCACAGCACCGGATCGCCCACCAGCACGGGCACGATGTGGCTCGGGTTCTCCATCACCGGCAGCCCGGCGCTTCTCAGCCGCCGCGACAGCGTACGTGCGCGTTCCGCGTGCCGCTCGCGCTCGGTCGAGCTGGTTTTCAGATGCCGGATGCTGGCCGTCGCACCTGCCGCAATGGCCGGCGCCAGCGACGTCGTGAAGATGAAGCCCGGCGCGAAACTGCGAATGGCGTCGACCAGCACACGGCTGGCGGCGATGTAACCGCCCATGACGCCGAAGCCCTTGGCAAGCGTGCCATTGATGACGTCGACGCGGGCCATGACGCCGTCGCGTTCGGCAATGCCGCCGCCGCGTGGTCCATAAAGACCCACTGCGTGCACTTCGTCCAGATAGGTGAGGGCGCAATAGCGCTCCGCCAGATCGCAAATGCCGCGGATGTCAGCGATATGACCATCCATCGAGTAGACGGATTCGAAGGCAATGATCTTGGGTCGCTCTTTCGGCAGCGCCTTGAGGCGTTGCTCGAGGTCGGCGAGATCATTGTGCCGCCAGATCGACTTCTCGCCGCCGCTGTTGCGGATGCCCGCGATCATCGAGGCATGGTTCATCTCGTCCGACAGGATCACTGAGCCCGGCAGCAGCTTTTGCAGCGTCGCCAGCGTCGTATCGTTAGCGACGAACGCCGACGTAAAAATCAGCGCGGCTTCCTTGCCGTGCAGATCGGCCAGCTCGGCCTCAAGCTCCACATGATAATGCGTCGTGCCGGAAATATTGCGCGTACCGCCAGACCCTGCGCCAGCCCGATCGATAGCCTCATGCATGGCCGACAGCACCGCCGGGTGCTGGCCCATGCCCAGGTAATCATTGGAGCACCAGACCGTGACCGGTCGCCCGCCCGCTGGCGTCATATGTTCGGCCGCAGGAAACGCGCCGCGATCCCGGCGGATGTCGGCAAACACCCGGTACCGGCCTTCCACATGCAACCGCTCGAGGGCCTTGCTGAAGATGCGCCCGTAGTCCACGCCTCGACTCCACCGCCGCCGGATTGACCGAAGTGGCCCTCGCGGCCACCTCCATGCCCTTCTCTAACCGATGAGATGGGTCGCGCGCCATCGCGCTTTGTCGCACGTTAACGGCAGTTGCGCTGGCTCTGCAGATCCGTCCTGGCTCAGTATGCCGAAGCGGTCGGCCCCACGCCGTCCTTGTTATAGAGGTCGCGCCGGAACTGGATGACGCCGTCCTCGGTCGCCCAGGCCGTGATGTAAACGAAGTACAGCGGCACCGGCCGCTTCAGGCGGACGTCCAGCCGCTCGCCCGACTTCTTCATCGCCAGCACGCGTTCCTGCGACCAGCCCTGCTCCTGCACGAGCCAGGCCGCAACCTGCTCGACGCCCTGTATGCGGATACAGCCCGAACTCGCCGCACGGAAGTTGCGCCCAAACAGCGACTGCGATGGAGAGTCATGCATGTAAACGGAATAGTTATTGTGGAAATTGATCTTCACGAAACCCAGCGGATTGTCCGGCCCCGGCTGTTGCCGATAGGTCAGACCTCGGACGCTGGCGTTGTTCCAATTGACCTTCGTGGAGTTCAGCTTCTTGCCGTCGCCCCCGTAGGCATCGATATTGAATTTCGCCAAAACGTCCTGCCCCTTGCGCTCCATCTCACGGCCCTTGGGGATCAGGTCCTTTTCGATGACGGTCGGCGGCAAATGCCAGACCGGATTGAAATTCAGCTCATGAATGGCCGAGCGTAGGATCGGCGTCTGCCGATCCATCTTTCCCACCACACCCGAGTGCCGGGAGACGACGCGATCGCTCTCGACCACCTCGATCTGCTGCGCTGGAATGTTGACGACGATGTACTTCTTGCCGGCACTGCGGGCGAATTCGGCAAGACGCGTGTAGTTCGTCTTGAGCTGGCGCAATCGGGCCGCCGCCGGCACGTTGAGCGCCGCGATGGTGCGCTTGTCGACGATGCCGCTCGGCGTCAACCCGTTCGACGCCTGGAAGCGCTTGACGGCCTTCTCGACGGTGCTGTCGTAAACCTCCGAGAAGTAACCGTCGCCCTCCCTCAGATCGCCGGACATGGCAAGCCGCTCGCGCAAGAGCCCGACATTCGGACCGTTGGCGCCTGGCGTCAGTTGCACCTCCGGCATGGCCTTCCAGCCGCCACGATCGACGACGTCCGAGTAGCGTTTGATGGCCGCCTTCATGGCGTTGAGATTTTCGACAGACAGCGTCGGAAAGCCCTTCGGCGGGCTGGCTTCCCACTGCTTGGCGAACGAAGCGTCGTACGGCTGATCGATGGAAGCCGTCGAGCCGGGCTGAGGGCCAAACCGCACCCAGTCCATAGTTTCCGCCCGGACGGCGCTGGCCGAGAGCCCCGCCAGGTAGCCGAGCACCGCAAAAGCGAGACGCATATTGCGGCGCGATCTCAAGCCGCGCTCAGCCTTTCCGCCCATCTCGTGCATCCACTCGTCCCCGCTGATCTGCCGCCCGCATCTTCGGCAGAAGCCGCACCGCCAATCCGCACGCAAAAATCATGGCTCGTTTGCGGCATTCATGGGGCGGAAGAAAGCCGAAATGCTGAAAGCCCAAGAAGTTAGCGCGGTAGTGGTGCACTGCAGTCACAATCATGCAACAGGGGTCCGGCGATCGCCTACCCCTGTCATGTTCCACACGTTTGTTGCGTCTACAGGCGGTAGCGAATCTGATCCGACCAGAAGCGCTCGAGCCGCACCAGCGCCCGGTTGAGGGACTGAACATCATCCCGCCCAACCTCGCCAACCGTCTCGATCGACATGAGCTGGCGCTGATACAAGCGGCTTACCACCTCACACGCCTGCTTGCCCTTTTCCGTCAGGCTCACCCGCACTGACCGGCGATCCGTCTCGGACCGCTTGTAGTGCAGGTAGTCCATGTCGACGAGTTTCTTCAGGTTGTAAGACACATTCGACCCGAGATAGTAGCCGCGTGTCTTGAGTTCGCCGGCGGTCAGCTCGCTCTCGCCAATATTATAGAGCAGCAGGGCTTGCACGCTGTTGAGCTCGGCGCCCCCTTCCCGGTCGAACTCGTCCTTGATGACGTCGAGCAGGAGGCGGTGCAACCGTTCGATCAGGCGCAATGCCTGAAGATACTCGGAGCGGAATGCTTCATCCTGAGCGGGCACGTGCTGCCGTGCCGTGTCCAACGCTAGACTCATGTCCCTGCCTCATTCCGTTGACGCGGTTCCGGGGCTTTGCTCCCCGTTTGATAGGCAGAAACTAACTCAGGAAATTAAAGGTTACGCTAAAAGGCATACTGAACAAAGGGTTAAGTTCACACCACCTTGAGACAAATATTCTTCAAGCTTGCGTTTGCATATCCGCCCGAGCCGGCAATGTGAGCTTTGCTCCTGCCTGCGCCGCCAAGACGGCCGCCCGCAGACCTTCCGTAACGGCCCCCAGGGAAGCTGGTTCCCACGCAGACGTTCCCCCCAGGATGGCGCGCTGGACGTCGGGCCTGGAGATCAGTTGCGCCAGCACGCCATACTCCAGGATCAGATACGATCTGAGGTCCAGGCTGCGCGCTTTCTTGAGAAGCTCCAGGCTTACCTTGAGCGCCAGCGGGGACTGTTTGCGGAGGTCGGCCGCGACTTGCCGCGCCCAGCCTCCATGCCCGGCCTCACTGTCCAGGCGCTCCAGTATTTCCTCCACGGTGTCAGCCGAGAAGCAGCGCGCAATAACCGGCTCGTGCTCAGCCAGCCATGCGTCTCCCGGCGCCACGTGCAGGCCATCGACGACCGGGTCCACGGGATCGGCGTCCGCCAAATGCTCTTCAATAACCTCAAAGTGACGGGCATCGACGCAATGCGTCGCCAACCCGTGCCGGAAGGCGTCGCCGCGTCCAATGCCGTGGCCGGTCAGCGCCAGGTAGATGCCGACCGAGTTCGCAAGGCGAGCGAGCACATGGCCGAGGCCACCTGCTGGAACGAGGCCCCGGCCCGTCGCACCGCAGGAGAACCTGTAGCGCTCACCAGCCACCCGATGGGTGCCGTAGAGGCTGACGCCGGGCGCGCCCCCCTCCACGGGTCCATCAATCAGCGACACGACCGGTTTCGTAAAGCACTCCTGCTGCCAGCACACCCGCAGCATGTCCCCGATGGCACTTGCGGCAGCCTGCTCGTCGCGCCGGGACGCCTCTGCCATCTCTCGGACGTCCAGGCCCTGCGCAAATGCCCCATCATACTGCGAGCGCACAACCAGGGCATAAATGACCGGATCGCGCGCGAACCGGGCATAAGCCGGCGCCAGCATACGGCATTCCTCGCCCCCGAGCCTGCCGGCGCGATCCGACGTACCCAACCTGATGATGCCCGCCGCATGCCGGGCTGCGATGACGATGCTCACCCCGTCACCTTGCGTCTCGGGCCGGATGCGGCATCATCAGTCGCTTCCCTTGCCGTTCAGCGCCTCGTTGGCGCCGGCCGCTCGATAACGGAAATCCCGCCCGCACGCACGCGTTCGATTGCCGCCCGCTCAAGCTATACAACGCAGCACCGAAGGCTCAGAATACTGGCTGATTCGCCGTGGGGACGTCGGCGAAGCAGGGGGACCCGGGATGCGCGGAAGAATTGCGCCTGCCGTCTGCGGCCTGCTTGTCGCAGGTCAATGCTTGATCGCAGGCAGCGTTTGGGGGGAATCCGCCAACCAGCGCCACACCAAACACACTGCCGAGACCGTCGGTCTCGCAAAAATGCCCATTCAGTTCGACGCCGAGCATCCTGACACGGCGCCCCCCGACGGCGGGACGACCCAGCCCGCAAACCAGTCTTCCTGGTCCACGGCGGACATTTCTGCCGGCCGAGCCCGGTGCCAGGCTCTGCTGAAGGACCGCAACGTCGTCTTCATTCAGGCCGAGCCCATCAAGGAGAAGGATTGCGGCGCCCCCGCGCCCATCCAGCTCATCAGCATCGGCTCTGCGCCGCAGGTCTCCTTGTCGCCGCCGCCGATTGTCACCTGCGACATGGCGGCCGCGCTATCGACGTGGCTCGACCAGGAGGTGCAAGCCGCCTCGCGCCAGTTCCTGGGCGGCCCTGTCATCCGCCTGGAGGTCATGAGCGCCTACTCCTGCCGTAATGCGTATGCCCGCATCACGGCCCGCCTCAGCGAGCATGGCCGCGCCAACGCCCTCGACATCGCCGGGTTCATCACGGAGCGCGGGGACCTGGCGGGCCTGAAGGCCGATTGGGGCGACACTACCCGCGACATCCAGTTCAAGATCGCCGCCGCCAAGGCCGAAGCCGAGCGCCTTGCCAAGGCAACTACTAAGCCGGGAACGCCCCAGCGCATCATGGCCGGCGCCGGTGGTAGTATCAACCTCCGCGGCTCCACGGCGGCGTCGGAGGTTCGGGTCAGCGGCGGCTCGCTGCCCGGCACGGCGCTCACCGCCACCAACCCCGCACTGGGCTTAGCCCCCCCGAGCCGGCTCGGGGGGCCGCGCACCACCCCGGAGGTCAGTCCTTCCGCACGGCAGGCCTTTTTGCGCCGCATTCATACGGGCGCCTGCCGCCACTTCGGCACGGTGCTCGGCCCCGAGGCCAACGAGGCGCATCGCAACCATTTCCACCTCGATATGGCCGAGCGCAAGGTCAAGCGGATCTGCGAATAGCACCATCTCCCGGTATCTCCCGACTGCGGCAGAGATGCGTTGGCCGATGCGGCTGTTGCGCCCCGCCTGCCATCTGGGCCATACGATGGAGATCCGGCCGGCTGATTGACAAGCCGGCGCTCCGGCTTTTGAGGGTTCGGCCATGAAACCCATCCCGGTCCACCGCTTGGACACGCAGCCCAATACCACTTCAGTTCCCGCCCGGCTCGCAGCAGCCGGCATGTATCCGGCCGTGCGCCTGCGCCGCAATCGCAAGGCCGACTGGACCCGCCGGCTCGTGGCCGAGACCACGCTCACCACCTCCGATCTCATCTGGCCCATCTTCCTCATCGACCGGCCTCAGCGTCGCCTGCCCGTTGAGCACATGCCGGGCGTTGATCGCGTCAATATCGAGGAGGCCGTCGCCGAAGCCGAGCGCGCTGCCACCCTCGGCATTCCCGCCATCGCGCCCTTTCCCTACGTCGAGAAGGATCTCCGCGACCCGACCGGCAGCGAAGCCGAGCGCACCGGAAATCTCATGTGCCGCGCGGTCGAGGCCATCAAGCGCGCCGTGCCGCACCTCGGCCTCATCACCGATGTGGCGCTCGATCCCTACACCAGCCACGGCCACGACGGCGTCATGGACGCCAGCGGCGTCATCCTCAACGACGAGACGATTGCCATCCTGTGCCGCCAGGCGCTCTCCCTGGCGCAAGCGGGTGTCGACTGCGTCGCCCCTTCGGACATGATGGACGGCCGCGTCGGCGCCATCCGCCGCGCGCTCGATGCCGCCGGCCACGACGACGTGCAGATCCTTTCCTATGCCGCCAAATACGCCTCCGGCTTCTACGGCCCCTTCCGCGACGCCATCGGCACCAACGCCACGCTCATTGGCGACAAGCGCACCTATCAGATGGACCCGGCAAATTCCGACGAGGCCCTGCGCGAGGTGGCGCTCGACATCGCCGAAGGCGCCGACATGGTCATGGTCAAGCCCGGCATGCCCTATCTCGACATCGTGCGCCGCGTGAAGGACACCTTCGGCATGCCCACGTTCGCCTATCAGGTATCGGGCGAGTACGCGATGCTGCAGGCGGCGGCGCAGAACGGCTGGCTCGACGGCGATCGCGTAATGATGGAAAGCCTTCTTGCGTTCAAGCGCGCCGGTGCGGACGGCATTCTCACCTACTTCGCGCCTGCCGCCGCCAAGCTGTTGAACTCGGCATGATGTGACGCCGCATGCCCGCCCTTTTGTCACCCAGAGGCGGGCTGCTTCTCCTGTTGCTGATCCTTGGCGGCTGTGCCGCGATCAACGATGCCGGTGAAGCACGCCTGTGCCGCCTGCTGATCCCTGTTCTCAACAGCGAGGGCAGCGGCGTTCGCATACTGTCCACGCAACGCCTGACTGGCGATCATGGTGTGCGCCTCCTCTATCGCGTCGATGCAGGTGATGGGGAAACACGCCTGCGATCCCTCACTTGCCGCTTCGATCCGCTACGCAGCGGCGCCGCAGAGCCGCGCCATCTCTCCCGTGTCGACACCGAGGAAGGACCGCTCTCGACCGCACGCCTGTACTTCCTCAAACGCTTCTGGCTGGAATCGCCCGGCACCGGCGCCGCCGACCCCGCCCCTATCGCCAATGCGGACCAGGTCGCGGAAATCTCCCGCCCTGCCGCGATGACATTGCAGAACGTGGTCGCCGCTCTGCCGCAGATGTCCGTCTACGGCCTTCTGGCGGCAGCCTATGCGCTCGTCTACGGCCTCGTCGGCCGCATCAATCTGGCCTTCGGCGATTTCGCCGTTCTCGGCAGTTTCGGCGCGCTGATCGGGCTCGTGGCGACGAGCGGCGGCAGCACCGCGGTCGCCGGCATCATCGCCGCCTTGGTCGCCGCCGCCTGGACGGCGACCATGCATGGGGCGGCCATCGGCCGCCTTGTCTTCTTTCCCGTGTCCGCACAGCGCGGTCAGGTCGCGCTGATCGCCAGCACCGGCCTCGCCCTCTTCCTTGCCGAGTACGCCCGCGTAGCGCAGGGCTCGACCATGCGTTGGACGCCGCCGTTCTTCAACGCGCCCCTCGGCCTCGCCCGCTCCGGCGATTTCATCGTCACGGTGACGCCGATGGCGATGGCCACCACTGTCGTCGCGCTTGCGACCGGCTGCGCGATCATCGTCCTGATACGCCGTTCCCGCTTCGGCCGCTATTGGCGCGCCTGCGCAGACGACCCGTTCGCCGCTGCCCTGATGGGATTGAGCCCGTCGCGCGTCCTGCTCGTGACCTTTGCCGTCGCGTCGTTCTTGGCCGGCCTCGGCGGCGCCGTGACGACGCTCTACTACGGCGGCGTCACCTACTCTGGCGGCCTCATCGTCGGCCTGAAGGCTTTGATCGCGGCCATTCTCGGCGGCATTGGCTCGGTTTCGGGCGCCTTCGCTGGCGGACTTTTGCTCGGCGCCGCTGAAGCCCTGTGGTCGTCGGTTTTCCCCATCGAGCTGCGCGACCCGGCCATCTACGCTCTGCTCGCCATTATCCTGGTCATCCGCCCCGGCGGCCTCCTGGGAGCGCCCGACGTCGACATGCGTCGCAGCTGAAGGCCTGACTTCGTCTTGTGCCTGCACTTGATCGGGCGCGGATGCCTCCACTAAAGTAGCTTCTGCGGGCACCAAGAGCGGCGTATGGGATGACCGAGCAACAGAAGCATTTTCCCGAATTCTATGTGACGGCTCCCCAGCCGTGCCCCTATCTGCCGAGCCGGGCCGAACGCAAGCTGTTCACGCACCTCACGCACGACAAGCCCGGCATTCTCATCGACAATCTCCTGAAGGGCGGCTTTCGCCGCAGCCAGAACATCGCCTACATGCCCTACTGCGAGGGATGCCAGGCCTGCGTCTCCGTCCGCGTACTCGTCTCGGACTTCGAGCCGCCGCGCTCGATGCGCCGCGTCGCCGAAAACAACCGCGACCTGCATGTGCGCCGCAATGCCCCGGTGCCGACCTCGGAGCAGTACAGCCTGTTCCGCGACTACATCGATGCCCGCCACGGCGATGGTGGTATGGCCGACATGACCGTGCTCGACTACGCCATGATGGTCGAGGATTCCATCGTCGACACCTTCCTGACCGAGTATCGCCAGAAGCCCGACAACGCGCTCGAGACGCGTGTCGACACCTGGCCGCTCAAGGGTGTCGCACTGTGCGATCGTCTCTCCGACGGCATCTCCATGGTCTACAGCTTCTATGATCCTGACGACGCCGTGCGCAGTCTGGGCACCCACATGATCCTCGACCACATCGACTACGCGCGCCGCCTCGGCCTGCCTTATCTCTATCTCGGCTACTGGATCGAAGGCTCCCGCAAGATGGCCTACAAGAGCCGCTTCACGCCCCAGGAACGCCTCGGCCCGAACGGGTGGGTCAAGGGCTGACGCCCTTCAGACGGAATCTCCCTTCGTGCCCGATGCAATCGCGCTGCCGGACGGTCTTGCGCTGACGGTTTTGCTCGTGCGCATGCTCGGCACCGCCGCGTTCGTCATCGTCATCGCGCTGCTGTCCCAGCGCGCCGGCCCGTTCCTCGCCGCCATGATGGCGTCGCTGCCGATCTACACCGGGCCGATCTACCTGTTCCTGGCCTTTGAGCACGGACCTGACTATCTCGCGCAAATGGCGGTCGGCAGCACGGCCATCGCCGCCGCAACGCCGGTCTTCGCCATCGTCTACTGCGTCCTTGCGATACGCTTCGGCATGGCCGCGAGCCTGTCCGGCGCACTGCTGGCATGGGCGCTGTCGGCGCTCGCCATCCGCTCTCACGCGTGGAGTCTGCCGCAGGCGCTTCTACTTTGTCTCGTTGTCTTCGCCATTGCGCTGCCGGCTGCGCGCACCTTCACGCGCATCGGCGCCGTTCCGCGCGCCCCGCGCCGCTGGACCGACCTGCCGCTGCGTGCTGCATTGGTCGCTCTCCTGGTCGGCGTCGTAACGACAATCAGCGCCCACGTGCCGCCGATGGTGACAGGCATCATGTCCGTGGTGCCGATCATTTTTTCGAGCCTCATCCTCGTCCTGCATCCACGCATCGGCGGTCGCGCAACAGCCGCGCTGATGGCGCATTCCATCAGCGGCTTCATCGGCATGATCACGGCATTCTCTGTCATCCATCTCACCATCGAGCGGATCGGCACCACACCGGCATTGCTGATCGGCCTCGGCATCTGCATCGCCTGGAACCTGCTCCTGATCTTCGCCCAGCACGGGTTTGGTTGGCTGCGGCGCTGAGCGGAAGCATAAGACACAAATCGAAGCCGGGGACTAATCGCGTCCTCAGCCGCTGCGCTGCTGGCTCGGCCACGCCGCAATCGCACCGGCAAGCATCGCCGCTCCGCCCATCAGAAATACCGCGCCGTGGCTCCCTGTCAGCCCGTAGAGCGCGGGCGCGGTCAGCCCGCCGATCACCGCGCCGCAGGAATTGGCCAGGATCATCGCCCGCATCACGCGCGGCATTGCCTCGGGCGAACCGAGCTCACGCGCCCGCACCGCCATCAGCGCCGACATGCCCGGCTGCGCCCCGAACAGCATCGACGACAGCCCCAGCATGGCGACGACGGGCCAGAGTGCCGGTCCACCGATGCCCACACCCAGCGCCATGAAGCCCACGACCAGGCCCCATGCCGCGCCTAGGCGCAAGGCAAGCCACGCCGCCAGCCAAGGTCCCAGCACCGAGAACACGCCGACGAGGCTCCAGTGCAATCCGCCGACACTGATGCCTTGTCCCAGGCCGCGCGCGATGTAGTCGACCCAGTACAGCGTATGCGGCACGATCCCGAGCGAGAACAGCGCGTGCGCGACGAGCAGGCCGGCCAGCGGCCGCCACGCCACCGGCGCCTTGCGCGTTGACGAGGCTGGCGGCCGCAGATCCGGTGCCGCGCGCCAGCCCCAGATCGCCACGACGACGCCAACCAGTCCAGCAAACGCCAGCCCGCTCCACGTCACCGCCAGGCCATGTGCGAGCAGCAGCGGTACCAGCGTCCCCGCCGTCAGCACGCCCATGCCGACACCTGCGAACATGAAGCTCGCTGCCGCTGGCCGCTTGCGCTCGGGCGCGGTTGCCGTGATCAGCGCCAGGCTGAGCACCATGGTGATGCCCGTGGTGACGCCCACCACGCCGCGCCACAGCGCCAGCCAGGCAAATCCATAGGGCAGCGCCGACGCCGCCAGCGCCGTGCCCGACAACAAAATTGCCACGGTCAGCACGTGCCGCGCCGAGCCGATCCGCAGCAGCATCGCCGACACCGCCGCGCCCAGCATGAAGCCGATGAGGTTGACCATGCCGATGTGGCCGGCCTCGACCGCCGTCATGCCGCCGGCTTCCACCAGCGCCGGCACCATGGCGGTATAGGAGAAACGTCCGAGCCCCATGCCGACGAACATGCCGCCGCCACCGCCCAGCGCGATGCGCCACCACGCATCATGCGATGCGCCGGCCGCATCGGACCCCGGCGCTGGCGTCACTTCGCCAGTTCCTGCTCGACCCGCTGCAGCATGTACGTCCACTTCGCCTGCTGGCTGGCGACCAACGCCTGCATGTGCGTCTTGACGTCGGTCAGCCGCGTGCAGTCGGGCTCCTTGGCGGACGCACCCACCGCACCCATGCTCTGGATCTTCTCCAGGAACTCGCCCGACTCCTTGTCGTACTGGGCGATCTTGGCGTCCTGCACCAGCGGCGTCGCCTCTTTCAGGAACTGGTCGTGCGTCCAGCCGCGCTTGTCCCTCAGCGCGCGCAGCTTCTCCTGAAAGGGCGGACGGTTCTTGGCATTGAGATCGCGCAGCGCGCCGGCGGCATCGCTGACCGCGGCTTCGAACTGCATGCGCGAGCATGACGGCCCCTGCGCCACCGCATCCGGCGCACCGAGGCTCGCAAGGCCTGCAGCCGCGACGCCAGCGCACACCCATCCGCGCAGCGATACTACGGTGCCCAACCTTGTCCACCCTCGCCCCACAGGCCCCAAAGCCTGCATGCCCGCCCCCGTCTCCACGTCACTGCCGCGCATAATGTTGCGCCTACATGGACGGGAATGAGGCAACGGGCAAGCGCCGACGGCCCGCCCCGCACGTTATCCCTGCCGCGTCACGTCGCGCGGCCCGCTTGTCACACGGCGTCGGACGTGCATCTGCGGGTTGCCGCGCCCCACAATGCGGGCTAAGCGGTCGAAAGAAGAGATCGCGAGGAACGCCGCATGAGCCTGCTCCTGATCCTGGAATTCGCCGCCGCGCTCGGCGCCGCGCTGATGGCCGGCCTCTACTTCGCCTTCTCCGTCGCCGTGATGGGCGCGCTCGGCCGCATCGCCCCCGCCGCCGGCATGGCCGCCATGCAGTCGATCAACGTCGTCATCCTCAATCCGTGGTTCTTCCTGGCCTTCTTTGGCACGGCCGCGGTCTGCGCCATCCTCGCCGTCATGGCCCTGCTGCGCTGGAGCGAACCTGGCGCCGTGCTGCTGCTCATCGCCTGCGTGCTCTATCTCGTCGGCAACATCGTCGTGACCATGATCTTCAACGTGCCGCTCAACAACGCGCTCGCTGCCGCCGATCCCGCCAGCACCGGCGGCGCCGCGCTCTGGTCGCGCTACCTCTCCACCTGGACCGCCTGGAATCACGTGCGCACGCTGTCCTGTCTCGCCGCGCTGGCGCTGTTCATTGGCGCGATCTATGTGCAGGGAAAGGCGACGGGTTAGGACGGCAACCGCGATCGGAAAGCACCAAGCTTGCGCCACCACCGCGCGCGGGGATAACTTTTTCGCACAGTGTCCCGGACGTCCGGCCGGACACCATAGGACACCCGCCGGACACCACTCGGACACCCTCGGACACCCCCGAACACCGCGGAGCCCGCTCGATGACCATCCGCCGCGCCGCCTGCAATTGCGGACAACTCTCGCTCTCCGTGGCGGGCGACCCCGTCCGCATCTCCATGTGCCATTGCCTGGAATGCCAGCACCGCACCGGCGCCGTATTAAGCAACCAGGCCCGCTTCCGTCGCGAGCAGGTCACGGAGATCGCCGGCCGCGCCACCGAGTACACGCGCGGCGCCGACAGCGGCAACACGCTGACCTTCCGCTTCTGCCCCGTGTGCGGCTCGACCGTGTACTGGGAAGGCACCGGCTTCCCCGGCTTCGTCGCCATCGCCATCGGCACCTTCGCCGACCCCGACTTCCCCGCGCCCACGCTCTCCATCTGGGAGGCCACGCGCCACGACTGGGTCGACCTCGCCTCCAACCCGCCCATCACCCACAAAGACGGACCAGGGTGAGCGTCCGCATCGCCGAGTGTCAGCCAGATCAAATCACGCAGTCTGTCCATCCGCGCACGCGAAGATCACCCCCAACCCATCCACTTGCATTCCCGGAGGCGCCGCGCTCGCGCTGTCGCGGCGGAGCCGCGCTCCGCGCGGACGTCGCGACGCGGGGCCATCCGGGACCTTCCCCGGCAGCAGGTTCGCCCTTTCGCGCCGCGGCGCATCAGTACGCCCCTAAGGGTGAAGGCCCCGGCTCGCCGCGCTGGCGCGCGCCGTCCGGGGACGCAAGGATGAGGGGCTTCGATCCGGCCTAGGCGCATCCGCCACACACTAATCCCCGCCCCGCGCGCCTGCGTTACCCTGCCCGCATGGAAGACGCCCTCGACGACCGCGCCCCGCGCATCTCCCCCAACGCCATGAACCTCTACGCCCAGCTCGTGGCGGGCAGCGGCACCATGCGCTTCAAGCTGCTACTCGAAACGACCGGCCTCTCGCCTGACGACCTCGTGGCGACGATCAACGAGCTCAAGGAACGCTGCTGGATCAAGATCACCTGGCGCCACGATCCCACCGTCCCACCCGACGCCGACTCCCGCCCCCTCCGCGACGCCATCCGCATCACGGCGACGCGATTCGGGCGGTGGCGGTATAAGCGGACGTGGATCGAGCAGTTCGGCGAGGGTTATCCCATGGGGCAGGAGCTGACGTGAGGGAGAGCCTGTTCGCGACGGCTTGTCTCCACTCCCACGAAGATGACGCCCATCGCCGTCACCAGCAGGCCGACGCCCCAATGCTGCTCGCCGCCGCTTCCCACTCCCTGTGCGACGCCATCATTGCCACCACCGGGGCGGTCTGGCGTTCTCCATATCGCCAGCCAAAATTATGTTGTACCCAGTTCGGGCGTCGCTTAACTCTAACCACCCTCCCACCAATGAAAGGCGCACGTCAAATCAAGGGCGATGATGTGCACATAAAAGCCATATAAATAGCCTATACCCACTAAACTCACTTTGTTTTATACGCGATAGACGCTTGCTGTCATATGAATTATGGAAATCACATGTAAAACAATGTCTTATATTTGTATTCTGGCGAACTGATGGCACGCAACTCACGTGTTACACGGTGTTCTTGATTTGTATTGCGCACACAACGCGTGACTTTGGACCCGTCTTTATCCCCAGACGCGCAAGCTAGCGGGCTTGCTAACCATGTTTCGGCGTGCTAGCAGCAACTCTATTCGAGTTTAATTCGATTAACAGGATATTGTGATGGCTGCTCCTGACGCGGACTCCGAATTGGAGGCAATGTCATTTGTGCTGGCGAAATTGAGTGCGCTCAATGACGCCGAAATGCAGGCCAGAGTTCTCAAATGGGTCACAGCTAGGCTGGGGCTAGGCGAGACGCGAGGACCGCGCACACCAGGAGGTGCTCCACCTTCTGAATCTGTTCGCGAGGGAACGATTACGACAGTTGCCGCCAGACTGAGTGTCAAATCATGCCGCGACTTGCTGGTGGCTGCTGCGGCTCATCTGAGTCTGTACCAGGGAAAGGAAAGGTTCTCTCGGTCGGACTGGGTGGCCTGCGCAAGGGAAGCGAAGCAATGGAAGGTGGACTATTCGGTCCAAACCGCCACGGCAATCGGCCGGTTGCTAAA
Source organism: Hyphomicrobiaceae bacterium (assembly GCA_046154585.1). Classification (GTDB taxonomy): domain Bacteria; phylum Pseudomonadota; class Alphaproteobacteria; order Rhizobiales; family Hyphomicrobiaceae; genus CADEFX01. The sequence goes on along the minus strand of JBJXDX010000155.1, from coordinate 658 downwards.
TGGGGGGTTCGTCAACGAGACGGCCAAGGATGTTTTCAGCGTCCCTGATCATGAGCTGAAGAACATCGAAGCGAGGCTGTAGTGGAAGGCACGGATGCTATTGAGGAAAAGACCCGGCTCCGCGTGAAGCTCGGAGCCGCAGAAATCGAGTACGAGGGTGGCGCTGCTTCCCTTGAGAGATTGATTATGCCGACCGTGGCGAAGATGATCGAGATGGTGGAGTCGCACGCCGACCTTCAGCGGCCCAGCGCGCCAATTCAAATCGAGCAATCCAAGGCGCCCGCGCCGCAGCTTTCGTCGAATGCCTACGACCATTCGACGAACACCATCGCTGTCTCGACGAACGCAAGTAGCGCATCAGAGCTTGCTATCGCGGCATGCGCACATCTTGCCTTGGTGAAGAAGAAGGAGCGCTTCAATCGTAAGGAGATGCTCGACGAAATGAAAAGCGCACCCTCGTTCTTTAACTCCAATATGCCGGGGAACCACACGAAGACGCTTGCTACTTTGACGGACAGCGGGCGTCTGCGCTTTGAGGTGGTCCCGTTTGTTCGGACAGACATTCCGCTTGGGTAAGTGGATCGTCTGCCGGGGTTAGGCCGCCAAGCGGATCGGCGGCATGCTCTGGTGTCCGAAGTACGCCGCGTCGGGCGTGCGT
>JBJXDX010000154.1:0-14476 GCA_046154585.1 Hyphomicrobiaceae bacterium | reverse complement strand
ACGCACGCCCGACGCGGCGTACTTCGGACACCAGAGCATGCCGCCGATCCGCTTGGCGGCCTAACCCCGGCAGACGATCCACTTACCCAAGCGGAATGTCTGTCCGAACAAACGGGACCACCTCACTCAAATGTTGGACTGAGGAGTGGAAGGCTGCGTTGTCATGGCTGAACTCTTGATGGTGTCGTGAAGGGAAGGGCTTGCGAGCCGAAGGCTTAGCGCATGTATCGAGCGGATGCTGCAACGCAATCATTGCGCGGCGCCCACGGCAGTAGTGGGTCAATTTCTCCCGTCAGGCCAACAATCTCGCAACGGAAGGTCTACGCTCGAAAGTAGACGTTCAGATGAACCGGCTACGCTTCATCGTCCGTCTCCTCTCAGGTGACGGACTCTACCCATTTTTGGAGGAGTTCTCGGGTCTCAGGTCAAGCCCAATGATCTGCTCTGTCGTAAATCGCTTCCGTGCCATTCCCGTTCTCCTCAATCGAGGTTGGAAATAGCCGGATTCGCTCAATCAACTTGGTGCCAGTTCTGGGAGGCAGGCCAGTCTAGCTCAGGCGGATTCCATACATCTTTGCTCGGCGCAGGAATGCCTCGCGGGCGCCTTCAAGGATCGAACAGGCGGCATCTCTGGTGGTTGGGTGATCAATTGAACCACGCGCTACAATTTCCCCCCGGTCATTCATTGCTTTCATGACGATAATTTGCTCGGCATCACCCAGCACGGCGACATTTGGATTGTGCGTAACTATGATGACCTGGCGCCGTTCCTTGGCCAGACGAAGCACCGGCACCAATGTTGTGTAGATGAACTCACCATCTAGGTTGTCTTCTGGCTGATCGATAATCAAGGGCTTATCGCTATTGGATGACAACATCAAAGCAAGCAGCACCGACTGCTGCTGTCCTAGAGACAATTTCGAGAAGTCGCGGAGCATGTAACGCTTGCCGCCCTTACCGTCATCGATCGCCTTTGACACTTGCAACCGCGGTAAATCATGGACCGTTGCGCGTTCCAGAGCAAACCTGACCGGCGGCTCCGCCAGCCGCTCAATGATGGTCTTCGCCTCATCACGCTTGAAGACCACGACGTCTTCCGGCGTCTTGAGCCCCAGGATTGGCGCCACGTCCTTGCGCTGTATGGCGTCGAGGAGGACCGGAACAGTCAACTTCTCCACCAGCCAAGCCGCTCGGACCTGCTGATTGGTTTTCCAGCCCATCGCCTGGATGATAAGTTCGGCGGCATCGGGTGAGTGTGCATTGCGCGCGTACTTGAGGCTTACTTGCAGGTCCGATAGCGCCTCGCGCAACGTTGCCGATGCTTGCCGACCGAAGGCTTCGCGCAGCATTCCAACACGATCACGTGCAGCCCAGCGCTCCTTGAGAACTACCGCCCGCTTTTTTCGGATCTCGGTGAGGTGCGGCTTCCATGTCTTTAGATTCTTGACGCTTTGCAGGTGACTGGCTTCATCAGCAGCAAGTTTGCTGATGTACGACATATCGAACGAGACTTTCAGCGCTTCTAACTCTCGGCGCTTCGCGTCGATTTGCTTTTGAGCCTCTGCTTCCTTGACCTTCCAGCTCGTGAACTGACCGCTCACCGATTTCTCAAAGTCCGTGAGCCCGGTCTTAACCTCGGCGTCAGCGGCGCCAATAACCTTCTCCAATGCTGCAGCACCCACCAGAATCGCACGAAACTCTGTCGTTCCAACTTTGAGGTCCGAAGGCTTTGCCAAAGCCAGAAGCTCATCGATAGCCCCTTTGGGAGAACCGCGACGCACATCTTCTTTTGCTTCCTGAAGCTTCTTCTCTATCTGCGAACGCAGTTCACGCTCAGTCGAAATCTGACGCTGGAGCTCGATCAACTCCTTTACCTCAGGCTTCTGCAGTGCAGAAAGTTGCTGTTGCGTTGTCGCCAATAGCCGCTCGTACTGAGGTATCAACTGTACCTTCTCCTCTGCCTTCTCGATCTCGGTTTGCAAGATGAGAAGTTGTTCGCGTGCCGCCTCCTCCGCAGCGGTTTGACCATCCAGTGCCAAAAACTTGTCAAGGTAATTGAGCAAAGCGAGAGGGTTATTTTGCGCCTCGACGCTGATCCGCGCCGCTTCGCCCTGGCCAAAGCAGTCGATGTCAAAGCTGCACGGACCGGAGTCAGGATTGTCGACGTTTTGAACCTCACCGTCCTTTAGGCGCTGAAGCGTGTGGTTTTGCCCGGCTTTGTCTCGCCAGCAAAGGTGCAATTCGTCGGGCCACACCTCAGAATCGACGACTCCACTCTCACCGTCACCCCCTACCAGACAGCGCACGGCTTCGAATGCCGTCGATTTGCCGGTACCGCGCCCACCGATGATACAGTTGAGGTTCGCACTGAATTGAATGGTCTGGCCCGACAAGAACCCCCCGTCCAGATATACGCCGAGAACCCGCGGGATGGACTGCGGAACATGATCTTCAATGCGAACGCGTGCATCCGCATCCTCCAGCGCAATCCGCAAGCCCTCGAATGAGGGAACCTCCATCTTATAGCGTGTTACCCTGCGCAAGTTGGCTGCATTGCGACCGAGCATTACCAGTGCGTGCGCGTCAGAGTTTAGGACGCGAGCCAAGTTCTGCTTCGAGCCTAGCTTGAGACGGCCAATGCGTTCACGTCCCATACGCGCACGCTCAGAATCTGAGTCACCGTCCGCATAGGATATTGGCGAATCGGCCTGCTTCAATTCGATGCCAAGCAACGAGGCATGGCAAAGAACATCCGTCTTGTGCGGCGATGCACCTGGAACCTCAATCTCGAACCCAGATGATACGTCTACGTGCGCAAGTACACCGATCCCGTGCAATGGAGAAAGGAGATTTAGGCACTCGAGAATCGACTGTTGGCATCGTGATGTCGGTTCGCCATGGTCGACGACGGATAGTTGCCCATAGAAGCGCTTGAGTAGCTGCAGTGTGGGCAGGTAGCAGAGCAAATGCCCCTGAGGTGTCGAAAGCTCGACCCCCGGTATCACGATAACATTGGTGCCATTCGCAGCGGCAAGTGCTGCCTCCACATTGTCGATCTCGTTATGATCTGTGATGCTGATCAGCGACAAGCCTTCGCGAACCGCCGTCATCACGACGGCTGCAGGGGTCATCGTACTGTCGCGCACATCGTGAGAAGCGCCAAAGCAGTGAATATGCAGATCCGCCCGATAAAATCGGGCACCAGTCGGTTGTGCCAAAATATTTTGGAGAATGGTCATTGCTTCGACCCAGGGTGAAAAAGCATTCAGTGCAGAGGCGATGGCTCGGCTTCAGTCAAAACGCACCACCATCCACGGCGTCATCACGGCACTAGTAGCCAATCCTTCCACGCACCTTTGCATCGGTATCTTCCCAATTGGCCTCGCGGTCGTAGGACTCCGCGATGCTTTCGAGGACGCTGCTCACAAAGGGGAATTCATACGCTACCTTGCGGGCCCATCCACGGTATTTGGCAGAGAGTTCGCGCTCCTGTTCACCGCCTTCGCCGCGCCAGTGAACGCCACGCGCATTGCGCGTGGCGACATGAAATCCACGCCCGACCTCATCGGAGGACATCCACTCAATCGCTTCGCGCACCGGGCGGCACGGCCACGTTCCATCCTCGTCTGCGGGCGCGTTCGCCAATAACTGTCCGATCATCTGGTCGCCGATTTCAGCGCGCCCATGCTCCTTGCACAGGTCGCGCACTTTCGATAGCCACTCCTTGAGATTGTTGACCTGGATCCTGCCGTCCGTGTCGGAGCCCGGAATGCGCCGTATGCGATCAAGGAGCCGGTACGTCCCGGTTGCGACCCTCTCGAGCCTTTCCTTGTCGTCAATGAGCCATTCGGCGGGGTCTTCGCCGCCGTCATTGCGTCTGAACGTTGTTGCGATCGCCTGCATATAGAGCGCGGGCGAACGGCCAATTTCCTCTTCAAGATTAGGAATGCCGTGCTCGCCATCATCGAGCGCTTCGAGGAACATGAACTCAAGCTGCGCCTTCTCTTGCGTCGTCACGCCCTGCCGCTTCTGCAGATCCTTGAATGCGGCGGATATGTCGTATCCTGACAACTTGAAGGGTTGAGGTTTCTCACCGGCAGTCGTGGCAACGACGTTGAGAAGGCGCTTCAGGCGCGCCGTTTCAACCTTGTCCCAATCAAGATGCACCGCATGAAAGGCCGCGACGGGACGCTTTGCTTCAAGCAGCCTGTCGAGCAGCTCGGTGACATCCTCGGGCACATGGTTGCCCCAGTGAGCATGGACATTTTGCCAATACCGGTCCCGCAACTGCGGAGCCTGTGCATCAATCTCACGCCACGTTGCGCTGGAGAACGGCATGCACAGAAACAGCAGGAGCAGATCATCCTCGGTGCATGATCCGGCGACCGCCGCAATGACCTTCGGCAGCGTGGTCGCGTCGATAGTGTAAAGGTATCCCCGAAGGCAGTCCTCGATCCGGGGTTTTGCATCTCCCTGCGCGGCCTCAAGGCATGAGCGCACAAAGGAGACTGATTTCGCGGAGCCGCGGATCAGGCCCACCATCAATGCGCCTGCGCTGCGCCCTGCGTTGCCGTGGGATAGCAGTTCTTTGATGCCCTCGAATCCGCGTTCATCCCAGATTTCGCGCAGGGCCTGCGTCCGCTGCAAACGTGTGCGCTTCTCGCGCGCCTGATAGCTGAAATCCTGGTTCTCGAGCTCATCGAACGACTCCTCGACCCATTCCGACGCGAATAGCCAGCGATGACGTACAACGGGGTCCTTCGGCTGAAGCCGCTCGGCCGCCTTGCGCGCCCGTTCGGCATTTTCCTTGGAGATATTCCTGTGGCGGCTTCGGCGGGTGAAGGCATAGCGGCGGATGCGCTCGCGCAATGCCGCTTTCTTGTCTTCCGCCGGTCCACTGTCCGCCCAGCGGTCAACAAGGTCCCATACCGCGGACTGATCCTTGTCCGTGATCATCTGCAGCCGCTCAATCAGGTCGCCGAGCGTCCGCTCGCCATGCGCGGGCCATGCCAGTGCAATGTCCACGGCGTTTCGAATGAACTCGTAGTTTTCCTTCCGCGTCACGACCTGCCCGGCACCGGAGGCGTCACCACGCCATTTCGGCCGGTGGCTGTAGTGGCCAATGCGCGAGCCGGTCTCGAATTGCTCGACGCACAGCTCCCACCCAACTTCGCGGTGGCGCGTGGTCAGCAACTCGAGCGCCTTGATGCGCTCCTCAAGCGATGCTGCCGTCTGCGGCATCCATGAACGGTAGATGGCTTGGAGCGAAGCCTCGGGCTTGTTCGCCCAGTTGTCCTCGATCTTTTGGGAAGAAAACCGTGCCAGAATGTCGGTGACGCGCGGGAGGTAACGCGGGTTCCAGGCAAGACCTTCCAAGGCCCACAACAGTCCCGACCGCGGGCATCCCCCGCCGAAGATCGAGCTGTCCGCTGGCTTCAGCAGACCGAAAACCACAGGAGTGTTGCTGCGCAGATCCGCCTCGATGAGGCGCAGGAATTCATCCGGAGCCGCTTCGGCGTAGTTGGGCAAATCCCGATCGTGGGAAAGGAATTTTTCGAGAGTGAGCGGTGCGAGCAGCTTGCGCACGAGCAGTGCGACGCGCGCCTCAATGTCGGTTCCCAATCGCTCGAAGAACAGGTCGTTGCCGTGAACGGCGAGGAGCACCAGCGTTTCGCAGATGCCTGCCCGTAATGTGGCGGAGTGATCGCGTACCTTCCCGTAGAGTCCGGCAAATGGCCGCTTGTCCTCGGGAAGCTCCAGGGAAGGATCGGCTTCCGAAAGCACGTACTCGGCAGCAAGGAAGAAATCGTCTAGGTCTGACGAACTGACGAAACCGCTCACGGCGAAGACTGCATCGATCTTCGACGCAACGCCGCGATACTTACCGATTGACCAGAGCGGACTGTCTTCGCTGCGCCGCAGGGCGGTTATGCTCGCTTCAAGGGCCTCATAGCTGCTGCCCGCGAGCAGCGCCATGATCTCCTTGTCGGCCTTGGTATCAGAATGCCATGCGCCAGCCAAAGCCGCCGGTATGAGTGCCCTTGCCACGCCCGCGTTCTGCGCCCACGCCGGATTCTTGATGGCGTCAAGCGGCGACAGGCGGCGGCGCAGTATTGTCGGTGACCTTCCAGATTCCACCGCGAGGCGGTCCGCGTCGTGTTCGCTGATGCCCATGGGGGCCAGCGCCTTGCGAAAATCCTCATGCCGCAAGAGATCGAGCGTGATGTCAGGTTCCGAATCCACCAGGTTGCGCGGCCGGACAATGATGCTGTGAACACGGGTGTAGAATCCCGCCAGCTGCTTTTCGACCTCGGTGCTGCGGGCGACGGCGATGAACGAGCGCGGCGATGCGGAATCCAGCTTTGTCAGAGCATCTGGGCTATCGAACACGATAACCTGATCGTCAACGCCGTGCTGACCCTCCGGCGCCTCCTTCATGCAGCAAGCGAGGAAGGCTATCGCTTCCTCCCGTGAGTCCGCGGCGATGACAAAAGGGCGTTCCGGCGCATTCGCGAGCCAGCTCTTCAGACTGTTGCCGTAGCTCTTGATGGCGGGCGCAAACAGTTCCGCCGAAAGGTTCGGCTCCGCGGCATTCGCCCAGTCGAGCCAGCACTGGCCGAGGGACCTGTAGCCGCTCACAGGAATGCCAAGGCGCTCGGCCAGCCAGATCTGCGCCGGTGCCGAATGTTCGAGCCACTGCTCAAGATCGCTCGCGTCGTAGGCCCTCACATCCTTCCATTCGCCGAGGGCTTTCTTTTCTTTGACCCACACGTTCTTGCCCGGCCAATTGCGCGGCGTGGCGAATACGAACACATGCTCTGTGCGCTCTTCTTCCGGCACCGAGGCCACGCGGGCCGCATAGTCATCATCGGCCTTGGCTTTCGAAATCTTGTTGCAGCCGAATTCCCAGCCGGCCTTGCCGGCGGGTATCCACGGCGTTGGTGCCGCCGCATCGGTGATGCCGTCCCAGCCCTTTCGCTCGGCATTGTCGTAGGCAGGGAAGTCAACGAGCCCGAGGCCCTGCGCGGTCGAGTTGATCAGCTTTCGGAGCAGTGCGGGCAGTTCGCTGCGCGCGGTGATACTTCCTTCAGCCCACCCCTCTATTTGCGCGGCCTTGATGGTGATGACGGACGGCGCATACCCCTTCACGACCGCCGGCTGTACCTGCGCGAGCTGCCTTTGCGCGTCGTAACGCGCCTGCATATCGAGCAATTCCTGCCCGTTGGCCCCGAAAGCCTTTTCGAGCCGGGCCGCCATCTCGGCCGATAGCGCCGCCTTGCCATTCAGAAAATTGGACAGGGCCGGCCTGCCCAAGCCAAGCAGCTTCGCTGCGTCCTTCACAGTCAGGTCGCGCGGGATAACGGCTTCCCGGACGTAAGGGCCCGGGTGGTCCTGGATTTCAATTTTTTTGCTCACGAAACACCTTGCTATTGCTTTCGCCGAATAATCTATGCAACAAGGGAGTGCAGCGTGCCCACCATTGAGATTTCCGAGGTCACGTTCCAGCGCCTGCAGGCACACGCGAAGCCGCTCGTTGACACTACCGATTCGGTCATCGACCGGCTCCTTGATTACTTCGAGGACGCACACCCCGATGCGCAAGCTGGGATCAATGTCCTTAAAAACCCGGTGGCCTTGATCCGCTTCAAACCGCACCAGCTGCCGTCGCTGACGCACACCAAGTTGCGCAAGGCGGAGTTCGGCGGGCGCGAGCTGGCGCGTCCCAACTGGAACGAGCTCGTGCGCACCGCCGTCGAGGCCGGACTCGACCGGCTCGGTGGGGTTTAGGAACTCCTGCGCGTCACCGACGCCCGCATCGTCAAGGGCACAAAAACCGACGAGGGCTTCAGCCCTCTCGGCGCGCGCGGGATCTCGGTGCAGGGCGTCGATGCGCATGATGCATGGCGCATCACCTACGGGCTTGCGCGCAAACTGTCGATGCCGGTGGAGGTCATCTTCCAGTGGCGTGACAAGGAAGGTGCTGCCCGTCCCGGCGAAATCGGAGCCGTCGAATGGGCGCCGGAACCTCGGCAGTCTCCCGCATGAGCAGCAAGCCCAAGGATCAAGACGCCGAGCCGCCGCTCAGAGTCCTCGCAGATACGTGCGTCTGGCTCGACATTGCCAAGGACTATCGCCAGAAGACGCTCATAAGCGCGCTGGAAGAGCTGGTGAGGATCGGCGAGGTCGAGCTGATCGTGCCGCAAGTCGTCCGGGAGGAGTTCGCGCGCAACAAGGCGCGCGTTGCGGAGGAGAGCGCACGCGGTCTTTCCAGCGTGATGAAGCGCGTGAGGGAAGCCGTCGATCAGTTCAGTGCCGATGACAAGAAGGCGGCCGTGCTGGCCCAGCTCAACGACATCGATCACCGCGCGGGCACGCTCGGCGAGGCGGTCAATGGGTCGATCGAACGGATCGAGGTGCTGCTTGCGAAGGGCGTCATCGTCAAGACGACTGGCACCATTAAGGTTCGTGCTGCCGATCGGGCGATAGCAAAGCTAGCCCCGTTTCACCGGCAGCGGAATGGCATAGACGATGCGATCATCATCGAGACCTATGCTGACGCCGTGGCCAAGGGGAAGGCCGACGGAAGCCGCATCGTCTTTGTGACCCACAACACAAAGGATTTTAGCGATCCCGCCGGTGACAATCGCAATCCGCATCCTGATCTCGCGCCTCTCTTCACAGGCAAGTCGGCATACGCCATCACCCTCGGCGAGGTGCTCAACAATATCGCGCCGGACCATCTGGAAGATTTCAAGTTCGAGCTTGAGTGGGCCGAGGAGCCTCGCCGACTTTCGGAGATGCTCTCGGCGATGGACGAGCTGCTCGACAAGGTTTGGTACAACCGTCATTGGAACACGCGGGTCGCCATCGAAGAGGGTCGGACGAAGATCGTCGAGAAGGAAACATTTCCGGTAAAGGACCACGCAACGCGGCCGATCCAGCGCGACGTCTGGGAGGGCGCGCTCAAGGCCGCGAAGCGCGTCGAGAAGAAGCACGGCAAGAAGAACCTCGGCCCGTGGTCGGACTTCGAGTGGGGCATGATTAATGGCAAGTTGTCGGCGCTTCGTCGGGTACTCGGTGACGAATGGGACATGCTCGACACTTGAGGCCCTGGTCATGTCGGGCCAAGGCTGCGCGCGCGTTTTGCTGCGCATCGGCAATCTGGCAGAATCGAGCATGATCGAGCTGATTCGCCGGCTTATTGAAAGCTGCACCCCAATGGCCAAACAGCACAGAGCCTTACCGGACGCCGCATATGCATTCACCGATCTGTATGGCGGTGTAGAGAACGCGCTGCGGGAGACCGGCTTCTGCAAGGAGCATCTTGAGCGCGCGGATGCTGACTGGGCTGGGTTCGCAAAGGATAAGCTCGGCGAAGGCTTCTTCGAAGAGGTCCAGAAATCGGGGCTCGCCAAGACCCTTATCGAGGGCCGGCCACGCAAGCAGATGAAAGAAGACCTCGTGTGGAAACCCGACGAAGCCCGCCCCATCACGAACGTGACCGAGCTGATCGTCAACGGCGTCTGTCAGGTCCGCAATCACATTGACCATCGTCAGAAATTTCGCGGCGACGAGGAATCGCAGAAGCGCGATTTCGCGCTGATAGCGGATGCCCATCAGGTCCTTGAGTTGGTCTTGAAAAAGCATCCGGACCTGAAGGAGCACCTCTAGCTCATAGTACCGGCGCGCCGGCGATCCCCCCGAGCGAGCGCTGCGACAAGCCGGCTTCGTTCAAGCAGCCCGACCGACGATAACTGTGATTATCGATGGGCGGCGCCGTACAGGCCGTGGCTGCCGTTTGGCTCCCGTGCAGCCTCACTACATTGCGAACGTCCAGATCGATGGTGGCGGGCGAGGAAGGAATTGAACCCTCTCTGACGCGGGTTTGGAATCCGCCGCTCTGCCGATGAGCTACACGCCCGTACCGACTGGCGGGATCGAACCGCCTCATGACGGGGCCACGACCCGTTGCCTTCCCACTTGGCTAAGCCGGCAAAAAATATGGTCGCGGAAGCAGGGATCGAACCTGCGGCTGTCAGGGCGTATGAAACCCCCGCTCTACCGACTGAGCTATTCCGCGATGTTGGAGATGGCTGCCCCTCTTGGGTTCGAACCAAGCCGCCCGAGTTCAAAGCCCGGTGCCCTACCAGCTAGGCGAAGGGGCAACGCGATGGAGCCACGTGCGGGATTCGAACCCGCGCCATCCGATTTGAAGGACCGGTGTCCTCGGCCGCTAGACGAACGTGGCAATGTTGGAGCGGGCAGCGAGAATCGAACTCGCATCGTCTGCCTGGAAGACAGCGGCTCTGCCATTGAGCTATGCCCGCGTGGCGGATGGTGCAGGGATCGAACCTGTGCGACCCATGAGGTCTCGGCGCATTAGCATCGCGCTGCCTTACCGCTCGGCCAACCATCCGCAATCGAATTGGAGCCCTCGGGGTGACTCGAACACCCGACCCGCCGCTTAGAAGACGGCCGCTCTCATCCACTGAGCTACGAGGGCAATTGTGTGCGACGTCCAATCCTGAGAGTTGGACACGGAGAACAGAGGTGGCGCGAACGCCACCCCTCAGTCCTTGTAGGGGTCGAACTCCCCAGGTCCTGCCATCGCGACGGCAAACGGCCGAAGCGTATGGAGGACCCGGATCGTGCCGTCGTGCTCGCGCAACACATCGGGCAGCCTGCGGTAGGCCATCGGGCTCTCGTCGACATCGCCGCCTCGGAGCAGGACGTGCTTCTCCTGAAGCCAGGCGTCCATTTGCTCGCGCGTGAAGCGGGGCGGCCTGGTCCACTCACCAGCCTTGTTCTTCTTGCCCTTCGCTTCCATGCGGCTGCAGATGCGACCAGCCCCGTGCACCGTCGAGTAGAGGCTATCGGCCGATGCCTCGCTCTCGACGCCTTCGAGGATCACGGCGTTGTCTCCCATCGAGCCGCCAACGAAGCCGCGTTGGCCCGGGAAGGCCGGCGTGGCGCCTTTGCGCACCACCCACAGCTCACGATCGCTGTGCGTCTCACGCCAGGCGAAGTTGTGGTGGTTGTGCACGCTCTCGGTGACAGCGGCGCCGATGATCTGGCGCACGCGCTCGACGACCCATTCGCGACCGGCATACGCATACAGCCCGCCAAGTTCGATCCCGGCGATGTAGCTTTGCCCGATGTCACCATCGGCCCGCACCACGGCCGGATCGACCTCCATGCCGTCCTTGGCGCCGGCCCATGCCAGATGCTTGGTCGTGATCTTGTGCCCCAGGCCGCGCGAGCCGAAGTGCACGCCGATCCAGACAAAGCCATCCTCGTCCTCGAACAGATCGACATAGTGGTTGCCGGACCCGACCGTTCCGAGCTGCTGGCGGGCCATCGCCTTGAGGTCGGTGACACCGGCGGCATCCCACAGCGGCGAGTCGAAAAGATCGTGATCGACCTTCACGGCGTTGCGCTGCCCGACGCCGAAGCTGATCGATCGGCCGACATCGTCGAGGATCGTCTTGGCGCGTGTCGCCAGATCCGCGTAGCGGGCGTCGAGCCGTACAGCCATGTTGCCGCACGCAATATCGAAGCCGACGCCGCTGATCGAGATGTCGTCCTCGTAGGCGACCACGCCCCCGATGGGGTGGGCATAGCCGAGATGGCCGTCGGCGCACAGAACGCCCTTGACCGCGCTGCCGACGGACATGCAGCGCTGCATCTGTGCGAGCGTCTTGGGCTCATGCTCGCCGTAAATCTTGACGTTGCTCATGACGCACTCCTGTTGGCGGTTGAGTGTAATGGTCAGCGTGGGTGGATTTGAACCACCGATCTCCTGGTTCCAAGCCAGGCAGGGACGACCAGGCTCCCCTACACGCTGATGATTGGAGCACACGGCAGGACTCGAACCTGCATCCTCCTGATCCGTAATCAGGTGCTCAGTCCAATTGAGCTACGTGTGCAATGCTGGTGCCGCGACTGAGACTCGAACTCCGGTCTGCCGGTTGAGAGCCGGCGTGTCCTGGCCACTAGACGATCGCGACGCATTGGCTCCCCGACCAGGATTCGAACCTGGATTGACCGATTAACAGTCGGGCGTCCTGCCGTTGGACGATCAGGGAATGGTGGAGCACCTCGGACTCGAACCGAGCTCAATCTCCTTGCAAGGGAGATCTGCGGACCCTGCGCGTACCCCGATTGGGTTGCCTTGGGGGTCAGACCCCGCTCCGCGTGCAACGGAGCGATGGCGAGAAAGGGTCCAACCCCCGCGAATACGGTGGTGCCTGGGGTAGGTTTCGAGCCCACCTCTCCGCGGCTTCAACGTCTTGGCGTAGCCAAGCTTCGCTTGGACGCGCTTTCACCAGATTAGCTTCCCAGGCAAATTGGATTGGTGCGGCCGACGGGAATCGAACCCATGTCTGTGCGCTGGCGACGCACGGCTCTGCCATTGAGCTACGGACGCTGGTGCACAGAGCAGGACTCGAACCTGCGGAGCCCGAAGGCACCTGATCTACGATCAGGCCTCGTTGCCGCTTGAGTATCTGTGCGTGCTGCTGCGATTGGTGCGGGCGATCCTGGGATCGCCCGCCCCCCTGTTGGCGGAAGGCTGACGGTTCGAACGCCACACCTTGCGGTGCCTACCCGTTTTCAAGACGGGGTGCCGGCCACTCCAGCGGAGCCTTCCGTGGTCATGCTGAAGGCATGCCAAGAACATGGACGTCTCGGCGCGACTTGAACGCGCGACCTCCGCCTTCGGACGGCGGCGCTCTGATCCAACTGAGCTACGAGACGATGCTAGCCCTCGAGCTGCGCATCCCAATAGAAGTAGTCGGTCCAGCTCTCGTGCAGATAGCCAGGCGGAAAACCGCGCTTGGCAGCCCGCAGCTCGTTCAGCGTCGGCTCCTTCGGTAGCCGGCGCGGCTTGATGCGCAGCGAGTTGCCCTTGGCCGTGTTGCACGGCACGCAGGCCGTGACGATGTTGGTCCACGCCGTCCGGCCGCCGCGCGAGCGTGGGATGACATGCTCGAAGGTCAGCGCCGAGGAGGCGAACGCCTCACCGCAGTACTGGCACGTGAAGCGGTCGCGCAGGAACACGTTGAAGCGCGTGAAGGCGACACGCTGCGACGCGCGCTGGTATTTGCGCAGCGCCACCACAGAGGGTAGCCGGATCTGCGTGGACGGGCTGCGTGCCCACACGTCGTACTCGGCAACGACCGAGACGCGGTGACTGAATACAGCGTGCACCGCGTCCTGCCACGACAGCAGCGAGAGCGGGAAGTAGCTCATCGGCCGGAAGTCGGCGTTGAGCACGAGCGCGGGATGCGCGGATATAGACATCGCAGACCTCCTTTCGTAGTTGCTGCGGTGAAGAACAAGCATGATGAAACTGGCGACCTGCACGGGAATCTAACCCGTCTCAACCCGTAGACAGCGGGTCCGCCTCGACAGATGCGTCGCAGGTCGAAATGGTATTGGTACACGACCGCGGACTCGAACCGCGAACCTCCGACTTAAGAGGACGGCGCTCTAACCGATTGAGCTAGTCGTGTGTGCGCTCGGATGGTTGGAGGACCCGGGAGGAGTTGAACCTCTGGCGCACGGATTAAAAGCCCGTTGCCCAACCGTCTCAGGCTTGAACGCTCCGGGTCCGTCGACGATGACGTGCGGCGGCGAGCCGCCCCGGTTTAGTGATGGTCGTCATGGTGATCTCCTGCTGATGTTGGTGGTTCTCCCGCACGGTATCGAACCGCGGTCTTCCGGTTATCGGCCGGGCGCTCTGCCATTGAGCTACGGGAGACAATGCTGGTGCTTCGTCGCGGACTAGGAACCTGAGGATCGCCTGCGTGTCGCTCAGGGGCTTTCGCCGCTAAGCTAACGAAGCCGTTGGTGCTCGCTCCAGGACTCGAACCTGGGAATGTCGGTATGTAAAACCGATGCCTTTGCCGCTTGGCGAAGCGAGCGCTGTGCGCAGGGTTGGTGTGGCGTGCTGAAAGCACGCCTCCGGCGTGACTGCGCACAAACAAGAATGGTGCACCCGGGAGGACGTGAACCTCCATGCCTTGCGGCGGCCGCTTCTGAGGCGGCTGCGTCTGCCGTTTCGCCACGAGTGCATGGTCAAGAGTTTCATTGATGGTGCCGCAACGGCGGATCGAACGCCGGTTTCCGCCTTACCAAAGCGATGCCCTGCCACTGGACGATTGCGGCCGTTCGCGGTTGTGCTGGCTGGAGGACTCGAACCTCCCGCCTCTCGCTTACGAGGCGAGTGCTCTGCCCGATGAGCTAAGCCAGCGCTGCAAATTGACAAAAGGATCGCGGCGCCGCCCCCGGAGTGGAAGCGACCTTGTCGTGCGCCGAGGCTCGGCACCGCGTCCAAATCTGGACGTTCGTATTGCCTCATGGAGGAATGTTACTTTGGTGATTGGCTTCGAACGGCCGATCGCTGCTGGTTCGATCTATATCGACTTTGGCTGCGACCAGCCGATGGGCGGACTTGATCCGTAACATCTTGAGC
>JBJXDX010000153.1:0-114344 GCA_046154585.1 Hyphomicrobiaceae bacterium | reverse complement strand
AGCCCAGCTATCGCCTCGCTCTTGCTCCGCAGAAGCGCCTAGGCCTGCGGCGTCGCCGTCGCATTGTTGAGCCGTTCGCGGAGTTCCGTGCCGGTCTTGAAGAACGGCACGAACTTCTCATCCACGGCGACCGATGCGCCCGTGCGCGGGTTGCGGCCCTGGCGCGGCGGCCGATGCTTGACCGTGAACGCGCCAAATCCTCTGAGTTCCACCCGGTCACCTCGGGCCAAAGCATCCACGATTTCGTCGAAAATCACATTGACGATGCGCTCGATATCGCGGTGATAAAGATGAGGATTTGCGGCAGCAATTTTCTGTATCAATTCTGACTTAATCACGGACTGGCCCTCCGACGCCCCAAGCCGATTGTAATTGTTCAATTTTTAGGAGGCTGCCAAACCGACACGAGCCCGTCAAGCTGCAACAATGCGAGGCGTGGATCATCGGCCGCCAATCCGAGGAGGCGCACGGCACTGCCGCCGATCAGGCCGGTTAAGGCCCGGCCCATCATGCTGAACAGGCCCCAGCCGTCCTCGCTCTTGGCCTTCCATTCCACGATTTTCAGTCCCGCGGTGACGCCGCGCTGCTCTTCCAGCCACTTCTGGGCTTCCGGTTCACCGCCGATCTTGTCGATCAGCTTGTGCTCCAGGGCTTCCCGCCCCGAGAAGACCCGCCCCTGCTCCAGCCCCGGCACGGAGGACGTATTGATGTGGCGCCGGGACGATACGAGCCCCTTAAACCACTCCATCGACTCGGCCACCATCTGCTGGGCGTTCTGGCGTCCGGCCTCGTCCACTGGCTGGAACGGAGAAGGATTGGCTTTCAGCGGACCGCTCTTGATCTCGTTCATTTTCACGCCGAGCTTGCCGAGCAGCTCCGATACCTCCGCCCATTGGAAGATGACGCCGACCGAGCCGGTGATGGTGTTGCCGCGCGCCACGATCTGGTCCGTGGCAAGACCCGCGATGTAGGCGGCCGACGTCGCCACGGTGCCGAACTGTGCCACCACCGGCTTGTTGGCGGCGACGCCGCGGATGGCCTCGAAAACGGCCTCGCCGCCGGTCGTGGTTCCGCCTGGACTGTTGATGAAGAGGATCATCGCCTCGACGCTCTTGTCCTTGGCGATCTTTTTGAACATCGTCAGCTGGTCGCGGTCCTCGGTGATGATGCCCTCGATGTTGACCCGCGCGATATGCCGGTCGCCGAGACCGGTCCCGCCTGCGCCTTTGAAGATGAGCGCTCCGATCGCGATCACGCCGGCAAGAACCGCCGCAACGCGCCAGAACGTGACGTGACGCCTCAAGCGTCTGCGGTCGAGGATGGCTTCCGTCTCGAGGCTCATGTGACGTTCCGCATCTGTAAGGGGTTCAGGCGCCGGCGAGAACCGGGGAACGGCATCGGCAGACGCCCGGCCGCGCCTTCATCCGTGGTGAACGGACGAAGGCGCAGTCAGAGGTTATCCAAGCTCCGATCGAGAGCCTCACTCCTTGGCGTCGTCGGTGCTTTCGCGCTTCTTGAGTGCCGCTTTGAAGATGTCGCCGAGCGAGGCACCCGAGTCGGTCGAGCCGTACTGCGCCACGGCCTGCTTCTCTTCGGCGATTTCGAGCGCCTTGATCGACACCGTGATGCGGCGGCTGTTCTTGTCGAGGCCGATGATGGCGGCATCGACCTTGTCGCCGACGTTGTAGCGCTCAGGCCGCTGCTCGGAGCGGTCGCGCGACAGGTCGGAACGCTTGACGTAGGTGGTGATGTCGCTGTCGGCGAGGCGCACCTGGATGCCGTTCGGCTCCACTGCGATGACCTCGCACGTGACGGCATCGCCCTTCTTGAACTTGCCAATCGTCTCCATCGGGTCGCCGCCGACCTGCTTGATGCCGAGCGAGATGCGTTCCTTCGTGCTGTCGACGTCGAGAACGACGGCCTTCACGTTGTCGCCCTTCTTGTAGTCCTTGATGGCCTCGTCGCCGGACTTGTTCCAATCCAGGTCCGACAGATGCACCATGCCGTCCACGCCGCCGTCGAGGCCGACGAACAGGCCGAACTCGGTGATGTTGCGCACGGGGCCTTCGACGATCGTGCCCTTCGGATGTGCCGAGAGGAAAGCATCCCAGGGATTGTCCTGCGTCTGCTTGAGGCCCAGCGAGATGCGCCGCTTCTGCGGATCCACTTCGAGGATCTGCACTTCGACCTGCTGGCTGGTGGACACGATTTTGCCGGGATGGACGTTCTTCTTCGTCCAGCTCATTTCGGACACGTGGATCAGTCCTTCCACGCCGGGCTCCAGCTCAACGAACGCACCGTAGTCGGCAATATTCGTAACGGTTCCCGAAAAACGCGCACCGACCGGGTACTTGGCCTCGATGCCGGCCCACGGATCGGCCTGCAGCTGCTTCATGCCGAGGCTGATGCGCTGCGTCTCCGGATTGATGCGGATGATCTGCACCTTCACCGTATCGCCGACGTTCACGACATCGCTCGGATGATTGACGCGGCGCCAGGCCATGTCGGTCACGTGCAGCAGGCCGTCGATGCCGCCCAGGTCGATGAATGCGCCGTAGTCGGTGATGTTCTTGACCACGCCGTCGATGACCTGGCCCTCGCCAAGCCGGGCCACGATCTCCGACCTCTGCTCCGCGCGTGTCTCTTCCAGCACGGACCGGCGCGACACGACGATATTGCCGCGGCGGCGGTCCATTTTCAGGACCTGGAACATCTGCGGTGAGTTCATGAGGGGGCCGATGTCCCGCACGGGACGGATGTCCACCTGCGAGCCGGGCAGGAACGCCACGGCGCCGTCGAGGTCGACGGTGAAGCCGCCCTTGACCTTGTTGAAGATCACGCCCTCGACCTTTTCGTTGGCGTTGAACTTCTGCTCGAGCTTCGTCCAGCTCTCCTCGCGACGGGCCTTGTCGCGGCTCAGCACGGCCTCGCCGAGCGCATTCTCCATGCGCTCGAGATAGACCTCGACCTCGTCGCCGACTTTGAGATCGGCGGGCTTTCCAGGCAGGGCGAATTCGCGCAGCGGCACGCGGCCTTCCATCTTGAGGCCCACGTCGATGACGGCGAGATCCTTCTCGATCGCGGTGATCGTGCCCTTGATGACGCTGCCTTCGAAGGCGTTGTCTTCGGAGAGCGTTTCGCTGAGAAGCGCTGCGAAGTCGTCGCGCGTCGGGTTCATGTCCCTGGATTGGCCGGTGGTGCTGGTCATTCGTACTCCTTGAAGAGATGCGTTAGGATGATTGCGGGCACCGCGGGCGGCGCCTGCGGTGTGTGGATGCGCCGAACCGTCAGCCATCGTCACGGCCGGAGGCCGATCGGGTAAGCTGGCGTGCTCGCGCTTGGTGTCGAGATTTTGCCTGATCAACGCCGCCGAGAGAGGGCCCTGCCCGCCAATCGTGAATTGAACGCGCTATCGCGCGCTCCTATTGGCCGATCTTCCTCTTGATCAGTCCAACGGCAGCATCGAATGCGGCTTCTATATCCAAATTGGAGGTGTCAAGCAAGATTGCATCGTCCGCGGCCCGCATGGGGGCATCCGGCCGTCCTGAATCGCGTGCATCCCTGCGCTGGATGACATCGAGGACGGCCTCAAAAGTCACAGGCTCGCCGCGCTGGCGCAGCTCCTCGTACCGCCGCCGGGCACGCACGGACGCATCCGCGGTTACGAAAATCTTAACGTCGGCGTCGGGGCAAACGACCGTGCCGATATCGCGCCCGTCGAGCACCGCACCGGGCTCCTGCCGCGCAAAGTCGCGCTGGAAATCGAGCAGGCCCGCTCTGACTGCGGGAATGCGCGCCACAACCGAGGCGGCTTCGCCGACCCCCGGCAATCTCAAACTGGGGTCGTTCAGCGTTGCCGGATCGATCGTCCGGGCCACGGCGGCCGCCACGGCCTCATCCTCGAGGGACGCCCCTTGGGCCAGGACGTCGCGTGCGACCGCCCTGTAGAGCAGGCCCGTATCCAGGCACGCCAGCCCGAAATGGTCCGCAATGCGTTTGGCCAAGGTGCCTTTGCCGGAGGCGGCCGGTCCGTCGATGGCAATAATCATTTACGACCGGCCCTTCGGCGGCTCGAACTGGGCCCCGAGCTTTTCCATGAGGCCACGGAATTCCGGGAAGCTCGTGGAGACATACGTCACGTCATCCACCGCCACCGGCCGGTCCGCACCAAGACCCATGACGAGAAAGGCCATGGCGATGCGATGGTCCATATGCGTCGCGATCATGCCGCCGCCTGGCACGCCGCCGCCCGCGACGATCAGCGAGTCCCCATCGACGCGCGCGTGGACGCCATTGACCTGCAGGCCCGTTGCGGTGGCGGCCAGCCGGTCGCTCTCCTTCACCTTCAGCTCCGCCAGCCCATCCATGCGCGTTTCGCCATCGGCGTAGGCCGAGAGTGCGGCCAGCACTGGATATTCGTCGATCATGCTGGGTGCGCGCGCGGCCGGAACGCGCACGCCCCTGAGGCGGGAGTGCCGCACTCGAATGTCGGCGATCGGCTCGCCGCCCTCTTCGCGCCGGTTGAGGAATGCGACGTCCGCCCCCATCTCACGCAGCGTCAGGTAAAATCCGGTCCGCGTTTCATTTACGAGAACGCCTTCGATCGTCACGTCGGACCCGGGGACAATGAGCGCCGCCGCCGTCAGGAAGGCGGCTGAGCTCGGGTCCCCCGGCACGGTCACATTGCGGCCTTGCAGCTCGGTGTCGCCGCACACCGTGATGGCGGTGCCGCTATCGCGCTTCGTCGTACGGACCTCGGCACCGAAATGGCGCAGCATCCGTTCCGTGTGGTCGCGCGTCGCCTCTCGCTCCACCACTGTCGTCTCGCCGCTCGCGCACAGCCCGGCCAGCAGCACCGCGGACTTCACCTGCGCACTCGGCACCGGCGTCGCGTATTCGATCGGGATCAGATCGGCGCATCCCTGCAGCGTCAGCGGCAAGGTCTCCTTGTCGTCCTGAACCTCCACTCCCATCTGCTTGAGCGGCACGAGGACGCGGCGCATGGGCCGGCGGGACAGCGACGCGTCGCCAACGAGCCGCACCCGGATGTCATGGCCGGCCAGCAGGCCCATCATCAGGCGGACCCCGGTCCCGGAATTACCAAAATCGAGATCCTGACTGGGCTGCTGGAAACCGCCCACGCCACGGCCGAGGACTTCCCAGCCGCCCTGGGTTTTGCGGGCGGAGCAGCCGAGCGCCGTGACGGCCTTGGCGGTGTTGAGCACGTCTTCGGCCTCGAGCAGGCCGGTAATATATGTGCGTCCAGTCGCCATGGCGCCCAGCATCAGGGCGCGATGGGAGATCGACTTGTCCCCGGGGACGCGCGCCGTGCCCGCCAGAGAGCGAGCTTTCAACGCCTGCAGCGGTGCGACGAGGGAGGTGTGGGACAAAGGAAAAACCGTTGAATTGACTGACGTCAGAGGGTGGTTTGCACAGGGGACTATAGAGCGCAGCGTCTGAACCTCTGTCAATCGACGCCGCAGGTCAGAATTGCTTTTGACAGGCCGATGCGCCCCGTGGCAAGAGCACCGCAAATTTATACGGAATGCGAGGAATGGCGATGGCCAAGAAAGCTGACCGCGGCACCAAGCGGACCTGCCAGAACGCGTCGTGCGGATCCCGATTCTACGATCTGGCGCGCGATCCAATCACCTGCCCTGTGTGCGGCAGCGTCTACGCGCTGGCGATGGCGGCGACCGTGGAGGAGAAGGTCCGCCGGCCTGCGAAGAAACCTGAATTCGTGGCGCCTAAAGCCGCACCCGATCTGCCTGAAGCAGAAGGCGATGAAGCCTTGGTGGATGTGGCTGCGGGCGATGAGGCGATCGCCGCCGACGATGATGAGACCTTCCTCGAGGAAGAGGAGGAGGACGGGGGCGATGTCTCCGGCATCATCGGCGGTCCGGTGGGCGAGGGTGGCGAAGAGCCCTGAGACCTGGATTTAACCCCAAGACCGGGCGGACAAGATTCGCTTGCGCAAATGGTGATGGGGAACTAGGTAAGCGGCGCCGGGAAAGATTTCCCGTGCTTTGACTTCCCGACAGGTTTGGGGCCGTAGCTCAGTTGGGAGAGCGCTTGAATGGCATTCAAGAGGTCAGCGGTTCGATCCCGCTCGGCTCCACCAGGAAGACCTGAATTGTCGATCTGCTGACGCCTGCTGGGTTCCGCCGCCGGGCGGTGGCGCTTTCCGGCCGTGTCGGAGACTGTATGCAGGATCAGCACGGCCCTGACGGCCACCCTCAGACGGCCAGCGGCCCGCGGCTTAAAACCTCCTTCGCCGAGTTTGTGGTGCTGACGGCGTTGTTGATCTCGCTGACGGCGATGTCGATCGACATCATGCTGCCGTCGCTGCCGCAGATCGGCACGGCCTTTGCCGTCGACCACGCCAACGAGACGCAGCAAATTCTTACCAGCTACATGGTCGGCCTTGGCTTCGGCCAGCTCGCGTGGGGACCGCTGTCTGACCGCTTCGGGCGCAAGCTTTTGCTCTTGCTGGGGCTTTTTGTCTTCGTTCTGGGTTCGCTCGCCTGCCTGCTCGCACCGACCTTTGGCGTCATGCTGGCCGCGCGGATGGTGCAGGGCTTCGGTGGCGCCGCCGCGCGCGTGATCTCCGTCGCCATCGTGCGCGACCTGTTTGCCGGACGCCAGATGGCGCGCGTCATGTCGACCGTGATGACGGTGTTCATCGCCGTCCCGATCTTCGCTCCCTCCGTCGGGCAGGCGCTGGCCCATGTTGGCAACTGGCGCTGGACCTTTTACGTCCTGCTGGCGGCGGGGTTGATCGGCATGCTGTGGGCCGGCAACCGATTGTCCGAGACGGCTCGGCCCGGCACCGCATCGCTCGGCTTTGTCGCCGGATGCCTGGCGGTTCTGCGCAATCGCGTGACGCTTGGCTACACCATCGCCGGCGGCTTCATGTTTGCCTGCCTCGTCAGCTACATCAGCAGCGCGCAGCAAATCTTCGTCGATGTCTACGCGCTTGGCACCTGGTTTCCCGTCATGTTCGGCGCGCTGGCCAGCAGCCTGGCGGTGGCATCCTTTACGAATGCCAGGCTCGTCCAGCGGCTCGGCATGCGGCGCGCCTCGCACAGTGCGCTCATCGCGCTGATTGCCATCTCCCTCACCATGTCCTTGACCTCGATCGCCGGGCGGCCGCCCCTGCTGGTGTTTGGTCTGCTGATGGCGGGTGCCTTCTTCTGTTTCGGGCTGATCTTTGCGAACTTCAACGCCATCGCCATGCAGCCGATGGCCCATGTCGCAGGCACCGCCGCATCGCTCATCGGCTTCGTCTCGACCATGACGGGGGCGGTTCTGGGGTGGTTCGTCGGTCGCATGTTCGATGGTACGGTCAGGCCAATATCAATCGGCTTTCTGCTGCTGGGAATTGCCGCGTTCGTCTGCGTTCTCGCGGTCGAAGGCCGGAACGGACTGTTGAAGGGCGAATAGGGGTACCTGCTGCAAACGACGCTTGACGAGCTTCGGCTACGCGTCGTTCCCTGTCGCAAGATCAAGGCTTGGAGCACCAATCGATGGCACGAGTGAGCATCAAGCGGCGCGAGGATCTCGCGGAGGACCTGCGGCCGTTGTGGGATCGCATGCTTTCCTATGGCGATTTCGCAAACATGGCGGGCGCCATGGCGCACCGGCGTCCGATCTTCGAGCACGTTTGGTCGTTGCTGATCGCGCTCGGTGAAAACCCCGTCATCTCCAAGCGGCATCTCTATCTGCTGATGGTGGTGACCTCGCAGATCAATCACTGCGCCTACTGCGTCGCGCACGATCAGCCCAAGCTTGCCGCGGATGGTCTGTCGGAGGACGGCGCCGCCCGTCTTCTCGACTATAAGGACCATCCCGAGCTCGACGAGGCCGACAAGCTCGTCGTCGAGTACGCCATTGCCGTCACCAGCAATTGGAATCGCACGCGCGATGATATATTTGCGCGGCTCGGCAAGCACTTTACGGAAGCGCAGATCGTCGATCTCACCTTCCGCACGGCACTCACCGGGGCGTTCAACCGGTTCAACGATATTCTGCAGATCGAGACCGAGACGGTCGGCATGGCACGCGAGGCGGCGGAATAACCGCCCAGTTGGAGCAAGACGCACGATGGCTAAGGGCGCAGCAGCCGTATCCCCGTTCGCACCGGCCACCATTCCGGACATGCCGCCCATCGAGGGCGCGCGTTTCGCGGCGTGCGAGGCAGGGATCAAGTACAAGGGCCGCAAGGATCTGATGCTCGCCGTTCTCGCCGAAGGCAGCGTCGCGGCCGGCGTCCTGACCCAATCGAAGACCTGCTCGGCGCCGGTCCTATGGTGTCGTGAGAACCTCAAGCACGGCACGGCGCGCGCCCTCGTCGTCAATTCCGGCAACGCCAACGCCTTTACGGGCCGCAAAGGCCATGAAGCCGTAGCCATTACCGCCGACTTCGCGGCCAAGGCAGCCAAATGCCGGCCACAGGACGTCTATCTCGCCTCGACCGGCGTTATCGGCGAGCCGCTGGATGCCGCAGGCTTCGCACACCGCCTCAACCAGCTGGCCGAAGTCGCCAGCATCGAGGGCGGTGCGGACGCCGCGCGCGCCATCATGACCACCGACACCTTCCCGAAAATCTCCTCCCGCAAAGCCCGCATCGGCGGCGTCGAGGTGACCATTGCCGGTTTCTGCAAGGGCGCCGGCATGATCGCGCCGGACATGGCGACCATGCTGTGCTTCATCTTCACGGACGCTGCCATCGCGCACGCGCCCCTGCAGCGCCTCGTCGCCGAAGGTGCCGCCGGCAGCTTCAACTGCATGACGGTCGATGGCGATACCTCGACCAGCGATACCTGCCTGCTGTTTGCGACCGGCGCCGCCGAGAAGCGCGGCCAGAAGCGCATCACCGAAGCCGGCGACGCGGCGCTCGGCGATTTCAAGGCCCGCCTCGACGAGCTGATGCGTGACCTCGCTATCATGGTCGCGAAGGATGGCGAGGGCGTTTCGAAGTTCGTCACGCTCGATGTTACCGGCGCCGAGTCCGACGCTGCCGCACGTACGATCGGCCTCTCCGTTGCCAACTCGCCGCTCGTGAAAACGGCGATCGCGGGAGAGGATCCGAACTGGGGCCGCATCGTCATGGCGGTCGGCAAGGCGGGGGAGGCAGCCGATCGCGACCGTCTCTCCATCTGGTTCGGCGATCGCATCGTCGCGCGGGAGGGCGAGCGTGCGGCCGAGTACGACGAGGCCACCATGGCCGCCTACATGCAGAATCCCGAGATCGCCATTCGCGTCGATGTCGGCATCGGCAACGGCCGCGCCCGCATCTGGACCTGCGACCTGACCCACGGCTACATCTCGGTCAACGCCGACTACCGCAGCTAGCCAAGCCAAGGGCGGCGCCATGAGTCGCGAAATCCTTCTCGTGGCTGCAGCCGCCCTGGTCGATCGCGACAACCGCGTCCTCATTGCCCAGCGTCCGGCCGGCAAGAGCATGGCTGGCCTGTGGGAGTTCCCCGGCGGCAAGGTCAATAAGGGCGAGACGCCGGAGGCCGCGCTGGTGCGCGAGCTGAAGGAGGAACTCGGCATCGAGGTCTGCGATACCTGCCTCGGCCCCTTCACGTTCGCCAGCCACAGCTACGACGCGTTCCACCTGCTGATGCCGCTCTACCTCTGCCGGACGTGGGAAGGCGAGATCACCCCCGCCGAAGGTCAGGTTGTCAAATGGGTCAGGGCGAGCCGGCTCGCCGATTATCCCATGCCGCCCGCCGACCTGCCGTTGATCCCCATGCTGAGGGACTTGCTGGGTTAGCGTTGCCCCTGCAGCGCACGCGCCGTGTACTTTCCCAGCGACGGGTTGTGGATCGTTCTTGCGTTAAAGCATTTGTGCTAGGCTAAAATTGGTTTCGTCTGGGTTAACCCCTGACGCCCGGCAAAAGAAGCGAGGCTGACGCCCCTTGGGCAGACCCCGCCGCCAATTCCGGGCTCGCGCCGCGTAGAGGCGATGCACAGGCGGTCAATAGGGTACAGTTCCGTATGGCGAGAAAACGGTGGCCCTTGGGCCTGATTGGTTTTGCCCTGGTCGGTGCCGCCTACGCGGGACGAGACCATTTGCGGCCCCTGTGGGATACTGTCGTGACGGCCAATCCCGCGTCCGGCCAGAAGGATGCAGGCGGACCCAGCACGGGCAAGGGCGACGCCAAGCAGCAGGCACGATCCGGTGCGTCAGGCCCCCCAGTCACTGCCGCGCTCGCGATCGAAACCGACATGCCGATCATTCTCTCCGCGCCCGGCACCGTGGAGCCTTTGGCGACCGTCGCCGTCAAGCCGCGTGTGGATGGCCAGATCATCGAGGTGGGCTTCCAGGAAGGTGCGCTCGTCACCGAAGGTCAGCTTCTCTTCCGCCTCGACGACCGTCTGATAAAGGCGCAGATCCAGCAGGCGGAGGCGATGATCGCGAGGGATGATGCCAGCCTGCGTGATGCGCAATCGATCTTGCAGCGGCGGGAAGCCCTGGTCGGCCGGAAATACGTGACCGAGGCATCCACCGAGACCGCACGCCATACCGTCGACGCCTTGACCGCCGGCATTGCCGCCGGCCGGGCCCAGCTCGAGATGCAGAAGACACAACTCGACTATCTCGTCATCCGCGCGCCCATTACAGGCCGCACCGGCAGCATCGGCGCCAAGATGGGGGCGACAATCCGCGCTCAGGATTCCGCTCCGCTGGTGACGATCAATCAGACGCGCCCCATCGCCGTCAGCTTCTCCGTGCCGCAGAACGATCTCCCCGCCCTGAAGCGTGCGCTGTCGGCCAACTCCGGCGCCGAAATCCGCATGCCGGGCTCGACGGCCGTGTTGAAGGGCAAGATCGGCATGATCGACAACCAGGTCGAGAAGACGACCGGCACGGTTCAGGCCAAGGTGTTCGTCGAGAACGCCGAGGAAAGTCTCTGGCCTGGCCAGGCGGTCGAGCTCGCGCTGACAGTCGAAGTCAAAACCAACATAGTCGCCGTACCCGCGAGCGCGGTGCTGCCGGCCCAGCAGGGCATGCTCGTCTGGGTCATCGGCGCGGACAAGAAAGTCGCACCGAAGATCGTGACGGTCGATCGCATCGTCGGGCAAAGGGCCTTTCTGCGTGAAGGTCTGCAGGCCGGCGAGCAGGTGGTGACGGACGGGCAGCTGCGGCTCGCACCTGGTGTCACGATCAACATTCAGGAGCCGCGCAATGTACCGCCCGCGCCGGCCAGCAGCGAGCGCCGGTCCAACGAACGGACCTGAGCCGAACGGAGAGCGCCGTGCATCTTTCCGAGCTTTGTGTTCGCCGGCCGGTGATGACGATCCTGCTCATGGCGTCACTGGCCCTGGCAGGTTTCTTCGGCTACCGCGAGCTCCCGATCGCCGCCATTCCGCGCATCGATGTTCCCACCATCACCGTCACCGCCGAGCTGCCGGGCGCCAGCCCCGACACGATGGCTGTCTCCGTTGCCGCCCCGCTCGAGCGCCAGTTCGCGACCATCGCCGGCATTACAGCCATCACGTCGTCGAGCACGCAGGGCATCACCTCGATCACGCTCGAGTTCGATCTCGATCGCAACATCGATGCCGCCGCCCTCGATGTGCAATCGGCCATTTCAGTAGCTAATGCGCGCCTCCCCGAGGACCTGCTTGCACCTCCGAGCTATCGCAAGGTTAACCCGGCCGACACGCCGGTGATCTTCCTGGCCCTCACCTCCGACACCGCGCGCTCCCAGGAAATCAACGAGTTCGCGGACAAGGTCATGAGCCCGCGCATTTCCATGCAGCCGGGCGTGGCGCAGGTGAACATCTACGGCGCTCAGAAGCGCGCAGTCCGCATCCGTTACGATCTCGACGCGCTGGCGGCACGCGGCATTTCCATTGAGGATCTCCGCAATGCCGTGACGACGCTCGCCAGCGTCAGCCCGCTGGGCAGCATCCGCACGCAGCGCCAGCTCTATATTCTCGAGACGAAGGGCGCGGAGCCGACGGCGGCCTACTTCAAGCCGGTCGTGGTCGCCTGGCGCAACGGCGCGCCAGTGCGGCTCGAGGACATCGCCCGGGTCGAGGACTCGGTCGAGAACGAGGAGGCGCGTGCCGAATTCAACGGCCAGCGCTCCATCATCGTTGCGGTGCAGCGCCAGCCCGACGCCAACACCGTCGAGGTGACCGACGCCGTCCGGCAGCTCATCCCCCGCTTCCAGCAGGAGCTGCCGCCGACCATCAAGCTGCAGGTCCTGAGCGACCGCTCACAGTCGATCCGCGATTCCGTGCACGACGTGCAGCTCACGCTGATGCTGACGGCGGTGCTGGTCGTGCTCGTCATCCTGGCTTTCCTGCGCACCTGGCGCGCGACCATCATTCCGGCGCTCGCCCTGCCGCTGTCGATCATCGGCACCTTCGCCGGCATGGCGCTGTTCGGCTTCTCGCTCGACAACGTGAGCCTGCTGGCCCTGACGCTGGCGCTCGGCTTCGTCGTCGACGATGCCATCGTCGTGCTCGAAAACATCATGCGTTACGTTGAGCAGGGCATGAAGCCCTTCGACGCCGCCATCCGCGGCGCGCGCGAGATCGGATTCACCGTTCTCTCCATCACGCTGTCGCTGGTTGCCGTCTTCATCCCCATCCTTTTCATGGGCGGCATCGTTGGGCGGTTCTTCTTCGAATTCGCGATGACCATCAGCATCGCCATTCTTCTCTCCGGCTTCATCTCGCTCACGCTGACGCCGATGCTCTGCGCCCGCATGCTCAAGCACGACGCGCACACAGCGCGCCCGGGATTGCTGTCGCGCGCATTCGAGCGGGGCTATGACCTGATGGCACGCGGCTATCGGGTGACTCTCGATGCGTCTCTGCGCGTGCCCTGGCTCATGCTGCTGCTGACGCTGGGCACGATCGTCGCCACCGTTTGGGCTTTCTCCGTGGTGAAGAAGGGCTTCCTGCCGACCGAGGATACGAGCATCATCATCGTGCGCACGGAGTCGGCGCCCGACATATCTTTCCAGGCCATGCTCGAGCGCCAGCGTCTGGTTGCCGAGGCCATCCGGACCGATCCGGATGTGATCTACGTCAACTCCAACGTGGCCTCGGGCGGCTTCAATCCAACACTCAACCGCGGCTCGGTTTTCGTTCAGCTCAAATCACGCAGCGAGCGCCACGGCGCGGCGACAATCTCGGACGTGCAGGATCGCTTGCGCCGCAAGCTCTCCGTTATCACCGGCATTCGCGCCTTCCCGGTGCCGCTGCAGAATCTTCGCATCGGCAGCAGGAGCGGTGCCGCGTCCTATCAGTACACGCTGACGAGTGTGGATCAGAACGAGCTCTATCTTCATGCGCAGCGTCTCATCGATCGCGTCAAGCAGA
Organism: Hyphomicrobiaceae bacterium; assembly: GCA_046154585.1. Taxonomy (GTDB): domain Bacteria; phylum Pseudomonadota; class Alphaproteobacteria; order Rhizobiales; family Hyphomicrobiaceae; genus CADEFX01. The sequence goes on along the minus strand of JBJXDX010000153.1, from coordinate 100,994 downwards.
CACCCGGCTTTGCCGACGTGACGAGCGACCTGACGCTCGGGGCCCGCCAGCTTCTGCTGACGGTCGATCGTGATGCCATGGGCCGCTTCGGCGTCACCATGGACACCATCCGCTCCACCCTCTATTCCGCCTTCGGGACGCGCAAGATCGCTACCGTCTTCACGCCGTCCAACGACTACGCCGTTATCCTCGAGGCCGACAAGATCCAGACACTCGATCCCACCGTCTTGTCGAAAATCTTCGTCCGCAACAGCTCCGGCCAGCAGATCCGCTTCGACTCGCTTGCCACTGTAACCCTGGGTCCGGGCCCGGTTTCCGTGGCGCGCCAGAGCCAGCTTCCCGCCGTCACCATCACCTTCAACCTTGCTCCGGGCTTCACGCTGGGCGAGGCCGTGGTCGCCATGCGGGATGCGGAGCAGGCGCTCGCCATGCCCGCGTCGATCACCGGCCAGTTCGCCGGCACCGCTCAAGTGTTCGAGAAGTCGTTCCGCGATCAGCCGCTGCTGATCGCCGCCGCCATCCTCGTCATCTACATCGTGCTCGGCATCCTCTACGAGAGCTTCATCCATCCCATCACGATTCTCTCGGGCCTGCCGTCGGCGAGCCTAGGCGCGCTGCTCATCCTGTGGCTGTTCGACGTCGAGCTGACCATCATTGCCGTCATCGGCATCATCATGCTGGTCGGCATCGTGAAGAAGAACGCCATCATGATGGTGGATTTTGCCATCGAGCGCCGGGCCCAGGGCGCCAATCCTGTCGATGCGATCCGCGACGCCTGCCTGCTGCGCTTCCGTCCCATCATGATGACGACGATGGCCGCTCTCTTTGGCACCCTGCCGATCGCCATCGGCTGGGGCGCAGGCGCGGAGCTGCGCCAGCCGCTCGGGCTCGTCGTGGTCGGCGGACTTGCCGTATCGCAGTTACTGACGCTTTACATCACCCCGGCGATCTACGTCGCCATGGAAAACTTGGGTGAACGGCTGGGAGCAGGCCGCCGCGCACACGCTCCCGATGCCACGCCGGCGCCCACGCCTGCCGAGTGACGACTGCGCACGGGTTCCACGCGTAGTGCGTAGAACATCGATACAGCCTCCCAGTTGCGTTGTCGCACGGCCAACAGCCGGCGGAACCACATCCATCCGGCCGAGTTATTCCGGCGACTTTTCACGCAGCGCCCACGCTGCGGCTGAACAAAAGATCAGGAGATGGATCATGAAGCTCGCCTACGAGCCGCCGGAGATTGGCAAATGTGACTGGTGCGAGGCAGATTTGGGTCTGCGCGTGTTTCACTTTGAAGGCAAACGCTATTGCTGCCGTGGCTGCATGGATACGGGTGCCTCGCATGAAGTCAGCCGCCCGCTCTTCGAGACGAAGCCATTTCCACCTGCGCTCCGCCGGCTGCGTGCCCACGTTCCGCAGCACTAAAGCTTAACTCGCTGCCGGCTCCAGGCGCAGAATGGCCAGCGCCAGCGCCTGGGCCCGTGGCACGATCGACGTAATGTCGAGATACTCCTCAGGCGTGTGCGCGTTGGCGCCCACTGGTCCTGTGGCGCAGATCGTCGGACATCCAACCGCCGCCGTGAAGCCCGAGTCCGCACAGCCGCCGGAGAAGTCGCCCTTGATGCTCAACCCCACGTCGCCCGCTGCCGCCTGATATCCCGCGAACAGCCGCTCGGATGCAGGCGTGGCATTGAGCGGCAGAAACTCTCCTAGAATGCGCAGCTTCGATTTCGTGCCGTTGACGTAGGACGTCGCCACGATCTCCTCGATGGCCGTCATGGCGTCGGCCCGATCGTTCGGCTTCATGTAGCGCAGGTCGATCTGCCCTTCCGCCGATGGCGCCGTGGTATTCACCGACTGCCCGCCTTTCACGATGCCGACGTTCACGGTCGTGCCACGCTTCAGGTCGGTGAGCGCATGCAACTTGACGATCTTCTGCGCCAGCTCGCCGATGGCGCTGATGCCGTGCTCGAAATTGCCGCCGGAGTGAGCGGCCCGGCCTTCGATCTCGAGACTCATGAATATGCCGCCCTTGCGTCCCGTGACGACGTTGCCGGTCGCCCGTCCTGGCTCGGCGTTGAAGACGCAGCGCGCCTCGCGTGCCACGCGCTCGATCACGGGGCGCGATGAGGGCGAGGCGATCTCCTCGTCGGACGTGATGAGGCCCGCCAACGGTGCCGGCGCCCCTCCGAAGCGCTTGAAGGCGTCGAGAACGAAGGCGTTCATCACGAGGCCCGACTTCATGTCGGACACGCCCGGGCCGTAGGCGCGGCCGCCCTCGATCTTGAACGGTCTGCGGCCCGCTTCGCCTTTCGGAAACACGGTGTCGCGATGCCCCATCAGGACGATGGGCTTCTCGTTGGAACGCGCATCGTCGATGCGGATGTGGATGGCATTGCCAAACGTCTCGTGCGCCTCGACGCTCGTCGGCAGGCCGCGCTCGGCAAAGAAGCGGACGAACTCGGCGCCGACAGCATCCACGCCCGCCTTGTCGTAGCTGCCGCTGTCGATATTCACGACCGTCTCGATCATCGCCAGCATGGCGTCGTGCTGGCCGCTCAGCCAGTCGAGAATCTGCGCCTCACGCGGCGTAATGCTGGTCGTTGCCATGCGTCCCCTACAGGTCAAGGTGTTGCTGTCAACACCAAGCATAGCAAAGGAGAAAGCCCCGCGTCAGGGTTGTGATGTCGCCGCCGCGCTGCCGCCCAAGATCTGCGTGATGCGGCGTTCGCGTTTGGTGTCGACCTTGACCGTGGCCGTCATGCCGGCGCGCAAAGGCTGCTCGTTGGGGCGGGCCAGCAGGCGCAGGCGCACGGGCAAGCGCTGCACGACCTTCACCCAGTTGCCGGAGGCGTTCTGCGGCGGCAGCAGGGCGAACTCCGCGCCCGTCGCCGGACTGATGCTCTCCACCTCCGCATCCCACGTGATGTCGGGATAGATATCCAGCACCACCGTGGCCGTCTGGCCCGGACGCACGTAGGTGAGCTCGGTCTCCTTGAAGTTGGCCTCGACCCACGGCCGCGTATCGCTGACGATGGCGAACAGCGGCGTGGCTGTCCTCACCTGCTCTCCGGGCAGGAGCTTGACGTTGACGGCGATCCCGCTCACCGACGCCATCACCGTGGTTCGGTCGAGATCGAGCTTGGCGCGTTCCCGCATCGCCTGCTTCTCCCGCACCAGCGAGTGCTGCTCGGCCGGAAGCTCGGGGTTGCCGGAGAGGGTCACCAGGATGCGCTCGATCTTTTGCTGCAGGACGGCGGTGCGATCTCGCGCGGTGGCGGCGTTGCTGTCAGCCTCCTCGAACCGGAAAGCGAAGCCGACGCCGCGCTGTTTCAGCTGGCTCTGGCGCGCATACTGCGCGTCATAGAACGCGATCTTGCTCTGCGCTTCCCTCAACTCCGCCTGCGCTTCCGCGTATTGGGCACGCAGCGCCGCAACCTGGGTGCGCGTCTGATCCAGCTCGGCTTCCGCTTTTTCAAGCGCGATGTTGAACGGCTCTGGGTCGATCTTGAGCAGCGGATCGCCGGCCTTCACGAGGGCGTGCTCTTTGACAAAAACTTCAGCGACGCGCCCAGACACCTCGGAGGACACCTGAACGATGTCCGCCTTGACGTAGGCGTTTTCGGTCGAAATGTAGCGCCCGCCCCACAGCCACCAGAGAAGCGCGCCTAGAATCGCCAACGCCGGAATGCCGGCCAGGAGAAACGGACGCATCAATCGCATATTGTTCACAGCACGCGTGCCCCGATCATGTCGTCGCCTTCAACATCAATGTCTTCAGAAATGATATCCGTTTCCGCCAGCCGCGTCAGGCTGGCCTTCACGCGCATCAGGAGGCCGATCAAGCGATCCCGCTCCTGCTGCGAGAGATCGTCAAGGGCGTCATCGACTGTGGCGGCCGCGATCGGTGACATCGCTGCGTGGATGCGCTCGCCGCGTTCGGTCAGATAGATGCGGTTGACGCGCCGGTCAGCGGCATCCGCTCGACGCTCGACCCATCCCTTGTCCTGCAGGCGATCAATGATGCGCCCCGCCGGGGCCTTTTCGATCTCCATCATGCCGGCGAGCTCTTGCTGACTGGCGCCAGGGCGGCGATGCAGGCGCGTCAGCGCCAACCACTGTGCACGGGTCAACCCGAGCTTGCGCATGCGGCGATCGAAGACGGTGCGCATCAAGCGCGACACGTCGGCCGTGATCCAGCCGAAGTGATGATCGTCGGAGCGGGGCAAGCTAAATCTCCAAATATCGTAATGCAGGTTACCATCGCCCTGCATATGATCGTCAAGCATACAATAGGCCAATTAACACCGGATGTCTGACGAATCCGGATGATATTTCAGGCTGTGGGCGATCGGACTGCAATTGCCGTTACACGTTTGATTCAGATAGAGAACTTAAGATCTTGTGCCATGTGATGGAGCGACCGCTCGGCGAGCGCCGTAATCGTCAGAAGCGGGTTCACCCCGAGCGAGCGCGGAATGATCGAACCGTCGATGACATAAAGACCGTCATGAACGTCGGTGCTGCCCACCTTTGGACCGCCTTTGAAAACCTGCGCCTTGTGGCTGACGACCCCGCCGTCGCGCGTGTGGCCCATGCCGCAGCCTCCGAGCGGATGCGCGGTGGCGGGTTGATGCCCCATGACCGTGCCAGCCAGAGGATTTTTGACGTATCGCCCGCCAACCTTGGCAACGAGCGTCCCGAGCGCCGCGTCGAGTCTGCGGTACACCGGCTCGTCGGCGGCTCCGGGCCAGGACAACGCCAGGCGATCATCCTCCAGTCGGAAACGTCCCGCTGCACTATCATGCGACACAGCGAAGAACGTCTGCAGATGCGCAAACGGCCCTTTGTAGACACCGCTGACGAGGCTCTGCAGCGCGCCGAGCAGCCGTCCGTTCGGGAGGAACATCACCGGCAGGACCGGCGCCAGCGCCGACGGTATGGCGCCTTCCTGGATGCAGATTTCGTTTGCCAGGTCGTCGTCATCATCGAGCTCGATCTGGCCGGACACTGACGCCCCGATGGGAAAGTCCGCGATCTTCGGCGGATGGCCGACGCCGATGGCGTTGACCGGCAGTGTTGCTCCATAGCCGAACGCAATGATGTCACCATTCGCTGAGAAACGTTCCCCAAGCCGGTCCGACACCTGGAGACCGTTCGCGCGTGACCGCAGCAGGATCTCCGTGGAGCCGAGCGTGCCTGCTGCGATCACCACGATGTCGGCGGAAAGCGCCAGGTTGCCCGCTCCCTTCGGCGTCGCCGCATCGAGCCGTTCGGCATGGACGATCCAGCCTCCGCACTTGTCTTGCGCGACGTGCTGCACCTTGAGGTGCGTGAAGATCTCCGCGCCATGGTTCGCTGCGTAAGGCAGATACGTGAGCGCCATCGTATTCTTTGCGCCGACGTTACACCCCGCGCAGCAATCGCCGCAGAGCGTGCAGGCGGCTTGGGCAATGCCGGCGGGATTGACGTTGTCCTCGAAGCTAATGACAACCTCGGGTACGATCGGCTCCACGCCGAGCGCGGTGCTGCTCGATTTCAGCGCTTGAAATTTCGTCAAATCCGGCGCACGCGCCGATCGCGCCGGCCGCAGCCAGCGCCGCGCTTCGGCGTAACCTTGATCGAGCAGGCCGTCCTGCGCGATCTGGCAGGGCCAAACGTCGTCGAAGAAAACGCGTGAATCCGGCCGTAATGCCACTCCTGCATTGATGAGCGAGCCGCCGCCGAGGCCGCATCCGACGAGCACGTGCATATCCTCGCCGAGGCGTACGTCATAGAGCGCGGTGTCGGATCCGGAGCTGAAGCTTCGGCCAGTCACCCGCATCTCCTTGCGCAAATCGGAGAACCGGCTCGGGAATTCGCCCGTCACGAATTCGCGTCCGCGCTCGAGGACGGCAACGTGCTTTCCCCCGCGCGCCAGACGCGCTGCAGCGACACTGCCGCCGTAGCCCGATCCTATGACGATTGCGTCATAGCGCGACTTCAGGCAGTCGAGCGAGCGGGCAAGCCGTGCCATCTTTCTTCCGATGCTTGCAGGGAGGCGTCAGGCACGCAGCACGCGTTACAAGGGTCCACTATGGAACAAGCTTGTAGCCACCCATCTCCGTGACCAGCAGCTCGGCGCTCGATGGGTCCTTCTCGATTTTCTGCCTGAGACGGTAGATATGCGTTTCCAGCGTATGCGTCGTGACGCCGGCGTTGTAACCCCAGACCTCGTGCAGCAGCACGTCGCGCGTCACCACTTTCTCTCCGGCGCGATACAGGTACTTCAGGATCGACGTCTCCTTCTCGGTCAGCCGGATTTTCGAGCCCTTCTCGTCGAGCAGCAGCTTGGAGGCCGGCTTGAACGTGTACTGCCCGATGGCGAAGACGGCGTCCTCGCTCTGCTCGTGCTGGCGCAGTTGTGCCCGGATGCGCGCCAGGAGAACGGCAAACTTGAACGGCTTGGTGATGTAGTCGTTGGCGCCGGCATCCAGGCCGAGGATGACGTCCGAATCGGCCGTGTTTCCCGTCAGCATCACGATCGGGCTCTTGAACCCCGTCTTGCGCATGACCTTGCAGGCTTCCCGGCCGTCCATGTCCGGCAGCCCGACATCCAGCAACACCAGGTCCAAATGGTCGCCCTTGGCGATCTCGATGCCCTGGGACGCCGTGCCCGCGGTCACGATTTCAAATTCATCATGCAGCGCAAGTTGATCCTTCAGGGATTCGCGAAGCTCGTCATCGTCATCGACGAGAAGTATGCGTCGGGCCGTGCTCATGGCTGGATGCTCTCCTCAGACGTTCTTAGGTATAAGTCTAGCATTGTCCCCGAGCCGGAGACAGCATCGGACACGAGCGAACGAAACTATGCCGACGCATAGATCTTTCATGGCATCCGAAGGGCGCGGCACGAAGCCGCGCCGCAAAAGGCTGTTGCGGCTTCATACCCTTTCGGCCTCGGCAATGCGAGGCATGCTGTGCGTGGGGACGCTCCGGCTGCCCTGTGCCCTCGGCCGCACCGGACGGCGTGCAATGAAGCGCGAGGGCGACGGTGCCACGCCCATGGGCCTGTTTACCCTGTGCGAGGTGCTGTACCGGCCGGATCGCGTGCGAAGGCCGCGCGCAGGTCTCCCGGTCAGCGCCACGCGGTCCTGGGATGGCTGGTGCGATGATGCGCGCGATGGCAACTACAACCGGAAAGTCCGCCTACCCTATGCGGCAAGTGCGGAGACCTTATGGCGCGACGACCACATCTACGATGTCATCGTCGTGCTCGACCATAACCGCCGGCCGCGGGCGAAGGGGCGAGGCAGCGCCATTTTCGTGCATGTTGCGCGCGCGGGATACGAGCCAACCGCGGGGTGCGTCGCCTTATCCTTGAGTGGCCTGATGCGCCTCCTCGGGATGCTCGGACGGACAACTGCGGTATACATCCCTCACTGAAATCTGAGGGATCGGAGAAACGTCGTGGCAAAAATCGCATTCCTGGGTCTGGGCCGCATGGGCATCGGCATGGCGTCCCGCATGCTCGGTGCCGGGCACCAGGTCACCGTCTGGAACCGCACCAAGGCCAAGGCCGAAGACCTTCTCGCGGCGGGTGCGCGCTGGGCTGCTACGCCCGCGGAGGCGGTCGCGAACGCGGATGCTGCTTTCGCCATGCTGGCTGACGACGCGGCGTCGAAGCACGCGTGGCTCGCGCCGGAGGTCGGTGCCCTGAAACACCTTCCGCCGAGTGCGTTCGTCGTTGAATGCTCGACCATATCGTACGCGCAGGTACTGGAGCTTGCCGCGGCGGCCAAGGCGAAAGGGCTGCGCTACATCGATTGTCCAGTCACAGGTCTGCCGAACGCAGCAGCGGCCGGCGACCTCATTCTTCTCGTCGGCGCGGCGCCGGCGGATCTCGATGCCGCGCGCCCGTTGCTGGCCCCGCTCTGCAAGGCCATCCACCACTTCGGTCCGGTCGGCGCCGGCAGCGGCTACAAGCTGATGATCAACCTTATGGGCTCGGTGCAGATCGCCGCGTTGGCCGAGGGATTGGCGTTGGCCCAAAAGCTCGGCTTGAATCGTGACGCCGTCGTCGCGGCCATCGAGACCGGCGCGGCGGCGAGCCCTCAGGTCGTGCGGTTCTGCCGTCCGATGGCAGAGAGGAGGTTCTCGGACCGACCGACCTTCACCACCGGGCTGCGCCACAAGGATGCCAGCTACGGTGCTGCGCTCGCGAACGCCACGGGGAGTGCAGCGCCTTTGGGCGAGGCTGCGGTCGCGTGGTGGGATGCAGCCAAGGCCGATGCGCCAGACGCTGACGAAGCCCGCCTCATCGATATCGTCGTGAAATCCTGAGTACACGAACAAAAAAGGGCCCGGAGAACGTTTCCGGGCCCGAGTCTTGAGCGTGTCTAGGGAGACGTCGCTCGGGATCAGTTGTAGGCGCGCTCGCCATGCTCGGTGACGTCGAGGCCCTCGCGCTCGCGCTGCTCGTCGGGACGCAGGCCGACGATGATGTCCACGATCTTGTAGATCACCGCCGAGCCCACACCCGACCAGATCAGCGTGGTCGCGACGCCCTTGAGCTGCGCGATCACCTGCGTGGCCATGACGTACTCGCCGGCGGCCAGTTCGCCCGGCTTCGCCGCGTAGTCGGCAATGCCGGTGCCGCCGAGGTACGGGGCAACCAGAAAGCCCGTCCCGATGGCACCGATGATGCCGCCGATGCAGTGCACACCGAAGACATCGAGGCTGTCATCGTACCCGAGCGCGTTCTTGATGCCCGTGCAGAAGATGAAGCAGACGATGCCGGCAATGAGTCCCAGGACGATGGAGCCCATCGGACCCGAGAAGCCGCAGGCCGGCGTGATGGCGACGAGGCCGGCGATCGCTCCCGACACGAGGCCGAGGAGCGACGGCTTGCCCTTGGCAGACCACTCCGAGAGCATCCATGACAGCGCGGCCGCGGCCGTTGCAACGAAGGTGTTGATCATCACCAGCGCGGCTGTGCCGTTGATCTCCAGGTTTGATCCGCAGTTGAAGCCGAACCAGCCGACCCACAGCAGCGAGGCGCCGATCATCGTCATCGTCAGGGAGTGCGGAGCCATCTGCTCGCGGCCGTAGCCGACGCGCTTGCCGAGGATCAGCGCACCCACCAGGCCCGCAATGCCGGCGTTGATGTGCACGACCGTTCCGCCGGCGAAGTCGAGCGCACCCCACGAGAAGACCATGCCGGCGTCCGCCTGCACCGCGGCCAGAGCTGCTCCAGCAGCAGGCTTGGCATCGGTGGCAGCTTCCGCGAGCTTCTTGGCAGCGTCGCCGATCGCGTCGGGACCGGCCCAATACCAGACCATGTGGGCGATCGGGAAGTAGATGAAGGTGACCCAGAGCGCCATGAACAGCAGCAGCGCCGAGAACTTCATGCGCTCGGCGAATGCACCGACGATAAGCGCCGGCGTGATGCAGGCGAACGTCATCTGGAAGGCGACGTAGAGGTACTCGGGAATCACGACGCCGTTGGAGAACGTTGCTGCGACCGTTTCCGCTGACACGCCCTTCAGGAAGGCCTTGTCCAGGCCGCCCACATACGCATTGAGGCTGCCGCCGCTGGTGAAGGCCAGGCTGTAGCCGTAGAGCACCCAGATGATCGCGACCAGGCACACCGTCGCGAACACCTGCATCAGCACCGACAGCATATTCTTGGAGCGGACGAGGCCGCCGTAGAACAGGGCGAGGCCGGGGATCGTCATCAGGAGCACGATGACGGTCGATGTGAACATGAACGCTGTGTCGCCCTTGTTGGGCGTGGGCGCGGCAGGCGCCTGGGCAAAGGCGGGAGCGGCCAGGAGCGCGACGGCCAACATGGCCATGGCGCAGCCGGCAAGACGCATGAGCAGTCTTGGCTTCATTGGATGATCATCCTTACGTCGATAGAGGGCATGAAGGTTGAAGTTTGATGGCGCAGCATCAAAGGGCATTGTCGTCGGTCTCTCCGGTGCGGATGCGCACGGAGTGCTCGATTGACGACACGAAGATCTTGCCGTCTCCGATCTGACCGGTTTTGGCAGCCACCGAGATGGCTTCCACGGCCTTGTCGGTCTGGGCCGTCGATACCACCACCTCGATCTTCAACTTGGGTAGGAAGTTCACGGCATATTCGGCGCCGCGATAGATTTCTGTGTGGCCCTTCTGACGGCCGTACCCCTTGACCTCGGTGACCGTCATCCCCTGGAGCCCGATGTCGGTCAGCGCCGCGCGCACCTCTTCGAGCTTGAAGGGCTTTATGATGGCCGTAATCAATTTCATGCCAGCACCCCCTGAACACGGCTCCGTTTCGCGTGCACGCGAAACGCCAGCCTGATGAAGCTCGCCTGCCGGCAAGCCAACCCATCAAGAGTCAAGACCTGTGCCAAAGAAGTAGCCGCAACCTATCTCATTGAAAAATAGGGGTGAAAATCGGCTTCTGGGGGAGGCGGCGAGACCGGATTAGGCAGGAATGTGCACAAAAAACAGGCAAAAATCATAAATTGCCCGTTAACTAACCATGTAGGATGTCGTCCGCCGGCGCATGAGCCCTTCTTGGGCAACGGACGCAACAAGAATGCCGTCGCGCGTAAACACGCTTCCCCGGCACAGGCCCCTGGCGCCGTGCGCCGAGGGACTGTCCTGCGCATAGAGGAGCCATTGGTCCGCTCGGAACGGCCGGTGAAACCAGAGGGCATGATCCAGGCTCGCAAGCTGAATATCACGATCGAACAACAGCTTGCCGTGCGCGATCAACGCCGTGTCGAGTAGCGTGAAATCGGACGCGTAAGCCAGCACGCACTGATGCAACGGAAGCGCTTCCGGCAGCTTGCCTGTGGCGCGCATCCAGATGTGCTGGATGGGGACGCTCTTTTCCCGATCGAGATAGCGCGACACGTCCACCGGCCGCATTTCGATCGGCCGCTCCCGTTCCCAGTAGCTGCGAATGTGGTCGGGGAGATGCGTCAGGAGCCGTTCGCGCAGCTCTTTCTCTGTCGGCAGGTCCTCCGGACCTGGCACATCCGGCATTTCGATTTGATGATCGAAGCTTTCCTCCGCCTTCTGGAACGAGACGCTCGTGAAGAACATCACCTTCCCGTGCTGGATGGCCTTGACCCGCCGCGTGGAGAAGCTGCCCCCGTCCCGCACACGCTCAACCTCGTAGATGATCGGCTGGGTCGGATCGCCTGGCAGGAGGAAATAGCCGTGCATGGAATGGGCAATCCGCTCTTGCGGAACCGTGCGCACCGCCGCCACCAGTGCCTGGCCCAAGACCTGCCCGCCGTACACACGCTGCCAGCCCTCTTTCGGTCCCCGGCCCCGGAACAGGTTCTGTTCGAGAGGTTCGAGATCAAGTATGGAGAGCAAGTGATCTATCGCCTTGTGCGCCTTGTGTTTCTTGGTGGTCGGCATGGCGGTCCTGTCGGTCGCTAGTTGGCCAGAGCGCGATCGTTTTGCATGGAAGCAACCAAGCTTCCATGCGAAACGTGAATCGCACTCTAACTTAATGAGGTAGAGCAGGATTCACGTTTCGGCCGAGGCGCCACACGCAAGGCGAGATGATCCGACCCGAAAACGATCCTGCTCTGCGGCAAGGGAGGCGAGCTATAGGACGCTGTCAAGCGCGCGACCGCGTTGGCGCTCCAGTTGTGTAAATAGCAGGCGCTCCGTGAGTTCATCCGAGACCTATGACATTGCCATTGCTGGCGGCAGCTACGCGGGCCTGGCGCTCGCGTGCGCGCTCGCCTCGGCGCTCGAGCATCAGGCCAGGATTGCGATCCTCGAACGTCGCGACCTCAGCCACGCCTCGCCCGAACCGGCTGATCCGCGGGCCTATGCGCTGTCGGCAGGGTCGAAGCGACTATTGGCAGCATTGGGCGTGTGGCCCGGGATTGCCGACCATGCCCAGCCGGTCTCCGCCATCGACATCACGGACTCGGCGCTCGAGCATGCGATCCGCCCCGTTTTGCTGACGTACGAGACGGACGGCGCCGAGCCGGCGATGTGGATCGTCGACGGCACCGTACTGCACACGACCCTGCTGGATGCCGCGCGAAACGCACCCGGCGTCACCCTGGTCTCAGGAACCGAGGCGCGGGCGTTTGCCACCACCGATACCCAGGTCGACATCGAGCTGGCCGTCGGGTCGCCCCTCAGCGCCCGCCTGCTCATTGCCACCGACGGGCGCCGCTCGCCTCTGCGGGCGCAAGCCGGGATCAAGATTGTCCGCTGGTCGCACGAGCAGATCGGTATCGTCACGCGCGTGCATCACGAGCGCCCGCACAACGGCAGAGCGGTCCAGCATTTTCTGCCGGGTGGACCGTTCGCCATCCTGCCGATGCGCGATCAGCGCTCCTGCATCACTTGGACCGAGGAGCGCGCCCGGGGCGAAGCCATCCTGAAGCTCGACGACCGCGGCCTCCTCGCCGAGATCGAGCAACGCTTTGGCCATCGCCTCGGCGTTCTTCAGCTCGAAGGCCCGCGCGCCTCATGGCCGCTGGAGTTCCAGATCGCTCGCACAATGATTGCGAGGCGGTTCGCGCTGGCTGGAGATGCGGCGCGCAGTGTTCACCCGCTCGCCGGGCAAGGTCTGAACCTCGCCTTCCGCGATGTCGCGGCATTGACCCAATGCATTGCCGAGAGCATGCGCCTCGGCCTCGATGCGGGAGATGCAACTGCGCTCGAGCGCTACGAGCGCTGGCGCCGCTTCGATTCCGTGACATCGGCAGCCGCCTTCGACGCCTTGAATGGGATTTTCTCCAACGACTCGGTTCTCGGCCGCGCCGCCCGCGACGTCGGGCTGGGCGTCGTCGAACGGCTGCTGGGATTGAAGCAGGCGTTGGTGAGCGAAGCCGCCGGTCAGACCGGCGACGTTCCAAGGCTGCTCAGGGGTGAGAGGGTATAGGGTCAAGCGCTTCGGCGGGCGCCGCGTCGGTCTCCTGCGCCGGTCCGGCCAGATACCACGTCAGCTCCGTACCGAAACCTCTGATGTTGAGCGGCCCTCGGCTTTCGAGATGGAAGTCGCGCTCGAGCAGTGTCTTTGCATATGCCGAAACATGCACGCGTCCCGGCTCGCCGCTGCCCTCCAGGCGTGATGCAAGGTTCACCGTGTCGCCCCACACGTCATACGTGAGACGCTTGGCACCGATGACGCCGGCCATCAAGGGACCCGAAGCGATCCCGATCCGCAGCGCCAGAGGAATATGGATCGAGTCGGCAGCCAGCTCGACGACTGCGAGCATGTCCAGGCTGAGGCGCGCGAGGCGCTGGGCATGATCCGGCATGGCGTTGGGCACGCCGGCCGCCGCCATATACGCGTCGCCGATGGTTTTGATCTTCTCCACGCCGTGCCGCACGGCAAGGCTGTCGAACTCGGTCATCAGCGTATTGAGAAATTCGACCGTGCGCGCCGGCCCCAGCGTCTTGGCGAGCGCCACGAAGCCCTGCAGGTCGGCGAACAGGACGGATGCTTCCTCGAAGCTGTCGGCGATGGTGACGTCGGGCGCAGCCTTCAAGCGATCGACGATCGTCTCCGGCAGGATGTTGCGCAGGAGCGACTCCGTTTGGGCCTCGGCGCGTTCCGCGAGATGAAAGGCGTAATAGACCGTCGCCGCGATGAGGCCGAAGGTCGTCACGGACGCAGTGATGTACATGGCACCTAGGTTGGAGGCCTCGACCGTCAGGAAGGCGCGGTGGTCGGGAAACAAGAACCACGACGCCAGATGCAGGACGAATCCCGTGATCACCAGCGCCAGGATCAGCTTCAGCCGGCCCAGGCCCAGAATGACGAAAGGTGCCGCGGCGTAAGCAATGTATTGGATATGAATCCCCGACGAGTGGCCGAGATATCCGGTCAGCACGAACAGAGCCACGAACTCCGCTCCCGCGAGGATCAAACCACCGGCAACCTCATTGATACGATGCGCCAGCGGCACCAGCAGGGCCACCACCGCCAGGAGCAGATTGATGATGATGACGGGTGCCCATGTTCTGACATCGACGAACATATGCTGGACGGCGTAGGCGAATGTGAAGAACGCAATGAGATAGGACACCACGTTGAGGATCTTCAGCCGGCGCTGCGCCTGCGGTGGATAGCCTTCGATGCCGAGCGTCGCCACGCGCGCAAGCCAGGGCGGGACGAGATGAAGCCATGCCGAAACCTTCGACGCAGCCGGCGTCAAAACTTTCAAGCGCGAGTGTCTTGGCGAGAACTGAACTGGCATTCTTCAGCCCGAAAATCGATCAGATATATGTCTCAAGCATCGGCCGGCGCATCCGCATCGTCGGACGACTCCGGGAGGTGCACGACGATTTGGCCTTTCGCGAGATCCACTTCTGGAACGAACGCTTTGGCGAACGGGATCAACTCCGATTGTCGCGATCCCGTAAGGACGATCTCTATAAGATCGCCCGCGCCGTGATTGGCCACGGAGGTCACTGTGCCAAGGGCCACACCGTCAGGCCCGACGGCCGTCAATCCGATCAGGTCCGCATGATAGAACTCGTCATTATCCGGGTCAGGCAGATTCTCCCGCGTCGTAAAGAGCTCCGTCCCTTTCAGGGCCTCCGCGGCCGTTCGGCCGGTCACGCCGTCCACCCGCGCGACCACGCCCTTGGGCGTAACCCGCACAACGTGGATCACGAACTCGCGGCCTCCGTAATCAACGAGCGTGCCGTAGTTCGCGATGGCCTCGGGCGTACCCGTATGCACCTTGAGCAGAACCTCTCCCTTGATGCCGTGGGCATCCGAGATGTGGCCGAGCAGAATCCGGCGCTGGGCTGTGCGGTTTGGCGTCGTCATTTCGCGCAACCCATAGCACGGCGGGCTATGCCTGCAAGAGCTTGCCAGCTTTAGGCGCGAAGATCCGAAAACTCGGGATGCGAACGCATGTAGGCCGCCATGAACGAGCAGCGCGGCACGACCTTGAGCCCTTGCTCGCGGATGGCCGTGAGTGTTGCGTGCGCCAATTCCGACCCCATGCCTTGCCCCTGCAACGCCGCAGGGACCTTCGCGTGATTAAGCGTAATTTCGTTGCCGCGCCGGCGATACGTTACGAACGCCACGCCGCCGTCGACCTGCATCTCGAACCGCTGCAGGTCCGTATTGTCTACAACCTTACGACTCATGCCGGGCCGGGCTCCAGGGCTACGCGTGCCATCGTCACCCGATCTCACATAGACTGGACTTTGAATTTCGCAATCCCCTTTTAGCGCGAGGCTTGCTGCCACCAGGAGCACACATGGCCACCGAAACCATCATCGTGTCGCGAAGCGAAGCCGCCGCCGTCATCCGCCTCAATCGTCCCGCCCGCCGCAACGCCATCAGCCAGCAAATGATGTCGGAGATTGTTGCCGCGCTGGACGAGGCCGAGCGCGACCCCGCTGTCAGGACCGTCGTCATCACCGGCGGCGCCGAATGCTTCTCGGCCGGCGCGGATTTGAACGAGGCCTTGCAGGTGCGCTCCGTACCGTCGGCCATGGAATTCCTCGGCAACCTCCACCGCCTCAACGAGCGCGTCGAGACCCTGGACAAGCCGGTGATCGCCGCCATCGAGGGCTTCTGCATGACCGGGGGACTCGAGCTGGCGCTGGCCTGCGATCTGCGCGTCGCTGGGGAGGGCTCAACCTTCGCCATCACCAGCGCGCGCATCGGCACCGTCGCGGGCGCCGGCGGTACGCAGCGGCTGCCGCGCATCGTCGGTAAGGCCAACGCGCTGGAAATGCTGTTTGCCGCCGAGCCCATCGGATGCGCGGAGGCCTTCCGCATCGGACTGATCAATCGCCGGACGGACCGCGGCGGCGCGTTGAACGAGGCGTTGGACATGGCCCGCGTTCACGCCGAGCGCGCGCCGCTCAGCCTCGCGCTCATGAAACGCGCCGTGCATCGCGGCCTGCAAGTGGATATCGAGTCCGGCCTCGAGCTCGAAACATTTCTGGTCGCCTCGATCTACACCACCGAAGACAAGCAGGAAGGCATCTCCGCCTTCATCGAGAAACGCAAACCGCAGTTTCGAGGCTCGTAGGAAGGAGCGCCGCCTCTTGCGCCATGGAGTGACGCGAGAAGGGGCACCTGACGCCGTAGCCACGGCCACTGGGTCGATATAGTGTCCCCGGCGGGATGGCACGGATCGCACAGGGAAAACCGTCAATGCCGCTGTTGACCGTTCGCGGCGTCGAGCGCAGCTTTTACGGCGTGCACGCGCTCTCGGGCGTCGATCTCGACGTGCAGGCGGGCCGCATCACGGGCCTGATCGGCCCGAACGGCGCCGGCAAGACCACGCTCTTCAATTGCATTACGGGCGTCATCCCGCCGGACAAGGGCCGCATCCTGTTCGACGGCCAGGACATCACCGGGCTCAGGCCGGATCAGATCACGCACGCCGGCCTTGTGCGTACCTTTCAGATTGCGCGCGGCCTGCCGCGCCTGTCCGTGCTCGAAAATCTCCTCCTGTACGGCACCCACCAGCCGGGTGAGAACGTCACCACCGCTGTCTTCAAGCCCGGCGCCGCGCGGCAGCGCGAGGACGAGCTTGTTGCTCGCGCCGTCGCCATCGCCCGCCGCCTGAACCTCATGCACGTCATCCGCAACCCCGCATCCGATCTGTCGGGCGGCCAGAAGAAGCTGCTCGAGATCGGCCGCGCCCTGATGACCGAGCCCAAGCTGGTCCTGCTCGACGAGCCGGTCGCCGGCGTCAACCCGACCCTCGCCAAGGAGATCGGTACGCACCTTAAGAGCCTGATTGCCGACGGCATCACCATCCTGCTCATCGAGCATCACATGGATATGGTGGCACGGCTTTGCGACCATGTGATCGTGCTGGCGGAGGGCCGGCATCTCGCCGAGGGTACGTTCGAGGAGATCGCCTCCAACGAGGACGTGCAGCTGGCGTACATGGGCCGCCGCAAGGCCAAGACCGCCTGATGGGAACGCTCACAGCGCGCGGCATCGTTGCCGGCTACAGCGCGGCCGACGAAGTGTTGAAAGGCGTAGACCTCGAGGTCAGTCCAGGCGAGATCGTCTGCATCATCGGGCCCAACGGTGCCGGCAAGTCGACGTTGCTCAAGGCCATCGCCGGCCTCATCCGCCCGAGCCGCGGCCGTGTCGAGCTGCAGGGCGCGGATATCACCGGGCTCAATGCGCGCGACATCAGCCGTCGCGGCCTCGCCTACGTGCCGCAGGAGCACAACGTCTTCCCGACCATGTCGGTGCGCGAGAACCTGGAGATGGGCGGATACGTCGATCCCACGGGAGCGGATCAGCGCATCGAAGCCGCCTTCGCACGCTTTCCGGTCCTCGCCGAGAAGCGCCGCCATGCTGCGCGCGGCCTGTCCGGCGGCGAGCGCCAGATGCTCGCCATGGCCATGGCGCTGATGGTCGAGCCGGCCGTGCTGCTGCTCGACGAGCCCTCCGCCGGCCTGTCGCCGCTCGCCGCCGAAAAATTGTTCGAGAGCATCGTCGCCATTCACGAGAGCGGTGTCTCCATCGCACTGGTGGAGCAGAATGCCAACGAGGCGCTCGCCATATCGGACAAGGCCTACATTCTGGTCGATGGGCGCAACAGCCGCACCGGAAACGCCAAGGAGCTTGCCGAGGACCCCGAAATCCGGCGTATCTTCCTCGGGGGATAATACGCGCACTGCGCTAACACACTTGTACTTGTATCAGGGGATAACACATGGCCATCCGTCAAACCCGCCGCGCCGTTCTGAAGGCCGGCTCCGCCCTGGCAGCAGCCTCCGTACTGCCGGCCGCCACGTACGCACAATCGGAGCCGCTGCGCCTCGGCGTCCTCACGGCGCTCACGGGGGCGGGCGGCGCCGACGGTCCGCGCATGCTGAAAGCCATGCAGTTGGTCGCCGACGAGGTGAACGCCGCCGGCGGCGTGCTCGGCCGCAAGATCGAGCTGGTCGTGGAGGACGACCAGACCAACCCGGAAGCTGCGGTCCGTGCTGCACGCAAGCTGATCGAGGTCAACAAGGTGCCGGTCATCATGGGCACTTGGGCCTCGGCTGTTACGTCCGCCGTTGCGCCAGTGTGTTGGGAGAGCAAGACCTTTCTCACGACCGTATCGGGCGCCGACAGCATCACCCAGCTTCCGCATCAAGGTTTTCTCATCCGCACGCAGCCCAACAGCCAGCTTCAGGGCAAGGCGCACGCCACCTTCATCGCCTCGATGGGGTACAAGCGCGTGTTCGTCATGGCGATCCAGGCGCCGTTCGCCATTCCGACCCGCAATCGGCTGGAGGAGATTCTCAAGGCAAATGGTTCAGAGCTGGTGGGCGGTTTGATCTACGAAAAGGACAAGACGACGTACCGCTCGGAGGTCGACGAGGCGCTCAGAAGCAAGCCCGATCTCATCTACCTCAACGGTTATGCGCCCGACACGATCGTCACGTTGCGCGATCTCTACCGCGCCGGCTTCAGCGGTCCACGGTTCGCCCAATCTTATGCAGTCCCGGCCAAGACGCTCGAAACTCTCCCGCCCGAGGTGACGGAGAACATCTACACCGGGCAGCCGTCGGCCGATATCGGCTCCAAGCCATTCGAACTCGCCGCCAAGCGGCTGGGCATCCCCGAGCCCGACTCCTACGAGTGCCAGGCGACCGACTGGATCAGCATCGTCACGCTGACCATCGCCAAGGCGAAGGAGGCGACAGGCCAGGCGATGCGCGACAACGTTCGCAAGATCACGCAGGGCAACGGGCAGAAGGTGTCCAGCGCGGTCGAAGGGTTGAAGCTTCTGTCCGAAGGCAAGGAGATCAACTACGAAGGCGCCAGCGGTCCGTGCGACTTCACCGACATCGGTGACATCTTCGACTGCAAGTTCCGCTACGTCAAAGTCGAGGGCGGCAAGCTCAAGTTCGTCAAGGTCACCTGAGTCCGGAACGCCCTCGATCCTCATGCACGTTCTGCAACTCGTGATCAACGGGATCATGGCGGGGACCATCCTCGCCATACCCGCCATCGGCCTGACCGCCATCTTCGCGGTTCTGCGCTTCACCAACTTCGCGCTCGCCTCGCACGCGACCATCGGCGCATTCGCGGGTTATATCGCCAACGTGCATTTCGGGCTGCCGATCCTGCCATCGGTGATCGCGGCGTTCCTCATCGCCGGTATGTTCGGCGTGGCTTCGGACGAGTTCGTATTGAAGCCGTTCCGCGCCGCCGGCTTCATCACCACCGCGATCGGCTCCATCGCGCTGACGATCGCGCTCGAGAACCTGGTGCGCTTCGGCTTCGGTAATGAGCTCAGGGGCTACGATCTCCCCATCACGCGCGACTGGCGGTTCAACGGCATCCGCATAGGACCGCAGCAGGTGCAGAACCTCGCCATCGCGGTGGCCGTGATGGCGGCGCTGTTCGCATTCCTCGCCTTCACGCGTACGGGCAAAGCCATGCGCGCGGTTGCCGACAATCCCATGCTGGCCGCCATCAAGGGCATCAATGCCGATGCGATCGGCCGCGTCGTGTCCTTTGTCGGCATGGGTCTCGCGGGCCTCGGCGGCATGCTGATCGGTCTCGACACGACCATCGATCCGTTGACCGGCTTTCGCGCCATGTTGTCGATCTTCGCCGCCGCAGTCGTAGGAGGACTGGGCAGCATACCCGGCGCGGTCATCGGTGCGCTCGTCGTCGGCATCGGCGAGGAATTGAGCACGCTCATACTGTCGCACGATTATCGCAGCGCCGTCGGCTTCCTGGCCATCGTTCTCGTTCTGACGCTGCGGCCGCGCGGCATTCTCGGACAGCGGGCGTACTAGCTATGGAACATTACCTCGTCGCCATGGCGATAACCGCGGGGCTCTATGCCCTGATGGCGCTCGGCACCAATATCATCTGGGGCTTGGCGGGTATGGTAAACCTCGGCGTCGTCGGCTTCGTCGGCGTCGGCGCCTACGTCTCGGCCTTACTGACGCTGAAGCTCGGCTGGCCCATCGCCGCCGGCATGGCCGCTGGTGCGCTGGCTGCGGCCGGGGTCGGCATTCTGGTCGGGCTCATCACCGTCAACCTGCGTGGCGACTATCTCGCCATCGTCACCCTCGGTTTTGCCGAGTCGGTGCGCATCGTCACCAGCAACGAGATCTGGCTCGCCAACGGCACCGATGGCTTGTCCGGCATTCCCGGCCCGTGGCGCGCGGACCTTGGCCCGCATAATTTCAATCTGTTCTATCTGGGCATCGTGGTCGCGGTGGTGGCCGTTGTCTTCTTCGTTGCCGAGCGGCTGTGCTACTCGCCCTTCGGCCGCGTTCTGCGCGCCATCCGTGACGATCAGCAGGTGGCGTCGGTTGCGGGCAAGTATGTGCTCGCGTTCAAGCTGAAGGCCTTTGCCATCGGTACGGGTGCGCTTGGGCTCGCGGGCGCGCTCTATGCGCACTTCACATCCTATATCGCGCCGGACGTGTTCGTGCCGCTGCTGACGCTTTACATCAAGTTGTCGCTCCTGGCGGGCGGGCTCGGCAACAATCGCGGTGCGCTGCTGGGGGCCGTTGCCGTCGTCTTCTTTCTCGAGTCGACGCGCTTCATCATCCCGATCATCCCATGGCTCACGCATGTGCAGGGCGCCGCATTGCGCGAAATCCTCATTAGCGTGACGCTGCTCATCATTCTGCGTTACCACACCAAGGGCCTGATCCCGGAACGTCTGATGCACCCAGCATTGCCCGGCGAAACATCGCCCGGTCCCGCCCTGCCATCCCGAACTGGAGCTACGACATGAGCCAGACCTTGCGCATGCTCACCACAGAGGACATCGCCGCCGTGTGCACCCTGTCCGCCGCGGCCGCCGATCCCATGCAGGTCTATGCCAAGGTCGACGCCATCGTGCGCGAGACCGTCGGCTACAAGCTTTTGACGGTGCTGCGCTTCGTGGAAGAAACGCAGGAAGTCGAGCGGCTGTACTCGAGTGATATGAAGGCTTACCCAGTCGGCGGCCGCAAGCAGCTCAAGACCATCAACAAGGATCACAGTCTGGCCGCCAGTGGTGAAATCTTCCTGGCCGCCAACGAGGACGAGGTGAAACGCACCTTCCCCGACCACGAGTTGATCTTCAGCCTCGGCGCTGGCGCCGTCCTCAACGCACCGATCCGTCATGCCGGCCGGCGCCTCGGCACCTTGAATTGCTGCGGGCTCGCCAACAGCTACGGCCCCAAGGAAATCGCAGCCGCGAAAATCCTGGCGAACCTGCTCACCGCCACACTACTGACGAACGGGTGAAGTTAGGCCACGTGCCTTCCCGCCGCAGTCGATGCTCAAGCGAGCGCTTCGGCCGGCTTGGCCAGCGGGAAAGACGGCCCTGCATCGTGCAGATGACAGGCAGCCCAATGGTCGGGCGTCACCAGTCGCAGGGCCGGGGCCTCGCTCTTGCAGCGCTTATGCGCGTAGGGGCAGCGCGTGTGGAAGTGGCACCCTGATGGCGGGTCGATGGGGCTCGGCACATCCCCCTTGAGGATGATCCGCTTTCTCTGCTTTGTGCTCGTCTTCGCGATGGGGACAGCAGACAGCAGCGCCTCGGTGTAGGGATGCAGCGGCGTTGCGAACAGTGTGGTTTTGTCGGTCATCTCGACGATGCGGCCGAGATACATCACCGCGACGCGATGCGAGATGTGCTCGACGACCGCCAGATCGTGCGCCACGAACAGATACGTGAGCTTCAGCTCGTCCTGCAAATCCATCAGCAGGTTGATGATCTGCGCCTGAATCGAAACATCGAGCGCCGAGACAGGCTCGTCTCCGACGATCACCTCCGGCGACAGCGCCAACGCCCGTGCGATCCCGATCCGCTGACGCTGGCCGCCTGAGAACTCGTGCGGATAGGACTTGATGTGCTCCGGCCGCAAGCCCACGCGTTCGAACAAGCTCGCGACGAGCGCCGTCCGTTCCTTGGTGCCGCCCCCCACCTCGTGAATGATGAAAGGCTCCGCGACGATCTCGCCCGCGGTCATGCGCGGATTGAGTGACGCGTAGGGGTCCTGATAGATCATCTGCAGACGACGCCGGTACGCCAGCATCGCGCGTGGATCGAGGTGCGTGATGTCCCGGCCATCAACCTTGATCTCACCGGCCGTCGGCTCCAGCAGCTTCAAGATCGTCCGCCCGACCGTCGACTTCCCGCAGCCGGATTCACCGACAAGCCCCAGCGTTTCTCCCTTGCGCAGCTCGAACGAGACGCCGTCGACGGCAAGAACTTGTCCGCTGACGCGCGAGAAAAATCCCTGACGGATGGGAAAGTGTTTCTTAAGCGATGTCACCTGCACCAATGGGGTTGCCGCTTGCGGCGGGTGGACCGGCGTCGCGCCGGCGGCCGCGTTCATGCCATGCCTCCCAACACTTTGTCGGCATGCCAGCAGGCAATGAAATGACCCGGTCGGTGCTCTTCCAGCGCCGGCTCGAAATTGCGGCATTGGTCGGATGCAAAGCTGCATCGCGGCGCGAAGCTGCACCCTTCAGGCAGCCGCGCCAAGGAGGGTACGAGGCCCTTGATCTCGTTGAGGCGGCGGCGCGTGGCGCCGGACAGGGCTGCATCGTCAAGGTGGGGGATGGAGCCGAGTAGCCCCTTTGTATAGGGGTGGCCGGGCTGGTCGAAAAGGACCTCGGACGCAGCCTCTTCGACTTTCTTGCCGGCATACATGACCACGACGCGGTCGGCATTCTCGGCAACGACGCCCATGTCGTGCGTAATCAGAACAATGGCGGTGCCAAAGTCTTCCTGCAGCTTGCGCATGAGGTCCAGGATCTGGGCCTGGATGGTGACGTCCAAAGCCGTGGTCGGCTCGTCGGCGATCAGCACCTTTGGATTGCACGAGAGGGCCATGGCGATCATGACGCGCTGGCGCATGCCGCCCGACATCTGATGGGGAAAGGCGTGCGCCCGGCGTTCCGCCTCGGGCATGGAAACCCGCCGCAGCATGTCGATCGCTTTGTCGAAGGCATCCTTGCGAGACAGCTTCTGATGCCGCGCTACAGCCTCGGCGATCTGGCGCCCGACCGTAAACAGCGGGTTCAACGACGTCATCGGCTCCTGGAAGATCATCGACACGTCGTTGCCGCGCACATTCTCCATCTCTGGTTCGCTGAGCGAGAAGAGATTGTTGCCCTCGAGGCGAACGGCCCCCCCGACGATCCTCCCGGGTGGGTTGGCCACGAGCCGCATGATCGAGAGCGCGGTAACACTTTTCCCGCAGCCGGACTCGCCCACGACACCCAGCGTCTCTCCGCGCCGAACAGAATAGGAAACGCCATCGACGGCCTTGATGGTGCCGGCCTGCGTGAAGAAATGTGTCTTGAGCTTGTCGACTTCGAGCAGGGCTTGGCCGGCCATGATTGCGGGGCGCGGGATCTCGGTAAGCGTCGGCGTCGCTTGAGACACTTGCGTTTACTCCCTTGCGGCCGTCGTGTAGCGTTGCAGAAAAAAGAAGCGACCTGGCACCAGCAGACCATAGGTCCGCAGGCCGGCAAAGAACAAAAAGTCGAAGGAGGAAACCCGCATGCCCCGCATTCGCCACCCGTGGTCTCGGCCCAATCGCCGTGACGTCCTGAAGGGCAGCGCTGCTGCCCTGGCTGCAGCTTACGGCCTTCGGCCCAATTGGGCTGTCGCAGCCGTTCCGATGGAATTCGACGGCACCAAGTTTCAGCTCGCGGCGCCTGAGCCCAACCCGAAACGCGGTGGCGTTCTGAAGTACGGCATCACCTCACGTCCGCCGCATTTCGACGTGCACCAGTCGGGCACGATCAACAGCCTCGGCTGCCAGGGTTGCATGTTCGACAATCTCATCCGCCGCGATCCGCGCGACAGCGGCAAGACCATCATTCCCGATCTTGCGCACAGCTGGAAAATCTCGGCCGACGGCAAGACCTACACGTTCTTCCTGCGGCAGGGCGTACAGTTCCATGACGGCGCCGAGCTCACCGCCGAGGACGTCAAGGCAACGTTCGATCGCATCTCCAAGCCGCCACAGGGCATTTCGATCCCGCGCAGCGTTCTGTTCGCTGCCGTCTCGGAGATCAACGCGCGCGACAAGCACACCATCGAGTTCAAGCTGTCCCAGCCGCGTCCGCCCGAGTTCATCATGTCGGCGTTCGCGAGCGGCTGGAACGTCATCGTGCGCAAGAAGACGCTCGAGGACAACCAGTACAACCTGCGCCGCATTGTCGATATCCCCGGCACCGGCCCCTTCAAGAGCAAGCGCCGCGTCGAGAACGAAGTCTGGGTGATGGAGCGCAACCAGAGCTACTGGAACAAGGGCCTCCCGTATCTCGACGGCGTCGAGTTCTATCATGGACTGCCGTTCTCGCCGGAGCTCGGCTCCGCTGTCCTCGCCGGACGCACCGATTACGCGCGCGTTGTCGATCCCATCACGTCGCGTAAGGCGAAAGAGACGCCGGGCATGTCCTCGCTCAACTACTATCAGAGCGTGATTCAGGGCTGCTGGCCCAACGCCAAGAAAAAGCCCTTCGATGATCCGCGCGTGCGTCGCGCCGTGCATCTCGTGCTGGACAAGGCGGTTCTGGTGGATGTCGTGAAGGACGTGGCGCCGATGATGGTCGGCGGCTTCATCTATCCCTTCTCCGACTTCGCGACACCTATCGACCAGCTCCGGAAGCGCGTCGGGTATCAAGAGGATTCTGCGGCCGCGATCAAGGAGGCCAAGGCGCTGATGGCCGCCGCCGGCTACGGCAATGGTGTGAAGGACATCGATATCCTCGTGCGCGACGTGCCGACCTTCAAGCTCTGGAGCCAGGCCATCCAGGCCATGCTTCAGGAGGCGCTCAACATCGAGGCCAAGCTGCGCGTCGTGGTCGAGTCCGTGTGGTTCGACGACATCAAGTCGGGGAACTATGGCCTGGCGATCGGTGCGGTCGTCTCGACGCTGCTGGATCCCTCGGACTACTTCAACGCCTGGTACAAGAAGGACGGTCCGCAGAACTACGCGAACTGGGACAACGCCAAGTTCAACGAGCTGCTGCCCAAGATCGATGGCGAGGTCGACGCGACGAAGCGCTTGGCCTTGATCCGTCAGGCGGAGGACATCCTGGAACAGGACCCGCCGGTCTTTCCCATCTGCTGGGAGAAGATCAATGATGTTTGGTACAACTACGTCAAAGGCCACAATCCGAAGGATTATTTCGGCATCTACGACGTGGTTCGGTTCGACACGTTCTGGCTCGACAAATAGCCGGACGATCGTTCTCAGGTCGGGCCGCCGCACCGCTCTCCGCGGCGGCCTGGAAAGCCTCGCTGAACGCGATGGTCGAGGTCAATGCTCAGTTATATCGCGCGCCGTCTTGTCTTCGGAATGCTGACGATCATCGGCGTGTCCATCGTCGTGTTCGTCATCATGCGCGTGCTGCCGGGTGATCCGCTGGTGGCGCTCTTCGGACCCGACGGGTTCACCAAGCTGACGGATGAGCAGCGGGCCATGTACATGGCGGACTTGGGCCTCTCTGATCCGCTCTGGAAGCAATATCTTTCTTGGGTCGGGGATGTCGCTCGCGGCGAATTCGGCCGATCGTTCTTCAGAGCCGAGAGTGTGGCGGACATGATCTCGCGCCGCGCGCCTCTGACGGCGCAGATCGCATTTCTATCCGTGCTGTTTTCCTGGCTCGTCGGCATTCCGGTAGCCCTTGTCAGCGCGCTCAAGCCCAACAGCGTCTGGGATAACGTCACGCGTTTCTTCTCGATCCTCTTTCTCGCCGTTCCGGGCTTCTGGTTCGGCATCCTGATCGTCCTCGCCCTGCTGTTCTGGTTCGGCTATCGCGCGCCCCTCACCGGTGCTCCGTTCTTCTCCGATCCGCTTCTCAATCTGCAGATCGTCATCGGCCCGGCCATCGTCCTTGGCCTCGGACAGGCCGCCTACATCGCCCGCATGGCGCGTTCGAGCCTGCTCGAGGTCATCCGCGAGGACTATGTGCGCACGGCGCGGGCCAAGGGCCTGTCGAGCCGTCTCGTGATCGCGCTGCACGCGCTGCCGAACGCGCTGCTGCCCGTCATCACGCTCTCGGGCATTCTGCTCGGTTTCGTGCTGGCCGGCTCGATTCCGGTCGAGCGCGCCTTTGGTGCGCCGGGTCTCGGCGATGCGATGTTCATCGCCGTGAAGGAGCGCGACGTCTTCGTCATGCAGAACCTGGTGTTCCTCTACGCCTGCGTTTTCGTGCTGCTCAACATTGTGGTGGATGTCGTCATCGCCTGGCTCGACCCGAGGATCCGGTATCAATGACCGCAACCCATCCCGGAAGCGTGGCGCCGCCTGCGACGTTCAAGCCATCGATCTTGCGGCGCATGCGTGAAGGCTTCTTTTCGTTCGTACGCCGCTCGCCGATGTCGGCGTTCTGGGGCCTCGTTGCAGCCTCGATCGTGGTCATGGCGGTTTGCGCGCCTGTGCTTGCTCCGCACGATCCCCTGAAATCCAACTTCCGGGCGATGACGAAGCCGCCGAGCGAGAAGAACTGGTTCGGCACGGACCAGGTGGGGCGCGATACCTTGAGCAGGGTTATCCACGGCAGCCGCACATCGTTGATGGTCGCATTCGCTGCGGTGTTGTTTGGAACGACGCTGGGCGCGCTTTGGGGATTGGCGTGCGGGTTCTTCGGCGGACGTTTCGACCTCATCAGCCAGCGCCTGATCGAGTTCATGCAATCGTTTCCAGACCTGATATTGGCCATGGCCATCGCCATGGCCCTCGGCGCCGGCACCTGGACGGTCATCGTGGCGATCGCCATCACGCGCATTCCCTTTGGCGGACGCGTCATCCGATCCGTGGTCTTATCCTTGAAGGAAATGCAATACGTCGAAGCCGCCCGCGGCCTCGGCGCCTCCAACCGCCGGCTCATGTTCCGGCATATCCTGCCGCAGTGCGTGGCGCCCTATCTCATTCTCGCGACCACGCACCTCGGCGTCGCCATCGTCATCGAGGCGTCGCTCGGCTTCCTCGGGGTCGGTATTCCGCCCCCCAGCCCGACCTGGGGCAACATGCTGTCGGATGCCCTGAACTCGGGCCTCGTCCCGCCGTGGTGGCTCGTGCTGTTTCCCGGACTCGCCATCACGCTGACCGTGCTCGCCTTCAATCTGCTCGGCGATGGCATCCGCGACGCCCTCGATCCGCGACTGCGCAACGCTGTCTAGCGCTTCTTGCGCGCTGTAGGTTTGGGTAGGGCGATGCTCTGCAGCACGCCGAAGAGCCACGCGACTCCCGCGTCCATCAACGCGGCCTTGGATGCCACCGCCCGAATCTGATCGCGTCGCAGGGGTATGGGCGCCTTCGTGCCGACCACGCCGAAGCGCGCGCCATGCGTGGCCACGAGCTGCTTTGGCAACGCAGCCAAGAGATCCGTCTCCGCGAGAATGGCGAGCGCCATCATGAAGTTCGGCACGGTCAGCGTGATCCGGCGTGACTGATTGCGCTTGGCCAGAGCGTCGTCCACGAAGCCATGCGCATCGCCGGTGAGTGACACGAGCAGATGCTGCATCCGGCAAAACCGCTTCAGGGTCGGCGCCGTCGTATAGGGATGATCGGCGCGTGAGGCGACGATGAACTCCTCCTCATAGAGCGTCTGCGCCGCAAATCGCGCCGGTACATCGCCGATCGGAATGATGGCGATGTCGATGACGCGTTCCTCCAGTTCGTCGAGGGCGGGCTGCCAGGCAAGCTCGGCCGAAGCCACCGGGCGCGGCGGCAGGAGTTGCCGCACGCTGATGTTGATGCCAGGCGCGCGCCGGGCCAACGCCTCGAGCAGCGGCGGCAGGATCACCGCAGAGGTCCCATCCGGTGCGCCGAGCGTGAACCGCCGTGCCGATGTGGCGGCGTCGAACGGCTCGGCCGTCGACACGACGGTCCGCACGCGCGCAAGGATGTCCGCGATCGGCTCCGCCAGCTTTGTGGCCCGCTCGGTCGGAACCACACCTTTGGGAGTCCTCAGAAACAGCGGATCGCTGAGAAGCCGCCGCAGCCTCCCGAGGCCATGGCTGACGGCCGACGGCGACAGGTTCAGCCGTCCGGCAGCCCGGCCGACATGGCGCTCCTGCAGCACGGCCTCGAACAGCACGAGCAGGTTGAGGTCGGCGCGGCTCAGGTCGATCGGGTTGGCTCGGACCGGCGGCCGCGCACGAGCCATCAAGTCGACCCGCGCGAGCGCGCCTGTGCAAACTGGCTGACCCCCAGCAGCAGCACCGACACGACAATGAGCAGCGTCGATATCGACGCGATGGTCGGATCGATCTCGTCCCGCAGTGCGTTGAACATGCGCTTGGTCAACGTCGCTTTGTCACCACCGGCGATGAACAATGAGATCACAACTTCGTCGAGCGATGTGATGAACGCCAGCAGCGCGCCCGAAATTACCGAGATCTTGATTTGCGGGAGTGTGACGGTGAGAAACGCCCAGGGCCGGCTCGCGCCCAGGCTGCGCGCCACCATCTCCTGATTCATGTCGTAGCTCTTGAGGCTCGACGCCACCGTGATGATCACCAGCGGAATGGCCACCACCGAATGCGCGAGCACGATGCCGGTCAGCGTGTTGTTCAGCCCGAGCTGCGCGTAGAACAGGAAAATACCGATGGCAATCAGGATGCCGGGAATGATCAGCGGCAGCGTGAACACGGCGTAGGCGGCCTTGGACAGCGCCCCGCGCAGCATATGCAGCCCATACGCGGCCAATGTGCCGAGCGCTGTCGATACCACCATGGTGAGGATCGCGGCTGCGAAGGAGACATACGTGGCCTCGCGCCATTCGACGGAGCCGAAGTAGGCTTCATACCAACGCGTCGACCAGCCCGGCGGCGGGAATTGCAGGTAGCGCGAATCCGAGAAGCTGAGCGGCACCACCAGGACGCTGGGTGCAATCAGGAACAGCACGATCAGCGCGACGATCACGTAAAGCCACAGCCGGCGCCCATGCGTGATCTGCGTCTCCGTTGCCGCGCGGGAGAGCATCAGCGCGCCCCCGTCAGCTTGTCGAAGCCGATGATCCGGCCGATCAGCCAGAGAATGCCGAGCGTCAGCACCAGCAGCACGACTCCCAAGGCGCTCGCCGCTCCCCAGTCCCCGTAGTACGTGACGTTGCGCTCGATCTGCATCGACCACATCATCACCCGTCCGCCACCGAGCAGCGCTGGTGTCACGTAGAAGCCCAGGCACAGCACGAATACGATGACGATGCCGGCCGCGAGCCCCGGCAGCGACAGCGGCACGTAGATCTGCCAGAACGCCTTGACCGGCGACGCTCCAAGGTTAGCCGCTGCGCGCATGTAGTCCTGATTGATCGCCCGCATCGAGGCGTACAGCGGCAGCACCATGAACGGCAGCATGATGTGCACCATGCCGATGGTTGTGCCCAGGAAGTTGTGCACCAGACGTAGCGGCCCGTCGATCAGCCCGAGGTCTGTCAGCCAGTTGTTGATGAGCCCGCGCCGCTGCAGCAGCACCAGCCACGCGTAGCAGCGCACCAGCAGCGAGGTCCAGACTGGAAACAGCACGAGGACCAGCAGCAGCGCCGCGACGCGCGGGCGCGCCTGCGCCGTGATGTAGGCCAGAGGATAGCCAAGCAGGATGCAGATGATCGTCACCAGGAACGACAGCTCGAACGTCGTCCTCAGCGTTATGAGATACGAGGGGTGAAGCAGCCGCGCATAGTGCGCCAGCGTCAGGCCCTCGGCATCGCGAAACGACAGCCAGAACAGCCACGCGATGGGTGCAAGCGCAACGACTGCGATCAGCAGCAATCCCGGAAGCGCCAGGCTGCCCAGCATCCACTGCTCTGCCCGCTCCTGCGCCTTGAGCTCAGCAGCGTTGCGGGCCTGCCGAGGCATAGGGTCGTTCTGGACTTGCTCGGCGACGATAGCCATGGCGTCAGCCCTCGTCCGCCGGCACGATGATGGTGTCGCCCGGCGCAAGGCCGAGCGTTATCGGCGCGCCGGGCGGCGGCAGGGCTCGCTCGGTGCTGCCAGCGGGATGGCGCACCGCGATCGGCTCACCGCCGGGCAGCGCCACGTACAGCAGCGAGCTTTCGCCCTGGTAGACCAGCTCCTTCACTTCGCCCGCAAAGACATTGAGCCCGGCACCGTCGGCCTGATCGACGACCTTCAGCTTTTCCGGCCGCAGCACGAGATACTGCGCCGCTGCGCTGTGGCGCGGAGGATGCGACAGCTTCAGCGCCGTGTCCCCGAGGTAGGCGCCGCCATTCTTCACCTGAACCGGAAGGAAGTGCGACTCGCCGATGAACTCGGCGATGAACCGGTTGCCGGGCCGCTCGTAGAGATCCACTGGCTTGTCGATCTGCCGGAATCGACCGTGATCGATCACGGCGATGCGGTCCGACATGGTCAGGGCCTCGCGCTGATCGTGCGTCACATACACTGTCGTCATGCCGAGCCGCTGATGCAGGTGGCGCACCTCGATCTGCATCTGCTCGCGCAGCTTCTTGTCGAGCGCAGACAACGGCTCGTCCATGAGCAGGATGCGCGGCTCGAAGATGATGGCGCGCGCCAGCGCGATGCGCTGCCGCTGCCCGCCGGAAAGCTGGTCGACTTGGCGCTCGCCCAGCCCCGCAAGCTGCACCATGTCGAGGGCGCGGCGTACGCGCTCCTCGATCTCTGCCCGCCCTATACCTCGCAGTTTGAGCGGATAAGCCAGGTTGCCGGCCACGCTCATGTGCGGAAACAGGGCGTAGTTCTGGAACACCATGCCGATGTCGCGCTTGTGCGGCGGCAGGAGCGTGACGTCGCGGTCGCCGAAGCGCACCTCGCCGCTGTCGGGCCGGATGAAGCCCGCGAGCACCATCAGCAGCGTCGTCTTGCCTGAGCCGGAGGGCCCCAGCAGCGTGATGAACTCGCCGCTCGCGACCTCGAGGCTGACATTGTCGAGCGCCGCCATCTTTCCGTACGTCTTTGTGACGTCTTGGATCGAGATCGGCAGTGAGATTGTGGCCACGCTCTTCATTCAGGATTCGACAGCGATGCGCCTCGGATCACCGGCTCGCAGCCCTCACACGTGGCCGGGGGCCAGTTCGCTTCCCGCCAGTCGAGGAAGCGCCGGCCGCCGGGTGCGCGGAGAGTCACTACTTCTGCACGAACGCGTCGAAGCGCTTCACCATCTCGTCGGAGTTCTTCACCCACCAGTCGACGTTCAGCGGGAAGCCCTTCTTGACGTTCTCCGGCGAATTGGGAAGCTGCGCGGCCAGCTCCTTGGAGATCACGCCGGTTTCGTATGCGCCCAGGTTGGACGGCGCATAGTTGATGTACAGCGAGATGCGTGCATTCACCTCCGGGCGCATCATGATGGCGATCGCCTTCATGGCGAGATCCTTGTTCGGAGCACCCTTCGGGATCAGCCAGCAATCCGACACCAGCATCTGCTGGTCGAAGGTGATGGCGAGCGGGCCGCCTTTGGCATTCGGCTCCTTCATCGCCGCCTGGATGCGCCCGTTCCAAGCGCCCACCATATCCACCTCGCCGTCCTGCAGGATCTGCGCCGACTGTGCGCCGGAATTCCACCAGACGAGCACGTGCGGTTTCAGCTCCTCGAGCTTCTTGAACGCGCGGTCCACGTCGAGCGGATACAGTTTGTCCATCGGCACGCCGTCGGTGATCAGCGCTGCCTCGAGATTGTAGATCGGATGGCGGCGCATCGAGCGCTGGCCTGGGTAATTCTTCGTATCCCAGAACGCCGCCCAGCCCTCGGGCTTCTTGTCGCCGAAGGCCTTGGTGCGCCAGCCGATAGCGATCGAGTACACGATCTGCGAGATCCAGTAGTCGGTTTTGAGGTCCTTGGGCACGCCCGCATCGCTGACGATGGCGGCATCGAGCTTCTCGAGCTTGCCTTCCTTCTCGAGGATGCCGCACGTGTGCGCGCCTTGCGTGGAGAGGTCCCACGTCGGCCGGCCGGAGGCGACCTGCGCGCGGATGTCGGCGACGCCGGAGGTGGTGTCCTCCTTGACAGTGATGCCGAGCTCCTTCTCGACCAGATTGAACCAGGCCTCGCGTTGCGCCTTCTGGAATGCGCCGCCCCAGGACGAGATGGTGATGCTCTGCTGCGCGAAGCTTTCGCTTGGCGCGAGCGCCATGATCGTGCCGAGAACTGCGGCAACACCAAACACCGTCGTCTTCATAACTTGACCCTCCACCTGCATTGACCGGTGCGACGAAAATTCTTGTTCCTCCGACTTCACCGCATTGCTCTACTCCAAGTCAAGGAAATCAATCAGTTGCGTATTTGCTTTGGCCGGATTTCGAGCAACTGCATACCTTTCTCTCATGACTGATCCCACAGGGTTGGAATTGATATTGGATAAGGCCCGGCGCAATCTCGGGTTGGAGACAAGCCGGAGCAGTTGGGAAATGACTCTTCATTTCGAACGCAGCGAGTTGGACGGCCGTTTGGCACGAGCTCGCGAGGTGCTGCGGCGCGAGAAGCTCGACGCCATTCTCCTGTTCGCGCAGGAAAGCCTCTATTACCTTACCGGCTTCGATACGAGCGGCTTTGTCTTCTTCCAGTGCGCCGTCCTGACGGCTGGCGCGGACCCGGTCACGCTCCTGACTCGCAAACCCGATCTGGAGCAGGCCCGGCGCACGTCGACCATCGAGGATATCCGGCTCTGGTATGACCGCGAAGGCGCTGACCCCTCGGTCGAGTTGAAGGCGATCCTGGAGGAGAAGAAGCTCGCACGCGCCCGCGTTGGCATCGAGTTGCGCACCTTCGGCCTGACCGCCGACAAATACGAGCTCGTCCGGCGGCGCCTGGAAGGCTGGTGCGACCTGGTGGACGCCTCCCACGTCGTCCGCGATCTCCGTCTCGTGAAGTCGCCGGCAGAGATCGCCTACGTGCGGCGATCGGCGGAGCTGGCCGATCAATCGCTCGAGGCCATGCTGGCTGCGGCCAAGCCCGGCGCCTTCGAGGGTGACATCGCCGCAGCAGGCTCGGTGCCCATCCTGGCCGGCGGCGGCGACCCCCCGCCGTCAGGCCCGGTGCTCGGCTCCGGCGACCGCGCCTTGCTCGTGCGGAGCGCCACGGGCTTCCGGCATCTGGACCCTATCGATCAACTCACCATGGAGTTCGCCGCCAGCTATCGGCGCTACAGCGCCTGTCTGATGCGTACCATCGCCGTCGGCAAAGGCAATGATGCGCAGCGGGCCATGTTCGAGGTCACGCGCGACGCACTGGCCGCCATGACAGCAGCTGCGAAGCCGGGCCGGCCGATCGGTGAGATCGATGACGCCCATCGGCGCGTCTACGACGACGCAGGCTACGGCCAGGCCCGCATGTCTGCCTGCGGCTACTCCCTCGGCGCCCTGTACCGGCCGACCTGGATGGACGTGCCGCCGATGCTCTATTCCGGCAATCCGCTGCCAGCCGTCCCAGGCATGGTCCTGTTCCTGCACGCCATCCTGGTCGATGCGCCCAAGAACCTCGCCATGTCGCTCGGCCACACGATCGTCATCACGGAGACCGGCGCCGACACCCTCAGCCGGCTGGTGCCGACTTATCACGTGAGCGTCTGATCGCGCCGCTGCGCTCAGGCGCTTGTTGCGAAGGCCGGCTCCGTGCGTTTTCCTGATGTCGCGCACGAATCAGAGGCGGGACGACATGCAGCTTGTCTGGAAAAGCTTGGCCGTGGCGGCGTTTGGCCTGTTCTTGGCGGCTGCTCATACAACGGCGCTTCGCTCGGCGCCGGTCGAGCCCGCATCGCCACTCGACAAGCTCGTCGGCCGCTGGGTCGGCGAAGGCTTCCTTGGCATCAAGGACGCCAACAGCGAGAGCGTGAAGTGCCGCGTCACCTACATCCCGGCTGACTCCCATCAGCTCAAGCAGACCGTACGCTGCGCCTCGGCCAGCGGCAGCATCGAGGTGCAGAGCCACATCGTACATTCTGCCGGAGCCATCACTGGCTCATGGAGCGAGCTGACCCGCAATATGCGCGGTGACCTCAGCGGCAAGGTGACCCCGCGCGGCTTTCAGGTGATGGTCACGGGCACGGACCTCAGCGCCAACATGAACGTGGTCATCAACGGCCCGAGGCAGATCATCGAGATCCAGTTCAACAACAGCTCGCTGATCGGTCTGACCCTGGTGCTGACCAAGGCTGATCAGCCTACGCGGTGAGGAAATCGTAGGCCGAGAGCACGTGCGTGCGCACGATGTGCAGGAAATCCTCGATATCGACATGCTCGTCGAACGAGCCCATGCCGTGCGGGAACGGCCCATAGACGCACGCCTGGATGTTTCGGTAGCGCCAGAGCCGCGCGTCCGTGCCGCCGAGGCTGACGATCGGCTGCGGCTTGAATCCGCGCAGCGCCTCGACGTTTTTCTGCACGATGCGGATGATCTCGCAGTCGGGATCGACCCATGACGGCAGGTTGCAGTTGGTCTCTTTGACCGTCGCCTCGGGGAACGCCTTCATGATCTTCTCGACCTCGGCCAGCACCCGCTCGCGTGTCACGCCGAGCGGCAGGCGGATGTCGGGTTCGAAGGTGGCGCTCGACGGCACCATGTTGACCTTCACGCCACCCTTGATCGTGCCGATGTTGAGCGTGACCTTGTCGACGATGTCGCCGGCACCCGGGCCCATGGCGCGGTCCATAGTTGCGCGGCCTGCATCGATGGCCGTGCGCACGTTGTCGGAAAGCTCCGGCCTGATCTCGACCAGCTTCTCCAGCTCGGCTGCAATCGCCATGGCGGTCTTGGTCGCGCTCTTGCTCGCATGCGTGTAGGCGCCGTGAGCGCCGGGCGTGTTGACGGTCACCTCCAGCCACAACGGCCCTTTCTCGCCGAAGCGCACACTGAACGGGCTCGACGGCTCGCCGTTGAGCAGCGCGTCGCCATGCACCTCCGGATGATGCTCCATGAGATAGCGCGCACCGTAAGGTCCGAACGTCTCCTCGTCCGAGACGGCCGTCAGCGTCAGCTTGCCTTTGATCTTGTCCTTCAGACGGTGCAGGTAGTTATATGTGAAGATCGATGCGGTCGTGCCGGCCTTCATGTCGGCCACGCCGCGGCCGTAGACCTTGCCGTCGACGATCTCGCCGCCCCACGGGTCCTTGCTCCAGCCAGCGCCGTCATCGGCCACCGGAAACACATCGATGTGTCCGTTAAGCACGAGATGGCGGCCGGGCGAAGCGCCGTCGAACGCTCCGACGATGTTCGGCATTTCGTGATGCGGCGCGATGATGCGGTAAGGCAACCTCTGCTTGTCCAAGAACCCGGTAATGAAACGGGCGACCTCGCGCGTATCGCCCGGCGGGTTGGGGCTCTTGTGCCGCACGAACGCCTGCAAAAAGCTCACAAGCTCGTCGCGGTCGCGCTCGATCCAATCCAGGAGTTGCTGGCGATCCGTACTCACACTGGTCTCCCCGTTTCCTCTATTCAGCCTTGCACTATCGATCATTCCATCGCCCCTGCAAATATGATTAAACGGGCCGACGCGCGTGCAGCCGGAGCCGGATCGAGACCATGAAGCCGTTGCCTAAGTCCTTGTGGGCCTCGACCGCCACGCCTCCCGTTTCCTATCCGCCGCTCAAAGGGCATGTGACCGCCGATTGCGTCATCGTCGGCGGCGGCTTCACCGGCTTGTCGACGGCACTGCACCTCGCAGAACGCGGGATTAACGCTGTCCTGCTCGAAGCCAACGAGCCGGGTTGGGGCGCGTCGGGGCGCAACGGCGGCCAGGTCATCCCCGGCCTCAAGCTCGATCCGTCCGAGATGCGCGCCAAGTACGGCGACGATCTGGGCCGCCGTCTCACCAGGGCGGTCGGCGGCACGGCCGATCTCGTCTTCGATCTCATCAAGCGCCTCAACATCGAGTGCGATGCCGCCCGCAACGGCTGGATTCAGGG
Organism: Hyphomicrobiaceae bacterium; assembly: GCA_046154585.1. Classification (GTDB taxonomy): domain Bacteria; phylum Pseudomonadota; class Alphaproteobacteria; order Rhizobiales; family Hyphomicrobiaceae; genus CADEFX01. The sequence continues at coordinate 65,181 of JBJXDX010000153.1, read as the reverse complement.
TGCTCCCGGCCCGAAGGGCATGGCCGAAGTGCGCCGGCGCGCCGAGGAATGGTCGGCGGAAGGCGCGGACGTCGCCGTACTCGATGCCGACGAGGTGCGCTCGCGTGTTGGCGGCGGTGACTACGTCGGCGCGTACTTTCATCGCGGCGGCGGCACCGTCAATCCGCTCTCCTATTCGCGCGGCCTCGCTCACGCGGCGGCTGCAGCGGGTGCGCAAATCCATGGCGACAGCCGGGTCTTGAGCCTCGAGCGCGTCGGGCAGGGTTGGAAAGTCTCGACCTCCGGCGGCTCCGTGACGGCGCCGAAGGCCGTGCTCTGCACCAATGGTTACACCGACAACCTCTGGCCCGGACTCGCCGAGACTGTCATTCCCGTGCTGTCCTCCGTCGTCGCTACCGAACCTTTGTCCGACAATCTGCGCAAGGTGATCCTCCCGGGCCGCGAAGGCGTCTCCGAGACGCGCCGTGTGCTGAACTGGTTCAGCATCGATGGCAAGGGCCGTCTTATCTTCGGCGGACGCGCCAACCAGCAGGAGACGGAGGATCCGAACGCGTTCAGTCCAGTGATGGCGCGCCTCAAGGCGATGATGCCGATTCTCGGCGAGCCGCGCATCCAGTTCCGTTGGGCCGGCAACGTCGCCATCACCACGGATCACCTACCGCATCTGAACGAGCTGGCGCCCAACCTCTATGCCGGCCTCGGTTACAATGGGCGCGGCGTCGCCATGTCCACCATGATGGGCAAGCTGCTGGCCGAGCGCGTCTCTGGTGCGCGGGCCGAGGACATCCCATTCCCAACCACATCTATCGAGCGTATCCCCTTCCACGGCTGGCGTGCTACCGGCATCGCCCTTGCCATCGGCTGGAAGCGTCTGCAGGATCGGCTCAATCCGTGAGCCGAAGGAGAGAAGCGAGAATGCAAAAGCACAATGCGGATGCGGCTTTGGACTACGACGCCATTGTCATCGGCGCCGGCATCTCGGGCATGTACCAGCTCTACCGCCTGCGCGAGCTCGGCATGCGCGTCCGCGTCTTCGAAGCCGGCACGGGGGTCGGCGGCACTTGGTATTGGAACCGCTATCCTGGCGCGCGCTTCGATTCCGAAAGCTACTCCTACCAGTACTCCTTCTCCAAGGAGCTGCTTGAGGAGTGGAACTGGTCCGAGCATTTCGCTCCCCAGCCGGAGACGCTGCGCTATCTCAACTACGTCGCCGACAAGTTCGATTTGCGCAAAGATATCCAGTTCCGCAGCCGCGTCACCGCCGCCCATTGGAATGACGAAAGCCGGGCCTGGGATGTGACGCTGCAGGACGGCAGCCGTCATCGCGCGCGCTTTCTCATCACCGCCATCGGTCCGCTGTCGGCCCCGACCATGCCGCGTGTTCCGGGCGTGGAGACGTTCACGGGCCAGTCGTGCCACACCGCCACATGGCCGCACGAGCCGGTGCGCTTCGAAGGCAAGCGCGTTGCCGTGATTGGCACTGGCGCCACGGGCGTGCAGACCATTGCCGAGGTCGCCAAGACCGCCGGCCACCTCACGGTATTTCAACGCACACCGAACTGGTGCAAGCCTCTGCATAACGGTCCCATCGACGCCGAGACGCAGGCGCGGATCAAGGCCAACTATGAAGAGATGTTCAAGCGCTGCAAGGAAACCTACGCCTGCTTCCTACACACAGTTGATCCCCGTAGCATATTCGAGGTGACGCCGCAGGAGCGCGAAGCCTTCCTCGAGAAGCTCTACACGACGCCTGGCTTCGCCATGTGGCAGGGCAACTTCCGCGACATGCTGACGGATCTCGAGGCAAACGCGATTGTCAGCGATTTCGTCGCACGCAAGATTCGCGAGCGGGTGAAGGACCCCAAAGTCGCCGAAAAGCTGATCCCCAAGGACCACGGCTTCGGCACTCGCCGCGTGCCGATGGAGACAAGGTACTACGAAGTCTACAACCAGCCCAACGTCCGGCTCGTGGACATCAAGGAGACGCCCATTGAGCGCATCACGCCGACCGGCATCAAGACCAGCGACGCCAATTACGAATTCGACATCATCATCTATGCCACCGGCTTCGATGCCATCACCGGCAGCTTCGATCGCATCGATATCAGGGGCCTAGCCGGGCAAAGGCTGAAGGATAAGTGGGTGCACGGCCCGCAAACCTTCATGGGCGTCCAGGTCGAGGGCTTTCCCAACATGCTCATGCTGGTGGGGCCGCATACGGCGCTCGGCAACATCCCGCGCAGCATCGAGTACAACGTCGAATGGGTTACCGACCTCATCGGCTACATGCGCGAGCACAACCTCACTCGCGCCGATGCCCGCCCCGAGTCGGTCGCGGACTGGACCGATCACGTCAAGGCGGCGGGCGCCGGCCTGCTGTCCAACGAGGTCAATTCCTGGATGACCGGCATCAACTCCAATATCGACGGCAAGCAGACGCGCATCATCGCGCGCTACAGCGGCAGCGCACCGGCTTATCGCGCCCGCTGCGATGAGGTGGCCGCCAAGGGCTACCAGGAGCTGTCGCTGGCGTAGCGATCCTGACTCTGGGTCCCGGGTCGCGCGCGGGAATTGACGCCTCACAATTCGACACTGCCACGGCCCGCGCTTGCCCGGGATGACAAACTTTGGGGGCCGCGCACTATCCCAAGTTGTCATCCCGGCCAAGCGAGCGTCAAGCGGAGCATGGCTCCGCCATGAAGCGAGCGCGAGCCGGGATCCGGGGGCCACAAGTGCGCATGGTCGCGATCGTTGGCAGGCTTTTCTGTGCCGTGGATGAGTGCTTCACTCTCAGCCCCAAAGGAGGCCCACATGCGCTTGTTCGCCGCCACGCTTGCTACCGAGACCAACACCTTCTCCCCGTTGCCGACCAGCCTCGCCTCCTACAAGGAAAGCGTATTCCTGCGCCCCGGCGAGCATCCAGACGATGCCCCGCGCATGTGCACGGCGCCGCTGTTCGTCGCGCGCCGCCGCGCCAAGGCCGAGGGCTTCACCCTGATCGAGGGAAGCTGCTTCGCCGCCAGTCCTGCCGGAACGACGAACCGGAAGGACTACGAGACCATGCGCGACGAGATCCTAGGGCAGCTCAAAGCCGCGATGCCGCTCGATGCCGTGCTGCTCGGCCTCCACGGCGCCATGGTGGCGTATGGCTACGAGGATGTGGAAGGCGATATCATCGAGCGCGTGCGCGCCATCGTCGGGCCCAAGTGCGTCATCGGCGTCGAGCTCGATCCCCATTGCCACCTGACGCTGAAGCGCGTGCGCCTCGCCGACATCATCGTGCTCTACAAGGAGTTCCCGCACACCGACGTGGTGGAGCGCGCCGAGGATGTGTTGGACCTCGTGCTCGTCACGCTGCGGGGGAAGGTCAAGCCGGTGATGTCGCTCTACGACTGCCGCCAGATCCAGAGTTACCCGACCACGCTGCCGCTCATGCGCGCCTTCGTCGACAAGATCAAGGCCATTGAGGGCAAGGACGGAATCCTTTCGATCTCCATAGGCCATTGCTTCCCGTATGCCGACGTCTCCGAGCTATCCGCGCGGGTGCTCGTCGTCACGGACGGCGACAAGGCCAAGGCCGACGCGCTGGCAACCAGCCTCGGCGAGGAAATGGTTTCCATGCGCGGCAAGACCATGCCGGAGTTTTTCGATACGGCAGGCGGCGTTGCGGCTGGACTTGCCTTCAATGCGGTCCCTGTCGTCATCGCCGAGCCCTCGGACAACGCCGGCGGTGGTGCCCCTTCCGACAACACCAGCATCCTGCGCGAGCTGATCGCCCGCAATGCAGACAACGCGGCGCTCGGCCCGATCTGGGACCCCGTGGCCGTGCGCCTGTGCTTCGATGCCGGCCTCGGCGCCTCCTTACCGCTGCGCTTCGGCGGCAAGATCGGGCCTGCATCCGGCGTTCCTGTGGATGCGACCGTGGAGGTGATCGGCCTCGCCCAGGACTGCTGGCAGAGCTTCGGCCCCACCAAGGTTCCGCTCGGCGACTGCGCCGCCATCCGCGTCGGCGGCATTGAGGTGGTGCTCATCACCAAGCGTACCCAGGCGCTGGGGCTCGAGCTGTTCACCAATCTCGGCATCGACCCGCGCGCCAAGAAGCTGGTGGTGGTGAAGTCCACCAACCACTTCATGGCCGCGTTCGGGCCCATCGCCAAGAAGGTGATCTACATCGACAGCGACGCGCCGCTCACTCGCGACTATCGCAAAATTCCCTACGTCCGCGTGCAACGGCCGATCTGGCCGCTGGACGAAAACACCTCTCCCGGACTGATTTTTTGAAGCGCTGGGTGGTCGGTCACACAGTAGGGGTCCCGCGTATTGTGCCGCGCCCGGCCTCCCTGCATACTGCTCGCCAGGTACTTTTTTGGATGGGGAGACGTTGCGATGAGCTTTCGCACGCGGCATGCTTTGATGCGGTCCGGTCTGGCGCTCGCCGCCTGCGCTGTCGCGGCCCTGGCGTCTCCATCCCCGGCCCATGCGCAGAAGACTTTGCGCGCCGTGCTGCACGCCGACGTGCGCACGCTCGACCCCTTCTGGACGACGCAGACCATCGCCGGCATTCACGGTATGCTCGTCTACGACACGCTGTTCGGCAACGACGACAATCTCAATCCCCGGCCGCAGATGGTCGACAAATATGAGGTCAGCGCGGACAAGCTCACCTATACGTTCACGCTGCGCGACGGGCTGAAGTTCCACGACGGCTCGCCTGTCACGACAAAGGACGTCATCGCCTCGCTCAAGCGCTGGGCCGCCCGCGACAGCGCCGGGCAGCGGCTCTACTCCTTCGTCGATCGCGTCGAGGCCGTCGACCTCAAGACCTTCCGCATGGTTCTGACGAAGCCCTACGGCATGGTGCTGGAAACATTGGGCAAGAGCGGCACCTCGGTGGCCGTCATCATGCGCGAGCAGGACGCGCAGACCGATCCGCAGCAGCAGATCAAGGAGGCCATCGGCTCGGGGCCGTTCAAATTCGCCAAGGACGAGTGGGTCCCCGGCAGCAAGACCGTCTATCTCAAGAATCCCGACTACGTGTCTCGTCCCGGCAACGAGAAGCCGTCCTCATTCGCCGGTTCCAAGGTCGCCGGTGTCGATCGCATCGAGCTCGTCTGGATTTCCGATCCGCAGACGGCCATGTCGGCGCTCATCAATGGCGAGATCGACTTCTGGGAAAATCCCAACATCGACTTCCTGCCGATCCTGGAGAAGGCTAAGGGCGTCAAGCTCATGAAGACCGGTAAGTTCGGCACCAACGCCGGCTTCGTCCGCCTCAATCACCTGCATCCACCCTTCAACAACATCAAAGCGCGCCAGGCGATGTATCACCTGATCAACCAGGAGGACTTCCTGCGCGCCATCATCGGCAATCCGGAGTTCTACAAGGTATGCCACGGCATGCTCACGTGCGGCACGCCGCTTGCGAGCGATGCGGGCAATGCCATGCTGAAGGACTACAATCCCAAGAAGGCGCTGCAGATGATGAAGGAGGCCGGCTACAACGGTGAGCCGATCACCATTCTTGCCGCCACCGACCACAACACCATCGCGCCCGCCACACAGGTTCTGATTCAGGCCATGCGTGAGGCCGGCCTGAACCTCGATGTGCAGTCCATGGACTGGGGCTCGGTCGTCTCGCGCCGCGCCAAGAAGGAGCCGCCGGCGCAGGGCGGCTGGAACATCTTCGTCACCACCATGGGCGTGGTCGGTGCAGCCAACCCTGTGCTGCACACCTGGATCGGTGCCGCCTGCGACAAGGGCCTGTTCGGCTGGCCGTGCGATGCCAAGATCGAGGAGCTGCGCAATGCCTACGCGTTCGCGCAGACCGACGCCGAGAAAAAGAAGATTGCGGAGGACCTTCAGGCGCGCGCCATCGAGCAGGTTGTCTACCTGCCGTTCGGCCAGTGGGATTCGCCCTACACCTACCGCGCCGACCGCCTGGAGGGCATCGTGCCGAACACCGGCTTGATGGTGCTCTGGAACATCACCAAGAAGTAGGCCGATGACCGCTTACATTTTGCGTCGGCTGCTCGCCACCATTCCCGTCATGGTGGTGGTTGCCGTGTTCGTGTTCTTCCTGCTGCGTCTGGCACCAGGCGATCCGGCTGCCATCATCGCCGGCGAGGACGCGACGACCCAGCAGATCGCCGCTGTGCGCAGCAAGCTCGGCCTCGACCGGCCCATCCTCGAGCAGTTCGCCGTCTGGCTGCTCGGCATGCTGCACGGCGACTTCGGCACGTCCATTTTCTCGAACCTGCCGGTGGGCCACCTGATCATGCAGCGGCTGGAGCCGACGGTGTCGCTGACGCTGTCGACGCTGGCCGTGGCCGTGCTTCTCGCCATTCCGCTTGGTGTGCTGGCGGCTTGGAAGGCTCGCCGGACCATTGACCGATTGGTCATGGCGTTCGCGGTGATGGGCTTTGCTATGCCTGTCTTTCTTGTCGGCTACGTCCTCATCTACGTCTTTGCGGTGAAGCTGGGCTGGCTGCCGGTGCAGGGCTACCGGCCGATCGGCGAGGGTCTGTGGCCGTGGGCCGAGAGCCTGATCCTGCCGTCGTTCGCGCTTGGTATCACCTACATGGCGCTCATTGCGCGCATCACGCGCGCGTCCATGCTCGAAGTGCTGGCCCAGGACTACATCCGCACGGCGGACTCCAAGGGTCTTGCCACCAGCCGCGTCCTGCTGCTGCATGCGCTGAAGAACGCCTCGGTCCCGATCGTCACCGTGATCGGCATCGGCATCGCGCTACTGATATCGGGCGTCGTCATCACAGAGACTGTGTTCAACATCCCGGGCCTCGGCCGGCTCACCGTAGATGCCGTGCTGAAGCGCGACTACCCCATCGTGCAGGGGCTCATCATCGTGTTCGCGGCAGCCAAGGTGCTCGTCAATCTCATCATCGACATCTCCTACGTCTTCCTCGATCCGCGCATCCGGTACTGATCGTGACGCTCACCGCCACAGCTGACGACCTGCAGCGCTCCGCATCGCCGATCGTGGGCCTGACGAATTTTGTCCGCCGCAACCCGACCATCGCGCTGGGAGCACTCCTGCTCGTCGCCCTCGTGGCAATGGCGATTGCCGCGCCACTGATTGCCAGCGATCCGTTTCGCCAGGCGCCGATCAACCGCTTGCGTCCACCGTCCGAGCGGTTCTGGTTCGGCACCGATCAGTTCGGCCGCGACGTGTTCTCGCGCACCATCTACGGTGCACGCGTCTCGCTGATCGTAGGCTTTGTGGTGGCTGCGCTTGCCAGCGTGATCGGCCTCACCTTGGGTCTCGTCTGCGGCTACTTCAAGCGCATCGACGCCATCATGATGCGCGTCATGGATGGCATCATGGCCATTCCGTCGATCCTGCTCGCCATCGCCCTCATCACGCTGTCGCGGCCCGGCCTTGGCATCGTCATCGTCGCCATTCTCGTGCCGGAGGTGCCGCGTGTCGTCCGCGTCGTGCGCTCCATCGTGCTGTCGATCCGTGCCCAACCCTACGTCGAGAGCGCCATCGCCGGCGGCACACGCAATACCAAGCTGCTGGTCCGGCACATCCTGCCGAACACGCTCGCGCCCTTGATCGTGCAGGCGACGTATGTGTGCGCCTCCGCCATGCTGATCGAGGCCGGCCTGTCGTTCCTCGGCGCAGGCGTCCCGCCCGAGATCCCGAGTTGGGGCAACATCATTGCCCAGGGCCGCACGTTCTTTCAGATCGCGCCGTGGACCATCCTTATTCCGGGCGCGTTCCTGGCCGCCACCGTGCTCGCGGTCAACATGCTGGGTGACGGATTGCGCGACCGCCTCGACCCCAGACTGGCGAGGCGCCTGTGAGCCTGCTGCAGGTGCGCGACCTCAAAACACAATTCTTCACCACCGATGGCGTCGTGCGCGCGGTGGACGGCGTATCCTTCGATCTCTCGGCGGGCGAAACGCTCGGCATCGTCGGCGAGTCCGGCTGCGGCAAGTCGGTGACGGCACTGTCCATCCTGCGTCTGATCGCGCCCGAGACCGGCCGCATCGTCGGCGGCTCGATCAAGTTTGACGGCCAGGAGCTGACGATGCTGCCGCAGGAGGCCATGCGTGAGCTGCGCGGCCACAAGATATCGATGATCTTCCAGGAGCCGATGACGAGCCTCAACCCCGTGCTCACGGTCGGCACGCAGATTGCCGAAAGCGTCGTGCGTCACATGGGGATCCCCTGGCGCGCCGCCATGGACCGCGCCCACGAGATGCTGGATCTCGTCCGCATTGCCGATGCTCGCCGCCGGCTCGACGAGTATCCCCATCAGCTCTCCGGCGGCATGCGCCAGCGCGTGATGATTGCCATTGCGCTGTGCTGCAATCCGCAGGTGCTCATCGCCGACGAGCCCACGACCGCGCTGGACGTCACGATCCAGGCCCAGATCCTCGACCTGATGCTGGAGTTGAAGGAGAAGCTCGGCACGGCCATCGTCCTCATCACCCACGACCTGGGCGTGGTGGCCGAGACATGCGAGCGCGTCATCGTCATGTACGCGGGACGCGTGGCAGAGCAGGCGGACGTCGGCGATCTGTTCGCGCGACCCTCCCATCCTTACACCCGGGGCCTGCTGCGGGCTCTGCCCGGAGCCGACGGCGATGCCGATGCCAGTGGCGCACGTCCCAAGCTTGCGGAGATCCCCGGCATCGTCCCGGCGCTGACACGTGAGATCGTGGGCTGTCCGTTCGCACCGCGCTGCGATTTCGTAGTCCCGCGCTGCCGCGCCGAAGCGCCTGCGCTGCTCGACACGGGTGCCGGACATCTTGCTGCCTGCTGGGAAGCCACGCGCGTTGCCGAGGCAGCGGCATGATGGATACGCCGAGCCTCGAGGTCGAAGGCCTCGTCAAGCATTTCCCCGTCACGGGCGGGTTGCTCGGCCGCCAGCAGGGTGTCGTGCGCGCTGTCGATGGCGTCAGCTTCACGATCAGGCGCGCCGAGACGCTGGGCCTCGTCGGCGAATCCGGCTGCGGCAAGACAACGGTCAGCCGCATGGTGCTGAAGCTTCTCGAGCCGACGGCCGGCCGCATTCGGCTCGGCGGCGTCGACGTGACCGACCTGTCTCCGGCGCGGATGTGGGAGCACCGCCGGCGGGTCCAGATCGTGTTTCAGGATCCGTACTCGTCGCTCAATCCGCGGCTGACGGCCGGCACGATCGTCGGCGAGCCCATGGAGAACTTCGGCATCGGCACCGGAAAAGACCGGCAGCGCCTCGTCGCCGAGCTGTTCGAGCGCGTCGGGCTGCGCGCCGAGGCCATGGCCAAATACCCGCACGAGTTCTCGGGTGGCCAGCGCCAACGCCTCGGCATCGCCAAGGCCCTATCCGTCAATCCGGATGTCATCGTCGCCGACGAGCCGGTGTCGGCATTGGATGTCTCGGTGCGCGCACAAGTGCTCAACCTGATGATGCGGCTCCAGGACGAGCTGAAACTCGCCTACCTGTTCGTCAGCCATGATCTGGCGATCGTGCGGCATGTGAGCCATCGAGTCGCCGTCATGTACCTCGGCCGCATCGTCGAGCTGGCCGACAAGCGCTCCCTGTTCGCGACGCCGCTGCATCCCTACTCCGAGGCGCTGCTCGCGGCGGCCCCCTCACCCGACCCAACGCGACGCAGAAGGAATCGCATCATTCTGCAAGGCGACGTGCCGAGCCCGATGCGGCCGCCGAGCGGCTGCCGCTTTCACACACGCTGTGCATACGCCCTGCCCGAATGCAGCGTCACAGACCCGCCGCTGCTCGAGGTCTCGCCCGGCCATCATGTCGCGTGCCTACGGCGCCCTGCTGGCGGCGACACGGCGCCGTTGCAGCGGACGGCCTGAATCTCGAGTGTGAGCGATTGGTTCTCGATCGTGTTATCGTGACCGTCGGAAAGCCCACAACGCAACAACATGGCCAATACAGGGAAGCCCATGCTGACCAGCACCGATCGCATCTTGACCACCCACGTCGGGAGTCTGCCGCGCAACGAGACGCTGTCCGATCTGCTGATCCGGCAGGAGGCCGGCGAGAGCATCGACACGACCGCGCTCGCCCGCCAGATCGAAGCGGCAACCGGCCATGTTATCGAAAGTCAGGTCAAGGCAGGCGTCGATGTCGGCAACGACGGCGAGCAGTCACGTGTCGGCTTCCAGACCTACGTGCCGCGCTGCATGTGCGGATTCGGCGGCGAATCCAAACGCCCTCCGGCACGCGACCAGATCGAGTTTCCGAGTTACTACCGGCAAATGGCGGCACGGTTCCCGCACTCGGCCCGCGTCACGAACGCACCAGCCGCGCTGTCGGCGGTCGAGTACATCAACGGCGCACCCATCCGCGAGGACGCCGAGCGCCTGCGCAAGCTTGGCACCGGCTTTCGCGAGACCTTCATGACGGCGCCGTCGCCCGGCATCGTCGCCACCACCATGCTCAACCAGCACTATGACAGCCACGAGACCTATTTGATGGCGCTCGCGGCGGCATTGGCCAACGAGTATCGCGCCATCCACGAGGCAGGACATGTGCTGCAGATCGATGCCCCTGACCTCGCCATGGAGCGGCACCGCTTCTTCGGTCATCTGGACGAGCGCGCGTTCCTGAAGCAGCTCGAGCTGCACGTCGCCGCCATCAACACCGGCATCGCCGGTATTCCGCGCGATCGCGTGCGGCTGCACGTCTGCTGGGGCAACAACGACGGCCCGCACATCTACGACATCGCCATGGCCACCATTCTGCCCGAGCTCTATCGCGCCAACGTCGGCGCGCTGTCGATCGAGTTCGCCAATCCGCGCCATCAGCACGAGTACGAGGCGCTGCGGGCCCATCCGCTGCCGCCGCACATGCTGCTGGTTCCGGGTGTCCTGGATACGACGACAAATTTTGTCGAGCATCCAAAGGTCGTCGCGCGTCGCCTGAGTGAGGCCGTGGCTGCTGTCGGTGACCGCGAACGTGTGATTGCCGGCACGGATTGCGGATTTGGCACGTTTGCCGGCCGCGAATACGTAGCCGAGGACGTGGTGTGGCTGAAACTCGCCGCAGCCGCGGAAGGTGCGCGCATCACCTCGGATAGGTTGTGGGGACGGAGCGCGGCCTGAGATCGGTCGCGGCCCCCTTCTCAATCAATTGTACGTGTTCTGGCGCGGGGAAATAGCCGCCAGCAGCAAGAGATTGCCGATGGCTATGACCGCCATAGCGCACGCGATCATGTACGCCAGCGAGCTTTGCCGGAACAGCGGTGCGCTCAAGCGGACAGTCGCGTCGAGCGGTACGAAATACGTTGCCGCCATCGCCGTGTAGTGCATCGAGGCGATGGCCAGCCCCTGCACCACCCCGCCGGCTAGCGTCGTCAAGATGCCGCGCTTGTAGAAGGCGAACCACAGGGCCGCCATGGACGCCACGATGGCAATGGCGACCGACGCTGCGACCAGCCGGAAGTCATAGGCGAGGCCGCATCCGCGAATGGCGCTCATGCCGAGATAGTGCATTCCGGCGATACCGAGGCCCATGAACACGGCCCCGAGCGGGATGCTCAAGGTACCGAGCCTGCGCGTGCTCGTGATGTAAAGGGCGACGCCCGTGCTGAAGATGGCAAGGCAGGTCGAGCCGACGGTTTCAATGAGATTGTAGTTGACCAGGATCGGCAGATCGACAGCCATCATGGCGACGAAATGCATTGACCAAATCGTGCTGCCCATGATCAGGCCGCCGTTGACGAGCACGAAGCTCGATTGCCAGGCGTCGGGATGGTGATCGTGCGATCGTGCGGTCAGGCCAAGCGCGGCCAAAGAGCCGAGAATGGCCACGCCAATCGACAAGAGCACAAGCGTGGGATTGTAGAGTGCGGTCATGTTGGTCCCCTCTCTGCAGCTCCGGTTGGGAGTGGCGTCCGCCGGAACTTAAAGTTCCAATCCAAGGTAACTCGATCTCCAATCCAAGGTAGACGAAGCGCCGGGCAAGCACTACTGTATGGAGGAATGGCGCGAATGCGGCGGGAGCAGTCAGCGCCAGTGCACTGCGAGTGAGCCGAGGCCCAACAGGTGCTCGTTCGCGGCAAGAGGGATTTCACATGCGGTTGTCTTCGCGACGAATGCGAAGGGTGGAGGTGTGCGTACGCGCCTCCTTTCCGTTTTTGGTGCTGCTGCTGACGTGCGTGATCGCGGCGAGCGAAACGCAGGCGCAGGGTCCGCGCGCCCAACAGCGCCTTGCAGCGCAACAGCAGGCGTTGCGGAACGCCCACAACGAGCAAGCGCTCCTCGTTGTCACCAGCCATCAGCAGCACTCGTATGTCGGCATGGCTGCGGATATTGCGGGAATGCTGGGTGAAAGCGGTGAAATCCGTCTCGTGCCGGTTATGGGCAGCGGCGGTGCGGGCAACGTCAAAGATCTGCTGTATCTGCGCGGCGCCGACATGGCCATCCTGCCGTCCAATGTGCTGCTCAGCGGTAAGGCCGGCGAAGCGCTGGGCGGCAATCTCCAGACCAAACTCGCTTACGTGACGAGCCTCTACGGGGAAGAGGTGCATGTGCTGGCGGGCCGCAGTGTCAACTCAATCGAGGACCTGGGCGGCAAGAAGGTCGCCGTCCCACTTGCCGACGGCAACGCATTGTTTTCCGCGATCGACGTTCTGCAACGGCTTGGCATCAAGGCGGACATCGTGCAGACAGATCCTGTCTCGGCGATGGACCAGATCAGGTCGGGCGAAATCGCGGCTGCGCTTCTCGTTGGCGGCAAGCCGCTGCCCCTGGTGTCGGGGCTACCCAAGGACGGCAGTCTCCGGCTGTTGGGTCTGCGTTCCTCGCTGACGCTGGAGGAAGGATACGCGCCCGCAGTGTTTCGCGCGGACGACTATCCGACGCTGATACCGCCCGACGCGATGATCGAGACCGTGTCCGTCAGCGCCATTCTGCTGACGCGGACTATGAAAGACAATGACGAGTCGTACCGCAGGGTCGAAAAATTCGTTCCGTTGTTTTTTCGCGGTTTGACGGAGCTGGCCGGGCCGCCGCGGCATCCCAAGTGGAGCGACGTCAACCTGGGAGCCGCCTTGACGGGCTGGACCCGTTTTGGCCCCGCGCAACAGTGGCTGGACAGTGCCAAGACCGAGCAGGCGGCCTGGTTGCAGAAAAGTTTCGAGGACTTCCTGCGCTTGAGCAATGTTTCAGGAGCAACTCCGCTGTCGCCGGCGCAGCGTCAGAAGTTGTTCGATGAATTTGTCAGTTGGACCCGCAAGCCCGCTCAGTCGACGCGTCAATGAAGCATTCACCTCCGTCGCCGATGGGAGAACGCGCGACGCCAAATCGCAAGCAAGCGGATTGAGCCGATACATCAAGAGCGACGCTGGCACAGGCTAGATACACGATGAACGATTCGAGAGATCCGAATACAGGCGAGCTCAAGAGACTCCTTGAGCGATTGCAGGAGCTGACACCTGCACCGGACGGTGCGTTGTCGCGCCTCGGCGACGAGCCAGAGCGACACCTCTACCAGGATGACGGCTATCCGAGCCGGCGGCTCTTGCCTCCTCCGGCACCGCGCCTGCCGGAGCGCGGGGCGACGATCAATCCGTGGCTGTTCGTCCTTGCTACGGCGTTGAACACGACCGTCGCGGCCGTACTGGCCGTCCTTATCACTCTGGGCGTCGTGCAACAGCAGCCTGAGCAAACGGCGGACGACGCGCGGAGGCGACTCGCTAGCGACCGCGGCGGCCCTGGATACGATCAGCGGCAGGAGAGCATGACAACTGGCGCCTTCATCAGCCAATGGAAGGATCAGGCGCCGCCCTCGACTGTAGCCGTGGACCTTCGGGCCATCGGCTCGCCCGAGGAGCCACTGCGGCTGGAGCCGCAAAAGCCCTCGAGATTTCCGTTGCAGATCGAGCCGGAGCAGGCGCGCCGCGCAAACTACATTCTTATTCTTTCCGGCCTGCCCTCTGGATCAAGCCTCACAGGCGCCGAGCGGATCAGCTCCGACTCGTGGCTGCTGAAGCCCGATGCCCTGGCACGGTTGGAGATCACGATTCCCGAGTGGTCTGCCTCGTTGCTGGAAATCGCCGTCGAGCTCCGGCGGACCAACGGTACTGTCGCCGCAGGAACGACGGCATGGCTCATGGCGGCGCCACCAGCATCGCCAAGGCCGGCACAGAAGCTCGACCAGGTTGCACTGAAGGAGCTTCTCGACAAGAGCAATCAACTTCTTTCGAGAGGAGACGTCGTTGCCGCGAGAGCCCTGTACGAGCGCGCCGTTGAGATGGGAAGTGCGGCCGCCGCGTTGAACCTGGGCTCCACCTATGATCCCAATCGCCTGTGGTCGCTGGGCGTGTTTGGCATGGTCGGCAACAAGGAGCGGGCGCGCCTCTGGTATCGGCGCGCGGACCAGCTCGGGCACCCCGAAGCCAAGGAGCGGATACGGTCGCTCGGCGATTAGTCAACGAGCTGCCTTGCAGGTGGCTCAGCGCAGCTGCAACGTCATGCGTTGCAGGATGCGCTTGGCGATGTCCAGGCGCTTCCGGTTAACTTTTGAGAGCATCGTGTCGAGTTTTGTCAGGAGATCGCCCAGGCTGCTCCGCGCAGTTGTTGGCGCCTCGCGCAGCGAGACCAAGGCTATATCGCCGAACTGCGGTCCCGCCTCCCGCTCGAGGCGTTGCGTCACCTTGTGCGCATCGCCGCCGCTCAAGGCATCGGCATGAGTTGCGAGCAGCAGGCTGAAAGGCTTGATGTGCTGATCGGCGGCGGACCAGAGCGAACTTTCGCTTTGCTTCCAGGCCTGCGTGGCGAGTGTGCACCAAATGGCCAAATCGGCCTGCCGGAGCGTTTGCTCCAGGCGTGCGAAACCTTCGTCGCGAGCTAACAATCCCGGACTGTCCATGATCTCGAATTCGCGCAACCGATTTGAAGGGAGGCCAAGCTCCAACGCATAAACTTGGCCATTCTGCACGGCCTCGAGGCTCCTTTCCGTGACGGCTTCACGATCCCCATTCGCACCGATGAGGTAAAGCGCGGAGGCCTCGGCGTGTTTGACCAAAATCGTTGCGCGTGTGTTGCCCAAGAGATCGGTGACCAGCACATCCTGACCAATCAATGCATTGGCGAGTGACGTCTTGCCGCTGTTCGCTTCTCCCACGATCGCGATGCGTGGGGGCTGCTGGAGGCGCTGCCCAAGCTCTTCCAAGACCCGGAGGACCCGTTGCACGGCGTCGTTGGGAGCGATATCCCGCCTGATCTGCTCTCGGACCGTGACCAGCTCTTCGGCGAACTGTAATAGCGCTGCCCGCTCGGACATACCTCTTCACTTTTCCCGGTTCCGGAGAACGCCCCTCCAGAGACCTAAGAAATACTCCTGCCGTGGTTCGTGGCAAGTGCATCGCATCGCCGGCGGACATCGCTGAGGCGTTGTGTGATCGCGCTCCATCTGGCCGAGCTATCCGCGTCCTTGGCCGCCGTTGATCTGCGAAGAGCATTCGCAGGGACGGTGTCCACGGCGGATGCTGGCGCTTCCAGCCTGGCGACCAGTGCCGAGCTGCGCCTGCGCACGCTGTTGAGAACTTGAAGTTGAACGGCCGACACGTGGCGAACCATTGCGGTCACCTGCTTGTTCAGGTGCTCCTCGGCCGATCCGGCCAGTTGCTCGACCAGAGGATTGAAGTCGTCCTCGACGAGGCGTCGGAACGCGCGCTGCCGATTTTCCGGAGTCGGCCGGCCTTGCCACCATGCCGACCACCAGGGGTATTCGAGATCGAGCGCGACCGGCGATGCCATCGGCATCATTGGCGGAGACGGCGCGAGTGACGGTGCCGATGGCTGACCGAACTCTACACGCTTGTCGAACAGGCGATACTGCTGATCGAAGTGCCTGCGCACAACGGCCTCGACTTCAAAGATCCGGGCCTCGGTATGCCGGTAGATCTTCACAAACTCGCTTTCCAGGGAGTCGCGCAGCGGTGCCGCGTTGCAGCGCCAGATGCGTGCACCCGGTTCCTGATGCATCATGTCCGCCAAATGGACGAGCTGCTCTTCAATGAAGTGCTCGACAAAGGCCTTGAGGCGGTGGCGAACGTCATCCGTCGATTGCGTCACAATACTGGACAGCGAGTCCTGGAAGGCCGTCACGATATCTTGCGTCTGGTCCGCGATTAAATTGAGCTGCTCCAGCTCCTTTTGCCAGCGCTCAACCTCGCTTGCATGCAGCTGCCGGCTTGCTGTTGCGGCCCCATCGAATTGGGCGAGGCTTCGACGCTCAGCTGAGTCCAGAGCCTCGCCGGTCTTTGCAAGCTCCGCCAGAAACGTGGCCAGCTGGCCGATGATGTAGGCGTTTCCGCCCTTCAGAAGCTTGTTGCTGATGGCCTCTATCGTCTTTGGGATGCCGGAGCATGCGAAAAGTGCCTTTCGCAACGTGTCGTAGTCGTCCGCTTCCGTCTCGTTCGGATACTCGGGGAGTTCGAAGCCGAGGCCCTCCGCATAGACCCTGAATGCGGCGGTGGCCGTTGCGGCGGTCTCTGCTGAATTTCCAGAAAGTGCGCAATTGCCCCATCGCGCGCTCCCCACGATGATTGGCACATCGGCCGCGCCGAACTCGTCGCTTATGCGGGTTCTGACGTGCGCGATCAGCTTCTTGCAGTCGGCACCTACGTTCTTCAACTGGTCGATGCGATTGATGAAGACAATGAGGTGCTCCTTATGCAGGCCGCGGAGAATGCGCAGCAGCGCCAGATCGGCGCCGGCAAGCGGCTGCTGCGCCGTCAGAACCACAATGTAGATGTCAGCGGCCGTCAGGCTTTGGCGCGTGATCTCGTCTCTGACCATGAAGGGATCGTTGGTCCCCGGGGTGTCGACCACAATCAACGGGTAGCCGGAACGCTCACCGCCGAAATAGAGATCCGCCACCTTGGTGATGTCGGAATATTGCCCGGCCGAGCCCGCCCCGTCGGTGCCCGCGCTCACGTAGCGCTCGACGAGTTCGCGCGTAATCGAGGGATATCTGTGATGTTGGCCGAGAAGCGACTGAAACTCGCGGCCGAGGCGCCGTTCCGCCCGCTGCCGCAACGCATCGAGTTGGAGGCGCAGGAGATTTGGGCTGAAGCCCGGTACCAGCCGTTCCGTCAGCTCGCGTAACGGGCCGCCGCCTTCGGCGATCCGCCGCCATTCTCCGGAGCCGAAGAACGTGAACACCGCGCTGTCGCCGGCCGCCTTGTCGCTGCCGAAATGCAGGTTGGTAACGACCGTAGTCCACGGGTTCACGTCGTTCGGTAGGAGATTGGGGCGATCCGCCAGAGCGCTGATGAACGAACTCTTCCCCGCCTTGATCTGGCCGACAACGGCAATCCGGCAAATCTGCGACCGGAGCGAGCGCGACGCTTCCTCGACGATGGAAGCTTCCATCGGCTCAAGGAGTTGAGCCAATTCCAATCCGCAATGGATGAGATCGCGGCGAAGCTCTTCGAGTGGTGCGCCAAGGCTGGCGAATGGCTTCAGATTCGCCAATGCCACGCGTAGAGACACGATCCCTTGGCCCGTTGATTGCCGCCGCCCGGGACCGAGAACAAATCATCTCGATGGTAAAATGAAGGCGCTGTCGGCATGCCTCTCATGGTCTCGATCCGGACCATTCGCTGGTCTCGATGGACGGGCAAATGCACACTTTGGCCGTGTCGGAAACGATGCTTCCACGTCCGGTCAATCCGGGAGGTGGTGTTCTGCCCCCAACTGGTGCGATCCAGACCTGGGCGGCGGCGGCCCGCTAGGGTTCCCCGGATGCCCTAGGCCGCGACCTTTCCTGGATGCCGCAGCCGCGTGTGCCGCCTAGAAGCAGCCCGTGATCGTCGATCCGCACTTGACGTAGTTGATCGCATCCCAGGCGCAGCAGGGCTCGACCTTCTTGCAGACCCACTGGCGGCGCTCGCCCGAGGGGAAGCGATAGTTGCAGACTTTCTCGTCTTTTCCGGCCTTTAGCGCGGTTGATTTGGCCGCCTTGCCTTCCTTCTGCTGGGCGCCGGCGGGGGCCGCGCTGAGGGATACAGCAAGTCCAATCGCGATCAGCAGACGGATCATGAAACTCGTTCTCCTGCAGTTAGGCAGGCCTGCATTCTAGTGCCCACATGAGCCGGCGCTATGGCGCGGACGCCTCAGCGCGCCTAAATCCGCGCCGGCCTCGGAACCGGTATGCTTTGCACGTCTGCGGATAGCTGGTACCAATCACAGTCCCGTTCACAGCTACAGACGTTGCGTACGTGCATATTCTGGGGATCGTCAGGGATACTCACGACAGCGGCGTAGCCCTCCTCGCTAACGGGGTGCCCGAGTTTGTCGTCGAGGAAGAGCGCCTCAATCGCCGCAAGCACACGCACCGCTTCCCGCAACAAGCACTTACCGCCGTTCTCGATGAAGCCGGTCTCGGCCTCAAGGATATCGGAGCGATCACCACGCCGTGGCATGTTCGGCGGCTTTGGGGCAGCGCGTCGGCCGCCTTGCTGAAACGGTTCCCGGGCAGCCTGACCCTGCTCAAGCAGGCCGCGAGGCCGACGCAGCGCGACGGCCTGATGATGCTGACCTATCGCCTCAAGCGGTCTCTGCGCGCGCAGTTTCCGGGCCAAGCCCTGCCGCCGATTTACAACGTCGGCCATCACGACTCGCATGCCGCATCGTTCTTCGTCTCCCCGTTCGAGGAGGCGACAATTCTGGTCATGGACGGCTACGGCGACGACGCATCGACCAGCGTGTATACCGGCAAGAGACATCACGTCGAGCGCCAATGGCACTCGAGCATCTTCAACTCCATGGGAATTCTCTACACGTTCGTGACCCAGTACCTGGGCTTCGCCGGCTTCTCGGACGAAGGCAAGGTCATGGCGCTGGCTGCGTTCGGTGACGACAGTTTCGTCGAGCCCTTCAGCAAGGTCGTTTCCTTGCGCCCGAACGGTCAATATGCGCTCGACATGTCGTATTTCAATTTCGACGCCTACGGGTCGCTGCAGCCGTTCCGCTCCAAGTTCTTCGACGCGTTCGGCCCACCACGTACCCCCGGCGAACCCATCATGAAGCGGCACCGCGATATTGCCCGCGCCCTCCAGTGGACTCTGGAGGATATCGTGTTGCACATCGCGCAGGATTGCCTGCGGCGCTTCCCCTCGCGCAATCTCGTGGTCAGTGGCGGCGTCGGCCTAAATTGCGTGGCTAACGCGCGTCTGTCTCGCGAGACGGCGTTCGAACGTGTCTGGGTCCCACCGATTGCATCGGATTCTGGCGCCCCGCTGGGCTCTGCGCTCTGGCACTGGCACATGCATGAGCGACGGCCACGCAGCTACGAGCTGGAGCACGCCTACCTGGGCCTGAGCTATGGTCCAGAGCGAATTCGTTCTGCCCTGGATGCTACGGGCCTCAACTATCGACAACTCGGCCGGTCAGAGCTGATCCGCCGCTGCGCGCACGATCTGTCGCGCGGAAGGATTGTCGGCTGGTATCAGGGCCGATTTGAGGCCGGACCGAGGGCACTCGGCAACCGGTCGCTGCTGGCCGATCCGCGCCGTGCGGACATGAAGCACATCATCAACAGCCGCATCAAGCGGCGCGAGGATTTCCGGCCGTTCGCGCCGGCGGTCCTGCTCGACGCCGCGCCGGAATTCTTCGACATTAGCGGGCCTGAATCCTTCATGACGGTTGCCGCGCGCGTTCATCCGCACGTGGCCGACAAGATTCCGGCCGTCGTCCATATCGACGGTACCGCCCGCGTGCAGACAGTGGAGCGCAAGCACAACCCCGCCTACTACGACCTGATCGAGGCTTTCGGCGAAATCACGGGTGTGCCGGTGCTGCTCAACACCAGCTTCAATGAGCGCGAGCCCATCGTCGCCCGGCCGGAAGAGGCTATAGCCTGCTTCCGGCGGGCCGAAATTGATGTGCTGGCGATCGGAGATTTTTATGTCGACAGCGGCGAGACGGAGTACGCGGGCCGTCAATCAGCCGACGCGACCATAGAGAGCTGAAGGGCATTCCCGTGTCGACAGGCCGGCATCGCGGTGCGCTCAGAGTTCTCGCGGCATTGACGGGCGTTGTCCTTCTGGTGATCGGGATACGCTTCCTGCTCGCGCCGCATCAGGCGTCCCGCTTCTTCGGCATTGCGGCCGGAGCGACAGGAACAGCGGACCTGCATTACGTGATCGGCGTGCGTGACATCTGGCTCGCGGCGATCGTTGTCGTCCTATCCGCGCTTTCGGATTGGCGCGGACTGGCCATCTGGCTGGGATTGGGCGTGTTTGTCTGCGCCGCTGATGCCGCCATTGCCGCCCACTCGAGCGGAAAAGCAATGGCAGTAGCGTTCCATCTGGCGTCCGGCCTCTTCTGCGGCGCACTTGCTGTCGCGTGTTGGCGCATATCCATCACCGAGCGTGCGGATTGACGCGCGCCATCAGGCAAACGCCTTGCGAATGCGCGCCCAGTCGGCGATCGCCTCCTCTTGCCCGGGCACAAGCTGCACCGTGAACTGCGTGAAGCCGGCAGCCCGCAACGTATCGATGCGCCGCTTGATCTCGGCTTCTGTCGCCGTGAACGACGTTGCGCGGATGAGGTCTGCCGTTACGAAGGGACGCTCCTCCGGCTTCACCAGCATCAGATGTCCGCGATGGTTCTCAAGATAGGGCGCATCCGCTGGTTCAAACGTGCGCGCCAGCGCGACATAGCCCTCTCGCTCCTTGCGGACGTTGCCGGGCATGCTGGTTCCGGGCGCTAGCCCCGACAAGGCCTCGTCGGCGGCGCGATGCAGCGTCACGGCTGCGCGTGGCCCGGCCTGGGCCATGGCTCGCTCGGAGTCCGCAGGCTCGCCATCCTGCAGGACACAGCCGAGTGCAAACGCCGTGGCGGAGAGATCAGCCAACGGACGCCCCGCTTGGGACCATTCCTGCCGCATCGCCTCCACTTCCCGGACACCAGCCTCGACGTTGCCGACGAAGTCGATCCATCCTGCGGCCAGGCGGGCCGCCAAAGCGCGCGTGCGCGGCCCGTAGGCCGACAGGTGCAGAGCGATCGGATCGGTGGTGTTGATGAGGTCGAGCTCGGGATTGAGAAAACGGATCTTGCGCGCCTGTCCTTCCATCTCGAACGCGACGGTCTCACGGCGCAGCAGCCCGTAAACCTGTGCAATGTACGCTTCCATAGCCTTGATCTTGATGGCGCCGAAACCCATGGCGCGTCGTGCAGTAAAACCGGTGCCGATCCCGAAATCGATACGCCCGGGCGCGAGCTTGTTCAGCGTTGCCAGCGCGTTGGCGGTCACCGGAGCAATGCGGTTCGACGGGACCAGGACGCCAGTGCCGAGCCGGATGCGGCTTGTGTTGACTGCGGCCGCCCCCATGGCGACGAAGCAGTCGGCGCTCAGCATCTGGGTGTCGTAGAACCAGGCGTGCGTGAAGCCCAGCTCCTCGGCGCGCTTGGCGAGCTTCCAGGAATCGGCGGCCGTCGGCAGCGCGATACCAAAGTCCATCGGGTCCCTCCTTACGCAAGCATTTTTGCCACTCGACACGATCTTCGCATAATCCAGCCGAACTCAGCCATTCCGCAACACGGAAGTCTCTGTCATGTCAACGTTCCTTGGGTTGCCGGCAATCCCGCTCGACGCGGTGTCGGCCGGTGACATCGTCATCGTGGGTGTGTGTAATGCAACGCCCTACGAGCGCGCGAAGCCGAGCCATGCCGCCCTGGCACCGCAAGCGATCCGCTCAGCTAGCGCCCGCTATGCATTGTGGCACCAGCATCATGATTTCGACGTGGATGGCCCGATGCTGGATCTCACGCGGTGCCGCGTGGTCGACGCAGGCGATATCGCCACCGATCCGGCGACGCCGGCAGCCAATCGCCGGGCCATCGAGGCAACGGTACGGCAGGTGCTGGAGGCGCGCGCGACGCCCATTGTGCTGGGCGGCGACGACTCCGTCCCCATCCCCGTCCTCGCGGCATACGCGGGACACGGACCCATCTGGATCGTTCAAGTCGACGCGCACATCGATTGGCGCGACGAACGGCACGGCGAACGCATGGGCTGGAGCAGTCCCATGCGGCGGGCATCGGAAATGCCGTGGGTCGAGGGAATTGTTCAGATCGGTGCCCGAGGCGTCGGAAGCGCCCAGGCCGATGACGTCCGGCCCGCAACTGGGGCGCCAGCATTGTGACGGCGCGGCACGTGCATGCTCACGGCATCGGCGCGGCATTGGAAAAGGTTCCCGAAGGCGCCAAGACGTTCATCACCTTCGATTGCGACGCTTTCGACCCGAGCCTCATGCCGGGCGTTGGAGCGCCGGTACCCGGTGGCCTTGGATACTGGCACGTCGTCGCGCTATTCGAAGGGCTAGCGCCACGCACCCAGATTGCGGGCTTTGATATCGTAGAGCTGGTGCCGGAGCGGGACATCGGCGGACTGTCGGCGCTCACGGCGGCGCGCCTCGTCACACTCGCCATTGGCGCCATCGATCGATCGACGGCCAAGTCGGTTTCCTGACAATTGCTATTCACCGTTGATCCGCGTCACGCTCCTCCCGTCAGCACCGCGCCGTCGCATCCTGCTCAATCGTTCTGACGGAATCGCGCGCCTTGCCGGCAACCGCCGATGCGCTCGCGTCGGCGCGATGCTCAGCGGCCATAGGTGCGATAGGATCGACGCTTTACGCGATAGGGGCGCTGGTCGCGCTCCGGCGCAAGCGATGACTCAGGCACGCGCTCCCGTCCCGCAAATGCATTCGAGGCCCAATTCGGAAATCCGCAAAATTCGCCCCGGATGTTGCATCCGGCGGATGCCGGCGTGCTCATCGCCCATACGGCCGTCAACCCAAGTATCGCTATGAAAGTGCGCATCGGAGGTGTCTTTCATCATCGTTGTCCCACATACGTGTGAGACGGCAGGCCATTGAGCAAGGTGTGCTCGCGATGATGTGAGCGGGCGAGGGCGCATCGCCCGTTCCCAACGTGCGGGCGGGAATGCGTTCAGCGGTCGGTCTTGACCGGCTGCGGCACGGGAATGCCGTGCTGTTCGCTGTTGGCTACGCCCGCCCGTCGCATGGCGACGCGGGGCGCTCCGCTCACGCCGCTGAGCTGCATTTCCAGCAGCCGGAGCAGCGCCACATTGGTGCGTTGCATGTCCTGAAGGAGTTTTTGCGCGCGCAGCAGATTGCCCTCGTCGGCAGCCTCAATGACTTTGGTCATCTGCGCCTTCAAGGCCAGCATCTTGTCGCTAATGGCGGTGGGTGTCATGACGCGTGCTCCTGCCGCTACAACCCACGGCAGAACCACATGGTTCCGACATTAATCGCTCTTGATAGGCAGCGGGGGCTGCGGCGTGCCGAAATCAGTGAGCAGCTTGCGGCCCAACTCCTGCAGGAGCCGCGCCGAGCGCTGTTGAGCGTCGATGACGCCTTGCTCGGCAACAGTCCAGTCACCAGCCTCGGCCGCGGCTGTCGCCGTGACCATGCTGGACGTGGCAGCACGGAGTTCGGCAATCAATGCGTCGTCTGACATCGCTAGCTTCTCCGGAATCGATGGAACAGCAACGCCGAGCCGGTTTTCTCCGTTCCCTGGCGACCCGCGGCGAGCGTCTCCTGCGCGAACCTCGGCAACACGTGATCGACGTGAGCTGATACTGGGCCACCAGCCGCAAAAAAAGGCCCCGCCGAAACGGCGGGGCCCAAGTCGTGCACAGGTTGCTACTGCGGTCTATTGGGATCGCGAGGCGTATCTGGCGTCTGCGTCTTTTCCACGTTCTGTCCGACCTGAGTGTTCTGGGGAGTGCCGCCCCAGTTGGAGAATACCATCACGCCGATCAGCAGGGCGACCACGACGGCAATGAAGGGGCCGAAATAGCCAGCCTCGGACTCGTTCATGCCCTCGCGCCAACGGTGTCCATGCTCGCGTTCGCGCGTAGGGTCCGGGCGAGGATCGAGATAGTCGTTCATGGCCTTTCCTTTCCGTCAGTTGCGTAGCCTCAACACCGTCAGCCCGCCTGCAGTTCCGAAAATTTGGTGTTAACGGTCCTGGTAGGGGTTCCGTGGGGTAGTGGAAACCTAGCCGATGGGAACCGGCGCTTGCTTACCTCCCACGTAATCGACTGGGTCCCAGCCGCTCCCTCACATTGGGTCCCAGAAAGCCGGCCACCCAGGTCGGCTGCCCAAGCTCCAGGAGACGCTCATGTCATCCCAAACCCTCTCTCTGCGTAACGTACTGTTGATTGACGCAGCGACCTGCGCACTGATGGGCGCCCTGCTCACTTTCGGCGTCCGGCTTCTCTCGAACCTTACCGCGATCTCTCCGGCACTTCTGTTCTACGCCGGCGTGGTGCTCTTTCCCGTCGCAGCATTCATGGTTGTCACTGCAGCACGCACCGCCCTGTCGCCGTTCGCTGCGCGGATCATCATTGCCGGCAATGCACTGTGGGTCGTGGCCAGCATCGGCCTGATAGTCGGCCCTTGGATCGCGCCGAACGCGTGGGGCTACACTTTCATCGCGGCGCAGGCCGTTGCCGTCGCTGTGCTCACGAAGCTCGAGTATGATGCAATGAGGTCTGTGGAGATCGCCGCCTAACGGGGGTAGGCAATGCGGCAGCATGCGGAACGGTCACAGACCTCCCCGCAAGACTTTCGGGTCCTGTCGACTCCGCACGCCGCCGCACGATGTTGCCGGCCGATTCAGCCTGCGATCACTTCCGCGAAGCGCTGGTCTGCTCAGGCGCTTCGCGTGGGACGATCGGAAAACTTCCCGGCCCAGCGAAATGCACGGCAATGTCTTCCGGCGCCCCGCCGCGCGGCATCAGCACGGCAATCAGCACGAATGCCAAAAAAACGAACGCGGCCGAGAGCAGGAAACGCGCAAACCGGTTGCTCGAAAATGAGCCTTCCATGGCAGTATCTCCTCATGCGAGTCCGTCGCATGGGGAAACTTTGGCGTAGAGGCGTCAGCGCAGCGTGAACCGGGCGTCAGCCACGCCGCGCAAGCCTATCGGGCCGCGACAATGCATTTCAAGAAATGTTGTTTTGGCCGGTGCTCGGATGCTGTTGTACTGCGGCGATCCTGAGAACGGCCGGTCTGCGGCGCGAGGTATCCATGACAAAGCGGCAAATGCGGCTTGGCGCCTTTATGCGGCCGATCAGTATTCACACGGCGGCGTGGCGCTATCCCGGTGGCCTGCCCGACGCCAACTTCAACTTTGCCCATCTGAAACGCTTCGCGCAGACGCTGGAGCGCGGCAAGTTCGATGCGTTCTTCATGGCCGATCACTTGGCCGTGCTGAACATGCCTATGGACGCGCTGAAGCGCAGCGCCACCGTCACGTCATTCGATCCAGCCACACTGCTGCCCGCGCTTGCGGTGGTGACCGAGCGGCTGGGCCTGATCGCAACTGCCTCGACCACCTTTGAGGCGCCGTATCACATCGCGCGCCGCTTCGCGTCGCTCGATCATCTAAGCGGCGGGCGAGCCGGCTGGAACGTCGTGACGACCTCTAATCCGGACGCGGCGTTGAATTTCGGCATGGACGAGCACGTGGAGCATGGCGAGCGCTACGACCGCGCGCGTGAGTTCGTCGATGTCGTCACGGGCCTGTGGGACAGTTGGGACGACCACGCGTTCGTGCGCGACGCTGCGAGCGGCATTTTTTTCGATCCCGAGAAACTTCACGTTCTCAACCACAAGGGGCCGTACCTGTCGGTGCGCGGGCCACTCAATGTGGCACGACCCATCCAAGGATGGCCGGTGATCGTGCAAGCCGGTGCCTCCGACGCCGGGCGTCAGCTCGCCGCCGAGACCGCAGAGGTGATTTTTGCGGCGCACGGGACCTTGGCGGAGGGGCAGCGCTTCTACGCCGATGTGAAGGGCCGGCTGGATAAGCTCGGGCGCCCGCGCGACCATCTCAAAATCCTGCCCGGCGCATTCGTCGTGGTCGGCGACACGGTCGAGGAGGCGCGCGCGAAGCGGGCGCTGCTGGACAGCCTCGTGCACTACGACAGTGCGATCGCCTCGCTATCGATCGCGCTTGGCCACGACGCGTCGAAGTTCGATCCGGATGGCTCCTTGCCGGACATCCCCGAAAGCAATGCGAGCAAGAGCGGGCGAGACAGGGCGATTGCACTGGCGAAGCGCGAGAACCTGACCGTGCGCCAGCTCGCGCAGCGGCTTGGCGGCTACTCGGGCTTTGCGTTCGTGGGAACGCCTAAGACCATTGCGGATGAGATGGAAGAGTGGCTTGTCACCGAAGGCAGCGACGGGTTCAACGTGATGTTTCCCTATCTGCCTGCCGGCCTCGACGACTTTGTGGATCGCGTCGTTCCCGAGCTGCAGCGTCGCGGCATTTTCAGGCGTGAATACGAGGGCCATACGCTACGAGAAAACCTGGGCCTGCCCCGGCCGCCCAATCGCTTCTTTCAGCAATCTCGCGGCTAGAACAGAGAAGATGGGCGCGCTCGAATAAAAGCGCGCCCCACATTCGTTAGCGCCACCACCGCTCGCAGACGCGGCGATAGCGGCGGCAATCACGCCGATCACCGAAGCCGTCGCGGCGAATGCAATCGCGGCGCAGACGGCGGCATGTCCGCTCGGATTGCACCTGTTCGATAATGGGCGCCGGGCTCGACAATCGAAGGTCGACACCGCCTGGCGCAGCACTGACGGCGGTAACGCCTATTCCGAACGCCGAGGCGAGAAGCAGAGCACCTGCACCCAATGCGATTTTCATGTTTCCTCCTGTAAGATGCCAATCACTACGCCCGCCAAGCTGCGCCGAGCGAGTTCAGACTGGCGTCAACTGTCAATGTGTCCGGCGGTTCCCCGAGGATCTTCCACCGCGAATTGCGCGAACACCGGCGAACGTACAGGATTGGAGAGTAGTCGCAAGCGCGCCTTTGGTGGCGAAAAGAAGAACCGTCCTTGGTATAAAATGCATTTCCGGAGCATATGTCGCTGTCATCATGCGGCAACAATCCAGCAGGGGAGGAGTTGACGGATGCGGCTCAAAGGGAAGGTGGCGCTCGTAACCGGCGCTGGCGGCGGCCTGGGCACGGCCATCGCGAAACGCTTCGCCGAGGAGGGATCGGCCGTGCTGTGCACGGATCGCGATCTTTCCAAAGCCGAGGCGACGGCAGCGGCCGTCGCAAAGTCTGGCGGCAAGGCGCATGCGTTCCGCGCTGACGTCGCCGATGCGCGTGACTGCGCCGAACAGGTCGCAGAAACGGTCAGGCGCTTCGGTGCGATCGACATCCTCGTCAACAATGCCGGCATCGCCCTTCACAAACTGGCGCTGGATACAAGCCTCGAGGACTGGGAGCGTGTCCTGCGCATCAATCTCACGGGCTCATTCTTGACGGCGCAAGCCGCAGCCCGCGTCATGGTCGAGCGTGGAGGCGGACGCATCATCCAGATCGGATCGATCTCCGGGCAGCGCGGCAACATGGCGGGCGCCGCCTATGGCGCGTCGAAGGCGGCCGTCATGCACATCTGCAAAGTTCTTGCTGTGGAGCTGTCAGACCGGGGCGTCATCGTGAATGCCATCGCACCCGGCCCTATCGAGACCGGCATCAGCAAGCACGGCCCGAACCGCAAGCAAAAGTATATCGAGCGCATTCCAGCGCGCCGTTATGGCAATGCCGAGGCCGTTGCCAATGCGGCGCTATACTTGGCGTCAGATGAATGCGACTGGGTCACGGGCACCATCCTGAACGTGGATGGCGGATTCCAGACCGCCGGCCTGTCCTACGATCCCGGCGAGGTCAGCTAGAGCTTCTCGCCGGGTGAGGCATCACCGCCACGCGCGGCGATGCCGCAAGGTTCGGACGAGGCGGCTCAGCTAACTTCTGTCGCTAGGCAAGGAGGCAGAGCCATGGCGAAAGACGATGCGTCGAGCGTCCGGAAGCAGTCTGCAGGAACCAAGCGTCCTAAGAAGGTCACCGCGTACATCCGCCGTTTGCGGGAACTCAGCCGTCGGTTTGAGGAGGCTGGCAAGTAGTGCGCGGCGCCGGATCTGGGCCAAGTGCATCTTCTGCAACGGCACCGTGAGGTCTTCGTGAAGTGTAACATCGCCCCTTGGCCGTGACGTAGCGCGCCGTCATGCCACTGCATGGCTCGCAGGTCGCTCATATCCTGCATCTGATCCGGTTGTAGGACTGACGCGAACGCGCCGCGCCGCTGATGAAATTCGACGAGTGGTGGAAATCTGCGAAACCTACGGCTTGTTGGCTGAAGCCTCCAGGATAGCAATGAGCCGGTCGAGCTTCTTGTCGATCTGGCCGAGATGGTAGGCGATGTATTCCGCCGCGTCTGTCATGCGGCCGTCGTTTTGACTGAGCGCACTCGAGGACGGCTCAGGTAGGAAATCTCCCTCCATGCGCCGCTTTATTTCTTCCGACATATTGCGCTCCTATGCTGTTCGCCACGAGGTTTTACCGTACCGGGAGATTTGAGGCCGCGGTGACCTTCGCGCCAAAAGGGTTTGCCGGCAGCACAACAATCAATCGCATGGATCAATCTCTGAGGTGCGCTGGACTGGCACTATTCTGTGCGGATCGGCCGATTGGCGCCACACTTACTGAAGATGATCTTGTCACAGATTTATCATGCTTCGGAATATAGTTGTGGACGCAGTCTCGTAAGACGCGTAGCGTATCTTGTAACTGTCGAATGCGATGGCGGCCTGCAACCTTGCGGGCCAAAGCTCTGGAAGAGCTGCACAGACAAATAGCCAGATTTCGAATGGTCACACGTAGACTTGTGACCTTCATTGGCGAAGCGTCCGAATTGAACCTTGGTGCATCGTAGCCTCGCGACCTTACGAGGCTGGCGATGTTGCCTGTTGAAAGAACCCATGGCCTACGTCACCGGCTTCTTGGCGTCAGAGATACATATTTCTCGGCTGCTGCATTGGGCACAGGTCGCAGCGACTGCAGCTGCATTCGGGTTTCTTGTGTTGCTGGTTCTTGGCGCTTTTTGATCAAGATCGCCGCCGAGACCGCCTGGTTGAGAGGAGGTCCTATGCGTCTCAGTATTCATGTGCTCGATGGCCACTCGGGCCTGTCGATGGTGACGAGCGATGGCCGGTTACCGCCGATCCAGACTTTTGCACACAAGTGCCACGCCGTGGCATTTGGGCGAGCCCTGGCTTTCTCTCTTAGCCTGCCGCTCTGGGTGTATGGAGACGATGGAGTCGCTGTTCGGCAATCTCCCGAATCCCTCACCTACCCCACGCGTCTGTCGTGAACAGTCCAAGGGCAAAGACACGCCGGCAACTCACCTCATGGGATGACGTGTGGAGATAGCGATGACGCCAATGCACCCTGAGGTTCGACTGTCGATGACCGGAGAGTCGCCGCATGCCCTTTTCATTATGGGCCGTGCAGTGGCCGCAATGCGAAACGCGGGGTTGCCGGAGAGCGACCGTCAGGCCTTTTTGAGCGAGGCCACAGCTGGCGGCTATGACGACCTTTTGTCGACTGTGCGGCGCTGGTTCACGATCACCTAAGAATTGCCTGCCAATCACGAGTTGGCGGGCTCGGCATGAGAGCGGAGTTAGAACAAAACCTGATGAAACTGGCATCTTTCGAGGCGGCTCGAGCCGCGCGCGGCAACAAGCGTGTTTGCGAGGCCTGCGAGACCCGATTTTACGATGTGCTGCGATCACCGATCGTCTGTCCGTCGTGCGGCGCGCAATTCACACCGCGAATAGTTCAGGTCAAACCGCCGTCCGCCCCGAAGAGCCGGTGGCGCCAGGATTTCGCCACGCGGCCAAAGCCCGTGCCGGAAGAGGTCGAAGCAAATGATGAGATTTCTGCCGATCCAGTAGTCGATGAGGAAATCACCGCTGAGGACGTCAAGACCTCGCATGAGGATAATGACGACAGCATCCCGGAGGAGGTCCAGGATGACGGCGATGTCTCCGGTCTGCTCGATGTCGAAAAAGCGAAAGACGACTAGCTCACCTTTGTTCTCGATCAGCTGAAGGTTGTGCTTGAGACATAGCCCCTCGGCCAACGTTTCTGGAGAGGAAGATATGGCGCACAAGTACAAGGTCGGACAACTCGTTGACTTCATGCCCGGCAGGGCCGGTATTCAAGCCTCCGCCCGTCAGTACAAGATCGTCCGTTTGCTCCCCCTCGAAAACGGCGAGCATCAGTATCGCATCAAGTGCACGACGGAAACATTCGAGCGGGTGGCGACGGAAAACCAGCTGTCTCGGCGTGCTTAGCTTATTCCGCCGTGGTGCCGGAGCGCGCCTGCGCTCATAGTCAAGGAGGCCTGATATGGCGAAGGGCGAACAACGCAGCAATCGCGAGAAAAGAAAGCCGAAAGCCGTCAAGGCGAAGCCGGCCGCGGGAGGCGCCGCGTCCCCCTTCGCGCCGGCCCCCGGTATGAACAAGGGTAACGCCGGCGGAAAGAAGCGATAGGATCGTGCGCTCGCCGCGCGCGATGGCTTCGATACAGTGAGCTATCACGCGCGGACGGCCCTTCCGTCGTCGTGACTACGCGGCCACGAGCGCAGGCGGGGGAAGACCACCCCGCATGCGCTCGATCGACAGCGACCTCTCGGCCTCCTCGATCTCGGCCTCGGCGATGGCTTTCGCCAGCGCGGTGTGCAGCGCCTTGGCACTTTCCAGGGTCAGTTCGACGCCAGCCCGCGCACCCGGCGGCAGGCCGTCGTTGATGAAATCCAGAGTGATGACGTCTCCGAGTAACGCGTGCCGCGCGTGGTCATAGGCGACCACCGCATGCGTGAGCGGGAACCACTCGTCCTCCCGCTTCGCCATACCTTCAGCTGCAGTAATCTCGACGATCGACGTGCACATGGTGTGCCTCCTACTTCGCCAAATGCTTGCCGAAGAACGCGAACACCTTGTTCCAACCGTCGAGCGCCTGCTCCACCCGGTACAGGGGCCGGTGGTAATAGAAGATGCCGTGGCCGGCGCCGTCGTAGCGATAGAACTCGTAGGCCTTGCCGTGCTTCTTCAACTCGGCCTCGTGCTGGTCCACCTGCTCGGGGCTCGGCGCGCGATCCTCGTTGCCGAAGATGCCCAGCAGTGGGCATGAGAGATCCTTCGTGAGATCGATGGGAGCGACGGGAGTCTTCTCGTTGAGATCCTCCTTCGGCATCACGACGCGGCCGCCCCACAGCTCGACACAGGCGTCGACATCCTTCTTGTGGCACGCATAGAGGAACGCGTGGCGGCCACCAGAGCAGGAGCCGAACACGCCGACCTTGCCGTTGTGGCCCTTCTGCGCGCGCATCCACTTCACGGCGCCCTCGGTGTCGCCGACAACCTGCGCATCGGGAACGCCGCCTTCAGCGCGCACCTTGGCGGCAACGTCGTCGGGATTGCCTAGCCCTGCGCGCTCATAGAGGTTGGCGCAGATGGCGAGGTAGCCGTTGTGCGCGAACTTGCGCGTCATTTCGATGTAGAGCTCGCTCCAGCCGGGAAGGTGGTGCACGAGGACGACGCCTGGAAAAGGGCCAGCTCCCGAGGGGCGCGCCGTATAAGCCGAGATCGAGTCGCCCTTGTCGCCGTTGATCTTGATTTCTTCCACGGTCATGCCGCGATATGTCATTTCGTTGTCTCCCTGAACTCCGGCTTCTGCGTGTCGCGGCCAGCCCCGATCGAATGGTCCAGGCTGGGTCCCGGGTCGAATGTTAGTTGGCTGGAGGTGTTGGCGCCAGGGTGTCACTGACTTTGGCTGCCAAGCCGTCAATATAAAGGCGCAATAGCTCGGTGCCGGTTCGCCGACGGATTTTGTCCGTGATCGGGTGCTCCGCTTCTGACTAGAGTAGGAGGCCGTAAGGCGCCACCATAGGACACGCCATGCCTTTAGATCGAGCCGACGGACCGAGCCGCGCGCGCATCGGCATTGTTGTGCCGAGCGTCAATACCGTTATGGAGCCCTGGGCCCAGCGGGTTGTGCCGCAGGACATCGGCTTGCATTTCTCGCGCATGTTCATTCCGGATCTGATTTCGCGCGAGACGCTTGTCGAGATGGATCGGACCGAAGGATTGGCCGGCATTCGCCAGATCGCAAGTGCCCGCCCGAGTGTCATCGCCTATGGCTGCACGGCCTCCAGCATCGTGCAGGGCGTCGCTTACGACCAGCACTTGCGGGAGGAGATTCAGGGCAGGTTCAACGTCGCCGCGACCACGGCTGCGCATGCGATACTGCAAGCGGCGAAAACACTGGGTGCGCGCAAGGTGTCGCTTGTCTCGCCTTACACCGACGCTGTCGCCGCGGCCGAGCACGATTATTTCGAGTCGGCCGGCCTGGAGGTGCTGAGTGGTGCGCACCTCGGCATTTCCGATGGCTTCCGCCTCGCCGATCCGACGTCGGCGGAGCTTTTTCAACTCGGGCGTAACGGTTGGAACGAAGGTTCGGACGCACTTATCATCTCTTGCCTGAATACCCGATCGCATGCCGTCATTGCGGCTCTCGAGCAGGCCATCGGCAAGCCGGTCATCACGTCGACGCAAGCGACGCTGTGGCACGCTTTGAGACTGGCCGTCGTCGATGATCGCATTGCCGGCTATGGCCGGTTGCTCTCCGAGCACTGATGGTACCGTCCCCATCGGCGCCCTATCAATACAAATGTCCGGACAACTTGCCAGGCGTCGCAAAGCTTCCTACTGTAAGACGCCAACAAAGAGCCCGCGCACGACAACAAGGCACGGGACATGTGAAGGAGGAAACGGGGTGAGTAGGTTTATCATCGAAGCGACGCGGTGCGTCGTCGCCTTTGCATGTTCTGTGGGCCTGCTGTTGGCCGCAGCGCCGGCCATCGCCCAAGATAAGATCGTCATCAAGTTCGGCTGGTCGGCGACCGATGGGCCGCAGGATCCGTATGCTGTCGGCGCTCGTGCCTTTAAGCAACGCGTCGAGGCCGCAACTGGCGGCCGCCTCGATGTCCAGCTGTATCCCAACCGGCAGATCGGCGACGAAAAGCCGTTGGTCGAAGGCATGCGGCTTGGCACGGTCGATGCAGGCATCATCACCAACGCCGTGCTTGCACAAATCGAACCGTCCCTGCAGATCAACGACCTGCCGTTCTTGTTTGCCAATGAAGACCAGGCCCGCGCGCATCTCGACGGTCCTGTCGGTCAGAAGCTCGCCGCCAATCTCGAGAAACGGGGCGTGAAGCTGCTTGCCTGGATGGAAGGCGGCTTCCGCAACATGATCAACAACGTCCGCCCGGTTTCGAAGCCCGATGACGTTTCCGGCGTAAAATTCCGCGTCATGCAGAACCCTGTCTACATCTCCATGTTCTCGTCTATGGGCGGCAACGCCGTACCTATGGCGTGGGCCGAAACTTTCACGGCGGTTCAGCAGGGCGCGATAGACGGTCTGGAAATTCCGCTCGCGATCATCGATCAGGCCAAATACTACGAAGTCACCAAGTTTCTCTCGATCACGAACCATACCTATTCCGCGATCGGTCTCGTGATGTCGAAGCGCACCTTCGATCGCATGCCTGACGACATCAAGAAAGCGATCGTCGACGTGAGCGGTCCGGCCGCCAAGGCACAGCGCGAAGCGGCGTCGGCGACAGCAAACGAGATTCTTGCCAGGCTTGAGACGTCCGGCATGAAGGTCAATCGCATCAGTGACGTGAAGCCTTTCCGCGCGTCCGTCCAGAGCGTCTACGAGAAGTTCAAGGACTCGATCGGTCCTGACCTGATGAAGGAGACGCTGGCGTCGGTTCAGTAACGCACCGGTGTTGTCCGGTATGACCCGCGGCATAGGACGCCTGATTGCGGCCGTAGCAGGCGTCCTGCGCGCGAGCCTCGTGGTCGCCATGGGCGTCATGCTTGCGTGCATCGCGCTTCAGGTCGTGATGCGGTACGTGTTCGGCAACGCGCCGTCGTGGACGGAAGAGCTGGCCCTGCTCATGTTTGCGTGGTGCACCATGGGCGGACTCGCGCTCGGCGTGCGCGAGGGATTCCACGTCAGGCTGGACATTTTCCTCAACCCGCTGACACCTCCTTTGCGCCGCTGGGCCGAAGCGGCCATTGATGCGGCAACGACAGCCTTCGGCGCTTACCTCGCCTGGTCGGGATTGCGATTCCTGGATTTCACAGGCGGGTCGGTGTCGGCGGCAATCGGCTATCCGATCGAGTTTTTACACGCTCTCGCGCTGGCGGCGGGTGGCCTGATTTTTCTATTCGGGATTTGGCGCCTGATCGATGGACCACAGGGTGAACCCGCGCCGGAGTTCGCCCCGTGAGCGCAAGCGTCCTGTTGCTGACTGCAGGTTTTGCCGTCGCCGTCATGCTCGGCTTCCCCTTTGCTCTGGCCATCGGCATCATCGTGACGCTCGTGATCATCGTGGCTGATATCGAGCCGGCGTTCCTGGCGCAACAGCTGGTTGCCGGCTCGCAATCGTTCAGCCTGCTCGCCATTCCGCTCTTCATGCTGGCAGGCGAATTGATGACCGCCGGCGGCATGTCGCAGCGCCTCATCGACATGGCTTCGGTCCTGGTGCGGCATCGCACGGGTGGGCTTGCAATGGTCGCGGTTCTTGCTGCGCTGGTCTTTTCCTCGATTTCCGGTTCCGCTCCCGCCACGACGGCAGCGATCGGAACAATCCTGATCCCGGCTATGGCCAATGCCGGCTACGACAAGGCGTTTGCGGCGGCGATCGCCGTCAGTGCAGGTGTGCTTGGCCCACTTATTCCTCCGTCGATCGCCTTCGTGATCTGGGGCACGATCGCCGAGCAATCCATCGGCAGATTGTTCCTGTCGGGCATCGTTCCGGGCCTCAGCATCGCCTTCGGCTTGCTGATCGTTTGCTACGTCCACGCCAAGCGCCATGGCGTTCCAAAACAGCCGAGGGCACCGTGGGGGGAAGTACGGCAGGCATTCGCAAACGGAAAATGGGCGCTTCTTTCACCGCTGGTCGTGCTTGGCGGCATCTATGGCGGCATCTTTACGCCGACCGAAGCGGCCGGCATGTCCTGCGTTTATGCCATCATCATCGGCATGTTCGTCGAGAGGAAGTTGAGTCTGGGCGCTTTACCTCAGATCACGCTGCGTGCGGTGCGTACCAGCGCCATCGTGACGGCTATCGTTGCCGTGTCGACTGGCTTCGGCGTGTTGATCGCTCAGGAGCAAATTGCCACCGGCTTCGCGGGCTGGCTCGCTGCCCACGTGCATGACAAGTGGATCGCGCTCGCCGGATTGAACATTGCCTTCTTCCTGCTCGCGGCCGTTATGGACGAAATCGCCATCATGGTCATCCTCGGACCGATGCTGATCGCAATAGGATCGAGATTCGGCGTCGATCCGATCCATCTGGGCGCCATCATTGTCACGAATGTCTCGATCGGAATGGCTGCCCCGCCCATCGGCTATTGCCTCTTTGTGGGCATGGCAATATCGGGACTGAGCCTCAGCAAGATATCGCGAGCCATCTGGCCGCAGATTATCGTGATGCTCATCGTCCTGTTCCTGACGACCTACATCCCTTCGTTCGCGCTGATGCTTCAACCGAAATGAATAGGTGCGCGGTGACCAATCTCCCGCGATTTGGTCGGCAAGGTTTTTGTTTGATCCGTATGCCTCGGATGGCTGGGCGAGAGACCTCAGCATTCGTATGTCTTTTTGCAGGAGGGTCTAGCTAGAACTTTGCTCCCTGTGCTAGCTTGCGCGTCGGAACACCACGACAAGGCGGCGACGGATCAACGGCAGCTCTTTGTCGAGAACGAAATGAAAGCTTTCATTTGAAAGCTTTCAAGGGAAGGTTGCGCAACAATTTCAGGAGGTTACATGCGGATCACTCGCCGCAAGGCATTAACAGGCTCGGCTGCTACGGCAGCGACGATCGTATCGGGCGTCTACAAGCCCGCCATCGCCAACACTGACCCAATCCAGATCGGCTACCTGCCGGCCTTCACCGGGCCGAGCTCGTCGACGGGCATCGGCATTGGTCGCGGCACGCAGCTTGCGGTGGATGAGATCAACGCGGCCGGCGGCATCAAGGGCCGTAAGATCGAGCTCGTGATGCGCGACACGCAGAGCGAGCCGACCAAGGCCGTGAACGCAGCAGCCGAGCTGACCCGCCGCCACAAGGTGCCGGTGATGTGGGGGCCTCTCAATTCGGGCGAGACGGCTGCCGCGATTGCCAACATTGCACGCGATGGTGTGCCGCAGATCCACCCTTGCTGGGTGGACAGCCTGATCGACGTCAAGAAGTATCCGATGGCATTCCGCAACGGACCGAGCAACCAGCAGATAGGCGGCGCTGCAAACCACTACGTCGTCGAAGTCCTGAAAGCCAAGAAGGTCGCCGTCATCAGCGACACGTCCGGCTATGGAACGGCGTCTGTCGATGCGTACGTTCCGATGATGAAGAAGATCGGTGGTGAGGTCGTCTACTCCGGCAGTGTTGACGCCAACAACCCCGATCTGAAGCCGGAGCTCCTGCGCATGCGCTCGGGCGGCGCCGAAGCCATCATGCCATGGAGCGTCAATGCCGGGTTCCTGGCGCGTATCATCAACACGCGCGCCGAGCTGGGTTGGGACGTCCCCATCGTTGGCCAAACCACTCTCGGCTCCGGCCAAACCAAGGCGCTGCTGGCAAAGCCCGAGTACTGGGAAAAGGTCTACCCGAACAATTTCCGCAACGTCAGCTACAACACAGCAGGTCAGTTGCCGCCGCAGACGGTGGATTTCGTCGAGCGGCTGAAGAAGGCCAAGGTAGACTTTGCCGATACGCTGCTGTGGTGGGTTGCCTTGGGCTACGACGGGCCACGTCTCATCGCCGATGCCTTGAGGGAAGCCGGTACTGCGCCTGCGGATATCACGGCCTACTGGAACACCAAAGTCACCAACTGGAAAGGCGTCTACGGCACCATCAAGTGGTCGCCCGAAAATCACGATGGCTTCCAGAATGACGAGATTATCATGTGCCAGGCGAACTCGCTCAAGGACGGCGCCTTCAAGCTGGCGCCTGGGTACGCCTGATCGATGCTCGTCGAATCCATCGTCTCGAACGGATTGGCGGTGGGCGCGGTCTACGCGCTCATCGGCATCACCTATAACGTCATGTTCTCGGCCTCGCGCGTGTTCAGCTTCACCGCGGGGTCGGTTGGCATGCTCGGTGGCGTGTTCGGCGCAATCTTCATCGGCCAGATGGGCATGCCGGTGATCGTCGGCTTCGTGCTGACTCTGGCGGTCGGCGCCATCCTCGGCGTGATCGTCGAGTTCGTGACAGTACGTCCCGTTCTCAAGAGCCTCGATCAGCATCTCTACGTGCTGTCCACGCTTGCCGCCGCACTGATGATCCAGCAGCTGACGGCAATCTACTTCAGCACGGACGCGATGCCGTTTCCGCGCGTCATTCCGATCGAGTCGGGATACTTCGACCAGAAATTCTGGCTGCCCATCCTGGCCTGCATCGCGACGATCGTCGGGCTGGAGTACCTGTTCCGCCACACGCTGGTGGGGCGCGCCTTCCTGGCGATCTCGGAGGACAACTACGCGGCGCGCGCGCTCGGCCTTCCCGAGCAACGGCTTCGCATTGCGAGCTACGCGCTCGCCGGCATGATTGGCGTACTGGCCGGCTTCTCCGCAGGACAGCTGTTGTTCGCTTCGTTGTCAAACGGGCCGCTGTTGAATTTCTACGGCTTTGTCCCTGTTGCCCTGGGTGGAATGGGGTCAAATCGTGGTGCCGTCATTGGCGGGCTCGCGCTCGGGCTGTTTCAGCAGGTAGCGAATTACTTCCTCGGCGGGGTCTTCTCGTCGGTCGCGGTGTTCGTCGTGTTCATCATCGCGCTCCTCGTGCGGCCTGAGGGCCTCGCCGGTGCCGCAACTGCTCGGCGGGTGTGAGGCTTCATCACGTGATCGTGGAAACGGCAAAAGCCAGCGTTGGCCCTGGCAAGTACGAGGCATGGCTGCCGGTCATTCTACTGGCCGTCGTTGGAGGCAGCCTTCCGTTGTGGGGCGACTCTTTCTTCGGCCTGGTCGGCACACGCGTGTGTGTCTATTGGGTTCTCGTCGCAGGCCTCAATCTGGTCGTCGGCTTCGCCGGCCAGCTCGCGATCGGCTGGGTATCGCTGCTGACGATCGGCGCGTACGCGGCCAGTGCGCTGGCTGGCGGGCGGGTAACGCCGGAAATCCCCACGCTCGTCGCGCTGGCCGCCGCGGGCCTGCTCGGCGCCGTCTTCGGTCTCATCGCAGGACTTCCCGCGCTGCGCCTGCGCACCTTCTACTTCGCCATGACAACTCTTGGCCTGTCCACGATCGTCACGCAGATCGCGCTCGCCTGGAAGACGGTGACGGGCGGCGGTGTCGGCATCCCCGGACCATCGATGCCGGCGCCGCTCGACGGCCCATGGGGCTTCTACTTCTTCTGCCTGGCGCTCGCGCTTCTCGTCACCTGGATGACCTGCAACATCTCGGCGAGCCGCTACGGCCGGTCGCTCGTTGCCATCCGCGACGCCGAGGTGGCGGCCGAGGCGGTCGGCATCCACAAGCCCCGGCTGCTCGTCGCGGTGTTCCTGTTCAGCGGTGCCCTGGCCGGTGTCGCTGGCGGTCTGTTCGCATCGTTGCAGTCCTACATCACACCCGACGCCTTCACCTTCGACCTGTCCGTGCTGTTCTTCATAGCTATTCTGATCGGCGGACGCGGCTCGATCCTGGGTCCGCTGATCGGTACCGTCATCCTGACGATTCTGCCGGATTTCGCCGCCCCCCTCGTACAGTGGTCGACGTTCTTGTACGCGGTACTGCTCCTGGCGATCGTGCTGCTGGTTCCCGGCGGCATTGCCGACCTGCTCGATTTCAAGAATCGGCGGCCCCTCGATCAGCACCGCGAGATCCGCCCGCGCCCCGAGCTGCTGGCGCAAGTTCTGAGTGACGGCCCGCGCAAGAGCGAACTCCGCCTCAAGGACATCGTGCTGAGTTTCGGCGGCGTGCGAGCAGTCGACGGAGTTGACCTGGACATTCACACGGGTGAGGTGCATGGCCTGATCGGTCCGAACGGCAGCGGCAAGACGACCATGCTGAACGTCATCTCGGGCTACTACACGCCCCAGCAAGGCGCGGTCAGTATGGATGGCGTCGATATCACCCGCGAGGGTCCGCACACCCGTGCCGCACACCATATTGCACGCACGTTCCAGACGCCGCGTGTGATCGGCGAATCCTCCGTGATCGAGAACGTCATGATCGGTGGCAACATCGACGCATCCGGGACGTTCGTCGAAGCGCTGCTGGCACTGCCGCGCCATTGGCGCGACGAGGCGCACTTGCGCGAGAATGCCATGGCTGCATTGACCATCGTGGGTCTGGAGCGGCTCGCCAACGTGCGTGCCGATCGCTTGCAGCATAGCGAGCTGCGCTTCGTTGAAATCGCCCGCGCGCTCATGATGAAGCCGAGCTTCCTTCTGCTCGACGAGCCGGCGGCCGGCCTTTCAGTCGACGAGATCAAGCGTCTCGGCGGCTTGATTACCGCTATCAGCCGGCAGGGCACGGGTGTGCTGCTGGTCGAGCACCATGCCGATCTCATCTTCGACATTTGTGACCGCGTCACCGTGCTCAATCTCGGCAAGGTGCTCGCATCTGGCAAACCGGACGAGGTCCGCACGCATCGGGAGGTCGTCAATGCCTACCTCGGCGCGTGATCCGCTGCTTGCGGTCAAGGGCCTGTCCGCCGGCTACGGCAAGATCGGCGTGCTCAGCGACGTCGATATCGTCGTGTATCCGGGCGAGATCGTGGCCATGCTCGGCCCCAATGGCGCCGGCAAGACCACGCTGCTCAAGGCCATATCGGGCCTGCTTCCCTGGTCGGGCGAG
This sequence comes from Hyphomicrobiaceae bacterium, assembly GCA_046154585.1. Taxonomy (GTDB): domain Bacteria; phylum Pseudomonadota; class Alphaproteobacteria; order Rhizobiales; family Hyphomicrobiaceae; genus CADEFX01. The sequence continues at coordinate 25,421 of JBJXDX010000153.1, read as the reverse complement.
GTCACGTTCGCCGGCAAGAGCTTGGCTGGCGCGTCGCCGCGCGACGCAGTCAATGCCGGGCTCGTGCATGTCGTCGAAGGGCACCGCGTCTTCACGCAATTGACGGTCGAGGACAACGTGCTTCTGGCCAGCTACGGCATGCCTTCGGCTCAGGGCAAGAAGCAGGTGGAGGAGGCGCTGGACTTCTTCCCCGAGATCAAGGCCAAGCGCCACGATCGCGCGGTGACGCTGTCGGGCGGTCAGCAACAGATGCTGGCCGTGACGCAAGGCCTCGTGCGCAAGCCGCGGCTTCTGATGCTCGACGAGCCATCGGCGGGCCTCTCGCCGGTCCTGGTGGATCGGGTGCTTGCCGCCGCCGCGCAACTCCGCGCCGCTGGAACGGCCATTCTGCTGGTCGAGCAGTTGATCGAGAAGTCGCTCGCCGTTGCCGATCGTGTCTACGCGCTGACGCGTGGCATGGTGATGCTCGAAGCACCGGCCAAGGAGCCGGGGCTGCCAGCAAGGCTCGAGCGCATCTACTTTGGCCAGCAGGACACGCCGGTTGTGGCCTCGCAGTAGATGCGGAGCGTGGATTCGCCGTTCGGTGAGTTTCCTTGAAGTGGTTCAACGGCTCCGTCCCTTCCGGTAACATCCGCATCGACGTGGCAACACATCGGTTGGAGGCCTTCCAATGAACGAAAAGATTGAGGCTGGCTTCATGGTATTCCTAACCGACGGCGCAGAAGGAATCGGCGCCGTGAGGAGCGTCTCGGGCGGGACGATGACCATCTATGTTGAGAATGCCGGCGAGTTCGTCGTGCCGGTTGCCGCGGTTAGAGACGTGCATTCGCAAAAGGTCATCTTGGACGCCGGTCGCCTCGATAGGCGCTTTCTCAATGCCGTCGGACATGTCCACGACAGCGAAGATCCGAAACTCGCTGGATAGCCCTCGTCGCCGGGTGCGCCATTCAACGAGGGTTCTTTCGCCCGTAAAGCGCCGGCGCGATCCCGTTCGGTGACGACCTCAACCTTCGAACGCGAGGACCCGAAGACCTCGGTGTTCCTATACCCGGGCCCAGGGTTTTAACCGATACCCCGTGCGTGGGATCGTTGGTACGCAAGCGATCTCAGTTGGGTTGGCAGTTGTGGGGCAGGTCGCTCCATGGCGCGCGATGGAGAAGACCATGTCGATTCGCAAGTGTTTGACTTCAGTGGGCATGGCGGTCGCAATGGCCGGGGGTTGGGCCGCGCCGACGTCCGCTTTGACGATGCAGGAATGCAGCGTCAAATATAAGCAGGCGGAGTCCACCGGAACGTTGAAAGGTATGAGCTGGAATGCGTTCCGCAAGGCCGAATGCGGTGCTAGCTCGGTGCCCGCGTCTGCCACCACGACTGCTGCTCAAACGACCGCGGTTCGCATCGGGGCCGCGGTTTTCCCTTCGGCCGTCTCGCCGAAATACGCCAATCAATCGGCAGGGAAGGCTCGCATGCATACATGTCTTGACCAGTACAAGGCCAACAAGACTGCGAGCGGCAACAATGGGCTCAAATGGATCCAAAAGGGAGGCGGCTACTATAGCGAATGCAACAAGCGGCTGACTCGGTGATACCGTCTGCTGCTCGGTTGCTTTGGTCTATCAGGCGACCGAAACGGTGGTGAACTGGCATAGTGTGTTGCGGCACGGCCTTCTATACTTGGCTCGCTCGCAAGAGCGCAGCAAAAGACATGGGGGAGTGTCTGACACTATTGACCAAGACCAGCAAAAACGCCGCATCTATCGAACTGACCGCTGTCCTCGTCGCAGCCACTGACGAGGAGCCGCGCGTCCTCACCATTCAAGACGGCAAGGCGCTGCCTTCCGGCCCTTTTGCATCGGACCATCGCTCCCTGCAAATGGGCCTGCGGTCCTGGGTCGAGCGCCAGACGCATCATCCTCTCGGGTATCTCGAGCAACTCTACACGTTCGCCGATCGCGACCGCACGCATGAGGGCACCGAGGAGCGTATGATCTCGATCAGTTACCTGGGGCTCACGCACGAGGGGCGTGTCTCGGGAGATCATGCTCCCCGCTGGCATAGCTGGTACCGCTATTTTCCGTGGGAGGATTGGCGTGATGGGCCATCCTCGATGGTCGTGCGGACAATTGTACCGCGACTGCGGCAGTGGGCCAGAGGCAGCTCCGACATTGCTGCACGGCGTGAGCGAACACACCGCATCGACGCGATATTCGCGACGGACGAACAAAGTTGGAATGAGGAGCTCGTACTGCAGCGTTACGAGCTACTCTACGAGGCCGATCTCGTGCCAGAGGCAACGCGGCGCGGACCAATGCCTTCACCGCTTGGCGTGTCGATGAGCCACGACCACCGTCGTATCCTGGCAACGGGCATCGCGCGACTGCGGGCTAAGATCAAATATCGCCCCATCGTCTTCGAGCTGATGCCGCCGAGCTTCACGCTGCTGCAGTTGCAGCGCGCCGTGGAGGCATTTGCGGGTCGCCGGCTGCACAAACAGAACTTCCGCCGCCTGATCGATCAGCAGGGACTTGTTGAGGAGACGGGCGATATCTCCAGTGCAACCGGCGGCCGCCCCGCGAAGCTGTTCCGATTCCGGCGTGAAATTTTGCTCGAGCGCGCCGTGGTCGGCACCAAGCTGCCGTTGTCTCGACCGGCCTAAGCGGAGCGTGGCGCGGACGCAGGCGGAACCCCGGCGCGTATCAATGGGGCCAAAATTCTTCATCCTTGCCTGGGAGCTACAAAGAAAAACCACGCACGGTCCGCGCATTGGGTTTTTATGCTCAGTGCTGCCAACAGCGGACGACTCGCCTTGTTGCGGAGGCGAGCCATCAAACAAAACTTTGGCGGCAGCACTTGACATGTTTGCACTCATCTCTAGCTTGTAGGGAACGAGGCATCGACGCTTCGTTTTTTCATCTCCATAAATGCTCAATATGAGCATATGAGGCATGTGATGTCCCTATCCATCCCCTCTGCTGATGTGATTGCTCGTACGGCGCCGCTCCATGAGCGTGTCAGGAATGTCATTCCGGCGATCGAATGGCCGGGTTTTGCGGGCGACATCGACGCCATCCTGAGACTCAAGCGCGAGCGTGATGCGGTGATCCTTGCGCACAACTACCAGACGCCTGAGATCTTCCACTGCGTTGCGGACATCGTCGGCGACAGCCTCGCGCTGGCGCGCGAGGCGACGAAGGTCGACGCCAAGGTCATCGTGCTCGCCGGCGTGCATTTCATGGCAGAGACCGCCAAGCTGCTCAACCCGAGCAAGACCGTCCTCATTCCCGATCTCGATGCCGGGTGCTCGCTTGCCGAATCGATCACGGCGTCCGATGTCCAATTGCTGCGCGAGCGCTATCCCGGGGTGCCCATCGTCACGTATGTCAATACCTCGGCTGCCGTGAAGGCGGAGTCGGATATCTGCTGCACGTCCGGCAACGCGCGGAAGGTCATCGAGTCGCTCGGCGTCGGCCGCGTCATCATGCTGCCGGATGAATATCTGGCACAAAATGTCGCCGCCGAGACGGGCGTCAAGATCATCACCTGGGCCGGGCACTGCGAGGTGCACGAGCGCTTCACGGCTGCGGAAATCCGCGAGCTGCGCGAACAGCACCCTGGCCTGGTCGTTCTGGCGCATCCGGAGTGCCCGCCCGAGGTCGTGGCTGAGGCGGACTTCACCGGCTCGACCGCAGCCATGGGCAGCTACGTCGCCGACAGGAAGCCGCGACGCGTTGTTCTCGTGACCGAATGCTCGATGAGCGACAACGTCGCGGTCCAACACCCGGATGTCGAGTTCGTGCGGCCATGCAACCTGTGCCCGCATATGAAGCGGATCACCTTGCCGAAGATCCGCCGGGCATTGGAAACGATGCGTCCGGAAGTAACGATCGACGCGGCCGTGGCGGATCGCGCGCGCCAGGCCGTCGAGCGCATGCTGGCTGTCTGAGGCCGCCACTATGGATCGGATCTCCACCACACTTGCCGCCGGAGCATGAGAGATGTCCATTCCTTCGCTGCCGACCATCATGATTGAGCCGCTGGTACGTGCGGCATTGCTCGAGGATCTGGGGCGCCGCGGTGATATCACGACCGACGCGATCGTTCCCGTAGACGCACGAGCCAGGACTGCGCTGATCGCACGCCAGCCCGGGCGGGTCGCCGGTCTCGATCTGGCACTGCTCGCCTTCAAGCTCATCGACCCCGCAATCGTCGTCGCTGTCGAGCGGGCAGATGGCAGCCCCCTCTCACGCGGTGATGTGATTGCGACAGTGGCCGGTCCGGCGCGCGGTATTCTGACTGCCGAGCGGGTCGCGCTCAATCTTGTCTGTCATCTGAGCGGTATTGCCAGCGCGACGGCCTCCATTGTCGAAGCCATACGGGGCACGCGCGCGCGCATCGTCTGCACGCGCAAGACCACGCCCGGGCTGCGTTCGGTGCAGAAATACGCGGTGCGCGTCGGAGGCGGCGCCAATCACCGCTTCGGTCTCGATGACGCGGTGCTCATCAAGGACAATCACGTTGCGGTGGCCGGCGGCATCAGGCCTGCCGTCGAGCGCGTGCGCGGCGCCGTTGGCCATCTAGTGAAAGTCGAGGTCGAGGTCGATACACTCGCTCAGCTCGAGGAAGTTCTTGCGGTCGGCGTTGACGCGGTGCTGCTCGATAATATGGACCCCGATCAGTTGCGTCGCGCCGTTGCCATGGTCAATGGGCGCGCGCTCACTGAGGCATCAGGCCGGATCACGCCGGCAACGGCGCCGGCCGTCGCCGCCACGGGCGTTGATCTGATCTCCATCGGCTGGCTCACGCATAGCACAACGGCACTCGACATCGGCCTCGACTACCTCGAATGAAGGCCGCCCAACGTCTACCGCGGATGGTTCCTTGTTGATTGCCTGCACAACCAGGGCGGTGAACAGGAGTTCCCCTGATTGCACTGATCCGGAGTTGCAACCGAATCAGGTATTCTCCGCGCATCCGAGGCTGAACGAGGTGCAGCGATGTCTGACCGGACGATGCTCGCAGTCGGAACTAACAAGCTTTCCGTTCCTCGCGCCGTGAAACGGTTGGCGCAAGTTGGCGCAGCCACCGCCCTTACGGCTGCCGTCCTACTCGTGATTGTCGCCAGCAACGGGCTACTGCTCGGGCGCGGGGGCTTGATGCAGGGCTTCAACGCATGGCTGGCGTTCATTGCGCGCGGCGATGTTCTGCCAATGATTATTCTCACCGCTGTCGTGACGACAGTCTATCTCGCGTGGGAACGCGGTCGCGAGAAGAGATAGGCGCAGTTGTGCGCGTGGAACCCAGGTGCGGTCGCGCTTGTGGCGGTCACCCCAATCATGTGCCGCTTGCGGACCTCGCCTCTGAAAAATACTTCACCTTGGCGCCGCGCTGGTTCTCGTAGATCGAGCCCTGGCTCTTCGCTGGCGGGAACGGCATGCGCACGGGCACCGGCTGAACGCGGGGGCTGACGGTCGGCTCGCCAAGGACGACCCGATCGTTGAACTCGGCAAAGTTGGTGACGCCGAGTAGCGGCCAGGCGTCGGCGTTGGTGTATTCGAACAGCAGCAGGTTGCGCGACTGGTTCGAACGGTTCGTCGCCGAGCCGTGCAGCGTGCGGGCGTGATGGATCGACATCGATCCGGCCTTGCCCGTCAGCGCCACCGCCTTCGAGAAGTCGATCTGATTGAGCTGGCCCGTGATCGCGCCACAGAACGCGCCATCGGAATGATGGTCGTAGACCTTGTCGCGATGCGAGCCCGGAATCACGAGCAGTGGACCGTTCTCTTCCGCGCAGTCATTGAGCAGCAGCCCCGTCGCCAGCACGTCGTCGTTGCTGTGCGGGTAGAAGGCCCAGTCCTGGTGCCACTCGACGGGTGCACCGTAACCCGCAGACTTCATGTTGAGCTTGGAGCCATGCAGGCGAATGTTCGGCCCGAGCAGTGACGCCAGGATGCCGGTGATCTTCCGGTGGCGTACGAGAGTGCGGAAATAGTCGAAGTGAACGTGCGGGGTTTTGATGCGCCGGACCTTGGGATGCTCGGACGTATGGCCGTCCTCGAGGTCGTAGACGTCGGTATGGGTCGCGACCTTGGCGGCACCAGCCACGATACCGGCAACCGTGGCCTTGAGCTCGGCAAGTTCTTTCGGATCGAGAACGTCCGGCACCATCAGATAGCCGTGCTCGTTGTAGAAGTCGACCTGCTCTGCAGTCAGCATGGTGTCACCTTTGATCGTTTCCCTAGCCTTTGAACAGATTTGGCACGAACAGCACGAACGCCGGCCAATAGGTGATGACCAGCAGCGTGAATGCCAGTGGAATGTAGAACGGCAGGATCGCCCGGCACAATCGGCCGAAGCTGACCTGAGCTATGTCTTTCAGAATGAACAGGATCACGCCGAAGGGCGGTGTCACCGCGCCAATGATCAGGTTCAGGCACATGATGATGCCGAAGTGCACAGGATCGATGCCGACCGCCAAAATGATCGGCAGCAGCGTCGGCGTGACGATCAGCAGGATGGCCGTCGTCTCCATGAAGCAGCCGAGGAACAGCAGCAACAGGTTGACGATGGCCAGGATCAGCACCGGGTCCTTGGTATAGGCGAGCACCGCTTGCGCCAGCTCGGCCGGCAGTTTCGTGAATGAGATCAACCAGCCGAATGGCACCGCGGCGGAGATGATGAAGACCAGCACCCCGTAGAAAACGAGGGTCTCGGTCGCCGCGTCGAAGACTTGGCGCCAGGTCAGCTCGCCGTACCAGAAGCCCAGTGCGATGGCATAGACGACGGTGATCGCGCCGAGCTCAGTCGGCGTCGCGATGCCGAGCACGAGGCCGCCCACCAGAACGATCGGCGCTGCGAACGCCGGCAGTCCGGCCAAGAAACTTTCCTTGAGCTCGGGAAACGTGGCGCGCGGCTCGACCGGCGCGACGATGCGGCCGGTCACAGCGAGGAAGTAGATCATCGCCATCATGGTCAGGCCCATGGTGATCCCGGGCAGGATGCCGGCAAGGAACAGATCGGCCACCGACACCTGAGCCAGCAGCCCGTAGATCACCATGATGACGCTGGGCGGGATGATCGGTCCGATGATGGCCGAGGCGGCACTCACGGCTGCGGCAAACGCCGGATCGAACCCGCGCTCGCGCATGGCCTTGATTTCGAGCAGCCCGAGCCCGGCGGCATCGGCCTGGGCGACCCCCGACATCGCCGAGAAGATCATGCTGGCGACAACGTTGCAGTGGGCAAGGCCGCCCTTGATGTGACCGACAAGGGCGTGGGCGAACCGGAAGATGCGCTCTGCGATGCCCGCCGTGTTGAGCAGCTGACCGGCAAGTATGAAGAGCGGCACCGCGAGCAGTGGAAAACTGTCGATGCCCGGTGCCATGCGCTGCACGACGATGGTGAGCGGCACCGACGGGTTGACGATGAGATACAGTAGGGCGCTGCCGGCGAGGGCGAAGGCAACCGGCACCTCGATAGCCATCAGCAAGCCGAGCACCGCGAACATGAGGAGGATGCTGAGGTCCATAGGGCTGCCTTCACGCGCGAAGTTCGGGTTGCGCGGGGGGATCCATCACGCCGTGCTGCGTATCGAAAGCGCGGTTTCCGCCCAATCCGCTCAGCTCGGCCAGGATGAGATAGACACAGGTCACTGCCATCGACGCGCACGCGACCATCAGCGGGATCGAGTAGAACCAGGCGCGCGGGATCGGGATCGGCAGGGACACCGACGTCGAGCGGCTCTCGATGGCGATCACCTTGCCGACCTCGCGCATCAGCAGCCACAGCACGGCAAGGACGATCAGGTTGACCAGGATGCGGCTGGCGATCTGACCGCGCTGGCCGAGGTGGCTGACATAGGTCTCGATGCGCACATGGCGGCCACGTTTCAGACCGAGGCTGGCGCCGATGAAGGCCCCCCAGATGAAGCAGTAGGTGGCGAGCTCCTCGACCCAGATGATCGGCTGGTTCAGCACGTAGCGCGTGAAGACCTGCGTCGTGATGGCAATGACCATGATGGCGATGCACGCGACGCCGAGCCCACGCTCGACATGACCCAAAGCCTGAAGCGCGCGCCGGAAAGGAGCCAGCATCGATGGCATGGAGTTCCCCTGTGGTCAGACGCGGCGGTCCCGGCCGGCGGAGGCGGTAGGATGCGTCCGCCGATATCAACAGCTCACCTGATCTCCTGGATCGCTTTCCACAGGCCCGGCGACCAGGTGCCGTCCTTCTCCATCTCCGCGACAGCTGATTCCGATTTTGCCCGTATGGCGTTCACATCTACCTTGTGCACGGTGGCGCCGGCGGCCTGCATCTTCTGGACCACGTCCTCGGTCTCTTCCGCGGCCTGCTTGCGCGCCCACGCCACGGCTTCCTTGGCACAGCCGGCGACGACGCCCTGCAGCTCGGGACCGAGGTCCTGATAGGCCTTCTCGTTCATGGTGATGTGCGTCGAGGAGTAGATGTGGTCGGTCCGCGCCACGTGCTTTGCCGCCTCGTGGAGCTTGGCGGAGAAAGCGGCCGAGACCGGACCCTCGGCAGCGTCGACCACGCCGCTCTTGAGCCCGAGGAACACCTCGGCCCAGGCAACGCGGCTCGGCCGCGCGCCCAGCGTCTCCCAAAGCTTCACGTAAACCTTGATCTCCGGCACCCGCATCTTGATGCCGTTGATGTCCTCCAACTTGGTAATCGGCTTGTTGGCGAACATGACGCGCGGTTGCGTCGCCGCCGCGGCAAGAATCCGGATGCCCTGCTTGGACCGGAGCTCTTCGGCGAGCTTCTGGTAGGCGGCGCTTTCGGTGAACTTCTGCAGGTGATCGACATCGCGGAAGGTGAAGCCCCACCCCATGATGGCAAAGTCTTTCACCCAGTTCGCATACCAGTCGAGCACGTCGCCGTAGATCTGCACGGAGCCCTGCATCATCTGCTCGATGACCTGCTGGTCGTTGCCGAGCTGCTCGCCCTGGATGAAGTTGATTTTCAACTTTCCTGGCGTGCGCTCGTTGCAGGTTTTTGTGAACAGGGCGTTCTGTCGATCGAGGAGCGATCCGATAGCATCCGATCCGCCAAGCGTCAGGGTTTTTTGTGCGTGCGCCGCGCTGGGCACAAGGGCTAAGGCCGTGATCAAAGCCAAAGCCGGGCGCGACCGAGGTATGCCAACCATGGTTCTTGTTTCCTCCAGACTGTTGACCGGCCCGTCTTGTGCGGGCTCCGTAAGCGCAGGTTAACAGCAATGCGACCGTGACGTCATCATTCGAGGGTGTCGGCTTGATCGCTGCCGCAGCTGCGAAAGGAACATATCATCTGCTCCTGCGCCAACGGCCGGGCGTCGTGCCGAGGATGCGCTTGAAGTGGCGATGCATGTGGCTTTGATCGGTAAATCCTGTGATGGCCGCAGCCTCGGAGATACCGCAGCCGTGCTCGAGCAGCCGGCGCGCCCGGTCGACCCGGGAACGGAGCAGGAATTGATACGGTGACTGCCCCGTTGTCTTTCGGAACTGGCGTGAGAAGTGCCACTGGCTCAGGCCGAGCTCGGACGAGATGTCGAGCAGCGAGACGCGCGCGCCCTGGTTGGCGTTCATCATCTCAATCGCGCGCCGGGATTGCTCGTAGGTCAGGTGGGACGCCGGCCGCGTCTCGTCCTCGCTCCAAAGCTCGTCGGTCTTGAAGAGGTACCCGGCGAGGATGGTGCCAAGCGAAGCCAGAAGGAACTCATCGATGGTATCGTGACGCAGCAGCTCTCGGCGCAGCGTGAGACCGACCTCGGATACAAACGGATCGGACTTCGTGCGCCGTCCGTGACGCTCGGCGATAGCGTTCGGCGCTTCGATGGCGGGGGTGAGGAAGGACGAGCCGAAATGAATGACGACGACCTCGCGCGCGCCGCCCCAGTCCATGGCGTGTTCTTCGAAGCCCGGGATGATGTCGACGTGGCCGCTGACGATGCCGCCGGAAGCCTTGTTCTTGTAGAGCGGGATGGAGATCTGAACTTGCTCGTGGGCATGTTTGCCAAGCTCTTGGCGTTCGATGCTCGCGTGGTAGTAGACGCTCAATCCGCCGACGTGTCGTTGGAAATGGCGCGCTTTGCGCCCGTCGCGGCCCCTTCTCGCCTCCTGGATCGTTGTCATCTCTATGTTTCGCTCCCCGTGGCCCGACTGTGGGGCCTTGCCGCAAGGTTAGCCCAGCCGCCGCATGCTGCACAGCACCAACGGCGTTCGCGGGTGGGCGTCCAGCCGTTGTGGCCAGGGCTTCTTGAGCAAGATCGTACAAGACCTTGTCTGCCGTCAGCGCATAGCTTTTGATCATATGCCAGCCGGGGATAGCCTCGCGCTGACTACACAAGCATGAACGCGTGAGGAGGGACGGCGCCATGATCACAGGAAGCGGCACGACAGTAGGCCATTGCCGCCCGACGCGAGCGCAGAGGTCGCTGAAAGCCGGCGTCTCGTCGCTTTGCGTCGTGGCAGCCCTCACAGTGACAATGATGGCGTCCACGCCCGTCCACGCTCAGGAGGACCTCGCCGCCATCGAGAAGGCGGCGCGCCAGGAAGGGCCGATGACGTGGTACGTCAGCTTCTATGGGCAAGACATGGCCGACAAGACGGCTGAGGCCTTCGGCAAGAAATATCCGGGTCTGATCGTCAAGGCCGTGCGGGCGACGACCGGTGGCATATTCCAGCGCATGAACCAGGACCTGCGCGCGAACAACACTGTCGCTGGCGTGCTGTCGATGAGCGGCATTGGCGATCACTATGGGCTGCTGATGCGCGACAAGCATCTGGCCGGCTATGTGCCGCCAAGCGCTGCCAAGATCATCGGATCGGCCAAGCCGGCTGTCGTCGAAGGTTACGTCTATCCCTTCGCCGGCGGCCTGATGGCGATGGGATACAACAACAAGCTCGTGAGCGCAGCCGATGCGCCCAAGACGTGGGGTGATCTGGCGGACCCGAAATGGAAGGGTAAGCTGGCGGTCGGCCACCCGGGCTTCAGCGGCTTCGATGCGGCCCTCGTGGCATGGCTGTCGAAGGAGAAGGGCTGGGACTACTTCAAGGCCGTTCGCGCTAACGACCCGCTGGTACAACGCTCGACCTTCGATTCCATCACGTCGCTCAATTCGGGCGAGCGCCTGATCGCACCGATGCCGGACGGCGTTGCCGCGCCCAACATCGAGAAGGGCAATCCGATTGCCGTGGTCTATCCGACCGACGGCTCACTCTTCATCATGGGATTTACGGCCATCATGAAGAATGCGCCGCAACCCAATATGGCCAAGCTCTTCACCGAATTCCTGCTGGGGCCGGAGCACGCGGACATCCTGGTCAACAACAACTACGATTCGGTGCGTGGCGGCGTCGAGCGCACGCTCGTGGGCGGCAAGCGCCTCAGCGACATCGTGGTCGTGCCGTTGCTGCCGTCTGCCGACTATGCGGACCTGCTGAAGACATCCACAGAGCAATGGCGCGAGATTTTCGGCGGTTAGTGGTCAGCAGCACACCCCGTTCGCAGCTGCTCGGGCATTTGCGCTTTTGACCGGCACGCGGCGACGCAAGGAAATGATTGATGGCGCAAGGCCATGTCGTGGAAATGCGGAGCCGGAGCCTCCTTGGTTCCGGCAATTTCGTCTGGTTCGTCTTGGCAGCGATCCTCGTTGCGCTGGTCGCCAATCCGCTGCTGCAGCTTCTGGCCATCAGCTTCGATGATCCCAAGTCGACCGGCTGGACATTCACCAACTATGCCGATGCCTTCAGCCGCGCACGCTATGTCAGGGCCATCGTCAACTCGCTGATGCTGGGCTTGAGTGTTGCTATCCTGGCGCTCACTCTCGGCGTGCCGATCGCGTGGGCCTTGTCGCGCACTGACATGCCGATGAAGGGGCTGGTGCGTGTTCTCGTGCTGGCGACGTTCGCCACGCCGCCGTTTCTCGGCGCCATGAGCTGGATCCTGCTCGCGGGGCCCAATGCAGGCTGGCTCAATCGGGCCTTCAACGGTCTCTTCGGTACGGACGCTGGTTTCCTCAATATCTACTCGTTCCCGGGGCTGGTGTTCATCATCGCGCTGTACTCGTTTCCGTATGCAGTCGTCTTTACGTCCAGCGCTCTCGAGATGGTCTCGAGCGAGATGGAGGATGCGGCCAACATCCTCGGCGCCAGCCGGATAACGCTGACGCGGCGCGTGACGCTGCCGCTGGTGCTGCCGGCGATCCTTGCCGCCGGAATTATCATCTTCCTGGAGGCGATCTCGATCATCAGCTCGACGATCATGATCGCGCTGCCGGCGCGCATCAATCTCGTGCCGCTGCAACTGTGGGAGTTCTTCGGCTATCCCCTGCAGCTCGAGGTGGCGGCGGCTTATTCCATCCCGCTGCTGCTGGTGACGGTAGCGCTGTTCCTGCTCCAGAAGGCCATCCTCGGCCGGCGCGGCTATGTCACGCTGACCGGCAAAGGCGCGGAACGCCTGCCTATGCGGCTCGGGCGCTGGCGTTGGGCGTTTCTCGGCTACAGCCTGTTCATCCTGACGCTGGCGGTGGTGCTGCCCTATCTGGTGCTGCTGCAGGCCGCCACGGCCAAGGCATGGGCACGGGGATTCGGGCTGGATAACCTCACGCTCGACAATTTCCGCTACCTCTTCGTCCAGCATGCGCACGCCACCAAATCGATCCTCAACACATTCGTCTATTCGTCGGCTTCGGCCACGCTGGCCGTGGGCCTGGCGTTGGCGGTCGCGTACATAGTCAGCCGCCGATTGATGCGCTTCAGCGCCGCCCTGGGGCTGATTGCCATGACGCCGATCGTGGTACCCGGCATCGTCATGGCCATCGGCTTTTACGCCGCCTACGCGCCGCCGCCTGCAGCGCTGGCCGGAACGGCGGTTATCCTCATCCTGGCCTTCACCACGCGTTTCCTGCCGGTCGCTTATTCCAGCGCCAATGCAGCCATCGCTGGCGTCAACCCGGAGATGGAGGATGCCGTACGGATCCTCGGCGGCAACCGTTTCGTCGCCTTGCGTCGCGTGCTCATCCCCTTGCTCAAGCGCAGCCTGATGGGCGCCTGGTTGCTCGTGTTCATCATCTCGTCGCGCGAGGTCAGCTCGGCACTGTTTCTCTACGGCCCGGATACGCGGACCATGTCGGTGCTGTTCTTTGATCTGTCGGAGGGCGGGCGTTTCGAATACTTGTCGGCACTCGGCGTCATCCTGCTCGTCACCGTGCTGGCGTTCGTGACAATCGGACAGCTCGTGATTGGCCGCGATTTCATGCTGCGGCGGGAGAGCTAGCCGGTGACGAAGCTCAAGATCATCGACGTCGGCTGCGACTACGGCAGGTTCAGGGCTGTTCGCGATTTCTCCCTCGATATCGCGGCCGGCGAGTTCGTATCCCTGCTGGGGCCTTCGGGCTGCGGCAAGACGACCATGCTGCGCATGATCGCCGGTTTCGTGCCGCCCACGCGCGGGACCATCGAGCTCAACGGCAAAGTCATTTCCTCTCCGCAAGCCGTGCTGCCACCCGAGCAGCGCGGCATGTCGATGATCTTCCAGAGCTACGCCATCTGGCCCAACATGACGGTGTTCCAGAACGTGGCATTCGGACTGGAGTTGCGCCGAACGTCCGCAGAGGAGACGCGAAAGCGTGTCATCGCGATGCTCGACGTGGTGCAGCTCGGTGCGCAGGCGGATCGTTATCCCGCCGAGCTGAGCGGCGGCCAGCAGCAACGGGTGGCGCTTGCCCGCGCCGTTGTGGTGCAGCCCGAGGTGCTTTTGCTCGACGAGCCCCTGTCGAACCTCGACGCCAACCTGCGTGAGGAGATGCGGCTCGAGATTCGACGCATGCACGAGGAGTTCAAGATCACGACGGTGTACGTCACGCACGATCAGGCCGAGGCCATGGTGGCGTCGGACCGCATCGTCGTCATGCGTGGTGGCCGCATCGAGCAGGTCGATACACCGCGCCAGATCTACCGGGCGCCGGCCACACGGTTCGTCGCCAGCTTCATCGGCCGCACGAACTTCCTGTCCGGCCGCCGCTCGGGATCAGGATTCGATTTCGGAGCTTTCATCGTTGGGGCTGACAGGCTGCCGGCAAAGCTTCGCGACAAGGCATCCGTCGTGATCTCGATCCGGCCGCACAGCATCCGGCTGATGCCGTCGGCCAGCCATTCGATCCGTCCGCAGGTTCTGATCGTCCCGGGGGAGGTCGCCGACCGCGCCTACTTCGGCGATCATTGGGACTACACGATCAAGCTCACCGACCGCACGGCGCTGGTTGTCAGTACTGAACCTAATTTCGATTGCCGCGTGGGCGAGGCCGTGTCGCTTGAGATCGATCCCGAACACCTGTCCGTCATTGCCGACGACGAGGAAAAACCCTCAATCTGAGCCAACAGCAAATCAGCAGGAGTGTATCCATGCGAGCCATTGTCGTACCGCGTCTCGGCGGCCCAGAGGTTCTGACATTGCGAGAGGTGCCGCAGCCGACACAGGCGGTCGGCGAAGTTCTCGTCAAGATCAAGTATGCGGGCATCACCTTTGGTGATGTCTACCAGCGCGAAGGCACATACCGGGGCGGCAAGCCACTGCTGGCGACGGATCAACCGCTGCCGATCGGCGGCGAAGCGGGCGGAACCGTTGCCGCGGTCGGCCCCGGTGTCACGCATGTGGCGGTCGGCGATACGGTCGTCTACGCCGAGACGCTCGGCAGCTACGCTGAGTACGCGTCCGTCCCCGGCTGGCGCGTCATGAAAGTGCCTGCCGGTCTGGCGCTGCGCGATGCGGTTGCTGTCTATTCGCTGGGTTTGACCGCGCACTACCTAGCGCACGACACCGGCAAACTGAAGCCGGGCATGTCGTGTCTGGTGCATGCGGCCGCCGGCGGCGTCGGCCATCTCCTGGTGCAGTTCGCCAAGAAGGCGGGCGCATCGGTCGTCGCGACCGTCGGCTCGAAGGAGAAGGCCGACTTCGTGCAATCCCTGGGCGCCGACAAGATCATCCTCTATCGCGATACGCCGTTCCTGCAGGAGGTCAAGACCTGGGGCGACGGCAAGGGCGTGGATGTCGCTTACGATGCGCTCGGCAAGGCCACGCTCGACGACAGCATCAAGGCCACCCGCGTGCGCGGGCTGTGCGTGCTGTACGGCAATACCACGGGCCTGGTGGAGACCGTCGCTCCGATGGACCTGGCGGCGGCAGGCTCGATCTTCTTCACGCGGCCACGTCTCAACCATCACACCCGCACGAGGGAGGAGATCGCCAAGCGCGTCGATGACCTGTTCGGCGGCCTGAAGGACGGATCGCTGAAGGTCGCGGTCAACAGCGTGCTTCCGCTTGCGGAGGCGGCCGAGTCGCACCGCCTGCTGGAGTCGCGTGCGACCATCGGCAAGGTGCTGCTGGAGGCGAGTTGATCGCACCATCCGGCGCCGCCACGTATCCAGAGCCAGGGCGCGCGGCAGGAACCGTGATGCATCTGCTGGCGTAGCGCGGTGGGATGCCATACGCTCGGGCAAAACACCAAGCTGGAGGATCGTCCCATGGCAGCTCAGTCACACGTGTTTGTTGGCGTCGCCGGATACGTTGGGCGCCCTGAAGCCACCGGCAGCGTCGGCGTGTTCCGCCGGCCGGCCAACGGCGGGCAATGGAGCCACGTCCTGCCCGATCTCGAGACCTTCACGGTCGCCGTGCATCCAACGAACCCGGACATCGTTCTCGCTGGCACGGCCGACGGCGCGTGGCGCAGCACCGATCGCGGGGCCACGTTCAAACGCACGAAATTTGCCGATACCGGCAAACAGGTCTGGTCGTTCCTCGTCGACTCCCGCGATCCCAAGCGCATCTTTGCCGGCGCCTCGCCGGTCGATGTGTATCGCAGCGACGACTCCGGCGAGAGCTGGCGGCGCCTGCCCAATCCCGGCATCAAGGATCGCGCCACGGCGCCTTTCGCCGTGCGTGTGATGCGCATGGCGCAGCACCCGTCACGGCTGGGCGAGATCTACGCTGCGCTCGAGGTGAACGGCGTCATCCGCACGACGGATAGCGGCGAGACCTGGTCGGACTGCAGTGCCGATCTGATCCGGCTATCCGAATTGCCGCATCTCAAGAGCAAGATCGTCACGGACACGTTCGCGGAGGGCATGCTGGACGGACATGCGATCACCATCAGCCCGGCGGACCCCGATGCCGTTGTCCTCGCCTGCCGCATGGGCCTGTTCCGCAGTGCAGATCAAGGCAGTAGCTGGCAGGACATGGACATGAAGCGGTTCTCGCCCGTCACATACGGCCGCGATGTGAAGGTCGCTCCCCAGGACCCCAAGACCATGTACGCGGCCTTGAGCGTTGCCGCCGCCAGCAAGGACGGCGGCATCTATCGCAGCCGGGACACCGGCAAGACGTGGAAGCGTTTCGACAAGGTGCAGGTGCACGGCACCATCATGTCGGTCGGCCTGCATCACACTGACCCCAACCAAGTCTATATCGGTGCGCGTTATGAGGGCGAGGTGTTCGGCACGCAGGATGGTGGAGAAACTTGGGGCTCGATGCCGTTGCCGGGACAGGTCAAAGACGTCTACTCAGTGGCGTGCGGTTGAGGGCGATCGAGCCACTTGCTGGCTGATCGCGGGCGCGCAGGACGATTGAGGGCGGCCTGAGCGTTACGCTGGGCTCCTGGCAGGCACCTTGCCTGCGAAGTGGGCAATGAAGCGCGCGCAGATTTCGGTCAGCTGCTCGGCCAGCGCCGCGCCTGTCCCCGCAGAAGAGAGCTTGGGATCACCCTGGCCTACACCCAGCGTATAAATCTCATCGTACTGGTTTGGCATACCGACTTCGGCGCCTTCAAAGCTCGCAGTGCCAAGACCCGTGAACGGCAAGTCGAGTGTCGGATCGCGCTTGAGCGGCTTGCCCTCGGGAATCAAATCGGGACGCATCAACTCGGGGAACAAATGCAAGCCGAGGCTGGTCAAGGGGTCGGCGCCATGGCCCGAGACCTTCGCAGCCTTGTCTTTGCCGACGATGCTCGGCAACAGGCCGTAGGCAATGCGCCACAGATAAAGGCTCGGCATCAGGGTGCCGTTGCGGAGGTACAGGCTGCGCGCCACTTCGGCGATGGGACCGACATTGCCGCCGTGTCCATTGATGACGATAAGGCGGGTAAGCCCCGTATTGTGCAGCGAGGCAACCATCTCCATGATGACACTGGTCAGCGTCTCCTGGCTGAGCGCAATGCCGCCGATCATCGGGCTGAACCAGTCGGCGCCGCCAAAGGGCAGCACCGGGGCGACAAAAGCCGGAATACCCCTTTCGCTGGCACGGCACGCGGCCAACTCTGCAATCTTTTCGGCGAGGAGGTAATCTCCCATGGGGGCATGCGGACCCTGGTCCTCGTGGCTGCCCATGGGAAGGAGGATGACCGGGTCCTTCGCCAGGATTTCGCGGGCCACACCACCGGGGATCCTTCCCATGTGGACCTGTGGACTGGTTTTTGCCGTCATTCGCCGGTTCTCCGATGTGCAAGTGATCGCAGAGTCAATCGTCCGGGCATTGTGCGCTTGGGGGGAGGAGGCATATGGCGCACGTGCCGGCCATCATGAGATGCCGTCATGAGATCAGGGGAGCAAGTGTTCTTGGCTGGGCTGCGGCCTCGTCATCGAGGAGCGGCGCCAGGCTGTAGAGCTCCTTGCGCATCTCTTCCATCATCCAGTCCCGGATGCGCAGGACGACCTCACGCGCCGGTCTGCCGCGCGGCGCAATCAAGCTGAACGTCCTGCCTGTCAAAACGCGCTGAGCCGAGGCGGGGACGAGCGTGCCATCGACCAGCATGCGGGATATCGCGCTCACCCACCCGAGCGCCACACCCTGGCCGCTCATGGCCGTTTGCAGCACGACGGCATAGTCGGAGAACTCAATCCAGTCCCGTCGCGGAGTCGAGCGTGTCGCCCCGCCGAGCAGCGTCCGCCAGGTTATCTCGGAGTCGGGCAGCTCCAGCAGGACATGCCCTTGGCCAAGCGGCTCCGCATCGAATGCACCGTGTGCCTTCAGGTATGAGGGGCTGCAGACCGGCAGCACAATTTCCTGACAGAACGGCCAGGTCCACTCGTCGACCTCCTCTTCGCTGGTCCTGCGCATGGCAAGATCGACGCTGCCGACGGAGCCACGCAGCGAGCCGGAGATGAGCTGAAAGCGCAGATCGACATCGGGGAACGCAACCTGGAACTCGCGCATGCGCGGGACGAACCAGTGCGTCACGAACGCCGTCGACAACGACAGCTCGACGACCTGCTTGCGCACGTTGCGTTGGCTAATCTCAAGCAACGTATCGTCGATCCGGTGCAACGCTTCGCTCAACGTCCGATAGAGGCTTTGCCCATCAGGCGTCAGCTCCAGTCCCGTTGCCTTGCGCACGAACAGCGAGGTGGTCAGCGCCTCCTCGAGGTCGGCGATGTTGCGGCTGACGGACGGCTGCGTGAGGTTGAACTCGCGTGCCGCTGCGCTGCAGCTCCCGAGCCGCGCCGCTGCCTCAAAAATGAGCAGTTGCCTGGGAGAGCGAACGGTACGGGCGAGCGGAGCCATACGCTGAGCGTATGACCCCCGTATGTATTGTCAAGCGGACCGCAACACCCGTCTGTGGCAGCATTCTCATCGCTAACGCTGGTCACGGTTCGAGGGGAGACAACGGACATGTCCAAGAGCGACTCGGCACCCTTACTCAGTCTTTGCAGTGCAGATCGCACCTGGATCGAAAGTGCCATGCGGCGTGGCGCCAGCCGCCGCGAAATCCTCGGTTGGCTGACGGCAGGCGGCGCTAGCCTCGCCACGGCCGGCAGCATCCTCGGCGCCACCAGCGCGCTGGCCCAGACACCCAGAAAGGGCGGCCGCATCAAGGTCGCCGGCAGCTCGATCTCGCCGGCTGACACTCTCGATCCGGCCAAGCAGTCCCTGTCGACCGATTATTCGCGCTGTAGCATGTTCTACAACGGACTGACCTCCCTCGACGGCAGTCTCGTCCCGCAGCCCGAACTCGCTGAAACAATCGAGCACGACAAGGCGAAGGTGTGGACCTTCAAGCTGCGCAAAGGCGTCACGTTCCACGACGGCAAGGCGTTGACGGCCCAGGATGTGGTCTATTCGCTGAACCGCCACAAGGACAAGGCCGTTGGCTCGCGCGCCAATGCGCTTGCCGCCCAGATGGAGGAAATCAAGGCGACCGGGCCCGACGAGGTGCGCATCACCCTCGCCGCGCCGAATGCCGACCTTCCGGTGGTGCTCGGCACCTGGCACTTCTTCATCATCAAGGACGGCACCACCGAGTTCACGACCGCGGTCGGCACCGGCCCTTACAAGGTGAAGGAGTTCGCTCCCGGCATCCGGGCCGTCGGCGTGCGCAACGAGAACTACTGGAAGCCGGGCAAGCCCTATCTCGACGAAATCGAGTTGATCGGCATACCCGACGAGGCGGCACGTGTGAACGCGCTGCTGTCAGGCGACGTGCAGCTCATTGCTGCCATCAATCCGCGCTCCATTCGCCAGATCGAGGCGGCGACCGGCTTCAAGGTGTTCGAGACCAAGGCCGGCTACTATACCGACCTCGTCATGCGCCAGGATGCCGACCCGACGCGCAACCCCGATTTCGTCCTGGCCATGAAATATCTCTTCGACCGCGAGCAGATCCGCTCGGCTGTCTTCCGAAACTATGCGGTGATCGGCAACGATCAGCCGATCGATCCGAGCAACCGCTATTACAACAAGGACATCCCGCAGCGGCCCTTCGACCTGGACAAGGCCAAATTCCACCTGCAGAAGTCGGGCCTCGCCAATACGCCGGTGCCGCTATACGCCTCGCCGGCAGCACCTGGCTCCGTCGAGATGGCCGTGCTGCTGCAGGAGAACGGGCAGAAGATCGGCCTCAACCTCGACATCAAACGCGTTCCGGCCGATGGCTATTGGGCCAACTACTGGATGAAGCAGCCGCTGGGCTTCGGCGCCATCAATCCCCGGCCCAGTGCGGACATCCTGTTCACGCTGTTCTTCAAGTCGGATGCCAACTGGAACGAGAGCGGCTGGAAGAGCGAGAAATTCGACCAACTGCTCGTCGCGGCGCGGGGCGAAAGCGACGAGGCGAAGCGCAAGCAGCACTACTCCGACATGCAGGTGATCGTCCGCGACCACTGCGGCATCGGCATCCCGGTGTTCATCACGCTGCTGGACGCGCATTCGGCCAAGCTGAACGGGCTCAAGCCCATTCCAATCGGCGGCTTCATGGGCAACGCCTTTGCCGAGCACGTCTGGCTCGATGCTTGACCGCCCAACCGACGGGGCAGGATCTTTGGTACGTTCGCGGAGACCTTGAGCGAAGGGAAGCGAAGTCGAATGAACGCGACGGTCGGGCGCCTGATCGCGCGCCGCATCGCGACGAGCCTCGGAATCCTGCTGCTCGTCTCCCTGATTGTGTTTATGGCGACGTCGCTCCTTCCCGGCGACGTGGCGCAGGAGGCTCTCGGCCAGAGCGCCACGCCGGAGATGGTCAAGGCCATGCGCGAGACCTTGGGCCTCGATCGCCCGCCGCACACACGCTACCTCAGTTGGCTCGGCGGACTTTTGGTGGGCAACCCCGGCAAGTCTCTGGTGAACGGCCTGCCGGTGGCCGAGCTGATCGGCAAGCGCCTGCCGAACTCGTTGCTGCTCGCCGGACTGACGGCGGCAATTTCGGTGCCGCTGGCACTCATGCTCGGCATTACTGCGGCCATGCGCCAGGGCTCCCGGTATGATCGGATCGCCAGCATAACGACTATCTCAATCGTGTCGGTCCCGGAGTTCCTGATCGCGACCATCGCCGTGCTGGTGTTTGCGGTCAGTCTGCGTTGGCTGCCGGCGCTGTCGACCGTCTCCGACGGCCAGTCGCTCCTTCAATTGCTGCGGTCGCTGGCCATGCCCGTCCTGACGTTGACGTGCGTGGTCGTTGCGCAGATGGCGCGGCTCACCCGTGCCGCCGTCGTCAATACCCTGCGCGAGCCGTACATCGAGATGGCTATCCTCAAGGGCGCGCGTCCGGCCCGCACGGTCATCGCCCACGCGCTTCCGAATGCGGTTGGGCCGATCGCCAACGCCATAGCGCTGAGCCTGTCTTCACTGCTCGGCGGCGTCGTGGTCGTGGAGACGATCTTCAACTACCCGGGGCTCGCACGCCTGATGGTCGATGCGGTGTCGACGCGCGATATTCCGGTCGTGCAGACCTGCGCCATGATTTTCTCCGGTGGCTACCTGCTGCTGGTGACGATTGCGGACGTGCTCGCCATCGTGTCCAACCCGCGGCTGCGCTGAGGCTCCACCATGACCGAGCCTGCCGCGAACACGATCGATGCTCCCGCCCTGAGACGCCGGCGGCTGCCGCTGTCTTTGGTTGCCGGGCTGATCATGATCTCGTTCTGGCTCGTCATGTCGATCGTCGGCCCGCATGTCGCTCCCTACAGCGCCGGCAAGGTTGTCGATCTCGATGCGTTCGGCCCGCTCAGCATGAAGCATCCGCTTGGAACCGACTATCTCGGCCGCGACATGCTGAGCCGCATCCTGTACGGCAGCCGCTACACCATCGGTCTCGCCCTTGCCGCGACTGCGCTCGCCTGCCTCGCCGGTGCCACCCTCGGCCTGCTCGCCGCTGCTGTCGGAGGCTGGCTCGACGCCGTGCTCAGCCGTGCGCTCGACGCGCTGATTTCGATCCCGAGCCTCCTGTTCGGTCTCGTCGTCGTGGCCGCCTTCGGCAGCTCGATCCCGATCCTCGTGGCAACCGCCGCAATAATCTATACCCCGGGCTCCTATCGCATCAGCCGTTCGCTCGCCGTCAACGTCAATGCGATGGATTTCATCACGGTCGCGCGCGCGCGCGGCGAGCGCACCGGTTACATCATGATCGAGGAGATCCTTCCCAATATCGTCGGCCCGCTCGTGACCGATTTCGGGTTGCGCTTCGTCTTCGTCATCCTGCTGCTCAGCCGCTTGAGCTTTCTCGGTCTCGGCATCCAGCCGCCCAACGCCGACTGGGGCTCGCTCGTGCGCGAGAACATATCGGGGCTCGTCTACGGGGCACCGGCGGTTGTCGTTCCCGCACTCGCCATCGCGTCGTTGACCATCGGCGTCAACCTGATCATCGACGCCTTGCAAGGCCGCTCCGCCGGCACACCAGAAGGCCATTGACGTGAAGAGCCTAGTCGAGGTCGAAGGTCTGCACGTGACTGGTCGCGATGACGCCGGCCGCGACTTCGACATCGTGAAGGACGTGTCCCTTGCCATTGCGCCCGGCGAGGTGCTGGCGCTGATCGGCGAATCGGGATCCGGCAAGTCGACCATTGCCCTGGCCCTCATGGGTTATGCGCGCCCGGGCTGCAGGGTCACGGGGGGCCGGATCACCATCGCGGGCCGGGACCTCGCCACGCTTGGGGCTGTGGATCGCGCGCGTCTGCGCGGCCAGTCGATTGCCTATGTGGCTCAGAGTGCCGCTGCCGCCTTCAATCCCGCCCGCACGGTGCTGTCGCAGATCGTCGAAGGCGCTCGCATCCACAAGACGCTGACCGTTGCCGAGGCCGAGCGCCGGGCGATCGCGCTCTTCCATGAGCTGTCATTGCCCGACCCCGAGCGGATCGGCGCGCGCTACCCGCACCAGGTCTCGGGCGGGCAGCTTCAGCGGCTGATGCTCGCCATGGCCCTCGTCATGGAGCCGCAGATCGTCATCCTCGACGAGCCGACGACCGCGCTCGACGTGACCACGCAGATCGATGTTCTGAAAGCCTTCAAGAAGGTCGTCCGGGAGCGGCAGACAACTGTGCTCTACGTCTCCCATGATCTCGCCGTCGTGGCACAGATGGCCGACCGCATCGTTGTGCTGCGCCGCGGCGAGATTCAGGAGGCGGGCCAGACCGCCAGCATGCTCGCGGCCCCGCAGCACGCCTACACGCAAAGCCTGCTTGCCGCCGCCGTACCCGCTGTGCCGGCTGAACGCACGGCTGCCGTCGCGGTTTCGCCTCCGCCACTCCTCGAAATGCATGGGCTATATGCCGGTTATGGCGCTGTCGGCAGGGACGGCACGCCTGCCTTCCCGGTCCTGCGCAACATCGATCTGGTCATGCAAACAGGAACCTCGGTGGGCGTCATCGGTGAATCGGGCTCGGGCAAGAGCACGCTCGCTCGGGTCATAGCGGGTCTGCTTCCGGCAGCGCGCGGCTCCATCAACCTCGAGGGCCGCCGCCTCGCGCCACGGGCACGTGACCGCTCAGTGACCGATCTCCGCGATATCCAGATTGTATTCCAGATGGCTGACACGGCGCTCAACCCTGCGCACAGCATCGGCCGTATCCTCGCGCGCCCGGTCTGGCAGTTCTACGGCTTGCGCGGCGATGCCCTAAAGCGCCGCGTGGCCGAACTGCTCGACATGGTGCGCCTGCCGGCCGGGTTCGCCGAACGCATGCCGAGGGAGCTCTCGGGCGGACAGAAGCAGAGGGTCAACCTGGCACGCGCGCTCGCTGCCAAGCCGAAGCTCATCCTGTGTGACGAGGTCACCTCGGGCCTCGACACGGTCGTCGGCGCGGCCATTCTGAGGCTGCTCGCCGACCTGCGCCGCGATCTCCACATTTCCTATCTCTTCATCAGCCATGACCTTTCGACCGTGCGCGCCGTCTGCGACGAGGTCATGATCCTCTATGCTGGGCAGCGGGTCGAGTCGGCCAGTCAGAAGGCCATTCGTATTCCGCCGTTCCACCCTTATGCCGACCTCCTGATCTCCTCGATCCCTGAGCTGAAGATCGGCTGGCTCGAAAAGCTCGCTCCGCGACGCGACGTTGAAGCCGCGAGTGGCCTACGCCCGACGACAGGCTGTGCCTTCGCGGCCCGGTGCAGCCTGGCAATCCCTGGAACCTGCGCGGAGCGCCCACCGCCGGAGCGTCTGCTGGCGAACGGCGCGAGCATCCTCTGTCATTGCCCCGAAGCCGATCTGCTAGCGGCACAGCAATCAACCCTTGCACCCGCCATATCCTGAACGCCAACGAAGAAGAGCCACTGGAAACGCCATGTCACAGCTCCACACCGACACCGCTAGCGCTGGAACGAAGCGCAAGACCGATCCGCTGCTGCAACCGCTGCGGATCAAGGGTCTAACGTTGAAAAACCGGATCATGAGCACGAGCCACGCTTCGACTCTCGACGATGGCGGCCACCCGATGGAGCGCTACCAGCGCTACCACGAGGAGAAGGCTAGGGGCGGATTGGCTCTGACGATGTTCGGCGGCTCGTCGATGGTATCGCCCGACTCGAGCTGGGGCGGCGGGCAGATCAACGTCTCGGACGACTCCGTCATTCCGCATCTGCGCCTGTTCTCCGACCGTATCCATGCTCACGGCGCGGCCATCATGTGCCAGATCTCGCACCTCGGCCGGCGCGCCGACGCGCTCTCCATGAACTGGCTGCCGACGATGGGGCCTTCTCCCATCCGCGAGCGCCGCCACCGTAATTTCCCGCGCGAGATGGACGAGAATGACATCCAGCGTGTGATCCGCGACTACGCCCGTGCGGCCAAGCGGTGCAAAGAAGGCGGCCTGGACGGCATCGAAACCGTCACCGGCGGTCACCTGATCGGCCAGTTCCTGTCGCCGCGGACGAACCGCCGCACCGACGACTACGGCGGATCGACCGCAAACCGCGCGCGCTTCGGACTGATGGTCCAAGAGGCCATCCGCAAGGAAGTCGGTGATGATTGGCTTGTCGGTATCCGTTTCGTCGTCGACGAGGGACTCGAGGAAGGCTCGCCCGACAACATCGACTTCGAGGAATGCCTGCGCCTTGCGCGCCTGTTCGAGGCCGCGGGCCACACCGACTTCTTCAACTGCATTTTCGGTCGCATGGACACCGACCTCGCGCTCGCCGAGCACAATATGCCCGGCATGTCGCAACCCCTGGCACCGTTCCTCGGGCCCGTTGGCGCCTTCAAGCGGGAAACCAGGCTGCCGGTGTTTCACGCCGCGCGCATTCCGGATATCGCGACCGCGCGTTACGCGATCTCCGAGGGCCTGCTCGACATGGTAGCGATGACGCGCGCGCACATGGCCGATCCGCAGATCGTCAACAAGCTGGCGCGCGGAGAGGAGGATCGCATCCGGCCGTGCGTGGGCGCCTCGCACTGCATGTGGAAGAAAGTCGCCTGCATCCACAACCCTGCGACCGGCCGCGAGGCCGTGCTGCCGCAGGTCGTCGAGCGCGCTGAGAAGCCCGGCCGCAAGGTCGTGATCGTCGGCGGCGGACCTGGCGGGCTCGAAGCCGCCCGCGTTGCGGCTGAGCGCGGCCACAACGTCGTGCTTTTCGAAGCTGCCCCCAAAGTTGGCGGGCAGCTTCTGATGGCGGTGCGCGCCTCTTGGCGCAAGGACCTGATCGGTATCGTCGACTGGCGTGTGTCCGAACTTCAGCGG
>JBJXDX010000152.1:0-66887 GCA_046154585.1 Hyphomicrobiaceae bacterium | reverse complement strand
CTGCACGATGGGATGCTCGCCGAACTCGGCCGAGACGTCCTCGAGCCGCTCCATCAGCGTGCCCTCGTCGGCAAACAGCAGGCGATAGGCGCGCCGCAGGCTGTGGATCTGCTCGCGCGAGAAGCCGCGCCGCTGCAGGCCGATGATATTGAGCCCCGACAGATACGCCCGGTTGCCGAGCGCCATGCCATACGGGATCAGGTCGTTCTCCAGCCCCGACATGCCGCCCAGGAACGCATGTGCGCCAACCCGCGCGAACTGGATGACGGCTGCGCCGCCGCCGATGATCGCGAAATTGCCGACATTGCAATGGCCCGCCAGCATCACGTTGTTGGAGAAGATGACGCTGTCGCCGACGTGACAGTCATGCCCGACATGGCTGTTGGCCAGAAAGGCGCAACTGTTGCCGATCTCCGTCACCATGCCGCCGCCCTCGGTGCCGGGGTTCATGGTGACACCTTCGCGGATCAGGCAGTCGGCACCCACCGTCAGCGTCGAGGGCTCGCCCTTGTATTTCAGATCCTGCGGCTGGTGGCCGATTGAGGCGAACGGGAAAATCCGCGTGCGCGGCCCGATCGCCGTGCGGCCGGCGACGACCACATGGCTCAGCAATTGACACCCGTCACCGAGCGAGGCGTCACGCCCGACGATGCAATAGGGTCCGATCCGAACACCCTCGCCGAGCTTTGCTCCGTCCTCGACGATGGCAGTCGGATGGATCTCACATTTTGACATTCTCTGGGTCCACGATCATGGCGCTCACCTCGGCCTCGGCCACGATCTGGCCGTTGACCTTCGCCTCACCGTAGAACCGCCATGCCCTGCCGCGGCTTCTCACCTTGCGGACGTGATACTCGAGCTGGTCGCCGGGAACGACGGGCTTGCGAAACTTGGCGCGGTCGATTCCCATGAAATACACCAGCTGAGGCTTATAGTCTTCCTGGAGGTTGTGGACACACAGCGCACCCGCCGTCTGCGCCAGCCCCTCGACGATGAGCACGCCCGGCATCACTGGGAATCCGGGAAAATGCCCCTGAAAGAACTGCTCGTTGATCGTGACGTTCTTGATGCCTATGCAGCTTTCGTCGCGATCCATCTCGATGATGCGGTCGACCATCAAGAACGGATAGCGATGCGGCAGCAGCTTCAGCACCTTGCCGATATCGGCTGATGGGAGTTCTGCTTTCCCTTTCCCTTTCGTGGCTTCCTGCATGCTCCGTCGCCCTCACGTTGTCTGCATACGCTATGTCTACAGACTTAGTTCTCTTGATCAGTGCCCGGCGGCACACCCGCGCGCGCGAGTCGTCTTATGGCAGCAATCTCGCGCGCCCATTCCCGGAACGGACGCGCCGGCGTGCCGCCCATGCGTGCGCCGGCCGGCACGTCATTCTTGGGATGTGATCCGCCGGCAATCTGGGCGCCCGAGCCGACCTTGATATGCCCGACGAGGCCGGATTGGCCGCCCATGACGACGAAGTCACCAAGCTCTGCCGAACCCGAGATGCCCGTCTGCCCGACAATGACGCAACCCCGGCCCATGATGACGTTGTGCCCGATCTGAACGAGATTATCAATTTTCGTGCCCTGTCCGATGACGGTATCCTTAAGGGCGCCGCGATCCACGGTCGAATTTGCGCCGATTTCGACCTCGTCATGGATGATGACGCGGCCGATCTGGGGAACCTTCAAATGGCCTTCCGGGCCCATGGCGAAGCCGAAGCCATCCTGGCCGATGCGCACCCCCGGGTGGATCAGAACCCGATCCCCCACCAGAGCATGCAGGATGCTGGCGCACGGCCCGATATAGCTGTTCTGGCCGATCACCACCCGGTAGCCGATCACGGCCCCTGCCGCGATCGTCGTCCCGGCCCCGATGCGGGCCTCGCGCCCGATGACGGCGCCAGGCTCGATGCAGGCCCCGTCCGCAATCTGGGCGGTCGGATGAACGTTTCCGGCCCCTCCGTCGCCAGCGGCATAGTTCGCCGCCAGGGGGTGCATGGCACCCGGATAAAACAGTTGCAATGCCAGCGCGAAACCCCGGTAGGGCGCCTTCAGCACCAGCGCGGACGTCCCCATCGGCAGGCGTGAGACGAAGGCCGGAGCCAGGATGCACGCGCCGGCCTCGGACCGTTCGAGTTGCAGCAGATACTTGCGGTTTTCGAAGAAGGTGATGTGCGTGGCCGTGGCCTCGCCGAGCGGGCGCACGTCCTCGATCAACCGCACCCCGTCGACTCCCGGGGGCAGATCGGCCCCGATCCTTTCCGCTATGGCGGCGAGGGTAAACGGGCCCGCCCGGTCATAGAACCCCGGATGCTGCATTGAGAACCTTCCGCCCAGCGCGCACGTTCAGCCGCGCGCGATCTTGCGCCGCTCGGGGGCGATGAGCAACCGTCAGGAGATACAGACGCGGGCGGCAGATTGCGCCACCCTGCGTCGAGGAGCTACGTCGGGATGCCACCTCTAGAACTTCGTGCTGGCACCGAAGCGGAAGAGCTGCTCCTTGTCGTAGCTCTCCTTCATGATGGCGAAGCCAAAGTCGGCACGCAGCGGACCCAGTGGCGAGTTCCACAGCAGGCTCGTACCAGCCGACACGCGGAGGCTGGAGTCGTTCTCGAGGCAGACATTCGGTACCTGCCCCGCTGGGACTGGCGCACCACACGAAGCGGACAGTGTTTTTACTCGGTCGCTCGTACCGAAGAGGCTACCTGCATCGACAAAGAACGCGCCACTCATGCCCAAATCGTCAGGCACAAGAGGAAGCGGAAAGCGAACTTCCGCCGTGACCGCGTAGAAGGTCGTTCCGCCCAGCGCGCTGTCGGTTGCGACGTCACGAGGTCCGAAACCGGCGCGTTCAAAGCCGCGGATCGTTTCGCCGCCGCGATAGAACATGTCGAGCAACCGCACGTCGTCGCCACCCCACCCCATGATGTGACCACCCATCACGCGTCCGACGAACGTGATCTTCTCCGTGATCGGATAGTAGTAGCGGCCTTCACCCATGAAGCGCGCGTACTGTACGTCACCGCCAACGCCTGCGAAGTCGGTGCTGGCCTGCAGGTAGTAACCGCGCGTGGGGTTGCGGGGATGATTGCGCTGATCGTACGTGAGCGATGTTCCGACGAGCGACGTGTAAGCAACGCCCTCTGCGTCAATAATGGCGCGAGACGCAACGTTGTTGTCGCCGTTAGCCGGATCGAAGTTCTTGTCCACATCGTAAATCTCGTCGCGCGAGATCGTGTAGTAGTTCGTCAGCCAGAGCTGCTCCGACAGCGGGAAGCCGATGCGCAGCGAACCGCCGGTCTTCATGCTGTTGTAGAGCTGGTACTGGCTGTCCTGGATATCCTTGTGGAACAGGTCGAAGCCCGCCGACAGGTTGCGGTCCAGGAAGCGCGGCTCAGTGAACGACAGGTCGACCTGCGTCCGTTCGAAAGAACCGCCGACCTTGAGGCGCAGGAACTGGCCGTTGCCCAGCAGGTTGCGCTCGGTGAAGGTGATGTCGCCGATGACACCTTCGGCCGTGGAGTAGCCCACGCCGAAGGAGATTTCGCCTGTCGGCTGCTCGAGCAGCTCGACGTCGAGGACGATCCGGTCCGGCGCGGAGCCGGGACGGCGCTTGACCTCGACGCCCTTGAAGAAGCCCAGTCCCTGCAGGCGCTTCTTGGCGCGGTCGACCAGCAGCGGATTGAAGGCATCGCCTTCCGCCAAACGGAACTCGCGGCGGATGACGTAGTCCTTCGTGCGCGTGTTGCCGATGACATTGATGCGCTCGATGTAGACCCGCGGCCCCTCATCGATAATGTACGTCAGGGCAATCACGCGCCCGGCCGGATCGCGATCGGCCTTGGGTCGAACGCGCGCAAAGGCATAGCCGCGTTCGGACACCACCAGCGTCAGACGCTCGACGGTCTTGTCGATATCCGCGGCGTTGTAGACAGCGCCCCGCTTCGTCAGCACCTCGCCCATCAGCTCCTGCGGCGTGACGCCGGCAAGGCCGGACTCCATGCGCACGTCGCCGAAATTGTAGATCTCGCCTTCCTCGACCACGAAGGTGAGGAAGAAGCCCGAGCCATCCCGATCGAGATCAGCCGTACCCGACACGACGCGCGCATCGGCATAGCCGTTCTTCAGGTAGTACTGGCGCAGCAGCTCGCGATCGAGATTGACGCGGTCGGGGTCGTAGAACGCTGTGCCCTTGAGGAAGTCGAACCAGCCCTGCTGCGACGTCGTGATGATGTCCTTCAGCTGCGAGTCCGAGAATGCGCGATTGCCGATGAACTGGATGCTCTTGACCTTGGTCGCGCCGCCTTCGTTGATCTCGAAGACGAGGTTCACCCGACTCTGTTCCAGCTCGATGATCTTGGGCTCGACGGTCGCAGCAAAGCGGCCCTGACGGCGATAGACGTCGAGGATGCGCTGCACGTCAGCCTGCACCTTGGCGCGCGTGTACACGGCCCTCGGCTTGAGCTGGACCTCGCTCTCGAGCGTCTTCTTCTCGACCTCGTAATTGCCCTCGAAGGCGATCTGGTTGATGACCGGGTTCTCAACCACGGTGACGACCAGCGCCGAGCCTTCCCGGTCGATCCGCACGTCGGCAAACAACCCCGTCTGGAACAGGGCGCGAAGCGATTGATCGACCTTGCCGGCGTCATGCGCGTCGCCAACGGAGACGCGCATATAGGAGCGCACCGTTTCCGGCTCGACGCGGCGGTTGCCGACGACGCGGATATCGCGAATGCGGGAATCTTGGGCGGTGGCGGACGTCAAAACCGCGTCCCCAACAGCAAGCACCGGCACCTGCATCAGCAGCGCCAGCACCACCACCCACCTTAGTCCCCCAGTCCTACTCATCCCAAAGAGAGGCATTCTTTTGGTTTGCCTTCCGGTTCGCCGATTCCCCCAACAACGAGCGGCCTGTCGGCGTCAGGCCTTCGCCTAGTCGTAGTTACTGGCAGCAATCGAGCCGCCCCACCGCCGTCCAAAGCGGTTTGGCGACATTCAAAAGGTAAACGTTTTTATCGATTCCGCCCCCCTGTTGGAAGTGGCAATATTGCTTCACTGGCCAAGATTCAGCCAAGCCCGATCCACTTGCGCACGATAGGTAAGTCATTGAAAGTCGCGTACATCATTAGCATCAGAACGAGCGTTAGCCCGATCCGGAACCCGATGTCCTGAGCCCGTGCGCTGAGGGGTCTGCGACGGATAGCCTCCAACGCGTAGAACAGCAAATGACCACCGTCCAATAGCGGGATCGGAAACAGGTTGATGAGCCCGATGCTGACCGAAAGGATGGCCGTCAGGTTCAGCAGCGGAACGAACCCGGCGCTGGCCACCTGCCCCGAGACCTCGGCAATCCGGATCGGGCCGCCCAGCTGATCGGCGGCTTCCCGGCCGAGGACGACGTCACGCAGGTAGCCCAGCGTCTTGGCGATGATGAAATGGGTTTCCTTCACTCCGAGCCAGAGCGCATCTACGGGTCCATAGCGCTTGTATTCCCAGTCCTGGGGCTGCGTCGTGCGCTTCACCCCGATCACGCCGAGCCGCACCGTGTTGCCGAAGCGATCGGTCATTTCGCGCCGGCCCGGCGTTGCCTTGATGGTCAGCAAAGCACCGCCCCGCTCGACCCCGAAGATGAGCTCCTGGTCGGCATTGGCGCCGACGACGCGCTGCATTTCGTTGAA
The DNA here is from genome assembly GCA_046154585.1 of Hyphomicrobiaceae bacterium. Classification (GTDB taxonomy): domain Bacteria; phylum Pseudomonadota; class Alphaproteobacteria; order Rhizobiales; family Hyphomicrobiaceae; genus CADEFX01. The sequence continues at coordinate 61,209 of JBJXDX010000152.1, read as the reverse complement.
GCTTTCAATGGGTGCGCCATCGATGGAGACGATCAGGTCGCCTGCCTTGAAACCGGCCTTTTCCGCGATGCCATCGGCGATCAGCTCATCGACCCGGGGTGCCGTGACGGAAATTCCGACAAACGTAAAAATGACGGCAAAAAGCGCAATCGACAGGATGAAGTTGGCAATCGGTCCGGCGGCAACCACCGCCGCCCGCTGCCCCAAGGGCTTGGACTGGAATGCCCCGGCCCGTTCCTCCGGCGATAGCCGTGTGAGAGCATCCTGCGACGGTACGCTGGCTCCGTTCTCGTCATCGATGAATTTCACGTATCCGCCGAGCGGGATCCACGCCAGCCGCCAGCGGGTCCCGTAGCGGTCGTTGAAGCCCCAGATCTCGCGGCCGAAGCCGATCGAGAAAGTCTGCACCTTCACGCCGTACCAGCGCGCGACCAGAAAATGACCCAGCTCATGCACGAACACGACCACGGTCAACACGAATAGGAACGGAATGAGAACAGAGAAGAAGTTCCAGATCATCGCTCGAGCCCGAGCTCCCAGTTTGCGGCAATCCGTGCCGAGTGTCCCGCCAACGAGCCTCAGCCGGCCCGCGATCGGATCAGAAAGAAACGACTACCTAACCATAGCGCTTGAGCAATCCGCGTGCCATCGCCCGGGCCGCCTCGTCCGCAGCCAGGATATCGGCCAAATCGGCTGCTTCGCGAACAAGCCCCGTTCGCTCCGCTTGCGTCAGCACGTCCTCCACAAGCGCGGCAATTTCAAGGAATCCGATGCGGCGGGCGAGAAATCCGTCCACTGCCAGCTCGTTGGCTGCATTGAGGATGGCGCCGGCCGTTCCGCCCAACAGCAGGGCCTCGCGGGCGAGCCGCAGGGCCGGAAAGCGTTCCTCGTCAGGCTCCTCGAACGAAAGTGTGCCGATCTTGACCAAGTCGAGCCGAGGCGTCGGCGCGTGCATGCGGCGTGGCCAGGCGAGACTCAGCGCAATCGGCGTACGCATGTCAGGATTGGCGAGTTGTGCCAGCACCGATCCATCCGTGAATTCGACCAGGCAATGCACGATCGATTGCGGATGCACCACCACGGCAAGCTGATCGGCCCGCACCGGAAACAGATGAAATGCCTCGATCAGCTCCAGGCCCTTGTTCATCAAGGTCGCGGAGTCGATCGTAATCTTCGGTCCCATGGACCAGTTGGGATGCTTCGAGGCCTGCTCCGGCGTGGCGTTCGCCAGCGCCTCGCGGGATGAAGTCCGGAATGGCCCACCCGAGGCCGTCAGGACGATACGCTCGATGGATGCGGGATCGGTGCCGGCAATGGCCTGGAATGCCGCCGAATGCTCGCTGTCAACGGGCACCAGGTCCGTGCCCGCGTCATGCACCGTCTGCATAAAGACTTCGCCGGCCGAGACGAGGCATTCCTTGTTGGCGAGCGCCAGGCGCCGTCCTTGACGCGCTGCTGCGAACGTGGGTTTCAAGCCGGCCGCGCCAACGATCGAGGCCATCACGCAGTCGGCGCGACGCACCGCCGCCTCGACAAGCGCCTCAGCTCCCGCGGCGCATTCGATCCCGGTCCCGGCCAACCGCTCCGAGAGCTCGCCGCGCAAGCTCTCGTCCCCGATCACGGCGACCTTGGCCCGATGGCGCTGCGCCAGCTCCGCGAGTCCCGCTACATTGCTCTGCGCCGTCAGCGCTTCGATGGCGAACCCCTCGGGATGGCGACCGACGAGATCGAGCGTGCTGCGGCCAATCGAACCTGTCGCACCGAGCACCGTCAGCGAACGCACATCGCGCGGCGGCGCGACGCGGCCGACGGCCATGCGCCGTTGCCGCCCCGTCAGCCCGTTCTCCTTGTTCGTGTCAATGCTCATCGCGCTAGTGCCACATGAGAAGTGCACGCGCCGGATCGTGCACGTTCACGAGAAGACCGAACACGGCCGCAAACGTCGCACTGAAGACGAGGCCGTCGACGCGGTCCATGAAGCCGCCGTGACCCGGAATGAGCGTGCTCGCATCCTTGACGCCGTGCTGCCGCTTCAGCGCGGATTCCGTAATATCGCCCGCCTGCGCCACGACCGCGAGAACGCCCGCCCCGATCACCATGCGCCCGATGCTTCCGGTTTCGGCCATGTATCCGACCGCCGCCGCCACCAGCATGGCGCATGCCACGCCGCCGATGAGGCCGGCCCATGTCTTGTTCGGGGACCAACGCGGTGCAAGCCTTGGTCCCCCGAATGCGCGCCCTGCCGCGTAGGCGCCCGTGTCGGTCGCCCACACCAGCAGCAAGACGAACAGAACTGCCACAAAACCCCATTGCTGACTGCTTCTGAGCCAAATCAGCGAGATCGCCGGCAGCCCAGCATAGAGCACGCCCAACGAAGAAAGGTGGCCGCGGTCACCAAAACCCAGCAGAGCGGCGAGGATCGCGCCAACGATCAGCGTAATGAGCGCGAGCCCGGGTGTGCCGGAGGACGTCAGCAGCACGGCCGCCACGATGGCCAGCGCGCTCACGACGAAAATCGTATCGACAGAGGCGCCGCGCACGATGCCGCCCCACTCCCACGCAATGATGAGCGCAACGGCCAGCACCAGCAGCGCGAACGGCCACACGCCGGCCCAGGTCAAAGCGAGCGCGCCCACCGCCAGAACGATGCCTGACGCCAGCCGTGGAACGAGATCTTGCGGCAGGGTCGGCGCCGGGGTTGCGTTATCTGGCTCCAAGGCGGTTTCCTCTGCGGTCGAGCCGATATTGTCGCGCTCAGGCCATTGAACGTGCGTTGAGCCCGCCGAACCGGCGGTCGCGCGCCAGGTATTCCTTGATCGCATGCTCGAGCTGCTCACGGCCGAAGTCGGGCCAGTACACATCGAGAAACACGAGCTCGGTATACGCGCACTGCCACAGCAGAAAATTCGACAGCCGCAATTCGCCGCTGGTCCGGATCAGCAGGTCCGGGTCCGGAATTCCGGCGGTGTCGAGTTCTGCCTCGATATGTTCGGGCGCGATGTGGGCGGCGGCGATTTCGCCATTGGCCACCTTGGCTCCAAGACGTCGCACGGCACGCGTGATCTCGGAGCGGGCGCCGTAGTTGAACGCAATGATCAGGTTGAGGGCCGTGTTGCCGGCCGTGAGTGTCTTGGCCTCTTCGATCATCGTCAACAACTCGGGATCGACCTTTGTTGTCTCGCCGATGACATGGATGCGCACGCCATGGCGATGCAGATCGACCAGATCGCGCCGGATGAAGCGCTTGAGGAGACCCATCAGATCGTCGATCTCGGCTGCTGGTCTCGACCAGTTCTCCGACGAAAAGCTGAAAATGGTGAGGTAGGCGATGCCAAGCTCGATGGCCGCCTTGACTGTACGTCGCACCGCCTCGACGCCCGAACGATGGCCCGCCGCGCGCGGCAGGCCGCGCTGCTTTGCCCACCGGCCATTTCCATCCATGATGATTGCGACGTGCCGCGGGCCCGCTTTGGCTGCGTTCTCGAAGCCCGACTGTTGTTCGATCTCGGTCACGTGAGGTTCTTCGGCACCGCGGAAGGCACTGTGTTGCAGGCTGATCCGTCTCAAGCCCGGCGAGCAAGCCCGCAGCCGCCGGGCTCCAGCCGAAACAGATTCAAACCTGCTTTATTTCGGCCTCCTTGGCCACCAGCATCTGATCGATCTCTTTAATGAGTTTGTCGGTAAGTTCCTGGACTTTCGTAGAATTTTTGCGGTGATCGTCCTCGCTCATGTCCCCGTCCTTGTCGAGCTTCTTCAAGAGCTCCATACCGTCGCGCCGCACGTTGCGCACGCCGACGCGGGCATGCTCGGCGTACTTGTGCGCGATTTTGGCCAACTCATTGCGGCGCTCGGCATTGAGGGGCGGGATGGGGAGCCGCAGCAGCGTACCTTCGGCAATGGGGTTGAGCCCCAGGTTGGACTCGCGGATGGCACGATCGACGGCCTGCACCTGGCTCTTGTCCCACACCTGCACGGAGATGGTGCGCGCATCCGGTACGCTGACGGTCGCCACCTGGTTGAGCGGCATCTTGGCGCCGTAGACCGTAACCACCACCGGGTCGAGAAGGCTCGCCGATGCGCGTCCGGTCCGCAGGCCGGCGAACTCCCGCTTCAAAGTGTCCTGGACACCGCGCATCCGCCGGTCGAGATCCTTGATGTCAAATGTTGCGGCCGCCATCGAACTCACTCCTGGATCGCGTGTGCAGACCCCTGTCTGACCCCGCCCCGAAATCCGCGGTCCGAGCCAGAGACAGCGGGCCTTGCGGACATCGCGCGCGGCAGCCTCAGCCCGTTCCTTCTATCAGACTCATGCGCCCCTGGCCTCGCAAAACCTTCAGGACGCTGCCGGCATCCTCGATCGAGAACACAACTACCGGAAGATTATTGTCCCGGGCAAGAGCGATGGCCGCGCCGTCCATGACTTTGAGGTTGCGGGAAAGAACCTCGCTATAGGTCAGCTGATCATACCGCACCGCGGCAGGATCGTGCTTGGGATCGGCCGAATAGACCCCGTCCACCTGCGTCGCCTTGGCCAGCACATCGCATCCCATCTCGATGGCGCGCAGCGCCGCCGTCGTGTCGGTCGTAAAGTAAGGGTTGCCGGTTCCGGCCGCGAAAATGACGACCCGGCCCTGTTCCATGTAATGCAGCGCCTTCGGCCGCACGTAAGCCTCGCAGACGGTCGGCATCGAGATGGCCGACAGCACGCGCGCATCCACGTCCGCCTGCCCCAGCGCATTCTGGAACGCGAGCGCGTTCATCACGGTTCCGAGCATACCCATGTAGTCCGCGGTAGCCCGGTCCATGCCTTTGGCCGCCGCCGCAAGGCCGCGGAAAATGTTGCCGCCGCCGATGACAAGCGCGATCTGCGCGCCGGCCTCGACAACCTCCTTGACGTCGAGAGCGAGCCGGTTGCACACGCCCATGTCGATGCCATAGGCGTTCTTGCCCATCAGCGCCTCTCCCGACAGCTTCAGGAGGACACGCTTGTAGCGCAATCCCGTCTTGGCTCCGCTCATCTGGCTGCTCCCTGACGGACGTCGCGAGTTCCGGCCGACTCTCTCGCTCGGATCAGCCTTTTGTAAGGGCAGCCACCTCGGCAGCAAAGTCCGTTTCTTTCTTCTCGATGCCCTCGCCCAGGGCATAGCGAACGAAATTCGCCACCTTGATCGGCGCGCCCGCGGTCTTCTCCTCGGCCTTGAGATACTGCTCGACCGTCATCTTGCCGTCGCCGGCCGGTCCCATGAAGACCTGCTGCATGAGCACGACCTGGCCGAAGAACTCCTTACGCAAACGGCCCTCCACCATCTTTTCGATGATGTCCTGCGCCTTGCCGGTCGCCTTGGCCTGCTCGAGATAGACGCTGCGCTCGCGTTCGATCACGATCTTGTCGAGCTGATCGGCTCTGATCGCCTGGGGTTGCGCTGCGGCCACATGCAGCGCGATCTGGCGCCCGATGTCGGCGAGTTTGTCGCCAGCGGCTTTCGACTCCACTCCAACCAAAACGCCGATGCGGCCGACGCCGTCGGCAACACGGTTGTGCACATAGCTCGCGACCGCGCCTTCGTTCACGCTGACGCGCGCCGTGCGGCGCACGCTCATATTTTCGCCGATGGTCGCGATCATCTCCTGCACCTGCTCGGCGACCGAGACCTGCTTGCCGGGATAGCGCGCGGCAAGCAGCTTCTGCAGATCGCCGCCGGTGCTGGCCGCCAGCGCCGTGATCTGCCGTACCATGTCCTGGAACGTCTCGTTGCGCGCGACGAAATCGGTCTCGGCGTTGACCTCGACGACGGCTCCGCTCTTGCCCATCGCCGAGACTCCGATCAGGCCATCAGCGGCAACCCGGTCCGCCTTCTTGGCGGCCTTCGACAGGCCCTTCTTGCGCAGCCAGTCGACGGCTTCCTCGATGTTGCCTTGGGTCTCGACCAGCGCGGCCTTGCAATCCATCATGCCCGCGCCGGTCTTGTCGCGCAGCTCCTTCACCATGGACGCTGTAATGGTGGTCATGCTGTGCCTTCACGTTGACTATGAACACTGACGTGCTGCGGCTTCGGCAGCCGCAGCGATGTCTTGAATACGGGGAGGATGATCCTAGGCTGCCGCTTCTTCGGTCAGCTTCTTGGCTTGTCCAACCCAATTGTCGCGCGCGACGCGGCCACGCGTTCCAAGCAGCTTGTCCAGCACCGCAACGGCTGCCTCGTCGGCATCCGCCAGCTGCCAGAAATGATACACGCCAAGATCGTTGAGATTCTGCTCGATCTTGCCGGTAATCCCGGAGATGCGCTTGAGATCGTCGGCTTCGCCGCGCGGGGCATCGATCCCGCGGAAGGCCGGCACCTCCTCTGGGAGCACTTCCTCGGGCGGCGCCTCGGCGGCACCCACATCGACGCCGGCGGCCGTCTGGCCGCGGCCGATGCCGTCGATTGCCGCACGGGCGATGAGATCGCAATACAGCGTAATGGCGCGACCGGCGTCATCGTTGCCCGGAATCGGGTAGTCGATGCCGTCGGGATCGCAATTGGTGTCGATGACCGCCACGATCGGGATCTTCAGCTTCTGCGCTTCCTTGATGGCAATGTCTTCCTTGTTCGTATCGATCACGAACAGCAGGTTGGGCAGGCCGCCCATGTCCTTGATCCCACCCAGCGACTGATTGAGCTTGTCGCGCTCGCGCTGAATGTTGAGCAGCTCTTTCTTGGTGCGGCCCTGGCTTTCACCCGCCAGGATCTCATCGAGCTGCCGCAAGCGGCGGATCGATTGCGAAATCGTCTTCCAGTTGGTCAGCGTACCGCCGAGCCAGCGATGATTGATGTAATACTGGGCCGAACGCTTGGCGGCTTCCGCGATCCCATCGGACGCCTGGCGCTTGGTGCCGACGAACAGCACGCGGCCGCCCTTGGCCACGACTTCCGACACCTGGACCAGCGCCTGGTGCAGCAGCGGCACCGTCTGTGCGAGGTCCACGATATGAATGTTGTTGCGGGCGCCATAGATGAACGGTGCCATCTTGGGGTTCCAGCGGTGGGCCTGATGGCCGAAGTGCACGCCAGCTTCCAGAAGCTGGCGCATGTTGAACTGTGGCAGCATACGTGCGTTGTCCTTTACCGGTTTGGCCGCCGCGGACGATCGGGATGATCTTCAATCAGATCATCCCACCGGTGCATTGCCTGGGCCGTCAAAGCCAGCAGCAGCGCATGGTCCGCGTGTGAGATGGGCTGGCTTCTAGCGGTTTGGCGCCGGCTTGACAAGCCATTGATCAAGCGGGGCATCAGCGTTGCTTGACCTTCCAGCCTCGTGCTAGCGTTCATCAAAACAACAATAACGGCTATCGGCTTGGGGAGGATTTGCATGAAGCGCGGCTGGCAGGCCGCATGTGCCTGCTTCTTCCTAATTTTCGCGTTTGCCGTCTATCGCAGCCTATCCTTGCCGCTCGGTGATGCCCTAGGGCCCGGCCCAGGCTTCTTTCCGCTGTGCCTCGCAATCCTCGGAATGACCCTCTGCGCGACCTTGATCGTGCAGGTCACGGCCTCAGGCGGCGCGGAGTTCGCGGGCCCTGTCTTGATGCCCCGCGGCCCGGCCCTGAGCCGCATTCTGGCGGTGATTGCAGGCCTTGCCGTCGCCGCCACCCTGCTGGAAACCGCGGGCTTTCGGCTGGTGGCGCTTGTCTTCTGCGCGCTTCTTCTCCCGACGCTCGGTGCCCGCAATCCCGTTGTCATCGCCATCTTCGCCGTCCTCGGCAGCTTCGGCGTTTTTCACGTTTTCTACCACTGGCTCAAGGTGCCCCTGCCCCTTGGCAACTTCGGCGTCTGAGCGAGCGCAAAACACATCATGGACACCTTGCAATTCCTCCTCGCCGGCTTTGCGGCCGCGCTCACGCCGGCAAATCTCGCCTTTGCCTTCGCCGGGTGCGTCCTCGGCACGCTCATCGGCGTTCTGCCGGGCCTCGGCCCCGCTGCCGGCACAGCCATCCTGATCCCCCTGACGTTCAAGCTCGATCCGACTGGCGCCATCATCATGCTGAGCGCCATCTACTATGGCGCCATGTACGGCGGCACCATCACATCGGTGCTCATCAACGTGCCGGGTGAAGCCGCCTCGGTCATCACCTGTATCGACGGCTACGAGATGGCCAAGCAGGGCCGTGCCGGCACCGCGCTCGGCATCGCCGGCATAGGTTCCTTCATCGGCGGCACGGTGGCCGTGACGCTGCTGGTCGTCGTGGCAACACCGCTGTCACACCTGGCCCTGAGCTTCGGACCTCCCGAATTCTTCGCACTGCTGCTGGTCGGCCTCTGCCTTGTCACTAGCCTTGCCGGCCGTTCGGTCGTCGCGGGCATTCTCATGACTGTATTCGGTTTGCTGCTGGCCATGATCGGCATCGACCCCGTTCGCGGCGCGCCGCGCTTCACGTTCGGCATGCCCGATCTCTACGATGGCGTCGGGTTCATTCCGGTCGTCATGGGCTTGTTCGGCATCAGCGAGATCCTCGCCAACATCGAGAAGCCGGCAGCCCAGGTGCTGAAGACCAAGCTTAGCGGCCTGATGCCAACGCGCGACGAATGGCGCCGATCCATGGGCGCCATCGCCCGCGGAACCGGCATCGGGTTTTTCCTCGGCCTCATCCCGGGCGTCGGCGCCATCATCCCGACGTTCATGTCCTACGTTATCGAAAAGCGCATTTCGAAAACCCCGGAGCGCTTCGGCAAGGGCGCCATCGAAGGCGTTGCAGGTCCCGAAACCGCCAACAACGCCTATGCCAACGCGGCCATGGTGCCGCTGCTGACTCTCGGCATCCCGAGTTCACCGACGATCGCCGTGCTGATGGGCGCCTTCATCATCAACGGCCTGACGCCCGGCCCCTTCCTTTTCCAGGAACGGCCCGATCTCGTCTGGGCCGTCATTGCCAGCTTCTTCATCGGCAACGTGCTGCTCTTGATCCTCAATCTGCCGCTGGTCGGCCTGTGGGCCAAGCTGCTGGAGGTGCCGTTCCACTACATCGCCGTCGGCACCCTGCTGTTCTGCATCCTGGGCGCCTACAGCATCAACCAGAGCCTGTTCGACGTCTGGGTCATGCTCGGCTTTGGCATCGTCGGCTATTTCCTGCGCAAGCTCGACTTCCCGCTGGCGCCTGCCGTGCTTGGATTGATCCTCGGCCCCATGCTGGAAAAATCGCTGCGCACGTCGCTGGAGATGTCCGCCGGCAACTTCAGCATCTTCTTCACGCGGCCGATCTCCGCGTTCCTGCTGGGGCTCGCCGTCGTGGTTCTCGTCGTCTCCGGATTGAGGCTCACTCCGAAGGAGATGCGGGATGCAAAGGACGACTGAAAGCAAAAGAGCAAAAAGGAGAAGACCATGCGTATATTGCTGAAGACTGCGGCCCTGGCGACGGCGCTTGCGCTGATGGCCTCGCCATCCGTGGCACAGAATTATCCCGACAAGCCGATCCAGTTGATGGTGGCCTACCCCGCCGGCGGCAGCACCGATGTCGCCGCGCGCATCGTTGCGGCGATCGCGGAAAAAGCCATCGGCCAGCCGATCGTCGTCGTCAACAAGAGCGGCGCCGGCGGCCAGGTCGGCTGGACCGAGATGGTCCGGCAAAAGCCCGACGGCTATTACCTGGGCTTCATCAATCTCCCGGGCATGAACACCATTGTCGCCGATCCGGAGCGGCAGGCGATCTTCAACATCGACAGCTTCATTCCGATCATCAACCAGGTGCTCGATCCAGGAGTGATCTGGGTCCGCGCCGAAAGCCCATTCAAGACCTACCAGGACTTTGCCGACGCAGCCAAAAAGGCTCCTGGCACGCTGCGCGTGTCGACCACTGGCATCCTGTCCGACGACCACCTTGCGATTCTGATGTTCGAGGAAGCAACGGGCACTTCCGTGCGCCTCGTCCACCTCGAAGGTGGCGCTGCCCAGATGAAGGAAACGCTGGCTGGCAACATCGACGTCTCCTTCGACAACGTCGGTTCGATCGTCAAGCAGGTGAAGGGCGGTCAGGTTCGCGCGCTCGCCGTGATGGATACGGAACGTTCCAAGTACCTGCCGGATGTGCCGACGACCAAGGAGGTCGGTGCCGCCACCATCCTCTCCAACTCGTCTCGCGGCATCGCTGCGCCGAAGGGAACGCCGCCGGCTGTCGTGAAGAAACTCGAGGAAACCTTCAAGAAGGCCATGGACGATCCCGACCACATCAAGAGGCTCGAGGAAGCGGGCCTCGGCCTCAAGGTCATGACCGGCGACGAGTATGCGAAGTACTACAAGGATCTGCACACCAAGGCGATCAAGTACACCGAATGGTCCAAGAAGCGGCAACAGTAACGCCGGATTTACCGATCCCGCACGCTTCACCTCTCCCATCGCGCTGAAGGCGCGTCTTCGACGCGACGGGAGAGGTCGGAACGCTTTGGCGTTCCGGGTGAGGGGTTACAGCTTCTGGTAGTTTGAAACCTCTCACCCCGACCCTCACCGTGTGGGAGAGGGAGTAACGCAGTGCTCCGATTTGCTCTGGTCTGAAGCCGATGCACCGGGGCGTCACTGCCCTGCAGTCACATCTCGATGACCTCGAGAACGCCGGGCAGCGTCGACAGCTCGCCCATCTGCATGGGACTGACCTCGTAGCGGCCGGGCAGCGTGATCTCGATATCGCGCTCGCCCAGCGGCACGACTAATTGCACTTCGCCCTTGCCGCCGGGCTTTAGTGTCTTCTTGATCTCGCGCAGCTGCTCCTCACCGATCTCGATCAGACGGCGATCGAGCACCAGCTTCAATCCGCGCTGGACGCTCGCCGCCGCGGCTTCCAGGGCCTCGATCGACTGAACGCGCAGCTTCACCGTCTCGCCATCGCGCTCGGCCTCGACGGACAGCACGACCGGCGTGCCCACTTCCAAGAGGTCGCGCGAGCGCGCCAGCGTGTCGGAGAAGATCACGGCTTCGAACTGACCGGACGCGTCCGAAAAGGCCGTGAACGCGAACTTGTTGCCCTTCTGGGAGCGCCGCTCGCGCGAGGACACGACGATGGCCGCGAGCCGCCCCGCCGTCGCAGTCACACCGGCCCGCGCCTCGAACTCCGTAAAGCGCTGCACCCCGAGCTTGGGCAGGATCGTCTCGTAGGCATCGAGCGGATGGCCGGACAGATAGAACCCCACGGCCGCGAACTCCTGCTGCAACCGCTCCATCGGCGTCCACGCCTTTACGGGACGCAGGTCCAGGCCCTGCGGCTCGGCGCCGAGGCCGAAAAGATCGGACGTGCCTGCCGAGGCATCGGCCTCCAGGCGCTGCGACAGCGCCATGATGTGCTCGACGTTTCCGTGCACGTAGGCGCGGTTGGGTTCCAGCGCGTCGAAACTCCCTGACATCGCCAGCGTTTCGAGCCCGCGCTTGTTGAACGCCTTGGGATTGAGCCGACGCGCGAAATCGCTGAGGTCCTTGTAGGCGCCGTTCGCCGCGCGCTCGTTAACGATCGTGACGACAGCCGCTTCACCGATGTTCTTGAGCGCCGCCAGGGCATAGCGGATCGCGCCATGCTCGGCGGCTGCAGCCGGAGCCTCGGCCAGGAATTCGACATCGGACGCATTCACGCATGGGGGCAGAACCGTGATGCCGCTCTTGCGCGCTTCCGCCGCGAACATCGACAGCTTGTCGGTGTTGGCGATGTCCAGCGTCATGGACGCGGCCAGGAATTCCTCGCGGAAGTTCGCCTTGAGATAGGCCGTGTGATAGCTGACCACCGCATAAGCCGCTGCATGCGATTTGTTGAAACCGTAGCCCGCGAACTTGTCCACCAGCTCGAAGATATAGACCGCATCCGCCTTCTTGACGCCGTTCTGCATCGCGCCGTCGACGAAGCGCGCCTGCTGCTTGGCCATCTCGGCCTTGTCCTTCTTGCCCATGGCGCGCCGGAGCAGGTCGGCTTCGCCGAGCGAATAGCCCGCGAGCACCTGGGCGATCTGCATCACCTGCTCCTGGTAGATGATGACGCCGTAGGTCTCCTTCAGGATCGGCTCGAGCATCGGATTGGGATACTCGATCGGCTCCTCGCCGTGCTTGCGGTTGATGTAGGTCGGGATGTTGTCCATCGGACCCGGCCGGTACAGCGCCACCATGGCGATGATATCCTCGAAGCGGTCAGGCTTCAGGCGCTTGAGGCTTTCGCGCATGCCGGTACCTTCGAGCTGGAACACGCCTGCCGTATCGGCCTTGGCCAGTAGCTCGTAGCTTTTCACATCATCGAGCGGAAGACTGGGCAGATCGACCGTCACGCCGCGCCCGCGCTCGATCAGCTGCACCGCCTTCTGCAGCACCGTCAGCGTCTTCAGCCCGAGGAAGTCGAACTTCACCAGGCCCGCGGTCTCGACCAGCTTGAAGTTGTATTGCGTAATCGGAAAGCTGGACTTCGGATCGCGATACAGAGGAACGAGCTCGTCGAGCGGCCGGTCGCCGATCACCATGCCGGCGGCGTGCGTGGAGGCGTGACGATAAAGCCCTTCCAGCTTCTCGCCGATCTCCAGCAGACGCGCCACCATCGGATCGGCGTCGCGCTCCTCCTGCAGCTTGGGCTCGCCGTCGATCGCCTCCCGCAGCGTCACCGGGTCAGCCGGATTGTTGGGCACCAGCTTGCAAAGCCGGTCGACCTGACCATACGGCATCTGCAGCACGCGGCCGACATCGCGCAGCACCGCGCGCGCCTGCAGCTTGCCGTGCGGGATGATCTGCGCCACGCGATCGTAACCATACTTGTTTTGCACGTAGCGAATGACTTCGTCGCGCCGGTCCTGGCAGAAGTCGATGTCGAAGTCCGGCATCGAGATGCGGTCCGGATTGAGGAAGCGTTCGAACAGCAGCCCGAACTGCAGCGGATCGAGATCGGTGATCGTCAGCGCCCACGCGACGAGCGAGCCCGCACCGGAGCCGCGGCCCGGCCCCACGGGAATGCCGTTGGCCTTGGCCCACTTGATGAAATCAGCCACGATCAGGAAGTAGCCGGGGAACTTCATCTTGGAGATGACGTCGACCTCGTAGGCGAGACGCTTGTCGTAGTCGGTGCGCGTGAAGCCGGCCGCAAAATTCTCGCTCGCGAGGCGCAGGTCGAGGCCCGCTTCCGCCTGCCGCCGGAGTTCGGCCGCCTCGGCGGCGAGCTGATCGACGTCGCTGGCACCGTCACCCGCCGCCACGAATCGAGGCAGGATCGGTTTGCGCCCTCGCGGACGGAAGGCGCAGCGCTTGGCGATCTCGATGGTGGTTTCGAGCGCCTCGGGCAGATCCGCAAACAGCGCGGCCATCTGCCCAGCGCTCTTGAAGAAGTGCTCGCGCGTCAATCTTCGCCTGTCGTCCTCGACGACGTAGTTGCCGCCCGCGATGCACAGCAGCGCATCATGCGCCTCATAGTCGTCGGTCTTGGCGAAATAGACCTCGTTGGTCGCGACGATCGGAATCTCGTGCGCGTAAGCGAGGTCGAGCAGCAGCGGCTCCGCCTCGGCCTCGTGCGGCAGCCCGTGCCGCTGCAGCTCCACATACAGACGGTCGCCGAAGATGGCCTTGAGCTTCAACAACCGCGCCAACGCCAGATCCTGCCGGTCGTCGCGCAGCGCCTTGTCGATCGGGCCATCCGGCCCGCCGGTCAGGCAGATGAGGCCGTCGCCCAGCGCCTCCACCCGTTCGATCTTGATATGCGGCGGTGCGTTCTCCTCGGGGTCGAAGAACGCCCGCGACGCGAGCTTCATCAGGTTCTGGTATCCGGCCTCGGTCGTCGCAAAAAACGCAACCGCACCGGCCGGCGCGGACAGCGGCTCGTTCGAACGGCGTAGCATCGGCGTGTTCGCCAGGCGGTCGCCGAAATCGACCTGCAGCGTGCAGCCGACGATGGGTTGCACGCCCGCACCCGCGAGCTTGTCGGAAAATTCCAGGGCACCAAACAGGTTGTTGGTATCCGTCAGGCCGACGGCCGGCATGCCCTCGGCGTCGGCAAGCTTGGCGAGGCGCCCGATCGGCAGCGCGCCCTCCAGCAGCGAATAGGCCGAATGCACCTTGAGATGCACGAATTGCGGCGCCAGCACAGGTGTTGCATCGGCGACGGTATCGGGCGTACGAATCGGAGCGTTCATGGCTCCAGTTTAGCCCGAACTCGCGCCGAAGTGCCCGCTCATATCCGCGACGTGGACAAGCTGTTGATCGTCTGAAGACGGGCCCTACCGCACCGAGGCCGGGTCCAACTCCACCAGCTGACCACCCTCCATCCGCACCACGCGATGCATGCTGCGCGCGAGTTCGAGATTATGCGTGGCAATCAGCGCGGCGACGCGCGTGTGCTCGATGAGCGCAATAAGCTCGCCAAACACGTGGCCCGAGGTGCTGGGGTCCAGATTGCCCGTCGGCTCGTCCGCCAGCAGCAGCCGCGGCGCGTTGGCGAGCGCCCGCGCGATGGCGGTCCGCTGCTGCTCGCCGCCCGACAGCTCCGCCGGCCGGTGATTGACGCGCTCGCCCAAACCCATGGCAACGAGTAGCTCGCGCGCCCGCGCCTGCGCCTCGCCCTTCCGCCGTCCCAGGATGAGCTGGGGGATCGCTACATTCTCCAGCGCCGAAAATTCCGGCAGCAACTGATGGAACTGATACACGAAGCCCATTTCCACGCGCCGCACACGCGTGCGGTCATCGTCGCTCATGCGCGAGCAGTCGCGCCCGTTGACCACCACGCGGCCGGTGTCGGGCGTTTCGAGAAGGCCCGCGATGTGCAGCAGCGTCGACTTGCCGGCTCCGGACGGACCGACCAGCGCCACCGCCTGTCCCGGATAGAGCACCACCGACGCACCAGCCAGCACCGGGATCTCGCGCGTGCCCTGACGATATGTGCGCGACAAGTTCTCGAGCAGCAGCACCGGGGTGTTGAGCGAGGATGTGTCCTGCACGGCCGTCCTCACTCGTATCGCAGCGCTTCGACGGGATCGAGCCGCGAGGCGCGCCACGACGGGTAGAGCGTTGCGAGAACCGACAGCACCAGCGCCATCAGGACGATCGATGCGGTCTCGCGCACGTTGATGTCGGCTGGAAGCCGGGTCAGATAGTACACGGTCGGGTCCATCAGCGTGGTGCCGGTGACGCGCTGCAGGAGCTGGCGGATTTCGTCGATGCGGGAGCAGAACAGGATGCCGAGCACCAGCCCCGCCAGCGTTCCCACCACGCCGATCGACGCTCCCGTGATGAGAAACACGCGCATGATGGCGCCCTTCGTCGCGCCCATGGTGCGCAGGATGGCGATGTCGCGCCCCTTGTCCTTCACCAGCATCATCAGCCCGGAGATGATGTTGAGCGCCGCCACCAGCACGATCAGCGACAGGATGATGAACATGACGTTGCGTTCGACTTCCAGCACCGTGAAGAAGGTCTCGTTGCGCTTGCGCCAGTCCGTCAGGTGGAGGTTTTCGCCAGCTGCCTGTTTCATCGGCCCCAGCATCTCCAGCACCCGTTCCGGCCGGTCCACCATCACCTCGACGACATCGACCTCACCGGGCCGCGAGAAATAGCGCTGCGCCTCGGCCAACGGCATGAAGATCATGGTCTTGTCGTACTCGGACATGCCGAGCTCGAAGATCGCCGTCACGGGATAGCGCTTGATGCGTGGCGTCGTCCCAAACGGCGTTGACGCGCCGCGCGGGGCAATCAGCGTGACGCTATCCCCGAGATTGACGCGCAAGGCGTTGGCCATCCGCATGCCGATGGCGACACCGTCCTGGCCATCGAACCGGTCGAGCGTCCCGAATCGCACATTGTCGGCCACAAGCGGCAGCGACCTGATGCCGTCCTCGGTCACGCCCCGGACAAATCCGCCGAGAGACTGCGCACTCGACTGAACCATCGCCTGCCCCTCGATGAGCGGCAGCGCCACCTTGACGCCGGGAACCGTACTGACGCGCTTCACGACGTCGGCATAGTCGTCGAACGGCTCACCGATCTTGTGCACCCAGACGTGCCCGTTGAGCCCGAGAATCTTCTCGAACAGCTCGTTGCGGAAGCCGTTCATCACCGCCATCACGATAATCAGCGTCGCGACGCCGAGCATGATGCCGGCAAACGAGAAGCCGGCGATGACGGAGATGAAGCCTTCCTTGCGCCGGGCGCGCAGATAGCGCCGCGCCAGCATCCATTCAAACGGCGCAAAGGCTCGCGTGTTCACGGTTGCAGGCATCCCCGCTCCAGATTGGCGCATCGTGACGGTTCAGGCGAGCTGACGCGCGCTCCGGATCGCACTGACGAGCTGAGTTACGGCAGCGTCCAGCGGTAACGTCTGTCGGGCACCGGTCCGTCGCTCCTTGATCTCCACGTCCCCGCTCTTCAGGCTCTTGGGCCCGACGATCACCTGCCACGGCAGACCGATAAGGTCCATGCTTGCGAACTTGGCGCCGGCGCGCTCGTCGGTGTCATCATAGAGATAGTCGATGCCGGCGTTGCCAAACTGCTCGCACAGCTTCTCGCAGGCGTGGTCCGTGTCGCCGTCCCCCGTCTTCAGATTGATCAAGCCGAGCTCAAACGGCGCCACGGGAACCGGCCAGATGCAGCCGTCCTTGTCGTGGCTCGCCTCGATGATCGCTCCCGCCAGGCGCGAGACGCCGACCCCGTAGGACCCCATTTGCACCGCCACCATCTTGCCGTCAGGTCCCTGCACCCGGCAGTTCATGGGATCGGAATACTTGGTCCCGAAGAAGAAAATGTGGCCAACTTCGATTCCGCGCGCCGAGATGCGCTTGTCGGCCGGCACCTCCCGCTCGAAACGGGCGGGGTCGTGCTTCTCGTCCGTCGCGGCATACTCGGATGTGAACTTTGCGATCAGCGGCGATAGGTCCGCGTCGAAATCCGTATCGGGACCCGGCACCGTCGTCTGCACCAGATCGGCGTGGCAGTAGACTTGGCTTTCGCCGGTCTCCGCCAGAATGATGAACTCGTGCGACAGGTCGCCGCCAATCGGTCCCGTGTCAGCCGCCATGGGAATCGACTTGAGGCCCAGGCGCGCGAAGGTCCGCAGATAGGCCACGAACATCTTGTTGTAGGACTGGCGTGCGGCTTCCGCCGTCAGGTCGAAGGAGTAGGCATCCTTCATCAGGAACTCGCGCCCGCGCATGATGCCGAAGCGGGGCCGCACCTCGTCGCGGAACTTCCATTGGATGTGGTAAAGATTCCGCGGCAGATCCTTGTAACTCTTGACGCCGTCGCGGAAAATCTCGGTGATCAGCTCCTCGTTGGTGGGTCCGTAGAGCATGTCGCGCTCGTGCCGGTCCTTGATGCGCAGCATCTCCTTGCCGTAGTCGTCGTAGCGTCCCGACTGCCGCCACAGGTCGGCCGACTGGATCGTCGGCATCAGCACCTCGATGGCCCCGGACCGATTCTGCTCCTCGCGCACCACCTGCTCGATTTTCTTCAGAACGCGAAAGCCGAGCGGCAGCCACGAATAGATCCCGGCGCTCGCCTGCTTCACCATGCCGGCCCTCAGCATCAGCTGGTGTGAGACGATTTCCGCTTCCTTGGGTGTTTCGCGCAGCACAGGGAGGAAATAGCGGGAAATGCGCATAAGACTGTTTCCAAGCTGGTCCAAATATCGCCCGCGACATGCGGTCAAGCGCGGCTGGCGCGGTCGCTCAAGAGTTCAACGGCTAATAGCCAGTTAGCTCTGAGGTGGCAATGGCTCCGCCCGCTGCGACCGTGCATTGCGAAAATCGTAATGTCTTTTGCAGAAATGTCGCATTCGATGCTGACAGATCGATTTATGCTGGCTATGATCCCTGCGTCAAAAGGGGCCAACGGCGAAGCCGTGGTAAGCCCAGGTCTGGGGAGACAATCGGCCGTTTACTCTTGTTTATGAACGTCAAGGGAGCGGCGCCGCCGGGGAGCGACAACAGCAAGAGACCATCGAATCTTGCGGCATCCGGTTTATTGGGAACTGCTTCGGGCAAGGCGCGGGCCTTGCTCTTTTATTTTGTGCAGCAGCCCACGTCTCATGTCGGAACGAGCGGAAACAGGCGTCCCCAGTCGATGATCCGCCAGACCACCACGGCATAGATCAGGGCGAAGACCACCGCCGATATCAGCGACGTCATCCCGATAATGAAAAGAAACCTTGGCCGCGCCGGCGCGCTTTCGGGCGTGCCCGGAACGACGTGACCCTCTTCTTCCTGCGTGCGCAGCCCGATCGGCAGCACGGCGAAGAGAACCGTCCACCAGACAATGAAGTAGATGGCTAGGCCGAGGCCGACACTCATGCCTGCTCGAGCTCGACTAAGGTGCCGCAGAAGTCTTTGGGATGCAGGAACAGCACCGGCTTGCCGTGTGCGCCGATCTTCGGCTGGCCGTCGCCCAGAACGCGCGCGCCTTGCGCCGCCAGCCGGTCGCGCGCCGCGATGATGTCCTCCACCTCGTAGCAGATGTGATGAATACCTCCGTCCGGATTGCGCTCCAGAAACTTGGTGATGGGCGAGTTGTCACCCAGCGGCTCGAGCAACTCGATCTTGGTGTTGGGTAGCGTCACGAACACCGTGGACACGCCATGCGCCGGCTGCGCCACTTTCTCGGACGTGGTGCCGCCCAGCGTGGTGCGATAGACCTCAACCGCGCTGTCCATGTCGCGCACGGCAATCGCCACGTGATTGAGACGGCCAAGCATGAGGACCTCCATTGCGGGCCACTCCGCTCCCGTGACCCAGATGGCAGCGAAACCTGCTTTAGAGCAGGATCGTTTCGGTTGGAACCACCTCACCTCACATGAGGCGCCTCGGCCGAAACGTAAATCCTGCTCTTCTTCATTAGTTTAGAGTGCGAAACGATCGCGCTCTAGCGCACATCCACCACTGAGACGTGCACCTTGGCAATGGGCTTCTTGCCCCAGTGGTCATCGACCGCGGAGCGCACCGCCCGGCGCACGGCTTCGCGCACCACCTCGGGATCGCGGCGGCGTTGCGGCGGGATGCTGTCGATGGTGCCCTCCACCGCATCGAGGACGACGTCCTCCATGGCGCGGCGGCGGCCGGTCTCGGCCGGCACCCCGTCGAGTGACACGATGGGATCCGACATCAACTCCCCGCGCCGTGACAGGACGAGCGATACCATCACCATGCCGACGAACGACAGCTTGCGCCGGTCGCGCACGGGTCCATCCGCTGCCGACACCAGCAGTCGCCCATCGCGAAACAGCCGGCCCACGGGGGCTTCGTCGATGATCGCGGCGGGCCCCGGGGCCAGCTCCACGATTTCGCCGTTGATGGGGGTGAGCACGCGCGGAACGCCCGCCTCCCGGGCAAGCTGGGCGTGCTCCTTCAGATGCCGCATCTCCCCGTGCATAGGGATGGCAACCTGCGGCTTCACCCAGGCATACATCTGCTTCAGCTCTTCGCGCCGCGGGTGGCCCGTCACGTGCACGAGCGCCTTGTCGTCGGTCACCACGTCGCAGCCCATGCGCGCCAGCGCGTTCTGGATGCGTCCGACGCTCTTCTCGTTGCCCGGGATCGTGCGCGAAGAGAAGATGACGAGATCGCCCTTGCCCAGCGAGATGCTCGGATGCTCGTTCTCGGCGATGCGCGCCAGGGCCGCGCGCGGCTCACCCTGGCTCCCCGTCAGCAGCACCAGCACTCTGTCGGGCGAGATGTCGGAGAATTGCTGCTGGTCGAAGTAACGAAAATTCGGCGGCAGGTATCCCGTGTCCTTGGCGACCTGGATGATCCGGTGCATGGCACGCCCTGCCACCACAAGATCGCGGCCCATCGCGCGCGCGGCATCGGCCACCGCCTTGATGCGCCCGACGTTGGACGCAAATGTCGTGACAGCCACGACCCGCTTGCCGCTCTTGATGATGTCGGTGAGCGACGCTGCGACCTGGCTCTCGGACGGCGAGCGGCCATCGCGAAACGCGTTGGTGGAGTCGCACACCAGCGCCAGCACGGGATCGCGCCCCAGCGCTTCGATCTTGGCCTCGTCGGCACGGGGCCCAAGCACCGGCCGCTCCTCGAGCTTCCAGTCGCCGGTGTGGAACAAGGTGCCGTGGCCTGTGCGGATGATGAGCCCATTGGGCTCAGGGATCGAGTGCGCCATCGTCACGAACTCCAGGTCGAACGCACCGACCTTGAACCGCGCGCCCATTGCGATCTCGCGGATGGGCAGCTCGCTCTTGCCACCGAACTCGGACAGCTTCGCCCTCAACAAAGCCGCCGTGAACGGCGTCGCATAGATCGGAACCTTCAGCCTCGGCCACAGCTCGATGACGGCGCCGAAATGATCCTCGTGGGCGTGCGTCAGCACGAGGCCTGCGAGATCGCTGGCTCTCTCCTCGATGAACTTCAGGTCGGGAAGGATGACGTCGACACCCGGATCGAACTCGCCTTCGGGGAAGGTGATGCCCAGATCCACCATCAACCACGTCCGGCTGTCCTCGGCGCCTTGGCCGTACAGGTAGCAGTTCATCCCGATCTCGCCGAGCCCGCCCAACGCGAGAAAGACGAGGGACTCGCGGCCTTTTCTTCTGCGTGCGTTGGCGTCGCCGTCGGCCATCTGATGTCTCACGTACGGGCCGCGCCCGCCATCACGGAAACGTCCCCGAATAGAAAACGACGCTCGCGGCCCCCAGCGTCTCTCAGCAACAACGATCCATCGGCGTCGAGACCCACGAAGCGGCCTTCGACACGCCCCTCGGCCGCGTTGATTGCCAGCATCTCACCGACGGATCCGGCCCGCTCCAGCCATGCCGCACGAATCTCGGCAAAGTTGCGGCCGCGATCCCAGATACCGAGCCAGTGCCACATGGCCTTGTCGAGTTCATCCAGAGCCGTTGCGGGAACAGTGCTGACCCCATGGTCCGCCAGGTGCGTCGTGGTACGATCAGCGTCGGCAGGCGCGTTCGCAAGATTGATGCCGACGCCCACCATTGCCAGCAGTTCGCCACCCTGTCCAACACTACTTTCAGCCAGGATTCCCGCCACTTTGGCCGAATGGATCAGCACATCGTTGGGCCATTTGAGGCGCAAGCCCGCGACGCTGCCGCCAGCCATGGCGCGAATGGCGTCGTAAGTGGCAACACCCGCCAGCAGCGAAAGCTGGTGCACATCGGAGATCAGACATCCGGGCGCGAACAGAAGGGTGGCGTAAAGATTGCCGGGCGCCGACGTCCAGCTCCGGCCCGAGCGGCCACGTCCACGGCTCTGCACCTCGGCGCGGATCCACAGGGAACCCATCTCACCCGAGCCGGCGCGGCGCATTGCTTCACTGTTGGTCGAGTCGATTTGGCCGAAAACAACGACGGCCGTGGAGGGGGTTGCGTGTGATGGAGCGTCGGCCATCCAACCTCAATACAACGACTTCGCCGCTGCCGCCGCGGCGTCAACCAGCGGACCCGGCCACACGACATAGAACAGCACCAGCAGCGCCGTCAGCGCCATCACCACGCCTTCCGTCATGCGCGGAGGCAGAAGCTTCTCTGCAGGGTCATCGAAGAACATGATCTTGACGATGCGCAGATAGTAGTAGGCGCCGACCACGCTGGCGACGACACCGATGACGGCCAGCGTATAGAACCCGGCCTGGATGGCCGGCAGGAACACGTAGAACTTAGCCCAGAACCCGGCGAGCGGCGGAATGCCGGCCAGCGAGAACATGAACACCGCTAGCGCAAACGCCATGGGCAAGTTCGTCTGAGCCAGCCCCGACAGAGCTGATATGTCCTCGATGGCGCCGTCGCTGCGGCGCATCGACAGGATGCAGGCGAACGCGCCGACCGTCATCACGACATAGATCGCCATGTAGATCAGGACGCCCTGGGTGCCCTCGGCCGTCCCGGCTGCAAGACCGATCAGTGCATAGCCGACGTTGGCAATCGACGAGTACGCCATCAGGCGCTTGATGTTCGTCTGGCCGATCGCCGCGAAGGCGCCCAGCACCATCGACGCAACGGCGAGGAACACCATGATCTGCTGCCACTGCGGCTTGATGCCAGGAAAGGCGGTCACGGACACCCGCACCAGCAATGCCATCGCCGCGACCTTGGGCGCGGCAGCGAAAAACGCCGTTACCGGTGTCGGCGCGCCTTCGTAGACGTCGGGCGTCCACATATGGAAGGGCACCGCCGAGATCTTGAACGCGATGCCAACGAGCAAAAATACGAGGCCGAAGATCAGCAGCAGGTTCTGAGCAGCGCCGGGTGCCGCCGCAGCCTTGGCGATCGCTGCAAACCCGGTCGAGCCGGCAAAGCCGTAGATCAGGGAGGCACCGTACAACAGCATGCCCGACGACAGCGCACCCAGCACAAAGTATTTCAGCCCCGCTTCGCTCGACCGCACGTCGTCGCGGCGGAAGGCGGCAACCACATAGAGCGCGAGGCTCTGCAGCTCCAGTCCCAGGTAAAGCGTGATGAGATCGCCGGCCGAGATCATCGTCATCATGCCGGTGGTCGCCAGCAGGATGAGGACGGGATACTCGAACTTGAGCGTCTTGCGATCGCTGAATTCGTTGAAGGCCAGCACCAGTGTGGCGGCGCCGCCGATCAACATCAGCACCTTCATGAAGCGCGCAAAGGAATCGACGACAAAGGTGCCTTCGAAAAAGGCGCCATCGTGCGGCTGCCACATGACGGCCAGCATGGCGACAACCAGCACTGCGACCGAGAGCCATCCTGCCGTCTGGGCGTTGGCCTCGGTCTCGGGCGTAAAGACGCCGTACATGAGCACGGCCATGGCCGCGACCGCGAGGATGATCTCGGGCAGGAGAGGAGCAAAGCCGCCAAGGTCTATCATCACGTGCGTTCCCTGCCTCAGCGCGCCGGCGCAGCGGCCTGTTTCGCCGTCTTCACGGCGGCCTCATAGTTGGCAACCAGCTTCTTCACCGACGTCGCCGTGACATCGAGAATGGGCGCCGGGTAGAAGCCGAAGAAGATCGTCAGAATGACGAGTGGTGCCATGACCGCAATCTCGCGCGGTCCCATATCGGCGATGGCTCTGAGACTCGGCTTCTCCAGCACGCCGAACATCACGCGCCGGTAAAGCCAGAGCGCATAGGCCGCCGACAGCACGACGCCGCTGGTAGCGAACAACGCCAGCCACGTGTTGACCTTGAACGCGCCGATCAGCGTCAGGAACTCGCCGATGAACCCGCTCGTGCCCGGCAGCCCGACATTGGCCATCGTGAAGATCATGAAGCAGAAGGCGTACACCGGCATGCGGTTGACGAGCCCGCCGTAGGCATCGATTTGGCGCGTGTGCATGCGGTCGTAGACGACGCCCACGCACAGGAACAGCGCCGCCGACACGATGCCGTGCGACAGCATCTGGAAGATGGCGCCGTCGACCCCCTGGTTCGTGAACGTGAAAATGCCCATCGTCACGTAACCCATATGCGCCACGGACGAGTAGGCGATCAGCTTCTTCAAGTCCTCCTGCGCCAGCGCCACGAGCGAGGTGTAGATGATCGCCACCACCGACAGCACGAACACGAAGGGCGCGAGCTCCTGGCTCGCCAGCGGGAACATCGGCACTGAGAAGCGCAGGAAGCCGTAGCCGCCCATCTTCAGCAGGATGGCCGCGAGGATCACGGAACCTGCCGTCGGCGCCTCGACGTGCGCGTCGGGCAGCCACGTGTGCACAGGCCACATCGGCATCTTAACCGCGAAGGAGGCGAAGAACGCGATCCACAGCCACCACTGCATGCCGGCGGGGAACGATGTCGTCATCAGCGTCGGGATGTCGGTCGTGCCCGAGTGCCAGTACATCATCATGATGGCCAGAAGCATCAGCACGCTGCCGAGCAGCGTATAGAGGAAGAATTTGAAGCTCGCGTACACGCGGCGCGGCCCGCCCCACACACCGATGATGAGGAACATCGGGATGAGGCCGCCCTCGAAGAACAGATCGAACAGCACGATATCGAGCGCGCAGAAGACGCCGATCATCAGCGTCTCGAGCAGCAGGAACGCGATCATGTATTCCTTGACGCGCTCCTCGACGGACTCCCAGCTCGCCAGGATGCACAGCGGCATCAGGAACGTCGTCAGAATCACGAACAGCATGGAGATGCCGTCGACGCCCATCTTGTACTTGATGGGCCCGAGCCAGGCCCGTTCCTCGACGAACTGGAATCCGGAGTTCGACGTGTCGAAATTCCACCAGATCAGCAGCGACACCAGGAAGGTGATCAGCGTTCCCCAGAGCGCGATCCAGCGGGCGTTGTTCTTCGCCTCCGCATTCTGGAACGCGATGATGAGCGCCGCGATCGAAGGCAGGAACGTGACGAGCGAAAGCAGGTTGCCGCCGGCGAGGGTCATCGCACGCCTCCGCCGCCGAACATGAACCACGTGACCAGCGCTGCCAGCCCGATCAGCATGGCGAAGGCGTAGTGATAGACATAGCCGGACTGCAGCCGCACCACACGCTGCGTCACCTGGGTCACGCCGCCCGCCGTGCCGTCGATGATGCCGTCGATAGCGGCGCCGTCACCGCGCTTCCACAGCGTGCGCCCGATGGCCATCGCCGGCCGCACGAACAGCCACTCGTACAGCTCGTCGAAATACCATTTATTGAGCAGGAACAGGTACAGCGGCCGGAACGCCTTTGCGGTCGCATCCGGCAGCCACGGCGCCTGGATGTAGTAGAGCCAGGCGAGGCCAAAGCCCGCCAGCATGGCCACGAACGGCGCCCAGTAGACCCACTCGGGCACCTCGTGCATCGCATGCATGATGTGATTGTGCGGGCCTTCCACCAGCGCCTTGACCCAGAACTCCTTGTAGCCGCCGCCGATGAACAGCGACGAGAACACCACGCCGGCCAGCACCGATCCGATCGCCAGCACATAGAGCGGCACCATCATCACCGGCGGGCTTTCATGCGCGTGGTCGTAGGTGTGGTGGTCCGCGCGGCTCTGTCCATGGAACGTCAGGTGGATCAGGCGCCAGGAATAGAACGACGTCATGAAGGCCGCGACCACCAGCAACCAGAACGCGTAGTTGCCCGGCGTGTGCGCGGCGTATGAGGCCTCGATGATGGCGTCCTTGGAATGGAAGCCGGCGAAGCCCGCCAGATGCGGAATGCCGACGCCCGTGAGTGACAAGGTGCCGATCAGCATCATGGCGTAGGTGAGGACGATCTTGTCCTTGAGGCCGCCCATGTTGCGCATGTCCTGCTCGTGATGCATCGCGTGGATGACCGAGCCCGAGCCCAGGAACAGCAGCGCCTTGAAGAACGCATGCGTGAAGAGGTGAAAGATGCCAGCACCATACGCGCCGACACCGCACGCGACGAACATGTAGCCGAGCTGCGAGCACGTCGAATAGGCGACCACGCGCTTTATGTCGTTCTGCACGAGACCGACGGTGGCGGCAAAGAATGCCGTCACAGCGCCCACCAGCGTCACGACCTGCAAGGCGAACGGCGCATATTCGAACAGCGGCGACAGGCGCGCTACCATGAACACGCCGGCCGTCACCATGGTCGCCGCATGGATGAGGGCGGACACCGGCGTCGGGCCTTCCATGGCGTCCGGAAGCCACGTGTGCAGCAGGAACTGCGCCGACTTGCCCATGGCGCCGACGAACAGCAGCAGACAGAGGCAGGTCAGGATATCGACCTGGTAGCCCAGAAACTCCATCGACTTGCCGGCCATGGCCGGCGCATCCGCAAACACGCGATCGAAGCTGATGGTGTTGAAGATGGCAAATATCCCGAAGATGCCGAGCGCAAACCCGAAATCGCCGATGCGATTGACGATGAACGCCTTGATGGCCGCCGCGTTGGCCTCGGGCTCGTGATACCAGAACCCGATCAGCAGATAGGATGCGAGGCCCACGCCTTCCCAACCGAAGAAAAGTTGCAGGAAATTGTCCGCCGTCACCAGCATCAGCATGGCGAAGGTGAAGAGCGAGAGAAAGGCGAAGAAGCGCGGACGATGCGGATCCTCGTGCATGTAGCCGATGGAGTAGACGTGCACGATCGCCGACACCGTCGTCACGACCACCAGCATCACGGCCGTCAGCGTGTCGACGCGGATCGACCACGACACGTCGAGATCCCCCGACGTGACCCAGCGCAGTAGGTTGATCTTGGTGGTCTCGTGCCCGATGCCGACCTGCCAGAACGCGATCCAGGACAGAATGGCCGTGACGACGAGAAATCCGGACGTCACGAGCTCCGCCGGCCGCGGCCCCATGAACCGGCCGAAGAAGCCGGCGATGAGCGCGCCCAGGATCGGCAGGAAGACGATGGCTTGATAAATCATCGGCCTGCTCTAGCCCTTCATCATATTGATGTCCTCGACCGCGATGGAGCCGCGGTTCCGGAAGTACACGACGACGATGGCGAGCCCGATGGCCGCCTCGCCCGCGGCCACCGTCAGCACGAACAGCGCGAACACCTGCCCCACGAGATCGCCCAGGAAATGTGAGAACGCCACGAGATTGATATTCACGGCCAGGAGCATCAGCTCGATCGACATCAATATGACGATGACGTTCTTGCGGTTGAGGAAGATGCCGAAGATGCCGAGCGTGAACAGCACGGCCCCGACGGTCAGATAATGGCTCAGTCCGATCGTCATCGCGGCACGTCTCTCGAAGGGTTCGGCATCTGGCTCAGCGCTCCGGAACGATCGACGTGCCGGACGCGACCTTCACCGTGTGCATGGCAGCGGCGGGCGTACGGGCGTTCTGCGCGGCGATCGACTGGCGCTTCACGCCTTCCTTGTGCCGCAGCGTCAGGACGATGGCGCCGATCATGGCGACCAGCAAGATCAGACCCGCGCCCTGAAACAGGAGGATGTACTTGGTGTAGAGGATGCGCCCGAGCGCCTCGGTGTTGGTGACGGCGGAACCCGCGGCCGGCATCGGCGATGAGACGGCCGTGGACAGCGGACCGGCGAGACGGAAGCCGACCACCATGATCAGCTCGATCAGCAGGATGATGCCGACGATGGCCCCGAGCGGCGCGTTGCGGATGAAGCCCGCGCGCAGCTCCGCGAAGTCGACATCGAGCATCATGACGACGAACAGGAACAGCACGGCCACTGCACCGACGTAGACCACCACCAGGATCATGGCGAGGAATTCGGCGCCGAGCAGGATGAACAGGCCCGCGGCATTGAAGAACGCGAGGATAAGCCAGAGCACCGCATGCACGGGATTGCGCGCGGTAATGACCATGAAGCCTGACGCCACGGTCACGAAGGCAAACAGGTAGAAGAAAAGCGGCGTGAGCGTCATCGCGTCGTTCCCCGGCCGCCCTCAGCGATACGGCGCATCGAGCGCCATGTTCTTGGCGATCTCGCGCTCCCAGCGGTCGCCGTTCGCGAGCAGCCGCTCCTTGTCGTAGTACAGCTCCTCGCGCGTCTCCGTCGCAAACTCGAAGTTCGGCCCCTCGACGATGGCATCCACTGGGCACGCCTCCTGGCACAGCCCGCAGTAGATGCACTTCACCATGTCGATGTCGTAGCGCGTGGTGCGGCGCGTGCCGTCGTTGCGCCGCGGGCCCGCCTCGATCGTAATGGCCTGCGCCGGGCAGATCGCCTCGCACAGCTTGCAGGCAATGCAGCGCTCCTCGCCGTTGGGGTAGCGCCTGAGCACATGCTCGCCACGGAAGCGCGGGCTCAAGGGGCCCTTCTCGAACGGATAATTGAGCGTCTTCTTCGGCGCGAAGAAGTAGCGCATCGTCAGGAAGAACGCCCCGACGAACTCGGCAAGGAAGAGTGATTTAACGGCCTGACCCAAGGCTGCCATGAGCAATCCCTTACTGCGCGTACACGCCGTACTGAAGCACGCCCGCAACCACCACCACCATGAGCAGCGACAGCGGCAGAAACACCTTCCAGCCGAGCCGCATGAGCTGATCGTAGCGGTAGCGCGGGACCATCGCCTTCACCATGGCGAACATGAAAAACACCAGGACGACCTTGGCGAGAAACCAGAAGACGCCAGGGAACCAGTTGAACGGCGCCACGTCGAACGGCGGCAGCCAGCCTCCCAGGAACAGGATCGTCGTCAGCGCGCACATCGTGACGATGGCCACGTACTCGCCGAGCATGAACAGCAGGTAGGGCGTGGAGGAGTACTCCACCATGAAGCCGGCCACGAGTTCCGACTCCGCCTCCACCAGATCGAACGGCGGCCGGTTCGTCTCCGCCAATGCCGAGATGAAGAACACCACGAACATGGGCAGCAGCGGCAGCCAGTACCAGTCCAGCATCGAGTTGGGCAGGCCGAGCTTGGTGCCGATCCCCACCTTCTGTGCGTTGACGATGTCGCTCATGTTGAGCGAGCCCACGCACAGCAGCACCGTGATGATGACGAAGCCGATCGAGACCTCGTAGGACACCATCTGCGCCGCCGACCTGAGCGATCCAAGGAACGGATATTTCGAGTTCGATGCCCACCCGCCCATGATGACGCCGTAGACGCCGAGCGAGGAGATGGCGAACAGATACAGGATGCCGACGTTCAGGTCGGAGATCACCCATTTGCCCCAGCTGTTCTCCGAGACCGGGATCACGGCCCATGCCGCCAGGGCGAGCACCGCCGTCACGAGCGGCGCAAGCAGGAACACACCCTTGTCCGCGCCGGACGGGATCACCGGCTCCTTCAGAACGAACTTCAAAAGGTCGGCAAACGACTGCAGCAGGCCGAACGGCCCGACCACATTGGGGCCGCGCCGCATCTGCACGGCCGCCCAGACCTTGCGGTCGAGCAGCAGCAGGAAGGCGATGATGACCAGCAGCAGCGTGAGCAGCAGCACACTCCAACCCACCATTACCAGCAACGGCAGCAGCGGGGCCAGATAAGCGAACAAGACGTCGAGCCAAGACCAGGCGCTATCCATGCGTTCCGGTGGCTCCCTGCTCGAAGCTCTTCTTCAGTGCGCTCATCTCGGCCATCACGGCAGAGGCGCGCGCAATCGGATTGGTCGGGTAGAAATCGCGGATTGAGGACGCAAACGGCTCCGTGCCGACCGGTCCGCCGCGCGCGACTAGGGCGTCGATGCCGCCGGCGGCTTGGTCCAGCTGCTCCAAACGCGCCAGCATCGGCGCCACCTTGTACATGGTGGCACGCAAGGCCGGCAAGGTATCGTACGGCAACGGGCTTGCCAGCACGCCGGAGATGGCGCGCGGGATCGTCCAATCCTCCTTGGCTTCGCCGGGCGGGAACACGGCCTTGGCCGTCGTCTGCGCCCGCCCTTCGAAGTTGACGTACGTGGCGCTTTTCTCCGTGTAAGCCGCGCCCGGCAGGATGACATCGGCGCGATGTGCGCCCGCATCACCGTGGCTGCCCTGATAGATGACAAACGCCCCGCCAAGCTTCGCGGTGTCGATCTCGTCCGCGCCGAGCAGCCATACGAGGCTCACGGCACCCGCGCCCGCCGCACTGATGATCCCGGCCGTATCGAGGCCCTTGGGACCGGGCACGAAGCCCAAATCCAGACCCGCCACACGCGACGCCGCTGTGTGCAGGATATTGAACACGCTCCAGTCGGCATCCTTGTCCTTGCCGGCCGTCTGCGCGATCCGCGCCGCCAGCGCCAGCACGGCCGTGCCATCCGTCCGGGCCGCCATACTCGCCCCGACGATGACAACCGGCCGTTTGGCCTCACGCAGCACGGCCGCAAACGGATGTTTGCCGTCGGCTACATCCTTGAGGGTCTGCGGCCCCGCGCCCAGATAGTCCGCCGCGTAGCCGAGGTCCGCCTTTTCGCCGATGATGCCAACAGCAAGGCCACCCTGGCGCCAGCGCTTCAGGATGCGTGTGTTGAGCACCGGCGCTTCCAGCCGCGGATTGGTTCCGATGAGGAGGATAGCGTCGGCCTGCTCGAGGCCCGCGATCGTGGTGTTGAAGAGATAACTGCCGCGACCCAGCGACGGATCGAGCTTGGCGCCGTCCTGCCGGCAATCGAGATTGACCACACCCCGGCGGCCGAGCAGGTCCTTGAGCGCGAACATCTCCTCGGCGCCGGCGAGATCGCCCGCAATCGCACCCATCTCCCCGGGCAGCGTGATCGCCAGCTTCTCGGCCACGACCTTCAGCGCCGCATCCCAGCTCACGGGCACGAGCTTGCCATTGTCGCGGACATACGGCCGGTCGAGCCGCTGCGTCCTCAAACCATCGGCGATGAACCGCGTCTTGTCGGTAATCCACTCCTCGTTCACGGCGTCGTTGTTGCGCGGCAGGATGCGCAGCACCTCGCGCCCGCGCGAGTCGACCCGGATCGACGCCCCCATGGCGTCCATCACGTCTATCGACTCGGTCTTGCGCAGCTCCCATGGGCGATAGATGTAGGACCACGGCCGGTGCGTGAGCGCTCCGACCGGACACAAATCGCTGACGTTGGCCGACAGTTCCGACAGCATGCCGCGCTCGAGGTAGGTGGTGATCTCCATGTCCTCGCCGCGGCCAATGGCGCCCAACTCCTCGACACCCGCCACTTCCGTAACGAAGCGCACGCACCGCGTGCACTGGATGCAGCGGGTCATGAACGTCTTGATGAGCGGCCCGAGATACTTCTCCTCGACCGCCCGCTTGTTCTCCTCGTAGCGCGATCCGCCGACGCCATAGGCCATGGCCTGGTCCTGCAGATCGCACTCGCCGCCCTGGTCGCAGATCGGGCAGTCGAGCGGATGATTGATGAGCAGGAATTCCATCACGCCTTCTCGCGCCTTCCTCACCATCGGCGTGCGCGTGTTGATGACCTTAGGGCTTCCGTCCTTGTTGGGCGGCAGATCGTTGACGCCCATGGCGCAGGAGGCGATGGGCTTCGGCATGCCCTGCACCTCAACCAGGCACATGCGGCAGTTGCCGGCGATCGACAGGCGCTCGTGGTAGCAGAAGCGGGGGATCTCGACCCCGGCCTGCTCGCATGCCTGGATCAGCGTAATGCCGTCTTCAACCTCAATTTCGCCGCCATCAATGATCAGTTTCTTCGGCATTCCCGGACCTTGATGACATCCCGCGACGACGCACGCCGGCCAAGCGAGAGGCTGGTCGCTTGCGTCGCCCCGTCATGCTTCACGCAGGACTTCCATTCCCGGCACGCCCCACCCGCGTACGAGGGGCGCCCGGAACCCACACACCCTGCCAGAGCGTCTACATCGTTCGGGGATTTACCTCAACCGGTGTTTGCACGGGAACCGGATTGTCGCAGCGGCTCGACCCCGCGGCCGGTGGCGTCCGGATAGGTCATGACGCGGGCCGACGCACCATTGTCGGCAACGCGATCGATCAGCGCGCGAACGTCGGGCGTGCAATCGCGATATGTGCCGTCGCGGAACTCCCGGCTCACCAGCAGCGACCTGTGCGGCACGAGCTGACGTATCAGCGTTTCGCGCCAGGCAGCCGTCGGCGACAGAATGAGGACCTCATCGGCGATCGCCAGTAGGTTTGCGACGAACAGCTTGTAGCGCACCATCTCGGCGGGACCGCCCAGCACGGGTTCGGCCAGCTCCGGATGCAGCAAGGCCTGGTGCAGATGCCGCTGGAACGCTGCGCGCGCCCTCGCACCTCGCTCCTCCGCATGCTCACGCTGGCGGTGCACCCACCACGACCACACGAAGCCGATCGCGACCGCCACACCGACGGCGAGCGCATAGCCCTTGATCATGTTGGCGAACTGATAAAACCTCTGGAAATCTGGCATGCCCGTCCCCATCGATTCCTCGTCGTCGCGACACTACTGACCCTGATGGCGGGCCACAAGCGCGGGCGCCCGCTTTAGCCCACGGAAGGGCGATCCGCCGCGGCTGTTTCGCTTGTCTGATGGCGCGATGGCCACACCTGCCGTACCAGCATGATGAGGGCTGGCAGGAACACGAGATCCGCCACCAGGGAAGCCAGCAACGTCGTTCCACACACGAACCCGAATGTGCGCAGCGACGGCAGGTCTGAGAACACAGTGACGCCCAGCCCGAACGCGAGAACGATCGTCGTCAGGATGATGGCCGGCCCGACGAGCACGCGCGCCCGCCGGATGGCGACATCTGGCCGGCTCTCATGCCGCTCCTCGATGCTCAGGCGGTTGAAGAAGTGAATGAGCGCGTCGATGGCAAGGCCGAACACCACCAGCAGGGCGACGACTGAGGAGAATTCCAGCCCCTCCCCCATGGCCCAAAGGATGGCCCCCGAGGCCACCACCGGAAACAGGCCCGGCAGCAGGCTCACGAACGACACGAAGGCGGAGCGGAACGCCAAACCCAGCAGCACCGCCGCGAAGGCGACGCAGATCGGCAGTGCCTCGTTGAGCTGTCCGATCATGCGCGCGCTGTTGCGCGCGGCGATGGCGGGCAACCCCGTCACGGAGATGCTGAACTCTGGATAGGCCTTGCGCACATCGTCCAGCGCATGGTCGATCTTTTCCACCACCGGGAGGATGCGGCTCGAGTCCACATCGGGGAGCCGGCCCGTCACCAGCACCGCATCCTGCTCCTTGGCGATGAACCGCTGCACGAGATGCTCGGGCAGGATGCCGACATACTTCTTCACCGTCTCGATGCGGTCATCGCCCGCCTCGCGCAGCCAGCGCCTCAGGCTCTCGAGCGACCACACGTTACCGAGCCCCGCCGTCTTCTCGAGCACCTCATGCGCCTTGCCGATCACCTCCAGCGGTCGCGCGGAAAACAGCGGCTCGCCGTTCTTCCACTCGATCATGATGTGCACCGGGCTGGCGCCGGTCAGCTTCTCGTCGAGCCGGCCTGTCGCGGCCAACGCCTGTTCGCGGTCAGGCACCTGGTCGGCGAGCCGGTAGCGCGGCTCGAGCTGCAGATAGGCGAGGCCGCACAGCACGAAGGAGACGAAGGCAATGAGCGTCGTCAGCACCGGCCGGTGCACGACCCGGTCGACCACCCAGCCCACGAACTCGCCCAGGCTGTCCATCAGTGCGTCGCCCGGCGTGCGCGCCTTGGCGAGAGCCGCTTCGTTGCGGATGAACAGCACCGCCAGCACCGGCAGCACGAGGATCACGGCGACGAACGACACGATGGTGGAGAGCACACCCGCCATGCCAAATGTGCGGATCAGCCCCGATTGCGAGAACAGCAGCGCCCCGAACGACAGCAGCGCCGTGCCGTGCGCCAGCACACAGGCCGGCCCCACCACGCGTACCGCGAAGTTCACGGCCTGGAAGCGGTTGTCGCCCTCGCGCAAGCGGATGCGGATCGCCGACACCACCTGCATGCTGTCGGCAAAGCCCATCACCATGACGAGCGGCGTCATGACGTTGAGGAACAGGTTGAGGCGAAAATCGAGCCATCCCAGCATGCCGAGCGACCACAGCACGGCGAGCACGGGCGGCAGAGCCGCAGCCAGCATCAGCGACACGCGGCGGAAGAATACCACCGCGATGATCGCACCGAACAGCAGCCCCAGGCCGTTGTAGACGATCTGGTCGCGCTCCACCGCGTTGCGGATCTCAAGTTGTATTATCGGCGCGCCGGTGAGCTGCAGCTTGAGGCCCGTTCCGGCGAGCGCCGTCTCCGCCGTCGTCTTGATGTCGCCGATGGCGAGCTTCGGGCCCTTTTCCTGCACATAGCCGCGATCCAGCGCGATGACGGCGAGCGCAAGCGTGCCGTCCGGCGACAGGAATTTGCCTTTGACGATCTCGTTGTCGAGCAGCTGGCGGACGACCTCGTCGTAGGCCGCCCCCTCGGGCAGCGGTTCCGGCACCAACGGAGGCGCGTAGCCTGTTGCGTCCGGCTTGCCGCGCGCGGACAACATGGACACCAGGCCGTTGACGCCGTCGGCGAGCTGCAGGTCGATGACCATGTGGCTGAAGGCATCGAGCTGAGGCTTCTTCAGCAGGTCCTTGCCCTCCACCACCACCAGGATGTCGTACTCGCTGGAGGGAAAGCGGCGGTCGATGGCCTCGTATTGCCGGAATTCAGCCGTGTCGGTGCGAAACAGCTCCGACAGGGAGTCGTCGACCTTGAGACGCAGCAGGCCGAGCACTGCCACAGCGCAGAGGATGACAATCAGGATGGCCGAAACGATGGGCGACTTGAGCGCCAGCAGGCCGAGACGCTCGAGACCGAACGTGAAGGTGCGTCCGTGTTGGCCGTCCTCAGCCATCCATCCCCCAATCGCGCGGGTCCACCCGGCGCGTCGGCCGGGCCGAAACCTGACCGTTGTCCACGCCGGAATCACCCGGGCGGGCGGATGCTGCAACGCCCGGCACCCGACGGCAAGCGTGACGGCAAAGTTTGAACCGCCGGTCCCCTAACGGCAAAGTTGCACGCGCTCGACGCACCTGGCTGGTCGCGTATGCTAGCTTCATGACATGAAATCCTGGAGAAGGGTCCGAATGGCCGACAAGACGCTCGACACCAAGGGTTTGAACTGTCCCCTGCCGATTTTGAAGCTCAAGAAGGCTATTCAGGACATTCCCGTCGGCGCCACGCTCGAAGTACTGGCCACCGACTTCGGCGCCGTCGCCGACTTTCAGGCCTTCTGCCGCCAGACGACACACGAGCTCCTCGAGCAGAGCGAAGCGGCCGGCGTCTACCGTTTTCTCATCAAACGCGCCGTGTAGTTCCATCGCGGCGGCAATCCACCAGACCAAAGAGGCACATCATGGCTCAAATGAAGATGCGCACGCTCGGCCGCAGCGGGCTCAAGGTCTCGGAGTTGTGCCTGGGCACATTGACCTTCGGTGCCGAAACGCCTGAGGCGGAAGCCCAGCGCATCGCCGACCACGCCACCGACAGCGGGGTCAATTTCATTGATACGGCCAATGTTTACGCCAAGGGCCGGTCCGAGGAGGTGGTCGGCCGGATCATCAAGGCCAAGCGCGACCATTGGGTGCTGGCGAGTAAGCTGGCGCAGCCCACAAGCTCCCACCCCAACGATCGCGGCCTGTCGCGCCGGCACATGGTCGCGGCCGTCGATGCCTCGCTCAAGCGCCTCGGCCTCGACCACATCGACATCCACTACACCCATCGGGTCGATCCCGCGGTGTCGTGGGAGGACGTCGCCAGCACGTTCGGCGACCTGATCCGCGCCGGCAAGCTGCGCTACTGGGGTGTCTCCAACGTGCGCGCCTGGCACATCCCGACAATCACCATGGCTTGCCAGAACGCCGGCGCTCCGCACCCCGTGGTGCTGCAGCCCTGCTACAATTTGATGAACCGCATGCCCGAGGTGGAAGTCTTCCCTGCGGCCCGCGCCGCCGGGCTCGGCGTCGCCCCCTACAGTCCGCTCGCCCGCGGCGTGCTCTCCGGCAAGTACCAGCCCGGCAGCAATGCCCCGCCCGACACGCGTGCCGGCCGCAGTGACAAGCGCATGATGGAAACAGAGTGGCGGCCCGAATCCCTGGAGATTGCGCAGAAGCTCAAGGCCCACGCGGAGAAAAAGGGCGTGACGCTGCCGAACTTCGCCGTCGCCTGGATCCTGAACAACGACGCCATTACCTCGGTCATCGCGGGACCGCGCACCTTCGAGCAGTGGGCCGGTTACTTCGGCGCCCTCGACTACGTCTGGACCGCGGAAGACGAAAAGCTGGTGAACAACTTCGTGCCGCCGGGCCATCCCTCGACTCCGGGCTTCACCGATCCCGGCTATCCCGTGGTCGGGCGCTTCGCCCGCACCGGCTGACCGGCGCCAGCCCGCACGCTTGACAGCCCCAGGCAGACGCCACCATAAGAGGCGCCTGCCAGAGCGCGATCGTTTCGCTTGGAAGCAATCCTGCTCTAATGGACCGGGCGCGTAGCTCAGCGGTAGAGCACTCCCTTCACACGGGAGGGGTCACAGGTTCGATCCCTGTCGTGCCCACCACCACCAAAGCACTGATACACAAAGATAACTGCCTATTGGACTTCTGCGCATTTAATCAGCGCATTTTGTGCCGTGGCAATTTAAATGATCAGGAAGTAGGCGGCCGGTGCGCTTTGAGCGCGTATAACGTGACACCGGAGCCTCCCATGGGACGGCGCGCACGTTGTCCAGCACGTCTATCTGGCCCGCGATTCACGCGGAAACTGGAACGTCCAGTGGACGTGTCCGAAGGACCGCAAGGTCAAACGGCGAGGCTGCGGCACCATCGATGAAGCAGAGGCGCACCTCAGGATGCCTGCCATTGTCGCAAGCATCACCAACCCGCCTCCACCGGCAACGTTCACGGTTGGCCAACTTATCGACGCCTACGCGACCGTGCGCACCGCTCCAGGCAAAAAGTACAGTCCGACGTTCGATCACAGTTTGACTCACGTGAAGCTGTTTTTCGGCAGCTACCGCCCGTCGCAATGCAAAGGGCGCGTCTGGTGACCCGCCCTTGTCGTTTCAGGTCGGAGCAGGATCAGATGTCGAGATCGCCACCGCCGCCATCGCCCCACGAGCTGTCACCGGAATTGCCGGGGTCGTTGTCGTTCGCGTCCTGATAGTGCGACGCCTGCTCAGGTTTCTGGTTCACCTCGTAGGGCGAGCTTTCCTCAGCCTTGGGACTAGCCTCGGCAGCCTGGGCCTTGCCGCTTTCTTTGCCGCCCATCATGCCGCTAATGCTGTTCGCCAGCAGCATGCCGCCGGCCACACCGGCCGCCGTTGTCATGGCGCCCTTGAGGAACCCGCCACCGCCGCCAGCCTGCTGCATAGGAGCACCCTGACCGAAGGCGCCTGCACGCTGCTGGCCCCAGGGCGAACCACCACCTTGTGGCTCGTCGTATCGTGACTGCTCGCGCCGCGAGCCGACCGGCGGCACGCTGCTGCTGCGCTGCGCGTCTTGACCACGGCCGCCGAACAACCCGCCGAGGAAGCTTCCGCCGCCCTGTGCCGCAGCAGCCCTCGGCTGGCCGCGCTCCAGCTCCCGCACCCGGTCCTCGAGCTCCTCAATGCGGTCTCCTGCCTGCTGCAGGGCGTTTTCCTGAACCAGAACGGATTGCACCAGCATGTAAGCAGCATCCGGCGTCTGCCGGACGGACCGGGCAATGAAATCCTCGGCCTCGCGATCCTTGTCGATGAAACCCATCCCGCGCATGCGCTCGAACAGGCCGCCAATCAGATCACGTTCTTCGGGTGTCATGTCGATCCTCCCACGGAGTCAGCATCGCCGCACATATGGGGGCACGGCGTGACGCTACAATGGCGGCGCGTCGGCTGTAATGTTATCGGTATAGGAACGTTATCAGAACAGAGCGCCACGGGCTGCCACCGGCCAGACCGACTCCACTCGCGCCTCGGCCGTGTCCAGGCCGCGCACGCCGATGTACCAGTCGTGCAGGTTGACGGTCGGATCGCAATGGCCGGGAATGAGCAGGATCCTGTCCCCCAGCCCCGGGCGTTCGTTGCAAGCGGTCAAATTCAGGTTCCCATGCTCGTCTGACGGGCGCTCGTAGAGAGCGCCGGCAAGGCCCCGCACCTCGGGAACGCCGGTATCGAATGAAAACGTCTTCAGGCCCCCATCGATCACCGCCCGCTCCGGGATCGGCGTGCTCATGACTGACGCCAGCACGAACAGCGCATGCTCGAACGTGTCGAACCGGCTGCCGTCCGCCTTTTTGTTGCGGGCGTAGTCGGCATCCATGAAAATGTAGGAGCCCGCCTGCAGCTCGTTGTAGACGCCGCTCGCCGACTCCAGCTCGTACGTGCCGGTGCCCGCCCCGCCCACAACATCGCACGACAGGCCAGCCTCTTTGAGCAGGGTCACCGTCCTGCCCGTGCGCTCGACCGCATCGGCGATAGCCGCCTTGCGCTCCTCGATCGTGCGCAAGTGCTGCGCGCGCCCCTGGTAGGCCTGGAGGCCGGCAAACTTCAGGTTCTTCTCCCGGGCAACAGCCCGAGCCAGTTGAACAGCAGGCTCACCTGGCTCCACGCCGCAGCGGTTGGCACCGACATTGATCTCGACCAGTACGCGCACTTGCGCACCATGACGCGCGGCCGCCTCGGCAAGCGGCGCGATCGCGGCCTCGTTGTCGACCGCCACCATGACCCGCGCCTGCCGCGCCAGCGCGGCCAGGCGATCGAGCTTGCGCCGCCCCACCACCTCGTTCGACACGTACACGTCGGGCACGCCGCCGAGCACCATCGCCTCCGCTTCCGACACCTTCTGGCAGCAGAGCCCGACGGCGCCCAGCGCCATCTGCTTCAGCCCGATCACAGGCGACTTGTGCGTCTTGGCGTGCGGACGCAGGCGCACGCCCGCTTTCGACACGGCATCCGCCATCCGTTTCAAATTGCGCTCGAAGGCATCGAGATCGATCACCAGCGCCGGCGTATCGATCTCAGCATAAGTCATTCCGGGTGCGGCAGGCGGCAACTGGGCCATGTCGGATTTTCCTTGTCAGAGAATGTGCGTCTTACCGGTCACGGCACCAGCGCATCGGCAAGACTCTTGAAGTCCACAAGGCTCAAATCCGGCTGCAGCGGCGTCTGCCCGAACGGCCGCTTGCGCCGGTCGATGAAGGCGGCGCGGAAGCCGTGCGACTTGGCGCCGATGCAGTCGAACGCGTGATTGGCCACAAACAGGCAACTTGACCGCTCGATGTGCGGCCACTCGGCGTTGATGATCTTTTCCGCCGTCGCATAGGTCTTGAAGTGCGGCTTGAAGTAGCCGGCCTCCTGCACCGAGATGATGCGGTCGAAGGGAAAGCCGATGTGCGGCCGGG
Organism: Hyphomicrobiaceae bacterium; assembly: GCA_046154585.1. Taxonomy (GTDB): domain Bacteria; phylum Pseudomonadota; class Alphaproteobacteria; order Rhizobiales; family Hyphomicrobiaceae; genus CADEFX01. The sequence continues at coordinate 22,638 of JBJXDX010000152.1, read as the reverse complement.
CCGCCTCCAGCATGTCGCGGTCGCCGTTCGACAGGATCACCAGCTTGTAGCGCGCATGCAGACGCCCCAGCGCCGCGATCACGTCGGGAAACGGCTTCAGCGTCTCGATCTGCGAGACCAGCCACTGCACGTCCTGCTGCGTGTGCTCGATGCGGCATCGATCCATCACCTGCGACACCGCGCGATGGCCGACCTGCCGGTACGGCGTGTGGCCGCGGTCCAGCAGCGCGTCGATCATGCTGTCCTCGAAGTGCGTGCGCCGCCACCACGTCACGAAGCTCGATGGATTTCCGGTCCAGCCCTTTTTCGCGAGGAACGGCGTCACCGCCTCTGTCAGCCCCGACTGCATATCGACCACGGTCCCGTAGAGATCGAACACGAGAGCCCGTGTCTCCCGCCGGATGATGTCGAGCGCTGCCGCCATGAACCTTGTCCCTCGTCGCTTGCGGAAAAGCGGGATACTGTGGCCTCGTCAGCCCCGCGATCAAGAGGTGTGTACCATGTCCTTTCGCATTGGCCTTCTGCTGTTTCCCGATATCACGCAGCTCGATATGACCGGGCCCTACGAGGTCTTCACGAAGCTCCCCGAGGCCGAGGTGCATCTCGTGTGGAAATCGCTCGATCCCGTCACGGCCAATGGCGGCATGCAGATCACGCCCACCACGACATTTGCCGCATGCCCGCAGTTCGACCTCGTGTGCGTTCCGGGCGGCCCTGGCATGAACGCCCTGCTGAACGACGAAGAGACCCTCGCCTTCCTGCGCCGGCAGGCAGCGGGCGCGCGCTATGTCACGTCCGTATGCACCGGCGCGCTGGTGCTGGGCGCCGCGGGCCTGCTCAAGGGCAAACGCGCGGCCACGCATTGGATGAGCCGCGACATGCTGAAGGCCTTCGGCGCCACGCCGGTCGCGCAGCGCGTGGTCGTCGACGGTAACGTCATTACGGGTGGCGGTGTGACAGCCGGCATCGACTTCGCCCTGACAGTCGCCGCCGAGGCATTCGGCGAAGACCTCGCCAAAGCCATACAGCTCGGCATCGAGTACGATCCCCAACCGCCGTTCGCGGCTGGCTCACCGGAAGGCGCCGGCCCCGCCATTGTCGAGAAAGCGCGCGCCGGAGCCTCCAAGCGGCAGGCAGAGCGCGCCGAAGCTGTGGCCCGGGCCGCCGCGCGACTCTAACCCGCCAAAGCGCCGCCAAACAAAAAGGGGCGGCCGAAGCCGCCCCTGAAAAAGATGAAGGCCGCTTTCGCGGCCCTCTCTTCAGTCAATTCATTAGGATCTAAGCTGCTGCCTTGTCCCGCGTAGCCGTCAATTTCTTATCCTCCTCGTGTGTCAGTCCCGACCTGAGCGTGATGCCCGTGTAGCGCGTTCTGCCTGCTATTCTCACCTTCTGAATGCCAAGCTCACCGAACTCACGTCCAAACCGCGGCAGTGCGAGGGGTTCTTTCTGATTCTCCTCACACCACATGCAGTAGTCTTCGTACAGCGCACTGGCTGTCAGGCTTGATCCGGCGTCAGCCGTTTCAATTCTCTCCTTGTAGAAACGCTCGACATCGTTCTCCGGCACCAGCATCTTGGGTGCCTGGACCGGCAACGACCTGTTGTCGTTGGCTCCGGCCTGTGGCTTCTTCGGCTCGGCGATGAGCGCCGTTGCCACCGGAACTGCTGCCACAACCGCGGATGCTGCCGCTTGCACAGCCAGCACCTGACGCCGTTCATGGATGTTCCAGTAGGCAAAGGCGACGTACATGCCAAACGCCGACCCGACCTCCAGCAGCAGCGCCACGAAGATCGTGAGAGCCGTCTGGACGTCTTCGACCTTGATGTTCGGGAACAGCAGCCCGCTCAGCTTGGCCAGCACGGCCGCCTGCGGATCCGCTTCCGTCATCACGCTTGCACCCTCGGACTTCGCCAGCTCAGCCTTGATGCCGGCGATCTTGCTGCCGAGTTCTGCAGACTGCTTGGCCGAAGCCAGCTCGGCGTTGAGCGCGTGGTACTTCTGACAGAAGTCGCGGCCGAACTTACCGTTGACTTCGGTGCAACCACCGGTCGTCGTCCACGCTCGCTGGTTCTTGACCCCGTCAATCTCGCTCTGGACGGTGAGGGCCGGGCGGTGCTGGGGAATCCAGCTCGCCTGATCCTCTGCACGTTTCAGATCGGACCGATGGTCCTTGTAGGTTGCAGCCTCAGCCGCGCGATGCCCGGAGGTATCGAGACGGTTGAGCGCGGCATGGCCCAATGCCGACGTCAGCGAATAGGACGTGACGACGACCCAGACGACCGCGGAAGCGGCAGCCTGCGACCACATTTTGTTTTTGAGCGCGGCGAAGAAGAAGAACGGAACGAGCGCTTTGAAGCAATCGGCTGCGGCGCTTGCGGCGCCGTAGATCTGCCCGTCCAGCTCGGTTTTGCCGAGGCTGAACCCAAAGCGCCAGTTCATCGCCGCGGATACTGCAAGCAGTATTCCGGCGGCAATGACGCCTAGGGCGCCAAGCACGTGTCGCATATATTGCCCCCTGTACCGGGGGAGCCCTGAATCTTTTTGCTAGCTAAGGCACCGCTGGGCGAGATGTTTTCCGACGAGCAATCGAAAAGGAAGCGCGCCCTGTCACAATGCAGCCTTTTCCACAATCACTCACCGCCGCTTGGATGAGACTGTAGATAAAGCTCTTCGGAGCCAGCAGACGCGAACAAGTGTCCCCCGTGCCCGATGTGTTACTGATTGGTTTATGATTCGCCCATGCCAATTAAGCACTTAGACCAGCGTTGTATGTCAGGTGCGCCTGGAGAGCCACACTTGCATGCCCGGCCTTTCATGACGGTATCCACTGCTCATCCACAGGGCGCGCCAGTTATCCACAACACCTAGGGGCTCCATGTGACAAACCCACAAATTCGAGTGGGTTGATATCGGATCTCTTATGTCGCCATTGAGCAGAACATCAATCTGACAAACCTGTGAGGCTGTAGTGACACCTCATCGTGCCCTGCCCGCGCTATAGGATTATTTGCGGCTCGGCCGAACCAACTACGTCAGTCATGCGTCTCTGCTAGCGGGGTCAGCAGGTGATGCACTTGCGTGGGCTGGCCGTGCTCGAGTGTGGAGTTGCATATGAGTATCCGGGCCTTCGTCCTCGCTATCGTTTGCATCTCCGTGGCCGGCTTTTTCTGGCTTCGCCCCCAACAGCCAACTCCCGTCGTTAACGTATCAAGAGCTCCGGCAGCGCAGGCGGCCAAGCAGGACGCCACTGGCGCCCGCACCTTTTCCTCCAAGCAGCCTCTTCTCGTGGCCGGCGGACATGACGGACTGCGCGATCTGCCGTCGTCCGAGGCTCCCGCCAAGCCAACGATAACGCGCGCGCCAGCTCCAAAGGCTGCGACCAAGGATGAGGTCACTGCTGTGCGCCCGATCGCGTCCGATGCATCGGCCAAGCGCATCTCCTCCACGAAGCCCGGCGACGCCGAGGCCCGCGAACAGCTCGTGCGCGATATCCAGTACGAACTCAAGCGCGCGGGGTGCTACGACGGTGAAATGCACGGCGCATGGAACAGCAACACCAGGCACGCCATGCAGACGTTTACGCAGCGGATGAATGCCTCCCTGCCCGTGGACCAGCCCGACTACGTCCTGCTGACGCTACTCCAGGCGCAGAACCCTCAATCCTGCAAGAGCGGCTGCCCCGTCGGGCAAGTCGCCAATGGCGGACGCTGCGTGCCGCGGGCGGTCGTCGCCCAGCAGCAAGGCGGCTCGCACGTATCGACGTCCGGGCCGGCGCAGCAGGCGCCGTCTGCGCTCTCGACGACTGAAGAGCCGCTGGCCGGCCGCATGAGCGCAGGCGCCATGGTCGGGCAGGACCTGCCGGTGGCACCTCAGGCGAACGCCGACGGCACGTCTTCTGCGGATAACCTCAACCAAGCCCGTCCGCATGTGCGTGCGCAGCCTCCGCGCCAGCGGCCATCCGGCTATGCGCAGAAGGGCTCGACCCGGCAGGTATTCGTAAACACGATGCGCAGTGCACCCTGATCGGCGCGTCTTGAAGGCCGCCTGACTATGCCTTGTTGGCCGGTCTGCCTGCCTGCTCAGGCCGACGTGCCATTGCGCTTCGCTGATTTTCATGCAGCCTGTGCCCGTCCCTTCAGGCGAGCAAGGATTGCATTAATGGGCAGGCACCGTATTGCGGCCATTCCCGGCGACGGCATCGGCAAGGAAGTCATCGCCGCCGGCGAAGAAGTGCTGACCGCCCTCGCGAAGCGCACCAGCAGCATGGAGCTGTCGTTCACGAGCTTCCCCTGGGGCAGCGACCACTACATGGCGCACGGCCGCATGATGCCCGAGGGCGCCACCAATGAGTTGAAGGCCTTCGACGCCATCTATTTCGGCTCGGCCGGCGATCCGCGCGTCCCGGATCACATCAGCTTGTGGCAGCTGCGCCTTGCCATCTGCCAGGGTTTCGACCAGTACGCCAACATCCGCCCGACGCGGGTCCTGCCGGGACTGAAATCACCGCTCGCCAATGTCACCGCCAAGGACATCGACTGGCTGATCGTGCGCGAGAACTCGGAGGGCGAATATTCGGGTGCCGGCGGGCGGGTTCACCAGAAGCTGCCACTCGACGTCGGCCTGGACGTGTCCATCATCACGCGTGAAGGCGCGCGCCGCATCCTCAAGTTCGCCTTGGACGAGGCCCGCAAGCGCCCACGCAAGAAGCTGACGTTCGTCACCAAGTCCAATGCGCAGCGCCACGCCATGGTGCTTTGGGACGAGGTCTTCGAGGAGGTCAAGGCCGGTTACCCCGATATCAAGACCGACCGCATGCTGGTCGATGCCATGGCGGCGCGCTTCGTCACCGATCCGGCCAGCATCGACACGGTCGTCGCCACCAATCTGCACGCCGACATCCTGTCCGATCTCGCTGCGGCGCTGGCCGGCGGCCTCGGCATCGCACCCACCGGCAACGTCAATCCCGAGCGCGCCTTCCCATCCATGTTCGAACCCATCCATGGCTCCGCCTTCGACATCATGGGCCGCGGCATCGCCAACCCTCTCGGGTCTTTCTGGTCGGCCGTTCTAATGCTCGATCACCTCGGAGAGCGTGACGCCGGCGCCCGCCTGATGCGCGCCATCGAGACGGTGACGCGTGAGGGGCGTGTGCTGACCCGCGATCTCGGCGGTCAGGCAACCACGGCCGAGGTCACACGCGCGGTGATCGCGGCCCTCGACGCCTGAGGACGGGGCGCTCCCGTGAACCAGCTCAAGCCGCGCAGCACATCCGTGGTTTCGGTCGGCGAGTGCATGGTGGAGCTCGCCCGAGGCGACGATGAGCGTTTCGCGTTGTCCTACGGCGGCGACACGTTCAACGCCGCCGTCTACCTCGCCCGTGCCGGCATCGACGTCAGCTACGCTACCGCTCTTGGTGATGATCCCTACAGCGCCGGCCTGATCGCGCTTGCAGCCCGTGAGAACGTTTGCACCAACCTGATTGCCGTGATTCCGGGCCGCATGCCCGGCTTGTACTTGATCGAGACCAGGGAAGGCGAGCGCACGTTCCATTACTGGCGCGACCGCTCCCCGGCTCGCGAGCTGTTCGAGCTGCCGCAGGCCGACGGTATCGCCGCCGCATTCAAACACGCACGCGTCGTTTGTTTTTCCGCTATTACCCTATCGCTCTACTCGCAGGTAGGTCTCGCCCGTTTCGCCGAAGCTTTGGCGCAGGCACGCGCGGGCGGCACGCTTATCGTGATGGACGGCAACTACCGTCCGCGCGGCTGGCCCAGTGCCGGACATGCGCGCGAAACCATCGCGCGCTTCTGGGCGCTGGCAGACCTCGCTTTGCCGACCTTCGATGACGAGGCTCTGCTCTGGGGCGATGCCGACTCACAGGCCACAGCAGCCCGACTGTTAGCGCTTGGCGTTGAGGAAATAGCCATCAAGCTAGGGCGTGGCGGTGCACTCGCCGGCCGCGCCGGCGCGCTGGCGACAGTTGCGCCGTCTGCCTCCATCGAGCCCATCGATACCACGGGCGCCGGCGACAGCTTCAATGCCGCCTACCTGGCCGCGCGCCTCCGTGGCCAACCGATCGAAGCGGCCGCCCGTGCCGGCAACACGCTGGCCGGCATCGTCATCCGCCATCGCGGCGCCATCGCACCAAAGGCTGCGACCGACATCCTCCTCAATCCTTGACGCGCAGAGTGGCCGCCTGGTGCGCCAGAGCACTGACGGCCAGCCAGTCCCTCGCCCCAACCTCCTTGGCCGGCGCCACCCACGACCCGCCAACGGCAGCGACGTTCGGCAGGGCAAGAAACTCTCTAGCATTTCCGGCATCGATACCCCCGGTCGGGCAGAACGTGACACCCGGCAGTGGAGCCGCCAGAGCCTTGAGGTAAGGCACGCCACCTGCCGGCACGGCCGGGAAGAATTTCAGCACGCGATATCCAAGGTCCGCCAGCGCCATGGCCTCCGACGCCGTCGCGGCGCCAGGCAGGTACGGGATCGGCCACGTCTCCGCCGTCTCCAGCAGCCGCGGCGTCATGCCCGGCGATACGATGAACCGCGCGCCCGCGGCGATGGCTTTGGCTGCATCGTCGGGATCGAGCACCGTACCCGCACCGACATTGACCTCGCCTACCTCCGTGCTAATGCGGCGGATGACTTCGGCCGCCGCAGGCGTGCGCAACGTGATCTCGATTAAATTCAGCCCGCCCTTATGCAGGGCGCGGGCAATCTCCACGCCGGCCCCCGGATCCTCGATCGTCAGCACAGGCACGACGACCGCTGCCTTCAACGCCTCTCCGAGCGCACCGTTTAATTTCGCCTGCATCGCGTCTCTTTCCACTCTCGCTTTGTTGCATCGGCACGTCAGACCTTCGGGGCGACCGTCTGTGCTTCGATCCAGGCCAGAAATTCCGGCGAGCCGCCGTCGATCGGCAGCACCACGAGCGCCGGATTGTCATAGGGATGCAGGCTGCGCACCCTTACCATCACCGGATCGGCCAGCGCGCTGCGAGTCTTGATGATCCCCACGCATTCGCTGTCACGCTGGCGCTTGCCCTTCCAGATGTAGATCGATGTCATGCCCGGAACGATGTTAACGCACGCGGCCAAGCCCCGATGCACCAAGTCCCCGCCGATCCGCTCGGCCTCTTCAAGCGACGGAAACGTGGTGTAGATCAGAATGGGCTTGTCGTTTGCCTGCACTTGAGCGAGCCTCCGCTAGTGTCATGATTGAGAAATTCGCCGGCATTTGCCGCACATCTTGGAGCGGATTTCTCGATCTGAATCACACTAGCAAGTCTATGATGCTAGTGTCCCTTTGGATTCCGAAGTTCGCTCCCAGACCTAGCATCGAGATCAGGCGAACTTCGGAATCGGGACACCAGCCGGTTGACGGCTTCCTGCATGTCATGAGCGCTCCGCCAGAATGGCAAAAAAATACCAGAAATTTGAGCGGATTGCGTTCGTCGCGAGCGACGTGCCCGCGGCGCAGGACGCGCTCGCAAAACTGACCGAGATGTACGGCAACGCCGACCTGTCCAAGGCCGACGCCGTCGTCGCTCTGGGCGGCGACGGCCTGATGCTGCAGACGCTGCACCGCGTCATGCACGATCGCTTGCCGATCTACGGCATGCATCGCGGCTCCGTCGGCTTTCTCATGAACGACTATCACGAGGGCGACCTTGTCGCCCGTCTCGAGCGGGCCGAGATCAGCCGCATCCATCCCCTATCGATGCTTGCGGAGGATACGCAGGGCCGGCAGCACGAGAGCCTCGCCATCAACGAGGTTTCGTTGTTCCGCGAGACGCATCAGGCTGCCAAGCTTCGGATCTCGGTTGACGGCCAGGTCCGTCTCGAGGAGCTTTCCTGCGACGGAGTCCTCGTTGCCACGCCCGCGGGTTCCACGGCTTACAATCTGTCAGCGTATGGACCCATCCTGCCGATCAACGCGCCCCTGCTCGCCTTGACGCCCATCAGCGCATTCCGGCCCAGGCGCTGGAGAGGCGCGCTCCTGCCGAACCGGGCCATCATCAGCATCGACGTCCTGGAGGCCGGCAAACGCCCCGTCAGTGCCGTCGCCGACAACGTCGAGACGCGGAACGTCACCAAAGTTCGCGTCGCCGAGGCGCGCCAAGTCGAGCTTTTCATGATGTTCGACCCCGGCCACAGTCTGGATGAGCGCATCCTCTCCGAGCAATTCCGCTACTAAACGCACAACCGAAAATCGTGCGATCCGCCCTGAGGTTGGAATATCACTGAGGATCTTGCCAACCGGCCCCGGCCAGCGCACAACGCATGCGGATCATGCTGGGGGATCAACGCGACGGGACACAAGAATGCAGGGCCTGTACTATGACGAGCTGCAGGTTGGGCGCGTGATCGAGCACGCCATCCGTCGCACGGCGACGGATATGGACAATACGTTGTTCTCCTGCCTCACGCACAATCCGCAGCCGCTGCATATCGACCATCAATTCGCTGCGGAGTCCGAATGGGGCAAGCCGCTCGTCAACAGCATCTTCACGCTCGGACTGATGATCGGCATATCCGTGTCCGACACGACGCTCGGCACGACCATCGCCAATCTCGGCATGACCGATGTGAAATTTCCCAGGCCCGTCTTCGCCGGAGATACTATACGTGCCACCACCGAAGTCGTGTCCAAACGCAAGAGCGCGTCACGTCCCGACGCCGGGATCGTCGTCTTCCGCCATCGCGCCTTCAATCAGCATGGTGAATTGGTGGCTGAGTGCCTCCGGCAGGCGTTCATGCATACCAAGCCAAAGACCAAGGCAAAACAGAAAGCGTAAAGATCATGCGCTCGCTCTTGTTCGTTCCGGCCGACAGCGAGCGGAAGCTCAGCAAGGCATTATCAGCCGGCGCCGATACCTTGATTCTCGATCTCGAAGATTCGGTTGCCGCCGCGCATCGCCCGCAGGCGCGCGCGCTCGCCGCGGAATTCATCAAGTCGGTGCGCGAGAAACCTAGCCGGCCGCTTCTCTACGTGCGCGTCAATCCCCTCGATAGCGCCGACGTGGAGGCCGACATTGCCGCTGTCATGCCTGCGGGGCCTGACGGCATCGTCCAACCCAAGCCCAACTCAGGTCAGGACGTCCACCGCCTGTCGATCGCCCTTGGTCATGCCGAGGAGCAAGCCGGACTGCGCGATCGCCCGGCGCGCATTCTGCCCATTGTCACGGAGACGCCGGCGTCCGTGCTGCAGCTCTCGACTTATATCGGTGCCAGCTCGCGCATCGTCGGCATGAGTTGGGGTGCAGAAGATCTGTCCGCCGTGGTCGGCTCGCTCTTGAGCCGCCGGGCTGGCCGCGGGCTGAGCTCTCCCTACCGCCTCGTGCGTGATCTATGCCTGCTCACCGCGGCAGCCGCGGACGTCGAACCGATCGATACGGTTTTCGTCGATTTTCGCGACGAGGCGGGCCTCCGGCGCGAGTGCGAGGAAGCCGCGCAAGATGGCTTCACCGGCAAGATGGCCATTCATCCCAACCAGATCGCGGTCATCAACGAGATGTTCACGCCGAGCGCCATCGAGATCGAGCATGCGCACACGATCGTGCGCGCCTTTGCCGACAACCCGGGCGCCGGAGTGGCGAGCCTCAACGGCAAGATGCTGGATCAGCCGCATCTGAAACTGGCGCAAAAAGTGCTGGCACGGGCAAAGGTTGCCAGCGTGCTGCCGCCTACTCCGCCGCCACGGACGCTGGAATGATCCGGCCTTCCTTATCCACCTCGGGGCGGTTGATCGTGAAAATCGTTTCAGGCGTCACGACGGCGTAATCCATGTAACCGAGCCGCGCGATGGGACGCATGGCCCCGGTATCGACAATGCCGTCCTTCACGAACGTGTCGTCGATATGGATGCCGACGACCAGCCCGAACACCACCGAGTAGGTTCCTCGATGGTGTGGTGCAGCCGGCGGCAGCTCGATCGTCTTCCAGTGCCGACACTCGAGCGCGGCCGGGCTTTCCTTCACCCGCGGCGGCTTCACGAGTTTGGAGGGGGCGGCGGTCAATCCCGCGATCGGATATTCGTCGACGCCGTGCGGCACGGACGCCGACGTCGTATTCATCTTGAAGCGCAGATCCCACGTCGCCAGCGAGAACGTGAACTCGCCCGTTTCCTCGACATTCCTCAGGCTGTCCTTCATGTCCGAGGACGAGAACACGACGTAGTGCGGCCGCTCGCCGACCGCGTTGAAGAAGCTGTAGGGCGCAATGTTGGCGACCCCATCCTTGCTGACGGTCGAAATCCAGCCGATCGGACGCGGCGTGATAAGCGCCTTGTAGGGATCATGCTTCAGGCCGTGCTTGTTCTCGATGGAATCATAGAACACTGGTGTCGCTCCTGAGTTGCATCTCAAGCATGCCAGCGAGAGACGATGTCTGACAAGACCGGACGCTCGCGATCGGCCTGTCGCTCCTTCGCCGTGCCGATGAATACGAAACCGGCGACGCGCTCATTGTCGGTCAACTTCAGCGCAGCGCGCACAGCAGGGCTGTAGGAATACCACTCGGTGATCCAGCACGTCCCGAAGCCCATCGCATTGGCCGCGAGGCAGAGATTGTGCGCGGCCGCACCGCAGGAAAGAACCTGCTCCCATTCGGGCGCACCCGTGGACGGCACCACGCGCGACACGACACATACCACCGTCGGTGCACGCATCAGGCGGCCTCGCTCGAGTTCGAGACGAACCGCCGACGGCTGCTCCTTGTCCTCGGCTTGCAGCGTGCGCGCCAGGACGTCTCCGAAGGTTTGCCGGGCCTCTCCTTCGAAGACAATAAAGCGCCACGGCACCAGCTTCTTGTGATCGGGCACGCGACTGGCGCATGTGAGAATATCGTCCAGATCGGCAGCCGTAGGCCCCGGCGTGGTCAGCATGGCCGCCTTGACGGATCGGCGCGTTTTGAGGAGGTCGAGAACACTCATAGGCGTCATTGCTACCCTTTCGACCGCGTGATTACAGCCTCTCGCTAACTCAAATCGGTCTGCTGTACAATGCTGCCATGACGGCGGCACCATCGCGGCCATATCGGGAACGATTCCAATGTTGGCGGGCTTATTGCCTGACCCTTCTGGCTATCCTTGCGCTTTGCTTCACGGCCACGGGCGCCACCGCCGCCGACACCCCCAATGTTATGATCGTCTTCGATGCCTCCGGCTCCATGTGGGCCAAATTCAAGAACGAGAGGCAGTCGAAACTGGTTCTGACCCGCTCGGCGCTCAAAGACGCGTTGCCGCGCCTGCGCAAGGACACGCGGGTTGGTCTCGCCGCCTTCGGCCACCGCCGCACCAATGACTGCACCGACTTTGAAGTGCTGGAGCCGCTGGCCCCATTGGACCCGGCCCGCATCGCGGCCGCGACGGACCGGCTTAACCCGAAGGGCCGCAGCCCGCTGGCGCTGGCGATCAAGGACGCAGCGCAGGCGTTAGGCGGGACCGCTGCCGGCGGCATTGTCCTCATTCATGACGACCCCGACAATTGCCAGCAGGATCCCTGCGCTGCTGCCGCCGAAATCAACAGGACGCACCCCGGCGTCGCGATCCAGGTCGTTTCGGTCGGACAGAGGCTCGAGGACGCCCAGCGCATGGCCTGCGTCGCGCGCATCACGGGGGGAAAGCTGCACGACGCACAAACACCTGGCGAGCTGACGAAGGCCATCTCCGACGCACTGATCGCGGCCAGCCTGTCGCCAGGCACGGCTGTGCCGCCACCGCGCCCGGTGACGCGGGATGAGCGACGTCCCTTGAAGCCCGGCCTGCATCTTACCGCGGCACTGTCCGCCGGCGGCGAGACTCTCGATGTTCCGGTGCGTTGGCGCATCGGGAGGACAGGCGATACGTCCGGCAATGCTCTCTATCAGGGCGAGAACGCAACGTTATCGCTCTTCGACTTACCCAGCGGACGCTACGACATCGACGTGCAATGGGGCCTCGTCTCCGCCAAGCAAACGGTCGACGTTGACACGTCCGCAACGCAACAGGTCGACATGATCTTGAATGGCGGCACCATCCGCCTTGCCACGACCGGCCAGCGTGGCGCTATGTCCGGCCCCGTCCCGGTCTTTGCGATCTCGAAACCTTTGGCCGGTGCACGCGGTGCATCGACGGCCCGGCCTGGCGATCCGCTCATCATCATTCGCACACCGCAATCGGAAATCGCGTTGCCAGCCGGACCCTACGTCGTCAGCCTCACGCACGGGCTGTACCGCAACGACAAATCAGTGATCGTTGCCGCCGGCACGCGTGGTCGTCTCGATATGCCCCTCATGACCGGCGAGATCGAGCTACAGGCCTCGGCCACGCCGAACGGCGCTCCACTCGAGAACGCAGTCTTCCAAATTCTCGAGGATGATCCCGACGCTCCGCAAGGCCGCAGGGAACTCGCCCGGTCCTCTGCCGTGCGGCCATCGTTCACGCTTGCGGCCGGCACGTATCACATCGTCGTCCGCCACGGCGCCGCTGAGGTCCGCGAGCGCGTCGCCGTTCGCCCCGGCGAAGTCGAGCGCCGGACCATCGTGACCGGATCGGCTCGGCTATCTCTGTCCTCCACCATCGCGGGCGGACGACCCGACTCGACCGATGTCGCGGTCTACCGGGTGCTTCGCCTGGACGCACAACCGGTCGAGGTCGCCCAGGCGAGCAGGCTGACGGCCACCTTCGACCTGGCTCCCGGTCGCTACCGCATTGAAAGCCGTCTCGGACCGCTGAATGCCCGGGCAGAGCGCACCATAGATCTCAAACCCGGCGCCAAGGACGAGATCGTCATGGACCATGACGCCGGCGTCGTGCGTCTGATCCTCACCGAGCCGCAAGGTTCGCAGCTGCACTCGGACGTCTTCTGGGAGGTGAAGGATCCGAGCGGCCGCACCGTCTGGCTGACCAACGAGGCCCAGCCCATCGGCATCCTGAAAGCCGGCGCCTATTCGGTCCAGGCGGAGCATCGCGACCGCCGCATCGAGGCCAAATTTGAGGTCAAACCCCGCGACAACCGCATTATCCAGTTCACAGCTCAGCCCTCCGTGCCTTGATGTTGCCCGCAAAAGCCTGTGATCTGCCGCCGAAGGGCGGCTTGAGTCGCCTCGTCCAGCGCCGGACAAGCCCTATGTGGAAACGAGGACATACTGCCATGCGCCGGTCCGCGCGCGCGCTCGCCGCCGTCGGCGTCGCGTTGGCCGCGATGCCGCTCGGCAAGGCCATGGCTCAGCAGGTCCAGCGCTGGCAGAATGAATTGCAGACCGACCGGCTGTTTCGTCCCGGCGAAGCTGTTCCGCAGCAAAATACAACCATTGTCCCCCGATCGGCGCCCGAAGCAAAAGCCGCATCGACCACCGGCGATGTGACCCTCGTCGCTCTCCTCACCGATGACGGTCAGCGCATCGACCAGGGGGTCGTCTGGCGCATCTTCCAGGAGCAGCCGGGTGCCTCCGAGGCAAAGCCCAAGGCCATAGGCAACTGGCGCGAGGCCAGCCCGCAGATCAAGCTTCCTCCCGGCAATTACATCATCAACGCCTCGTTCGGCCGTGCAAATCTCACGCGCATGATCAAGGTCGAGGTCGGCTCAGCCGTGCAGGAACGGTTCGTGCTCAATGCCGGAGGCTTGCGGGTGAATGCGCTGCTCTCCACCGGCGAGGCGGCCCCCGAGCGCGCCGTCAGCTACGAAATCCTTAGCGGCGAGACCGACCAGCTCGGCAATCGCAGCAAGATCGTGGGCAGCGGACGTCCGGGCCTGATCGTACGCCTGAACGCGGGCATCTATCATCTCGTCAGCACTTACGGCGATGCCAACGCCGTCGTCCGCGCCGACGTGACAGTGGAGCCCGGCAAGCTCACCGAAGCGATGATCACGCATCCCGGCGCCAAGGTCACGTTCAAGCTCGTCACGCGTGCCGGCGGCGAGGCGCAGGCCGACACCCAATGGACTATCGCCAACGCGCAAGGCGACCTTGTCAAAGAGAGCGTCGGGGCCCTGCCGGCGCATGTGCTGGGTCCCGGCGCCTACGTCGTCAATGCCAAGCAGGGCGGCCGCAGCTTCCGCCGCTCCTTCAACATCCAAAGCGGCGAGCCCGTCCAGATCGAAGTCGTGATGCAGTAGCCGCCCGCCGCCGGGCGGTACCAGCCATTCCGCCGGTAGTGTCTCAGTTTGAAATTTGTGCCAGCAGACTGGCGGTAGGGGCCTCCAGTTCGTAGCGCACCCCTGCAGGATCAAACTCAAGACGCGCAGTGCCCTGTAGCTGGGCTACAAAGGCGTGCTCAATTAACTTCGAGCCGAAGCTTCGTCGTGTCGGTTTTGCAACTGACGGCCCGTTCTTCTCTGTCCAAACCAGACGGAAACGCTCACCCGTATCGTCCACCGCGGCATCGACGTCCACGCGGCCTTTGGCGCTGGAGAGTGCGCCATACTTGGCGGCATTCGTACATAGCTCGTTGAGCACCATGGCGAGCGGGAGGGCCGCCGCTGGCGACACGTCGAAATTCGATGCTCGCGTGTAGACCTGTCGGGCCGATGGCGTATCGAACGGTTCAGTTGCAACCTTTAGTATCGCTGCCAGCTTGGTCCTGGACCAAGTCGTCTGCAACAGGAGGTCATGGACGCGACCGAGGGCGAACAGGCGGCTTTCTATCGCCTTACGCCCCTCCTCTACGCTTTCAGTAGCCTTGAGGCTTTGAGATACTATCGCCTGCACCGTGGCGAGATTGTTCTTCACGCGATGGTGCAGCTCCTCCAGCAGAACGCGTTGGAGTTTTCGAGCGACCTCTTGCTCGGCGGCATCAACTCCCGCCTGCGCAAGTAAGCGGCGCAAATCCAAGTTCTCAGCTTCTAGCCTAAACTCTTTGTCGTCGGACGCCATTACCACTACCCTCGCGCGCCAGCATGGACTATGCTATGCTTAGCGCCAAGCAATTGCAACGATTGGTACACTTTCGCACATGCCTAGAGGACCTAAAGGTCAAAAACGCCCCGCTGACGTAATCGGCAATGCCGTGAAGGTCATGCGCATTGCCACGGGCGAGGAAGAAGACGACGTGGTGGACGACGGCAAGGACCCCGCCGCGAAGTCTCTAGGTGCGCGGGGCGGTAGGGCGCGAGCAGCTGCGCTGAGTCCGAAAAGGCGCGCAGCTATCGCCAAGAAGGCCGCAGCAAAGCGATGGGCTAAGAGGTAGTCGTCTTTTTTCTTCGCTCTTTCACTGTATCGCCGAGTTGCCGCAAAGCCTTCTCGCCCTGAATTTCGCGCTCCAGTCTCACCCTTTCTTTGTAGGCCTTGATTTCCGCCGATGCCTTCTTCTTGGCGTCGGCCATGCTTACTCGACCTCTGTTGGTCTCGGTAATCAGGGGCCGCCCGTCGACTTTCAACAGATCCCGCATTTTGCCGAGAAACTGAGCAATGGTTGTCGGGCGACGCTGTTCGGCTTGGCTTTCGAAGAACTCTAGCGTCAGACTGGTGACCAAGTTCCCGTATAAAAAGCGTCAGGCACAAATTTCAAACTGAGACACTACCATTCCGCCTCATCGCTTGACCTTTGTGCTTGATTGGGCCACGACGGCCGATTGAGTAGCCAAGGAGACGGATGCATGGGACAGCCGGGCGACGGACCGAAAAAGAAGCGTCGTACCTCCACCAATATCGTCCATTCGGGCCGCGATCCCTTTGCCCACCACGGCTTCGTCAATCCGCCCGTCTATCGCGGCTCCACCGTCCTTTTCAAGTCTCTCGAGGCATTCGAGAAGCGCGAGCAGCGCTACGTCTATGGCCGGCGCGGCACGCCGACGACCGACGCCCTGGAGGAGGCCATCTGCACGCTGGAAGGCGGCGTGCGGACCTGGCTGACGCCATCGGGCGCGGCTGCGATCGCTGCGGCTCTTCTGGCCTTCACGAAGGCCGGCGATCACATCCTGGTTGCGGACACCGTCTATCAGCCCACGCGCAAAATGTGCAACGGCATCCTCAAGCGCTTCGGCGTCGAGACGACCTTCTATGATCCGCTCATTGGCACCGATATCGCCAAACTGATGAAGCCAAACACGACGGTCGTGTTCCTGGAGTCGCCAGGTTCGCAGACGTTCGAAGTGCAAGACGTCCCCGCCATCGCCGCAGCTGCCAAGGCCAAGGGCGCCTGGGTGCTGATGGACAACACCTGGGCAAGCCCGCTCTACTTCAAGCCGTTCGAGCACGGCGTCGACGTCTCGATCCAGGCCGCCACCAAATACATTGTCGGTCACGCCGATGCGATGCTCGGCGCCATCACCGGCAACGAACGCGCCGCACCCATTATGCTCGATGAGACACAGAATATCGGCATCTGCGCCGGCACCGAGGAAGTCTATCTGGGTCTACGGGGCATCCGCACGATCGAGGTGCGGCTCGAACGCCATTGGCGCTCGGGCCTTGAGATCGCGCGCTGGCTCGAGCAGCGGCCGGAAGTGTCGCGCGTGCTGCATCCCGCACTCGAAAGCCATCCCGGCCACGCGCTCTGGAAGCGCGACTTCCTCGGCGCATCCGGCCTCTTCGCCTTCGAGATCAAGCCTGTCCCGAAGAAGGCCGTCGCCGCCATGCTCGACAACCTGCAGCTCTTCGGCATGGGCGCATCGTGGGGCGGCTTCGAAAGCCTCGTTCTGCCCTTCAATGCAACGCCCTACCGCACCGCCACCAAATGGCAGACCGCAGGACCGACCGTGCGCATCCACATCGGGCTCGAGGACGTCACCGACCTCAAGGAAGATCTCGATGCCGGTTTCGCGCGGCTAAAGGCAGCAAGCTAGCTAGCGGGCATCGCGGTCTCGACGAGACGCGCCCAGTAGGAGCATCCGACCGGAATCGCGTCGTCGTTGAAGTCATAGGCCGGGTGATGCACGCCCGCCGTGTCGCCGTTGCCGATGAAGATGAAGGCGCCCGGACGCGCTTCCAGCATGTACGAGAAATCCTCTCCGCCGAGAACCGGCAGCACATTGTCATCGACGTTGCGTTCACCAACGACCGCGCGCGCGACCTTCGCGGCAAAATGCGTCTGCGCCTCGTGGTTCACCGTCACCGGATAGCCGCGCGCATACTTGAGTTCGACTTTGGCATTGTGCATCCGCGCCATGCCCTCGCAGATCTCATGCATGCGCCGCTCGACGAGGTCGCGCACCGGCGCAGTCAGCGTACGCACGGTGCCGCACAGCTTGGCAGTCTGCGGGATCACGTTCATGGCGTCGCCGGCGTGAAACATCGTCAGCGAAACGACGGCCGAGTCGACCGGATTGACGTTGCGCGCAACAATCGATTGCAGCGCCTGATGCAGCTGGCAGCCGATCGTCACCGGGTCGTTGCCCAGATGAGGTTTTGCCGCATGCGCGCCGAGCCCTTCGATGAAAATGTCGAAGCGGTCGGACGCCGCCAGCATCGGGCCCGGACGAATGGCAAACGTATCGACAGGCATGCCCGGATTGTTGTGCATGCCATAGACCTCCTGCACGCCCCAGCGGTCCATCATGCCATCCTCGACCATGGCCTTGCCGCCTGCGCCGCCTTCTTCCGCTGGCTGGAAGATGACGACGGCCGTGCCGTCGAAGTTGCGCGTCTCGCACAGATACTTGGCAGCCCCGAGCAGCATCGCCGTGTGCCCGTCGTGACCGCAGGCATGCATCTTACCCGGCGTCTTGGACGCATACGGCAGCCCGGTGATCTCCTGGATCGGCAGTGCATCCATATCGGCCCGCAACCCGATGACCTTGCCGGAGCCCGCCTTGCGCCCCTTGATCACGCCGACGACACCGGTCCTACCGATCCCCGGCGCGACTTCGTCGCAGCCGAAGGCCTTCAGCTTCTCGTGCACGATGCCGGCCGTGCGGTGCACATCGTAGAGCAGCTCGGGGTTCTCATGGATGTCCCGGCGCCAGGCCGCGATCTCGTCCTTCATGCCGGCAACGCGATTGATGATGGCCATGGGTCGGCGCCTCTCATGGAATGCGCGACCGTGATCGATCGCCGAACGGATTACACTCCTCTTGGCAGCGCACGGTCAACGCCGAACCCGTGCCATCCACCGCCCGTGTCGAGCGCGGTCGGAGGTGGGGATGCCGAAGATTTGACTATGAGCAGTCCCTGAGGTGCCCGAATTTCCGCATTGCACAACAGACTAGCATACCCGACGTTCAGCTCGCGCATAGCGCCTCTGACGCACGCACTCCATGTCTGGCAAAGCGGTCCGTCACAGTTGCCGCAGGCTATCCTTTGCACCCGCCCACGGAGAGTCCCCATGCAAGCCAAAACCCCCGACGAGAACCAAGACAGCTCGTCTGCCCGCCCCCTCCAGGGCAAGGTCGCCATCGTCACCGGGTCGACGAGCGGCATCGGACTAGGCATCGCCGAAGCTTTCGCCGCTGCCGGCGCCCACGTTGTGCTGAACGGGTTTGGCAAATTCGAGGAGATTGAAAAAATCCGATCGGGGCTTTCGAGCGCACATGGCATCGAAGCCATCTACTCACCGGCCGATATGTCCAAGCCGCCCGAGATCAGGGCCATGGTGGAAGCCGCCGGCAAGAAATTCGGCGCGGTCGATATTCTCGTCAACAATGCCGGCATCCAGCACGTCGAGGCGATCGAAACGTTTCCGCCCGAGAAGTGGGATCAGATCATCGCGATCAATCTGTCGGCGGCGTTCCATGCGATCAGCGCCGCCATCCCAGGAATGAGGGCACGCGGCTGGGGGCGCATCATCAACATTGCGTCGGCCCACGGGCTCGTGGCCTCGCCGTTCAAGTCGGCCTATGTCGCAGCCAAGCACGGCATCGTCGGCTTGACCAAGACCGCCGCCCTCGAAACTGCCGAGAACGGCATCACCGTCAACGCCATCTGCCCTGGCTACGTGTTGACGCCGCTGGTACAAAAACAAATCCCCGAAACCGCGCAAGCCCGCGGCATCAGCGAGGAGGAAGTGATCAAGACCGTCATTCTCCACGCCCAGCCTACGCACAAGTTCGTCGGCGTCGACGAAATCGCCGCGCTGGCCCTGTTCCTATGCTCGAAGGGCGCGACCTCGATCACGGGTGCCGCGCTGTCCATTGACGGCGGCTGGACGGCCGAATGACGACGCCTGGACCCAGCGCCGGCAGCGTCTGCACCCCAGAGCAACTCGCCGCCCGGGGCAATCGCAAGCCCGTGAACCTCGCCCTGCAAGGCGGCGGTGCGCACGGCGCGTTCGGCTGGGGCGTACTCGACCGGCTGCTGGAGGACGACCGGCTGGCCATCGACGCCGTCAGCGCCACCAGCGCCGGCGCCGTCAACGCGATCGCAATGGCCTACGGAACGTCGCTGGGCGGACCGGCCGGGGCTCGCGCCAAACTGGCCGAGCTCTGGCGCGAAGTAAGTTCTGCCTCATCACTGTGGAGCCCCGTGCTCACCTCCCCCTTCGACCAGTGGCTCGCGCTAAATCACATCCACAACGATTTTTCGCCGGGCTACATGTATTTCCAGGCCCTGACGCAGCTGTTTTCCCCGTACGCGCTCAATCCCTTCGACTTCAACCCGCTGAAAGACCTGCTGACCCGGCTCGTCGATTTCGATCGCCTGCGGCAATGTCCGAATGCAACGCGGCTGTTCCTCTCCGCCACCAATGTGCGCAACGGTAAGATCCGCGTTTTCGAAAATCACGAGATCACGTCCGACACCGTGCTCGCGTCGGCCTGCCTGCCGTACATCTTCAAGGCCGTGGAGATCGATGGCGAAGCCTATTGGGATGGTGGCTTCATGGGCAATCCGGCCATCTTTCCACTCATCTACAAGGGCGCGTCACGTGACGTCATCGTCGTGCACATCAACCCGCTGACCCGGCCCGAAATCCCGAAGACGGCCCCCGCCATTTTCGACCGCATGAACGAAATCAGCTTCAATTCGTCGTTGATGCGCGAGATGCGCGCCATCGCCTTCGTCACCCGGCTTCTGGATGAAGGCTCCCTCGACGGCAAGCGCTACGCCAAGATGCTGATCCACTCGATCCGCAACGACGCTGAGATGGCGCAGCACAGCGTCGCCAGCAAGTTCAGCGCTGATTGGGACTTCCTGTGCCATCTGCGTGACCAGGGCCGGCTCGCAGCCGCAGCCTGGCTCGAGCAGGATTTCGAGAAGGTCGGCCGCGAATCCTCCACCGACATCATCGACACTTACATGTGACGGCGACCACGCTTCGCGGCGGAGCCGCGCTGCGCGCGGACGCATGGAAGCGTAGTGCTTCCATGCGAATATGATCGCCTCTGCCCTACCATTTGCCGGTATTGGGCATGGAGGCCCAGGGTTCCTGCTTCGGCTTCGACTCGCCCTTCTGCAGCAACTCGAAGGAGATGTTGTCGGGTGACCGGACGAACGCCATGCGGCCGTCACGTGGCGGCCGGTTGATCGTGACCCCGGCCTTCATGAGTCTGTCGCACGTCGCATAGATGTCGTCGACCTCGTAGGCGAGATGACCGAAATTGCGCCCCTCGCCGTACACCTCCGGATCCCAGTTGTATGTCAATTCGAGCAGTGGGCTCTTTTCGGCCTTGCCCCGCGCCTCGTCGTCCGGCCCCGCCAGAAAGATCAGCGTGAAGCGTCCGGCCTCGTTGCTGACGCGGCGAACCTCTTTCATACCCAGCTTGTTGCAATAGAAGTCCAGGCTCTGGTCGATATCGGTCACCCGGACCATCGTGTGCAGATACTTCATTGGCCTCTCCGGTTGCAGCGTTCCGTCGCAGCAGTATCGCGGCTTTCACCGTTTCAAGGCAACGCCTCCAACACCCCGCGCTGCCTCAGAACGTCCCCGCGAATCTGTGGAATCCTGTGTATGTCGTGGAAAAACGAATCAACTTGCTCCAACACGCAGATTTATTGCGTCATAATAAGCACCTCGGAGCGCACCGTGGCAGTTCGGTGTCACCTCGCCTCCGATTTTCATGAAATCGTAGTGTCGACAAAAAGTGTCCTTCTTTCAGAGTTCTAAGTCGTCTGAATTCGATTCACACGGAGTATCTGCAGAAACTGATGATGGTTGGAAATTCAAAAAGGCACTAGATTTTGTTGGTTAATGATGGCTATCTACCAACGTCATCTGGGTGTTGTTTTCGACGAGAGGGCAAATCGTTCGAAAGCAAAGGCCAAGATGACAATAGGTAAACACAGTAGAGCGGGGTTGCTTATGGGGGACTCTCCTAAATCACCTTTGGATCATCCCGATTCGGCTTTGCCGCAAGTCGGACAGAGATCTGCGACGGAGGGGAATGATCTCGAAGTTTTCGAGATTGCCGGTACGATCAAGTGGTTCGATGCTTCTAAGGGCTACGGCTTCATCATACCGGACAATGGCCTGACAGACATCCTTCTGCATGTCACCTGCCTGCGGGCCGGCGGCTACCAGACGGCGTATGAAGGTGCTAGGGTGCACTGCGAAGTGCTCAAACGCGACAAGGGCATGCAGGCCTTTCGCGTCCTGAGCATGGACGAAAGCACAGCCATCCATCCCTCCCAGTTGCCGCAGCGCACGCACGTCATCGTGCAGCCTGAAAGCGATTGGGAACGTGCGATGGTAAAATGGTTCAACCGGGTTCGGGGCTTCGGGTTTCTCACGCGTGGAGAAGGTACACCTGACATCTTCGTCCACATGGAGAGTCTGCGCCGCTTCGGTTTCACGGAGCTGCGTCCCGGGCAGATCGTCCAGGTCCGCTGGGGCATGGGGTCGAAAGGCTGCATGGCCGCGGAACTCCGGCCGGACGGAATTCCCATGGGTAGGCCATCCTCGCATTGAGGCGCCAATCCTATCCTTCTGGCGAGCATGTGACAGGGTTGCGCTTGGCGCGGCCCTGTTTTTCGTCATGCTGGGCTGCATGCTGGCCGCCGGAGCACCGATTGCAGACGCCAAGATGCGCCGCGAAACACTGGCGCTCATAACGGGCGCGTCCGAGCACATCATCCAAGTTGAGATTACGTCGACGCCGGAGGAAAAGGCCATGGGCCTCATGTTCCGGACGAGCCTCGCCGAAGACGCCGGCATGCTGTTTCCCTACACGCCTCCCCAGGAGGCGACGATGTGGATGCGCAATACGTACATCTCGCTCGACATGCTCTTCATTCGCGCCGACGGCGTCATCCACCGCATCGAGGCAAACACCGAACCCTTCTCGGAACGGGTCATCGCCTCACACGGCACCGTTGCTGCTGTCCTCGAGCTGAAGGCCGGGTCGGCGGCCAGGCTCGGCCTGAAGCCCGGCGATCGCGTGCGTCATCCCCTTTTTGGCAAATAGGCAACGGTCGCAAACGCCGCCGCTGCATGAACGCAACCTTCGGCCGTCATATCGCGTTGTGGGATGGCACGCCAGAACTTGGCGAAATTTCAAGGATTTGGCCCTTAGATGCAAGTCTCCTTGGCGACGACATAGGAATGATGAAACTCGACCCCACACTCAAGCATCTCGGCGTCGCGTTGCG
This sequence comes from Hyphomicrobiaceae bacterium, assembly GCA_046154585.1. Classification (GTDB taxonomy): domain Bacteria; phylum Pseudomonadota; class Alphaproteobacteria; order Rhizobiales; family Hyphomicrobiaceae; genus CADEFX01. The sequence goes on along the minus strand of JBJXDX010000152.1, from coordinate 195 downwards.
CCGGCGGCTGAGCGACGTCCCGATTGCCGATGCGCCTCACCGTATCTCCGAGTTGATGGAGCGCCTGTCTCGCGTGGGACAGAGCCAACCGACCGACGACGCCCCCAGCTCTGAGGCCGTATCATCCCCTAAATAACGACTTTCAGGGCCTCCCGGGCCATCCTGTCTTGGAGTATCCCTCAAAGCGCTGCTATA
>JBJXDX010000151.1:0-54026 GCA_046154585.1 Hyphomicrobiaceae bacterium | reverse complement strand
CACGGGCGCCGCGACCAGGCGGATGATGCGCTCCGCTTCCGAACTGCCAATGCGCTCACCGGTATCCTGGCGCCCGACCGTCGCGCGCTCGATCCACAGCCTGCCGTCCGGGTTAACCATCACCTCGATCACGGTCGGGTCGGCCAGCGCGGCGGCGATGGTCGGCCCGAACGCCGTGCGCAGCATCTGCCGGCGGCGTCCCTGTGCCTCTTCCGCGGGGGCAAGGGAGAACAGATCAGCCATGACCATTCTCCCTCGCTCCGGCTGGGGGCTTCTGGCCGTTGGTCTTGAGACTGACGACGGTCGGTCTGAGTTGGCTCTTGGGCGGCGGCGGCTTGAGCGGCGCGTCGTCGGTCGCCGTGGCGAACAGGTCGGGATTGTGCACGGCGATCGACTCCAAAACGTCGGACACGAGGCGCCGGTCGGAGGCCAGGCGGCGGCCGATCTGGGCGACGAACACCTCGAAGCGCTGCCGCCCCAGCGCTCGCGCCGGCTGCTGCTCGCTGTCGGCCAGCGGCGGCGTAATGGTCAGGAAATAGCGCACGAACAGCGAGATCATCTCGGTGTTGATGGCCGCGTCGCGCTTCAGCGTGGCGAGGCCTGCTGCCTGCTCGTCGAGGCGACGCAGCAGGGCATCATCGATCAGCGGATACTTTTCTGGATGCAGGCGCCGATCGAGGGCCTCCTCGACGAGCGCCGACTTGGCACCGTTACGCAGCCTGGCGACCCGCTCGAAGCGCTCGGCCAGCTCCTCCGACAGCAGGATCGAGTAGCGCTTCTTCGATCCCCAGGGGCTCTTCTTCGGTGCTAGCTTGCCGTCACTGGTCATGGCGTTCCGTCCTCAGCGCGGGATTTCGTCGTCTTCGTCGTCAGGCTTGGGTGGCTGCGGTCCTTCGGAGCGTTCCGGCAACTCGTCGCCGTGCGATCCCGGCTCGTGCTCCGGCCGCTGCGGCAGCTCGTGGCCGATATCGAGCGCGGGGCCCGTGTCCGGCGCACGGCCTGTGCTGCTCACCATCTCAGACCAGACCTTCTCCAGGCGCTCGTGGATGCCGCGTGTCTGCCCCAGCCAGTCGTCGCTGCGCGGCGGCGGCACGTCGGCAAAGGCGCCGGCGGCAAGTCTTGGAGAGGGCAATTGACGGTCGAGGAAGTTGCGGTCGGCGTAGTACTTGACCTTGCGGGCGCGGATCGGCGGCACGCCCGACACCTGCACCAGCGCGTCGTCCTGCGGCAGCTGCAGGACCTCGCCGGCGGTCAGCAGCGGCCGCGGCGTCTCCTGCTCGGAAATGGAGGTGTGCGTCAGCCACGCCGACAAGCGCTTGCCCGACAGGTTCTTCTGCGCGCGCAGTTCCGTGGCGGTGCCGAGCGCGTCCGACAGGCGCCTGGCGGTGCGCTCGTCGTTGGGAGCGAAGGCGACGCGCACGTGGCAGTTGTCGAGGATGGCATGGTTGTGCCCATAGGCCCGGTCGATCTGGTGCAGGGACTGCGCCACCAGGAAGGCGCGCACGCCGTAGCCCGCCATGAACGCCAGCGACGTTTCGAAGAAGTCGAGCCGACCCAGCGCCGGGAACTCGTCCAGCATCAGCAGGAGCCGTCGGCGCGACGCCGCGTCCGCCGACGGCAGCGTCTCGGTCAGCCGCCGCGCGATCTGGTTGAGGATCAGGCGCACCAGTGGCTTGGTGCGGGAGATGTCGGACGGCGGCACCACCAGGTAGAGCGACACGGGCCGCTCGGCCAGCATAAGGTCGGCGATGCGCCAGTCCGAGCGCGCCGTGTTGGCGGCGATCAGCGGATCGCGGTAGAGGCCGAGGAAGCTCATGGCCGTGGACACCACACCCGAGCGCTCGTTGTCGGACTTGTTGAGCAGCTCGCGGGCGATGGACGCGACGGCAGGGTGCGCCAGCGGCGCTTCCTCGCTGCCGAGGTGGTTGGTGGTCAGCATGATGCGGAGCGTGCGCATGATCGAGCGCGACGGGTCGGCCAGGAAGGTGGCGACGCGGGCCAGCGTCTTCTCCTCTTCGGCATAGAGCACGTGCAGGATGGCGCCGGTCAGCAGCGCGTGCGCCGTCTTCTCCCAGTGGTCGCGCCGCTCCTTGGCCCCTTCCGGATCAACCAGGATGTCGGCAATGTTCTGCACGTCGCGCACCTCCTGCGCGCCCTGCCGCACCTCGAGCAGAGGATTAAAGCGGGCGGACAGGGGATTGGTCGGATCGAACAGCAGGCAGTGGGAGAACTGGGCGCGCCAGCCGGCGGTGAGCAGCCAGTTCTCGCCCTTGATGTCGTGCACAATGGCCGAGCCGGGCCAGGTCAGCAGAGTGGGCACCACCAGGCCGACGCCCTTGCCCGACCGTGTCGGCGCCACCGCCAGTACGTGCTCGGGACCGTCGTGGCGCAGGTAGCGGCCCCGATGGAGGCCGAGAAGGACGCCGCGCTCACCGAGCAGCCCTGCCTTGGTGATGTCGGAACTGTCCGCCCAGCGGGCCGAGCCGTAGGTTGTGGCTTGTTGCTTGTGGCCGGCCCGCCAGGCGGCTCCCCCGAACGCGACCAGGCCGGCGGCAATTCCCCCGAATGCCGCGACGGCGCCGGCACGCGCAAACACACCGGGTGCCTGGGAGTCGAAGCTGAGCCACCAGGCAAACAACTTCCAAGGCGCGTAGACCTTGAAGCCCGCGAGGTCGACCCAGGGTGTCCCGAGCGCCGCCTGGTATCCCAGCATCGCCGCCGCCCACTGCGTCGCGGCCAACAGGCAGACGGCGATGACGCCGGAGGCCAATAAACCTTGCTGGACGGCAATGCCAATGGACGGCATGGGGCGTTGACCTTTCGCGCGATACTAGAATTCGCGTGAAAAGGGTGCCCTAAGGCTCAAGCTTTTTTCAATTGGGTATATTGTGCAGGATTGTGAAGCGGAGTGAAAAAAGGGAGTGGGTTTGCGGCAAACTCGCGGCACGGGTTTCAAATCGATTGCGATTCGGATCGCACGCCATTTCCCTTGCGAAATGATTTTCGAGTTGGCACTAATCCAATAGCATTTACCAATATCCGGGGAAATGCAATGCGAGCTGAGCCACCTGCGGCCACGCGCAGCTGCGCGCGGCCGCAGCTTCGTTCGATCATGCCGCCGAGCCGGGTCCCGCAGCCAATGGCCGCTTGGTGTAACCGCCCTGCGGGAACGTCATGTACCGGGGCCGCCATTGCTCGACCTTGGTGCGGCCTTCGCCGGCCAGCGCCTTGCGGATGATGGCCTTCTTTCTGGTGCCGGGCTCGGTCAGATAGGTGTTGGCTGCGGTCTCGCCGATCACCTCGGCCAGCATGCCGCTCACCGCCTCGCGGTCCCTGACCAGCCCGAAGTAGGTGTCATCGGGCTGCCAGTGCCGGAGGCAATCGACTTCGAGCCGCTGACCGAGCGTATCGATCAGGTTGGAGCCCGCCGCCAGGGTCTCGGCCATCACCACCGCGAGCACCTGTCCCACCTGGGCATCCGTCATGTCGAGCAGGCGCGCGAACACCTCGGCCGTCCGGCAGCCGCTGGCGTCGTGGGCAACGATGGGGACGCTGTCGGTCTCCACGCGCAGCATCTTGGCAGCCTTGGCACGCCGCTTGGCGAAGGCGCTCTCGCTGGCCAGCCCGGCCACCGCCTCGCCGATGGCGGGCGTTTCGGGCCGCTGCGGCTCGGCCTCGACCCCCCACCACCGCCCACCGCCGATGGCATGCGCCAGCATCAGCCGCAAGGCGACATCGGGTCTATCGGCGACAGCAAGGCGCACGGCGCTGTGGCGCACCAGATCGACGTAGCTGGCAAGCGGCCCGCTCATTTCCGGGCGCTCGACACCTGCGCTTGCTCTTTCCGCGCTGTCGTCCTCGCCCGTCTTTCGCCCGGCTCGCCTCGTCTCGCCGCGCGGCTTGAGGCCCTTGTGCACGGTCACGTGCCCATCCGGCTCCACCACGAGGTAGACCTCGCCGCCGTCGGCCTTGGCCACGCTCTCGTAGTCCCAGGGTTGAAAACGCCGGTCCGGCTCGACGATGTGCACGCCGCTCCAGCCGGACTTGAGCAACTGTTCGCGTCGCTCGGCGATGGCGGCGTTCTGCAAGCGCCAGAACTCCTCCGGGTCGGTGAAGTAGCGCTGCTCGCCGAACAGGTCGGCGGTGATGCCGCCCAGATAGGTGGCCTCGTCGAACAGCGCCGCCGTGGTCGCGATCTCGGCGCCGCCCAAGAGCCACGCCTTGAGCTGCCAGGGTGGCGGGGGTTCCTGTTCGGGATCGCTGTGGAGCGCCAGCCACGCCTTCTGCCGCTCCTTGGTTGCCAGCGTGAGCAGCTGCAAGGTCTGCGTCTCGATCTCCCCGGCCCGGTAGAGGCGGCGGATGTCGGGATGCAGGTTGGCGATGGCCAGCCTGCGCTTGACGACCTGCTCGGAAATGCCGAAGTGCGCGGCGATGTCGGCTTCGGCCAAGCCCTTCCGGCGCAGCGCCGCGAACGCCTCGTACTGCTCCAGGTCGTCCATCGGCAGGCGTTCGACGTTCTCGGCCAGCGACGCCTCGATGGCGGTGGCGTCATCGTCGGCCTCCAGCAGCACGCAGGGCAGCTTGTCGGTCTCCGCTGCGCCGTCCGCATTGAGCTTCCTGGCCGCCAGATAGCGTCGCCGTCCGGCCACGATCTCGTAAGCTTCGCCGTCCTTGCGCACCAGCAGCGGCTGGATCACGCCGAGCGCGGCGATCGACGCCGCGAGGCTGTCGATCTCCTTGGCGCCATGTCTGCGCACGTTCAGCTTGGAGACCGTTAGCTCGGCCAGCGCGATTTGATGCAGTTTGCGTAGCATTGAAGACCTCCTTCGTGTTCAGGCTGCAAAGCTGTGGGCCGGGGTGGACTGCAAGCCGTCGAGATAGGCGACGGTCTCCTGAGCCTTGGCGGCGGCGGCGAAGATGGCGCCCGGCTCGGCCTTCATGACCTCGAGCCAATGGTGGATGTAGCGGGCGTGGTCGGGGTGCGGCTCGATGGCAATGCCGAGCCGGGCGCAAAGGAAGGCGGCGCCGATCTCGGCGCAGGCTTCCTCGAAGCAGTAGGCGTCATCGCCGAAGCGCTTGCCGAACTGCCGGTTGAGGCGGTGCGGAGCACCCGCCCAATGCGTCGATTCGTGCCCGAGCACCCCATACCAGGCCTCGGTGCGGGTGCGCCCGTCGATGGCGATGAACCGCGCCTCGTCGGGCATGTGGATGGTATCGGTGGAGCGGCGGTAGCAGGCCTGGGTGCCGCCGATGACGACCTTGGCACCGGTCGCCGCGAAATAGGCCTCGGCTGCGGCAATGCGCTCGATTGGATTGGGCGGCAGCGCGGTGGCGGGCTGGTAGCCGTCCACCTGCTCGGCGGCGAACACCCAATAGCCGCGCGCAAAGCGGCGCCGTTCCATCCCGGCTTCCTCATCGTCGGCGTCGGCTTCGGCCGCGACGGTGATCTCCTTGTAGAATACGATGGGGGAGGCCTTCTCGCCCTTGCGCACGCGTGCGCCCTTCTCGTTCCACTGGCGCAGCGTCGCCCATTCGCCTGAATCGTAGCCGCGCTCCAGCGCGCTCACCCACAGGCTTAGGATGTTGACGCCACGATAGGTTTGCCCTGTGACGGCATTGGTCGGCAGCACGGGCTGCGTGCCGCCACGCTGCCACGGCATGATGGGATCGCCGGGGTTTGCTTCGATGGCAGCGAGCAGTTTCGAGGTAATGGTCTCGTAAATGTCGGAACGTGGTTTTTGAGCCTTCGAGTGCATAACGCGGTACTCCTGCAAAAGCGAAGGATGGCCCGAGATTTCAGCGCTGATCTCAGTCTCAAGATAATATCAAATGTTCTCTTTTTGTTCTAGTTATTTCAACTACTATCCCTCGAAACTTCAATCACTTTCTATTGCATCACCGCGTATAAACTGACCGGCAATAAAACCCAGAGCAATTTCACTTGGCCTTTGCTTTTGAAATGGCTTCTGGCCTCGTGTGTCTGCCTCACGGAGCCGCCCTTGCCTCCGGCCCCTTCAGGGGGGGGGCTCCGTGCGGCAGACCGCGCACTGCCTCATGGTGAGTCCCGGCATCGTCGCTTCGACGGCATGAGCGGCTGGTCTCGTTACCGTCTTGGTCCGCGCCAGGGACCGTTACACGCATGTGCCGAGACCCGCCGCGACTTGCACCAGCGGTCCACCAGCAGCATGCGAGGCGGGGCTCGGGCGCGCGGCCTTTTGGGCCGCGCGGTAGGGCCCGGCCGCGGCCACTTCAGGCCGCGGGGCGCCGTGCGTCTGTGATGTTGCGTCGTCAGGCTGGTGCGAGTCCAGCCCATAGGAGGTCACTCAGTCACGACCTATGAAGCCGAAGGTAACTGCGTCGCAGCAATGCGGGGTGGAGAGCAACCGGAGGCGAACGAGTAGCCCGTAGGATGACTAACCCGTTTCGGTCGGGTGGCGTGGCGAGCCAGCGGCGCCTTTGGCGAAGCCCAGACCAGCCCGGTGCGCTGTCAGTGACGGCCAAAGCGACACCGGTACGCCACAAGATGGTTGGGGATGGGATGCTCGGACGGCGACGCAAAGCAAGCAGAGAGACCTCGGCGGCGTGTGCGAGCCGGCGAGGCGTCAGAGCCCGCATAGTACCGCAGCGACTGGGTCCAAACCGGGCGCGGAAAGGCCGGAGAGCATAAGCCGGTCCGAGGGAAGGCAGGGCAGGAAGGTGGAGACGTGAAGACCACGACCGAGGCAAGAGCAGCATCGGGAATGCCGGTAACGGCTGCGCACGATGCAGAGGCCCGCCCACGACTTGCGGGGGCCGAAGCCGCGGTGTGGACGGAGCGTATGCTGTCGGCGCTGGCGAACGGCGTCAAAGGCGGCAAGTGGTTCAGCCTGATGGACAAGGTGTTCGCACCCGGGACGCTGACATTGGCGTGGGCGAAGGTCCGCGCCAACAAAGGTGCCGCGGGTGTGGACGGGCAATCGATCGAGCGGTTCGCGGCGAAGGCAGATCTCTATCTGTCGGAGCTGTCGACGGCGCTGCGGGAGGGCACGTACCGACCTCAGCCCGTCAAGCGGGTGGACATCCCGAAGGGCGATGGCAGAACGAGGCCGCTGGGCATCCCCACGGTCAAGGACCGCATCGTCCAACAGGCCGTCCGCCTCGTCATCGAGCCGATCTTCGAGCACGGCTTTGCGGATGGCAGCTACGGCTTCCGTCCCGGGCGCGGGTGCCACGACGCTCTGCGGGAGGTCGATGGGCTGATCAGGGACGGCTACACCTTCGTGGTGGACGCCGATCTGAAAAGCTACTTCGATACGATCCCGCACGATCGTCTGGTGGCGCGGATCGAGGAGCACGTCATCGACGGTGGCGTGCTCGAGCTGATCCGTGGTTGGCTGAAGGCCGACATCCTCAAGGGTCTCGACCGGTGGACGCCGGCGGCGGGCAGCCCCCAAGGGGCAGTCATCAGCCCGCTGCTGGCCAACATCTATCTCGACCCGCTGGATAAGCTGATGGCTGCGCGCGGCTATCGCATGGTGCGGTACGCGGATGACTTCGTGATCCTGTGCAGGACGCGCGAGGCCGCCGACGCCGCGCTCAGCGAGGTGCGCGCGTGGGTAGAGGCGAACGGCCTGACGCTGCATCCCGAGAAGACGCATGTCGGCGACTGCCGTGTGCCGGGGCAAGGGTTCGAGTTCCTCGGCTACCGGTTCGAAGCCGGCCGGCGTGACGTGCGCAAGAAGAGTCTGGACAAGCTCAAGGACACCATCCGAGAACGGACGCGGCGAACGCGGGGCGACAGCCTCGAAGTCGTCATTGCGGACCTCAACCGGGTGCTCCGCGGCTGGTTCGGTTACTTCAAGCTGGCCCCGTCCGGCACCTTCCGCGATCTCGACCAGCTCATCCGCCGCCGGCTTCGCGCGCTCCTGCGCAAACAGGAGAAGCGACCGTCGGTCGGGCGTAGCTTCGACGATCACTTACGCTGGCCAAATGCCTACTTCGCGGAATCTGGGTTGTTCGCGCTTCACACAGCCTGGCAAATCGCGAGACAGTCTCGATGAAGAAACCACCGACTGGAGAGCCGTATGCGGGAAAACCGCCCGTACGGTTCGGAGGGCGGGGTCGGCGCGAGCCGATCCCGACCCCTATTAATTCTCCCATCGCGGACCACCACCAGGACAGCAGGCTTGGTTTCGTTACGATTCAAGGCGATGAGACCAGCGGAGGGGAGAGGGGGCGCACCGACGGATCGAGTGGAATGCTTGGAGACCAGGAAGTTTTTGCCGGCCTTTCACTCGCCATTAAGCTGCCCGTCGCGTACGATAGCCACCACGAATCGACTGCAGGACTTGTCGGCATTTTGAATCATGGCCACCGCGCAACAAATCATCGCGCTGCTGAACAGCCACGTTCAGGGGGATCAGGAGCAATTCCTGTCTATCGCCCTGCAAGTGGCTGCCGGCGAAGCACGCTCGGGGCGCAAGGAAACGGCCGAGCAATTGCGCCGGCTCGTCCAGGTTGCCCGCGGGAGCGCCCCGACACCAGCAGGACGTACTGCAGACCGCGGTTCGGCCATTCCTATCGCGCGTCCGCGTGGCGAGCTACAGGCGCTGTTATCGGTCGAATACCCCAAAGTTCGGCTGGCCGACATGGTGCTGGCCAAGAAGACCATCGCTCGGCTGCAGCATATCATCAGGCAACAGACGCAAAGGGATCTGCTGCGCCAGCACGGCAAGGCCCCGAGCAGCAAGCTGCTGCTGGCCGGCCCGCCTGGCTCGGGCAAGACTATGACGGCGGCCGCACTCGCCGGCGAGCTGCATCAGCCGTTGTTTTCGGTGCGCTTTGACGCGCTCATCACGCGCTTTCTCGGCGACACGGCGGCCAAGCTGCGGTTGATCTTCGATCAGATCGCCGCGACCCGCGGGGTGTATCTGTTCGATGAGTTCGACGCCATCGGTGCCCATCGCTCGGCGGACAACGACGTTGGCGAGATGCGGCGTATTCTGAACTCGTTTCTGCAGTTCATGGAAGAGCGCAACAGCACTGACAGCGTCATTATCGCGGCGACCAACCATCCTGAGCTTCTTGACCGGGCATTGGGACGGCGCTTCGACGAGGTGATTGCCTACGAAATGCCTGACGAGGTTGCGGCACGGCAGGTTATTGAGCGCCATCTCGGATCGTTCCGACCGAGGCAGGTCAAGTGGTCGAAGGTGCTGCCCGCGGCCACCCGACTGAGCCACGCCGAGATCGCGCGGGCGGTCGACGAAGTCATCAAACGCGCCATTATCGCGGACGCTGCCAAGGTCTCGTCCGTGCAGCTTGTGTCCGCGCTGCACGAACGGCAGGAGGCCAAGGACGCCATCCTCGGAAAAAAAGAGGCTTAGCGACAGACCCATATTGAGCGTCTGCGTTAGGCATTCTTCTTTTTTCCGAGGTTTCACGTGTCATGGCCGACAAGAGCGACGCGAGCGCGTCCAAGTACTCTCTTCCGCATATTCGCATCGAGCGTTTCCGCAAGGTGGCCGACTACCGGCCGCCTGGCCAAGCGATCGAGAGCAAGCCTTCGGATCGCGAGCGGTTCTCGCACGGCCGCAAGCTGTCGGGCGAGCTTGCCCAGGCGCTAGCGGTTGCGCATCGGATCATTGAGGGTCGAGACGAGGCGGTCGCTGAAGGCAGGTCGGGGACCTATCTCGAAGTCGAGACGTCTCCGGGAGACGATCTACCTGATCTGACCTGGACCAGCCAGGGGATCCGGCTGGGAGCGATCCGCGTGACGGAGGACGGTGCACAGGTCGGCGGGCTGTTCGTCCCGTCGACGGCCGAGACCTTCCTGGCCGGCAAGGTGGGTGAATACGCGACCGGCTCACCGAGCGAAGACCTGGAAGGCCGCATCGACAAGGTCGAGCGCATCGGCATCGCTACGGTGGCGACGCTATGGAACGACAAGCGCGAGCTCCCAGCGGCAGGCGTTGCCATCTGGTGGGAATGCTGGTGCTGGCGCAAGCTGGCGCGCAATCTGCTCAGGCCGGCGGAGCGGTTGGGCCTGCGCGTCAGCGACAATCGGCTGTTCTTCCCGGAATTCGAGATCATTCCGGTGCATGCGACGCGCGAGGAGATCGAGAAGCTGCTGCTGCATAGCGACGCGATCGAAGAGTTGCGCCGCGCGACCGACAGCCCGCACGTGTTCACGCATGACCTCAAGGCCTATCAAGGTCCGCTGATCGAGGACCTCGCACGGCGCACAACGGCTGCGCCTGCGGATGCGGTCGTCGCCTGTCTGCTCGATACCGGCGTGGCACGGGCGCATCCGTTGATCGCGCCATCGCTGCCAGTCGAGAGCCTGCACGCAGTCGACGAGCTTTGGGGGAAGGACGATCACAAGCCGAACGGGCACGGCACGTTGATGGCAGGTACGGCGCTATACGGAGATCTGACCTACCCCCTTGCCGACCAGCGCACCATCACACTTTCGCACAATCTGGAGTCGGTGACCCTCGTTCCGCCCGACGGGTTCGCGCCGACCGAGCCGCAGAACTACGGCTACGTGACGCAGAGCGCGATCAGCTTACCCGAAATCGCAGCGCCGGAGCGGCGTCGCGTGTTCTGCATGGCGGTTACCAACGAGGATGTGTCAGGCGACGTGCCAACCACGTGGAGCGCGGCGCTCGATCAAGCCTGCTGCGGAACCATGACGGCCGACGTCGGGGCCGCGGGGGCGCCCGCTCCACGTCGCCTGACGCTTGTGTCGGCCGGCAACATTCCCGACACGGTGACGCCGGAGCTGGCAGCGGAGCCCGAGGCCTATCCGATCGAAGATCCGGCGCAGGCCTGGAATGTCCTGACAGTGGGCGGTTTCACCGACCGTGACGAGGTCGCCCATCCCAACTATCGGGGTTGGACGGCAGCTGCGGCCGTCGGCGACCGCAGTCCATTCAGCCGCGTGTCCAGCGGCTGGCCGGCGGCGGCGCCGATCAAGCCGGAGATCGTATTCGAAGCGGGCAACCGGGCATTGAGCCCTGCCGGGCGTGAGCTCGTTGCCGGCATCGAGTCGCTGTCGCTGCTGACCACGAACAAGGAGTTCATCGCCGAACCGCTGACCGCGTTCTGGGGCACCAGCCCCGCGACGGCGCAAGGCGCCGGCATGGCTGCTTCGATCATGGCGGCGCATCCGGACTACTGGCCCGAGACGATACGCGCGCTGATGGTGCACAGCGCCCGCTGGACGCCGGAGATGCAGCGCCGCTTCAAAGGTTGTGGCGGTCGCAAGGGGCAGCACATTCTGCTTGCGCGGGAATTCGGCTATGGCATTCCCAGTCTCGATCGGGCGCTGGCGTCTGCCAGCAGCGACCTAGCCCTCCTCGCCCAGGCAGAGATACAGCCGTTCAAACGTGTCCGCGTGCAGAACAAGCAGGGCAAGCTCGAATATCGTGATCCGGTCTTCAACCAGATCGACTATTACCCGCTGCCTTGGCCGAAGCGGCAGCTCGAGGGCTTGGGCGAGAAACTGGTCGAGCTCAGGATTACGCTTTCGTACTTCATCGAGCCAAGCCCCGGCCAGCATGCCCCCGTGACGCCATCTCGCTACCGCTCACATGGACTTCGCTTCGACCTGAAGAAATCCGACGAGACCGAGGCGGACTTCTATCGGCGCATCAACGATCTGGAGCGAGATGGGGAGGAGCGCGTCAAGCCGGACAGCGACGATCGGTGGCGGTTTGGCGCCAACAGTCGCGCTCGAAATTCAGCCGGATCACTGCACTGCGACGTCTGGAGTGGCCGGGCTGCCGATCTAGCGGGCCGGCACGCGCTGGCGATCCATCCGGTCTCGGGGTGGTGGAAAGAACGTGTGCCGCAGAAGAGATATGACTCGCGGACCCGCTATGCGTTGGTCGCAACGATAACGTGTGTCGAAGAGGAGGTGGACCTGTATTCCGAGGTGCAAGGTCTTGTCGACATTGCCGCTGAGGCAACCACTTGATGAGCTTCTGCGCGGTGCTCGGAGGAAGCAGGCGCTCGTCAGTCGAATTTGACCAGATTCGGCCGCCCGGATCGCCGGCGAGCATGGGCGGTTGCAGGCGGTTGACGGCCTTTACGACACGGGCACCTGGTACCAGGCTCCAAGGTGTTCGTCGATTCAGTCATCGAGGCGTTCGGTCGCGAGCGTCTGGCCGTGAGGTTTGCCGAAAGCATGGACTAGCTCGAAAGCTGGATCGCCCAGCTCCAGCGCCTTCGCTACCCGCGACCCGGCAATCCACGGCCCCGATCGAGGGTCCATGTAACGCGAGTTGAGCCGACCAGCGCGGTGACCGCCTGGCCGCGCATCGGCTCCAGCACGGCCTTCCAAGGGGCGAGTGTATAGGTGTCCTCGCGGCGGATGACAGCGACCTTGCCGCTGGGCGTCGCAACGGCGCGCTCGTAGACACCTGAGATGCGCGACCCCGGCTCGTGCGGCATGTAGGTGGCATTGAGCTGGCGCGAGAGGGCCTGCACGATGCGTGCCTGCTCGCGCCCTTGCAGCGCCTTCTTCATGCCCGGCTTCGGCACCCAGTCCCCCGACGGACGCAGCTCGGCAAGCGTGTTGTCCAGCAGCCAGCGGCGGCGATCATCGAGCGCCTTCTCGAGTGCCGCGCCGAAACCGGTGACAGCGACGGACATCCGGTCCTTGTCGGTGAGCGCCCGATCGAGCCAGGTCGGGCCGTCGTAACTCGGCAGCGCGTCAAGGTCGACCGAGGACAGCACTTTCAACCGCACCACCGATTTCGGCCGGCCATGCAGGCTATCGCCGGTGAGCGACACGATCATGCCGCGGCTGGGCACCTCGTGCGGGTTCAAGCGTCCGAGCTCGGCGTAGTGGACGCGACCGTCGGCGCCGTCGACGATGACGTAGTGCCGGTCGGTGATCTCATCGACCAGGCCGACGGCAATGACCTTGCCGGCGACCGGCGTCCGCCGCCGGCCCCGTTCGAACAGGGCGAGCTGCGCACCACGCCGATCGAGACCGGCCTGGGCCAATGCCCGCTGCATCATCTTGTAGGTGTCGGCGCGCTCGCCGAGGCGGCGCAGCTTGGGCTCCAGGTCGGCGTCGAGCGACCAGACACCCGGCTGCCGCTCCGATGCCAACCCGAGCCGTTCCAGCGTTTTCAACCTGCCGACGCGCATGGTCTGCTGCGCCGGATTGCGCTCGACCGCGCTGGCGACGGCGAGGACGTGGTCCTTGGCTTGTCCGACGAGAGCACGGTCAAGCCGGGTGAACCGCTCCTGGCCGACCTCGCTCATCAGCTTGTCGAGCCTTTCCATCTCCGTCTCGGGCCCGAGCTCGAGGGTGACGAGGCCCTGCGCCCGGGCGCGCACGCCATGGCCGATGTAGTCGCGTGCCAGCACCAGGTCGCGACCTTTGTCGTCGCGGCCGCGGATGACGATGTGCGTATGCGGGTGTCCGGTGTTGAAATGGTCGATGGCGACCCAGTCGAGTTCTGTATCGAGGTCCTGTTCCATCTGGCGCATGAGATCGCGCACGAACGGCTTGAGGTCCTTGAGGCGCGGGCTGTCCTCGGCGGAGACGATGAAGCGGAACTGGTGTGGGTCGTTCTCAGAGCGATCGAGGAACGCGCTGCCGTCCGCATCGTCGCGGTGCGAGTCGTAGAGGCGGCCGGGCTCGCCCTCGCGGGTGACGCCGTCCCGCTGGATGTAGCGCAAATGGGCGCGCGCGGCGCCAATGTCGCCGGCCTGCTGCCGGACATAGCGTGCCCGCACGATGACGCGGCGTGTGCCCGGCGCGATCAGGCCGGCGCGGGCGAGCACGCCAGGTGCCGTCCCTCGCCGGCGCGTGCCCGGCAGGATGTGGCCATGCCGCCTCACCTTGCCGACGCCGGCCTTGGCAACGTGCTCGACGATGCGCTTCGTCGTGCGGAGGTTGGTGCGCGATTTCCCGTCGCGGATGCGACCGAGTTTCGGCTCGAAGTCGTTTGTGCCCATCGGGCTTGCTCCGAAACAGCAGCGAGTTTCGAATGAGTTGTTGCCGCGTGGGTTGAATTCAAGATGCGCAAGCGGGAGCGTTATTTCTCAATGACTTGCGATGGCCTTTACGCAGGGGGCTGTTTTCGGGCGCAGCGCCCTGTCAACAAAATCAATGTCTTAGCAATGCGAATACGCAGTGTTTTTATCTTGATATTCCAAATAGCACCCTGAAACCTCACAAATCATCACGGGATTGCACTTCGATTGAATGACTTGATTGGAGTCCTGCTCAAAAAAATGTGCTTCCTGTGCTCACCGTCGAGCGCGAGATAGACGCAAGCGTTCCTCCTGAGAGAGACGTACGTAACGGCCAGAGAGAGCACCAACCGCGGTTCGGGCTCGCGTAGTACCGGGGCAACATCGCCGTTGCGGAATTGCCCGTCGAGGGGCGGGTGGGTGGGGGAGACTGGAGGAAGAGAGCATGAGAAGAGCCCCCGCGCCGTTGCCGGCGCGAGGGCGAAGAGCGCATCAGTCTTGCGGGCTCCAGATGAGCGCGTAGATGTCAGGATCGGATTGCCCTGCGGCTCGGCCGAGATTGGCGTAGAGCGTCTTGGAGCCGAACTCTGGCGCCGCGATCGAGAGCGAGACGTACTCCTTGCCAGAGGTCTGACCTTTGCGGATCCAGCCCGCACCGATCTCGATGCCCTGCGACAGCACGCGGTAGTCGGGCTGGTTGTCCGCCATCTTGTCGCCGACCGGCAGGATGGCGATGTCGGCGCGGATGGTGAGGGTGCGGAGCTCGCCCTCGTAGCGGCCGTCGTTGCGCTTCGTTACGGAACCGATGGTAGCCATGATACTGGTCCTTTCGTTGCTCCGGCGGAGGCCAATCCCCCGCCGGCGTGCGCGCATCGTGGCGGGCTAGAGGCCTGAGGCATCCCAAGCGACGCTTGCGTCGCGCCAGGGACCGCAACGCAGTGGAGGACCCGCGCGCAGCGCGGGTTGCCTCTAAGGCCTCGCCTGCCACACCGTCGCGCATGAATCGGCGAGGTATGGCCGTCCCGGACATGGAGAGAGGACCCGGATGGCGATCGGGCAGTATTGGCGAGGGGCAGCGGTTGAGGCGAGTGCGCATTCGTGCGCGCACCCGTGTCGGGTCAGACGGGGTAGAGCTCCCGCCAAGGCGGCCTGCTGCCGGACCTTGTGCGAAGGGCATACGGCACTCGGCCGATGAAAGCCGTAGGTCCGCTGCGTGCGGCGTGTGCAGCATTTGGCGTGTGCAGCATTGGTTCTACCCGCCAAGGATGCGATGCGAGCACAAGACTCAGTGAGCCATAGCGGTATGGGCGATTGGAATGGTCGACGCGTGCCGCGGTGGCGCGGAAGTGGGCGTTACCCGGATGGGCCGAGACCCGTCTTCGGGGCTCGGTCGCGCGGCCGTCTTTGCCGCGCGATAGCACGCGACCCGACCGAGGGCCTGGCGCCCGAGGGAGGGGTCCGCCCAGGTCGTCAGCAACGGCAGACGAGAGCCTTACTGCCAGGCAAGACCATCTTTCCACGTTTCGACTGTCCGGGCCCCGCGCCGATGCTTTATCTTGCTCCTGTCCTGTCATGCGTGCGTGACGCATGGTCTGCTCGTTTCCCCGGTGCAGTAGTCCGCAGGGGGAGCGTGCCCGACGAGGATTGAACGGCCATGGCAGTGCGGCGGAAGTCATCGCGCAAGGCGCTAGCGGTTCGAGCGATCGATCGCGTCGATCAGTTGCCGTATCACCGCGGTAGGCTCCGCGCTGAGTGCGCGCACGACATCGATGAACTCGATGACGCTGAGCCGTCGCTCGCCGCGCTCGTATTTGGCCACGAACGACTGCGGCTTGGCCAAGCGCTTTGCCACCTGGGTCTGGGTGAGATGCTGGCGCTTGCGGAGATCCCGCAGCAGGGCACGCAGCTGTTGTTGGCGCGGCGAGCGCAGGGTGTCGCGCATGGCGGGAGGCCGGGGTCGAAGACAGCGGCCTCAGCGCATAATCCCAGTTCCGGATTATCCCATTTCGGGATAATGATCGGTCTGCCGCGGCGGAACGCTGAACCAGGCCGTCAGTTTGATAGAGGCGAGGGTTTGCGATGACCCAGACCATAGAGCTATCGCCCTACTTCGAGCGGGCGGAGACGAGTCGCGAGGGCTTTCCCGCGGAAGGCTATGTGGCGGGGTTCCGGGAGCCGAACGGGGCTACGGTCGGCATCGAGATCAGGCTACCAGCCGAGTTGGTCGAGCGGGCTGTGCTGGTGGGCTCGCAACTTTCTGTCAGTCTTGCGCCGGATGGCCGGCTGCTGCTGGATGCTGACGGGCTCACTGACGAGACGCTGAGGGCAGCGAGCGCCGCCGGTCCGGTGCACCAGCAAACGTTGGAGTCGCTGGTGGCGGCGTGTCTCGACCCGGAGCTGCTGGCGGGCGAGGATGACGCGGTCGGCGACTTGACAGCGCTGCGGGCGCAGCTCGTGCGCGCGCTGGCGCAGTTGGACGGCGCGCTGGAGCGGCTGAAGCAGAGATAGCAGCCGCGACGGCTACTCCGTTGGGGTGGGCCATACCGGTAGGGCCGTGCCGACGACGTGGCGGCGTTCCATCGGACCGATGTAGCGGCTGTCGAAGCCGTCGGAATCGGCCGAGAGCACAAAGGCCTGGCGCGCCTTGAGGCGGATGCAGCCGCTCCAGCGCGGCAAGGGCCGCCCCGCGCGGTCGGCCCTCCTCGCATAGGCCATGACCCGCCCATGCAGGGTGACGATGGGCCCATGTCGGCAGACAACATCGCCGGCGCGAGCGACGATCGGCTTGATCAGAAGGGTCCCGGCCGGCAGATAGCCGCGGCTGTCCGCGAGCGACCGATAAGGCTCGGGCAGGCGGATGACCGCCAGGGCACCTCGCGTCGGCGGCCGCGAGGCCAACCAGTAGAGGCCGAGCGGGACGCTAGGGCTGGTGTTCCAGAGCAGCGTCGCAACGTTCGCCTTGGGGCACGTCAGCAGGAGCAGGCCGAGGCCGAGCGTGGCCGTTACGTGCAGCCGGCGGCTCGTTGCTCGGGTCCGGCGGGGTGCGCGCACGACGCCGTTCCGACCATGCGAGGACGTCGTCGCGGTGGTAGACGATGCGGCCTCCGTGGCGCCGGAAGGGCGGACCGTCGTCTTGCCAACGCAAGTTGTCGAGCGTGCGCCGGTTGACGCGCAGGAGCTCGGCGGTCTCGTCGATCGTAAGGAAGGGATTGTCGCTATCATCGGTCATGGGAAACTCCCTAATGGTCGATGACGCAGTGTCCCGCATTTCGACGAAGGTGGGGAGTGACTCAGACGGCACCCCCTCAACAGAGTCACCCTTATCTCAGAAGGTTGCGATAGCCGCCCCTCGAGAGCTCGAGCCCGCGTCGGAGGTGGTGGCGCATGCTTCTCTTGAGTCCCGTGCGCCAATTGCGCTCGACGTATTCGCGGCCATGAAGGACGAGGGCGACCTCGTAATAGCTCGCACCTGCTTCTCGCCCGTCGAGGGCTAGGAGGGCGTCGCGCAGCTTTCGTGTGGTCGGTGTCCAGCGTGGTGGCGCTACGCGCCGCGATACCGGTGACAGAATTCGGCGCAGGGCAGCCAAGTGGTCGGACGTTTGACGAAGCGCAGTGAGACCCCGGACGAGAAAAGTAATGGTCACCGGCCCTTCTGCAACGTCGGCGCCGTCAATCAGCAGCTGGAGTGCGGCTCCGTTGGCACGCAGGACGATGTGCTGGCGACTGCTGATGTCGACGAGGATGTGCTCGAGGCTCGGCAGGGCCGTGACAAGGACACTTCCGTCTCGAACGCGTGAGGCCGCAACGGGCTCGGCGACGGCCGACAACACCGACGCTCCGGGCTCCGGCAACCAGACGTGACGCGCTTCCAGAGCGGTGAGGGCCGGGTCGGCGAAAGCACCAGAGCGCCCACGCTTCAGCAGGAGGCACGTGCTCCTGCATCCGCGTGAGAAGCGCCCCACCCCCCAACCTTGTGCTGATGCGGCCTTCAGTGGCGTGTTCGCGTGCCTCGGCCTGGTAAGTGTGGTTGCGGCGAAGGCCTTCCCAGGCCCAATCGCGCCAACTGAGCAGGCTCAAATAGTCATAGGCTCCATCCGGCGGCGGCCAGCCAGGGCCGACACCATGATTTGTGCGAGTCATAATATGGGTCTCCAGGCGAGGAAGCGCTGCGCGGCTGGCAAGTGGGCGTGCTTACTCACGACCATGAGGTTCCCCCTTCCGACGCGCGAATATGAGCGCGGTGCACGCAAGCGACGATGGTTGTCATGCGACGCGGCGCGATGAGGCGCGATGATCCGTGGGCATCGTGACAAGGCGGTTACGCTTTTTGGCAAACATGAATTCATCAATAATGAATGCCAGATCGATTGATGCAGCGGCTCAGGGCCGTGTAGCGTCGCGGAGGCGCTGCAGAAGGATCAGATTTCGATCAAGTTCGGCGACCCGGGGATACGCCGTCAGCTACGATGATTTCGCCGTATGCCGCCGACATGAACATCAAGAGACGTAGGCGATACCCTCTGCGAACTCCGCCGCCTCGCACGCTGCGGTTGGGAATGAGATTGACAAGCAGCAGCGGGCGGCCGTCGCGCGGGGGCAACGACGAGTGCAATTTCCGACGGCGAGACGCGCGGATGCAACACCCATGAGTGCAAGACCGACCCGGACGCGAAACTTTATCGCAAGAGCAACAACCAGCCGGCCAAGCTCTACTTCGTGGGCATGCGCTGACCGACAACCGGCACGGCCTGGTTGTGCAGGGTGACGGGCCGCAAGCCAACGGCACGGCCGAGCGGGAAGCGGTGCTCGATCGTCCGGCCGGTTCCGGGTCTCGGAGGGGAGGCTCACGCTGGGTGCCGGCAAGGGGCTACGATGCGTCCGACTTCGTCGCCGACCTGCGGCAGGACTGCGTGACGCAGTACGTTGCCGCCAAGGGCAAGGACGCGGCGCAGGAGCTACGCCGTGAACCCGAGAACGCGCAAGGTCGTGGAGGAAGGCTTCGGCTGGGGTAAGACCATCGCCGGCATGGCCCGGGCGAAGGTGCACGGGCTACTGCGAGTGCGCCATGCGTTTCACCTTCGCGATGGCCGGCTATAATCTGATCCGGATGCCGAGGCTGATGGGGGCAGATTGAGCCCCGGCCTGCGAACCCAGGCAGGCGGGCTCTCGAACCCGAATGAAGAACGTTCCGAGGAGCTTTCGAGAGAATAGGCTTCCGCCCTCCCGCAAAGTTCAATGGCCTGATAGCCCGTCCTCATAGCGAGCCGAACGACTTTGCGATTTGGTACGCAGATAATCCTATCACCAACAGCCCGACCGTTGCCATGAGTGGTCGTGCAGGTAGACGCTTGACGACATATGCGCCCAACGGGGCGGCGATCACGCCTCCAATCACCAGGCCGAGGACCGGCTGCATGGCGATGGGGCCAAGCTGGACAAAGAAGGTTGCCGCCGCGGCGACGGTGACGAAGAACTCAGCGATGTTGACGGAGCCGATGACCATGCGCGGAGCGTGGCCGGAACCGATCAAAGTGGACGTGACGATTGCTCCCCAGCCACCGCCACCGATCGCATCGAGGAAGCCGCCGATAACGCCGAGAGGCGTCGCGAAAGCCGGCGATATGTCCTGCTCGGGTGCGGGGTGCAGTGCGCGCAGCAGGATGGAAAGGCCCAGAACCAGTAAGTAGGCAGCGACGAACGGTCGAATGATGCGTCCGTCGATGTTGGAGAGCACATAGGCGCCGACAATGGCTCCCGCCACACCTGCCATGGCCAGCTCCAACACCAGCTTGCGGTTGAGGTTGCGGTGGATGGCATGTGAGATGGCCGAGGACGCGGTGGTGAAGACCTCCGCCGTGTGGACGATGGCGCTGGCATGCGCGGGGGAGAACCCAAAGGTCAGGAGCGCCGTTGTCGAGATGACGCCGAACGCCATGCCAAGCGCGCCGTCGACCAGCTGGGCCAGAAACCCCACGACGATGAAAATCAGGAACGTAGGGTCCATGGTTGGCGGCGTTCAACGAAGGTCTTGGCCGGCAGCTTGGCGCGTCGAATTGGCTGCGAGGGGTTTCGCCACGTTGTTCGACGGCGCGATCGAGCTGCTTGCCGAACGCCTAGAACATTGCAGGAAAGACCAACATTGCAAGTCAGGCTCAGACCGGAGGCGGTATCGCTTAGCACCTTCTCCGACACGCGGTCAAAGCCGTATCCAGCCGAAAGGACAACCAACGAGCGGAGCCCGGCCGATGCGAGATTGCGGGCCAGAAAGTCGATGGCGGCAGATGTGATAAGCCGAAGCCAAAGCCAAAGCCGGCTATGCTTCGAACGCCGTTTGGATAACCATCAGTAGGCTGCGGGGGCCGCTGGCTCAAGTGTTGTCTGTGGCCACTGCTATTCACGCCTGCCGAACAGCTGCAGGAGCATGACGAACATGTTGATGAAGTCGAGGTAGAGGTTGAGCGCACCCATGATGGCACCCTTGGCGATCGCGGTCGCGTCGTTTGCCACCTCGTAGTAGGCATCCTTGATGCGCTGCGTGTCGTAGGCGGTGAGACCAGCGAACACCAGCACGCCGATCACGGAGATCGCAAACTGGAGCGCGCTCGACTGCAGGAAGATGTTGACCAGCGCGGCAATGATGATGCCGAAGACGCCCATGATCAGGAAGGAGCCCCAGCCCGACAGGTCCTTCTTGGTGGAGTAGCCCCACAGCGAGAGCGCGCCGAAGGCCGCCGCGGTCACGAAGAACACCTGCGTGATCGACTGCCCGGTGTAGACCAGGAAGATCGACGAGAGCGAAGCGCCCATAGCCGCCGCAAACACCCAGAAGGCGATCTGCGCCGTCCCGACGCTCATCTGGTAGATGCGCCAGGCGAGGAAGAACACGAACCCGAGGGGGGCCAGCATGATCACCCACTTGAGCGGGGAGACGTAGATCATCTGGCCGAACGGGGTAAGGTACATGCCCCGATGCAGGGCAAGGGCGGGTCCGCCGCTGGACGCGGCCAATGCCGGATCGGTCGTCACGGCATATGTGAACATGACGTAGGCGACGAGGCCCGTCAGGGCGACGCCGGCTGCCATGTAGTTGTACACGCGCAGCATGTAGGCGCGCAGACCTTCGTCTACCGCAACATCGGTGCGCGCGCCGTAGCCCTGCGCAAATCTCTGGTCGATCTGAGCCATGCTTATTTCCTTCAAACTGGGTGCCAGTCGTTCTCCGCACGCCGCAGGCGCGGGTCATGCGCCAGAGCCAGATACCCGGCCTCAGCGCACATCTTAAGATCGGTCATCGACGTTTGGCTATTCTTGGCTCGCCGCTGTTCTTGATTCGACCAAGGGCATGACGTGATGAAGACCGGCAATCATCACGACAATGAAAATCGCGTATGCGAGATGCTCCACCATATGATCCAGCACGTGTCACTCCCGGTGAACGCACGGTAACGACGACAGTTCGGCCCAGGCCGGCAGAGCAACGAGGGGGATGGCCGGTCAGCCCTACCATGATTTGGGGGGTGATGATGGCCGGATCAATGTCGCCGCGCTGCAATTCGCCCTCCCTGCCAGAACCCGCTTGCCCCAGACGGCAGACTCACGACGCGAACCAGACCGGCGCGGAGCTGCGGCATGAGATGGACGAAGACTCGCTACGCCACATCGACCACTGCTGTCTCGCCGCGTGCCGGGCCAGTTCGCGTCTGTCCTACTTTCGTCGCCTCCCGTAGGCCACCACCATCGATGGTCCTGAGTTGACTGCCCGGCCGAAGGCATACTCGGCAGGAGTTCGCGCCGAGTAATCAAACGATACTCGCGTTGCTTAACGCATGCCAATTGTTTGCCTTCGAGGCGCTGATTGATATTGCCAATCACTCTAAGCCCCAAGTCTCCGGGGACGCCGGTATTTCGGGTCCATGGCGTTGGCTCCCAGCTCACGAGCCTCCGACATGGCGGTCAGGAGGGCTGCGCCGACGGCGACGCCTGCCGCAATCGCCGCCACCCGTTTCGACCCAGGCCCACACGCCCATGATGACCAGCACCGCGGCGAAGAGCGCCATCACCAGGTAGAACATGACGTGGTCGAGCATGGTGGTTACCGGGCTGGGATTGCGAGCGGAGTGCCGGCGACGCCAGAGCACATCTCGTGGCATTGCTCGCAGGCCTCGGGCACAGCCGCCGTCGCCGCGCCCACCGCC
Organism: Hyphomicrobiaceae bacterium; assembly: GCA_046154585.1. GTDB lineage: Bacteria > Pseudomonadota > Alphaproteobacteria > Rhizobiales > Hyphomicrobiaceae > CADEFX01. Next base: position 31,857 of record JBJXDX010000151.1, on the reverse strand, counting down.
ACGACAATTGCCGCCACAAACGCCAGTGTCGCGACGAGGCCAAGAACAATGAGCTGCCCTTTCATGCCGTTGACCCCTGGGGTTCCGCGTCGACGCAGTTTCACGTGACCGCTGGTTCCCCTAAGAGTTAGGGCGCGACCCCGACAAATCCAAATTGCACTTTCGCTGACCGTGATTGATGGATGCAATCGATCGGGCTGGCTTGAACGACCAGGTCCCGGTTCCCGCGGCACCGACGACCGCATTAGTCACCCTACGCCCAGTCATCATTTCGGTGCGAAATCGCGATGCTCCCTTTGGATGACCTCGCTAAAGAGCCTTGCGAGCCGCTCGTAATGCACGTGACGAGCCGAGGCTCTTCTCCACACCATGCCGATCGTCCTGTGAACGGGGCGGCCGTGCAGCTCGAGCGCCTTGATGTTCTTGTGGTTGGCGAGCATCGTGCGTACGAACAGACCCGGTAAGAAGGTAATGCCCATGCCCATTGCCACCATCTCGCACAGCGTGTCGAGGCTGGTCCCCTCATAGTCCAGGAGTGGCTTGGCCCCCATTTCTTCACAGAGCGTCATGACAACGTCGTGCAATTGATGGCCCGGACTGAGCACAAGAACCGATAGGCCCTTCAATGACGCGCGATGAACCCTCGCTTCGCGCGCGAGTGGATGACTGGCGGCGCAGGCCACGTACAGGGGCTCACGATAGAGGGGCAAGCATTGCAGCTCCGGCGCCGAGACCGGCAGCGGCAGAATAATGATGTCGTAGCCTCCCTCCTGCAGGGTCGTCGCGAGAGATCGTGGAAGGTCCTCGCGAACATAGAGCTTCAGGTCCGGGTGGGCCTTCTGCAGATGGGGCACGACGCGCGGGAGGAAGTACGGGGCCTTGGTCGGCGGGAGACCGAGACGAACGACACCGGAGAATTCCTCCCGCTGAGCCGCGGCGAGGTCCCGTATATCCCTGACCTCGCGCAGCGCGCGGCGCGCCATCGCGGCCATTTCACTGCCGATTGTCGTCATCACCACCTGAGTGTGGGTGCGTTCGACCAGCTGCACGCCCAGACGAGCCTCAAGCGCTTTCAGCTGCAGGCTCAGGGTCGACTGAGACGCATGGACTTTCTCCGCCGCACGGCGGAAGTGCCGGGTCTCCTGGAGGGCGACCAGATACTCGAGCTGGCGAAAGGTTGGCATTGCGCTCTCCATGAGCTGTCCGATGCACGCGTCAAAGACATGGCGAGCGAGCAATCGGGCGAAGCTTGCCAATGATTTATATGATCAATCACCTCGGTCCAAGAATCAATTGGAAGCAATCAGCGCCGAACACCACATGCCGTGTCAGGTGAGCAGTGTTCGGGCGCGGCCGAGGACGCAATGTCGCGCCTCGGTGCAAGACACAAGGAGCGACCGCAATGGCGGGGAATTACTTGATCGCAAGCGTTGCGGGTGTGTGGCTCCGCCACGCGCCTGCAACGTGGAGAAGTCTCTCGAGGTGCAGAGCGAAACGGGAGAGGGACTGAAGCCCGCTGTGGTTGGCGCCAAGGCGAAGCCCGACGAGCTCACTCGCGTGCTCGAGCGACATCGCGCGTCAGGGCGCTCGGCGACGCGGCTCGAACCGCGCAGGCACTAGGCCGCTCGGAGGATGCACGTCGAGCGGTACCCATGTCGCTCAGTGCGCCTCGTGCCGTGCTGGTGAGTCAGGTTTTCAGCGTACATCAGGCTAGGAGTGATCCGTGCAATCGATCGGGACGACCCGTCCGCTAAACGCTGAGGCTGTCCATCAGTTTCCGGTCTACGCGGCCGTACATGGCCATGGTGTGGCGGCGATTGCAGTGGCGGAAAGCTCTACCTCCTGTCCCCGGTTGGAGGGCCAGTTGATCGAGGAGCCAAGGCCGGTGGTCGCCTTCGCGCCGATAGCAATTGCCAAGGATGATCCTGAGCGGGACCGCATATCGGCAGCTCGGGCCGTGCGACCGTGCGGCAGCTGTCCTCCCGAGGCTGGCGATCGAGCTAGAGGTCATCTGGAAAGCGCTCATGTCGAGTCCGGTGAGCATCAGCGGGCCGTAGAGCTCAATGCCGCTGGCTGACGAGCGGGACCCTCAATGGACTGGTCGTACGAAAGCCTCCTTGCCCTCATTCAGGTCGTCGTCATCGACCTCGTTCTCGCCGGCGACAACGCGATCATCGTCGGACTGGCAGCGTCCCGCGTCGCTCCCGAGATGCGAGCGAAGGTCATCTTCTGGGGCATTGCCGGTGCGGTCGTGCTGCGCATCCTTTTCGCGACTGTCACAACCCAACTGCTGGCGATCGTCGGCCTGACACTCGCAGGCGGTATCCTGCTGCTCTGGGTTTGCTGGAAGATGTATCGCGAGCTGCGGCACGCTCCGCTGTTGGTGCCGGGCCCTCACAGCGCCGGAGCCGCCGCGGTCGAAGCCGCCGGACAGCCCATGAACTTCTGGAACGCTTTGGGCACTATCGTCATTGCCGATGTGTCCATGTCCCTGGACAACGTCTTAGCTGTGGCCGGCGTAGCCAAGGGCAACATCTCCATCCTTGTCATTGGGCTCGCCCTCGGCGTCGTGCTGATGGCTGTGGCCGCCAACTTCATAGCCGGCGTCTTGCAGCGCTATCCGTGGATCACCTGGGCGGGCCTGGCGACGATCTTGTACGTGGCCGTCGACATGATCTGGCGGGGCGCCATCGAAGTCGATCGCGCGGTCGTTTCCAATGGCGCGTTAGCTGATCTCTTCAGGACTGTCCTGACTACCCTGCTGCCCTGACGAAGCGAGATCCTGCGATGTCTTTTCTCCACGCTGAACCGCCACCGAGGCACGCAAGCCAAGAGATCGCGCTCGATACGACGCTGATAGCGGCGGCCGCCTTGGTTGCCGCTCTGTACGTCCCTGAGCCGCTGATCCTGCCTGCGCTAGGCGTGTTGCTGACAGCTTGCGGCTTTGTGATAGCTCTGTACGCGCTTCTCGCGCGCCGACAGCCCGCCGATGAGCAGCAGTCGTTCACACGCTGGGACCAGGCAGGTCTTCTGGTTTTTGGCGGTTTTGCAGTGTCGATACTGAGCGATCCCGGTGAGGCGATGGTATATCTCGAAGACCTGGAAAGGAGACTGCAGGCGCGCTCCCTGGTCTGAGGGCCGGGGCGCAACTGCACTGACATGACGATCCCAATCGAACTGGCCGCCGGCTACCGCCGCTTTCGCCAAGAGCGGTTCGCCATCGAGGCGGAGAGGTACCGCGCTCTGGGGGCCGGCCAGCGGCCGCAAACCATGATCATCGGTTGCGCAGACAGCCGCGTCGACCCCGCCACCATCTTCACGGCTGCGCCTGGTGAGCTGTTCGTCGCGCGAAATGTAGCCGCCCTGGTTCCACCGTGCGAGGAGAGCGGCAGTTATCATGGAACTTCCGCTGCCATCGAGTTCGCGATCGAGGCGTTGGAGGTCCGCAACATTGTGGTGATGGGGCACGGCATGTGCGGCGGGATTGCCGCGGCGCTCGCGGCCGCACAGCACCGCCCGGTCGGACGTTTCATCGCACCCTGGGTCGATCTCGTCTCCGCGGTGCGCGATGAACTGCTGCAGCGTGCAAATAGCGGCGACGCTGCCGCTCGCCAGAAGGCACTCGAGCACCTGGCAGTACAGCACTCGCTGCGCAACCTCACCACCTTTCCGTTCGTCTGCTCTGCGATCGGCGCGGGGAGGCTTGCCCTGCATGGGGCATGGTTTTCGATCCGCGACGGAGAGTTATGGTGGCTGAACGCCGATACGGGCGCCTTCGAGCAGGTGCCCGCCTGACTCAAGAACGCCATGCTGCTGCAGCACGATCAGGATGCACGAGACACCCGGCCTGGACATGGCCCAACGGGGGAGGGGTGAGTCGGATGTCACGGTTGAGCATGGCCTGGACGGGCGCTTGCCGCATCATATGCGCCGGCACGCTGGCGATTGCCACAGGACAAGCAACCGCCGACGCACGCGAGATCTTTCACAGCGCCGCCGGCGAGATGGTCGTGGAGACGATGGCGGCAGGGCTGGAGCAGCCGTGGAGCCTGGCATTCCTCCCCGATGGTCGCATGCTCGTTAGCGAGCGGCCGGGACGCCTCCGCATTGTTGCACCAGAGGGCGTCCTGTCGCCCCCAGTCGAGGGCGTTCCCGTCGTCTATACCGTCACGCGCCGTCCGCCGGGATTGCTCGATGTGGCCCTTGATCGCGGCTATGCGCACAATCGCACCATATATTTCTGCTATGTTGAACCCGTCGACGGCGGCGGCCGGACCGCGGTGGCGAGGGCGAAACTTGTCGACGAGAACCCTCCGCGACTTGACGGGCTGCGAACGATACTTCGTGCCATTGGACCGGCGGGCGCTGAGAATTTCGGCTGCCGTCTTCTGCAAGCAGCCGATGGAAATCTGCTCGTGACGGTCGGCGACCACCAATGGCACGAGGCGCAGAACCTGCGGAGCCATCTCGGGAAGATCGTTCGTATCGACCCTGACGGCCTTGCGCCGCCGGACAATCCCTTCCGGAAACGCGCGGACGCGCTGCCGGAAATCTGGACCTACGGCCATCGCAATCCGCAGGGACTTGCCATTCACCCTGGCACCAGCAAGCTATGGTCTCACGAGCACGGACCGCGCTGGGGCGACGAGATCAACATCATCGAGCCCGGCAAGAACTACGGCTGGCCGGTCATCGGCTACGGAACGGGCCATGAGGGGGAAAAGCTTCATGAGAGCACGCACCGGGAGGGCATGGAGCAGCCCGTCAAATACTGGCAGCAGACTATCGCACCGTCCGGGATGACCTTCTATACGGGTGAGCTGTTCCCGGCTTGGAAGGGCAATCTGTTCATCGGCGCCCTCGCCGGCCGGATGCTGGTGCGCCTGGAGGTCGACGGAGAGCGCGTTGTTGCCGAGGAGCATCTCTTGCGCGGCCTCAACGAGCGCATCCGCGACGTGCGCCAAGGACCGGACGGTGCGATCTGGCTTCTCACCGGCAATCCTGCCGGTCGGATTCTACGAGTTTCGCCGGCATCCTCCTTCCAGGCAAAGGCACCATGAGAGAACGGGGAGCGCTCCGAGCTAGCGGCCGCGTACGAGATGGTGTGGCGCATGCCGAACGCCGCGCTTGCCCGTCGGTCGATGGGTTCCACCCTTGACCCCCGAATTTCTCGCTCTCGTCGCGATCGGCTTCTTCGCTCAGCTTGTTGACGGGGCGCTCGGGATGGCGTTCGGGCTCATCTCGACGACTGCCCTGCTGTCACTTGGGGTACCGCCCGCACACGCCAGTGCTGCTGTCCACACTGCCGAAGTCGTAACCACGGGCGCTTCCGGGATGGCGCATTTGTACCACCGCAACATCCATCGCGGATTGTTTCTTACTCTCGGGGCGGCAGGTGTTCTGGGGGGTGTTCTCGGTGCGTACGTGCTTTCCAACATCGACGGCCGAGCAATACGTCCGTTCGTTGCCGCGTACCTGCTCGTCGTTGGAATGCTCATCTTGTTGAAGGCTGCCCGACTGGCCCCGACCAATGAGGACGCCAAAGTGGAATACGCTGCACCGCTCGGACTTGTCGGCGGCTTCCTGGACGCGGTGGGGGGCGGCGGCTGGGGACCGCTGGTCACCTCGACTCTCATCGGGTCCGGTCACGCCCCGCGCAGGGTGATCGGTTCAGTCAATGCGGCCGAGTTCTTTGTCACTATTGCTGTGGCGACCACATTTTTCATCGAGCTCGGACGAGCGCCCGTTGAATACATCGTCCCCCTGATCATCGGTGGCGTCTTGGCTGCTCCGTTCGGCGGATACGTCGCGCGTCACCTGCGTCCGCACATACTCATGGCAATCGTTGGTGCACTGGTAAGCGCTGTTGCGCTGTTCCAACTCATCAGGTCCTTCAACTGACCGCAGAAGTCCGGCGCGGTCAGAAAAGCAATGCAAGCTAGGCCGCCGCTGTGAGGGCCCCTGAGATGACGACCCGTCAACGCCGCTCTTGATACGCAGCCGTCGGCTTGTGGTCGTGCGCCCGAAGGCGCGAACCATCAGTGAGGGTGGGTCGGAGAGCTGTCGATAGGTGCGGCCTCAACGAGCGCACCCGCGACGTGGGCCAACGTCCGGAAGGCGCGCTCTGGCTCCTGAGCGGCAATCCCGTCGGGAGGATCCTAGAAGTTTCACCAGCATCATCGGAGGGCACAAGCTCGCCACTCATGCCTTGACGTCGCACTCGTTGGCGTGCGCGTTCCACCTGCCCTTGTCCGGCGTTGAGGCAGGCTCAGCGCCTCCAACCTGCATCATCTGCTGCCTTTCACCCAGACGCAGTGCCGTGACGCTCGAGCACTTGCGCAAGAACGGCCGTCTCGCGCTGGGTGACGTGGAGCTGGCGTGGCAGCCGGGACAAAGCACGGCGCTCGATCATTGGGACATCGCCCAGGGGCGCGACGTCGGTTCGGTGATCGCGACCATACAAGGGCAAGACGGCCAGCGACACGATGTGCCCTACGACGTGACCTTTGCCTTTGCCGTGTTCGCCTTCCATCCCGAGGTCGTCATCGTGAAGGACTAGCATCAAGTTTGTGCCGTCAGGGCTGAAATCCCATACGTGCTCGATCCGAGTTACCCCAAAGGAGGTGCCGCATGCGATTGGTGATGATGTTGCTGGTTGCCCTTGCTCTGCCGCTCTCGGCAGCGGTAGGGGACGAGCTGACCACGAAGCCCAGCAAGTACGCCGTGAAAGAGACGGTCGACCGCCTGACGACGGCCTTGAAGGAGAAGGGCATCACCCCGGCTGCGCGCATCGACCATGCCGCGGCGGCGAAGGCGGCCGGACTGGAACTGAAACCGACCGAGGTGCTCCTGTTCGGCAATCCGAAGCTCGGTACGCCGCTGATGCAAACCAACCGTCACGTCGCCATTGATCTGCCGATGCGGGTTCTGGTGTGGGAAGACGATGCCGGCAAGGTCTGGATCGGCTACACGCCACCCTCTACGTTGAAAACGCGCTACAAGCTCGATGGCCGCGATGAGATCCTGAAGACGTTGGCCGGTGCGCTCGACGCATTCACCAACGCGGCAGCCAACTAGCGGCGGATATCGACGCGACGGCTTCAACCTGTGCGGTGCCGCCGTCAGCGGCGTCCGCTCGGCGGCGGCACCTGCTCCATCGCAGCACCGGCAAAGACCCTGGTGACGACAGCCGACGCCGCTTCCAGCGTTCGGTGCACCGGGCATTTGTCGGCAATCTCGATCAGCTTGTCGCGCAGGGCGACATCGACGTCGCCCTCGATCGCAATGGTGCGCTCGAATCGATCGATCTTTCCCTCCCGTCCCTCGGCTGCGGCACCGCAGTCCGTGCAGTGCTGGGCTGCGACCTTCCCGTGCCGGACGCCCACGGATACGCGGCCCAACGTCAGCTTCTTATGGTTGGCATAGATGCGCAGCGTCATCGCTGTGTACGTAAGCACGATCACGCACATTGATGCTGTGGCGACCGGGGCTGCTGATGGTCCGTGCTGATCCACCTGCCTCGCCCCGTGCCATTCCAGTGGCGCACCGTGCTCGCGGCCCTCAAGACCGGCCTGGAAGCACCGAGCCTCACCGTTTGCGTGCCGGCCGTTCTTGACCGCCGCTCGGCACGGCGGCGATGTGGATGTGTGGCCGGGATGAAGGAAGGGCTCCGCATGGGGCCGAACCAAGGAAGTTGGCTGAAGGAAGTGAAGATAAGTGAAGTCACCGCGCCAGCGCGCGCGTTCCCGTTCCCATTCCCGCGCGCTGTAGAGGCGTTGGGAACGGGAACTGGGAACGGGGGCTTCGATCAGCGGTCGGCAGGACGGTAGCCGCCGTCGATTTTGACGATGCGGCCGCTGGCCGCGAGCACGCCGATCCGCTCGTGGATCGTGGCGGCGCGGACGCGACATCGGGATCGCAGCTCGGCGAACGGGATCGGCTGATCGGCTTGCGTGAGGACAGCCAGGATGCGGTCGTCGAGCGAGCTTGGCGCTGGTATCGCCTGCTCGCGCCGGTCGGCGACCTCGAGCGCGAGGGCATCGCCGCGTTGTGCCAGCTCGATGGCCAGTGGCCTCGGCGACGGCGCCGCACGGTGCTCGATCGCGAGCGACAGCTGATCGCCGTCGCGGCGCAGGTAGAGGTTGCTGTCGCCCCAGGCGTGGAACTCGGAGGAGCCGCGCAGCGCCTGTCCGGCGCGCACGGCGCCACCGCCCTTCCGGGCGTGATGGACGACGAGCACGGCCGTGCCATGCCGGCGTTGCAGCTCACGCAGGAAGGCGAGAAGGGGCGCGACCTCGCCGCTGGCGTTCTCGTCGATGCGGTGCAGGCGCACGAACGGGTCGAGGATGAGCAGGCGCGGCTGCAGACGGGCGACGGTGTCGGCGAGGTTGCGGCGATCGGCGTCGAGATCGAGACGCAGGACCGGCGACGTGATCACCTGGATGTCGAGATCGCTGAGCGCCACGCCGACGGCAGCCGCGATGCCTTTGAGGCGGCGGCGCACGATGTGGAGTGCATCCTCGGCGGCAAAGAGCAGGACACGACCGGGGCGTGACACGGCGAAGCGGCGCAGGCATGGCGCACCCACCGCGACCGCAACCGCCAAGTCCAAAGCCAGGAACGACTTGCAGCACTTGGGCTCGCCGCCAACGATGCCGACGGCCTGCTCGGCCCACAGCCCGGTGACCAGCCAGCGGTGCTCCCCGGCGCGCTCGGCCAGGCGCCATGCGGGCTCGACCGGCAACAAGCTCATCGCCGCTGCCTCGCTGTCTTCGGCTCAGGCGCCGGCGGCGTGGCGCACATCTCCAGGAACAGCTTCTCGTCGATGTGGCGGGCTTCCCGCTGCGCGGCGACCGACAGCAGCTCGCCGGCGATGTTCATGAGGGCACGCGGATTGCCCTGGGCGTGTTCGGCGAGCGTGGCGATCAGATCCGGGGGCATCAGCTTCACCGCGCCGGCCTTCTGCAGCGCATGCACGAGCAGCTCGGCCAGCTCGTCGGGCGTTGATCGCTCGAGTGCAAGACGCACGCGCATGCGGCTGCCGAGCGGGGCCAGCTCATCGGAGCGCAGCCGTTCGAGCAGGCGGCCGTCGCCGGCGAGCACGACGGTCAAGAGGATGTGACTGTCGAGGCGGGCGGACGAGAGCAGCCGCAACTCGCCGAGCACGGCGGACAGCATCTGCTGTGCTTCGTCGACGAGGGCAGATCGATGTAAGCGGTCGTGCCGGGCAAGAGGGTGATCGGCAGCGACGGCCACGTACAAGGGCTCCCGGTACAGTTGCACGCTCGGCAACGACCGGCAGGGGCACGATGATGATGTCGTGCACGCCGTCTCGAAGGCCTGATATGAGAGCCTGCGGCAGGTCCTCGTAAATTCGGAGCTTCAGGCCCGGATATGCGCGGTGGAGATCCGGAACGACACGTGGGAGGAAATAGGGAGCCTTCGTGTGGGGCAACCCGAGGCGAACCACGCCAGTGAGGTCCTTGCCGTCGATAGCTGCAAGCTCGCGAATATCCTTGACGTCCCGCAACACTCGGCGTGCGATTGCGGCAACCTCTTTGCCGATCGGCGTCATCACGACGCGCGTGCGGCTCCGCTCGATGAGTTGGACATCGAGTCGGTTTTCAAGAGCCTTGAGCTGCAGGCTCACCGTGGATTGGGTGGCATGGACCTTCTCCGCCGCCCGGCGGAAGTGCAGGGTCTCTGCGACGGCGACCAGATATTCGAGCTGTCGCAAGGTCGGCATGATGCAGCTCTCCTGTGAGAGACGGCGCCCGAGAGGAGCCGCCTGACCGGGCCGGAGACCGTCGCGGCCATATGATTGATATCATCAATCGAAGCGTCCCGCTAAATCAATTGGAAACAATCACAGCCAGATCCCACGTACAGTCAGGCCGGTGCCGTGCCAACTGCATCGGAGAAAATTGCGATGACTGTTAAGGCAAGGGAGTGACCGCGATGTTGAGGCGAATGCTGACCGCGAGTTCGCTTGGCACACTGATGATTGCTTCGGCCTATGCGGCCGCCCCTCCGGCCAACGCCGAGCAGTGCCAGAAGCTGTCCACGGAGATCGCCGACGCAGTCGCCAAGGTGACAATCCCAGCGGACACCAGGGCGAAGCTCGACGAGCTGTTCGCCAAGCTCAAAGGGCACTGCGATGCGGCAGCGTTCGTCGAGGCGGGGCAGACCATGGCCGCCATCCGCGACACGGTTGGGCTCAAGAACTGAAAGTTCCCGGCGCAAATGACAGGGCGTCTCAGTGGGGCCAGCCCTGGTCCCTGAGGAACGCTAGGGAAGAATGACGCGCGCTGGGACCGACGCCGAAAGAGGCCGCAGCGGCAATCCGGGCGCCCCGAACCCGGTTCTGGTGGCCACTTAGAGGGGGCTAGCCTTGCACCCCGCGTCGGTCCCGGCCGCGTCGTGAGTTCACGAGCGTGACGCCCCAGCCCAGACCCTCAATCGGAGTAGACCGACAATGCAACCGCTTCCCCTCAGCCACCCTCCACACCAGTCATTCATCCCGCCCCGGGGAGCCGGTCTTCCGTATCCGATCTTCGCGTCGATTCACGGACATGCGGCAGCGATCGTCGTCATAGCGGCCCAGGCGGAGCCGAGCGCCGTGGCACAGGTCGCTCCGCCGGAAGTCGTGGAAAAGGGGCGCCTTGGGGCCGTGGCTGTCTCCACCACGCCGGCCGTTGCGCTCATTGCCGACACCGCGCGGCCACGCAAGATCGGCGATGAGCAGATTGTCGTGCTCTGTTACGACTCGCGCGTCCGCCACTTCGTAGCCACTTGGCTTATCCAGAGCGGACAGTCGGTCCGAATTGCCCGCGATGTCTCGGATGCCTATCGGGCGTTGTCGTCAAGCGCCAGCAAGTCTCGAGCGTTGATCATAGACCAGGTCTCGCCGACTTGGCCCGGCAATCCATCGATCCGAGCTCTCAAAGAGTCGATGCCGCTTCTCAAGGTAGTGCTGATTCAGCAATTCAGCGCCGATGGAACCAACTTGGACGCGGCGGTCAGCGCTGATGTCAGCCTCGAGAGACCGCTCGATCGCTTCGACCTCCTCGACGCCCTCGATCTCGCTGCGTGAGGCAAGATCTCGCGACGATCAGAAAAAACGATCTATCAAGTCAGTCAAGTTCACACGCTTTGGGAGGCATTAAATGAAAACGGTGCGCCAACTGCTCGACCGGAAGGGACATAACGTCTGGTCGATCGATCCGGACGCCACCGTCCTCGATGCCCTCGAAATGCTGGCCAAAAAGGATATTGGGGCGCTTGTGGTGATGGATGGCCAGCGACTCGTCGGTCTCGTCGCCGAGCGGCACTACGCACGCAATGTGGTACTCAAAGGCAGGACGTCTGCTGCAACGCCAGTCCGGGAAATCATGGAGACTTGTTTGGTCACGACCATACCGTACGCAACCGTCGAGCAATGCATGGTCCTGATGACCGAGACGCGTGTGCATCATCTGCCGGTCCTGGATGACGGCCGGGTGATCGGCATCGTCTCGATCGGCGATCTCGTCGAAATCATCATTAGCGAGCAGAAATCGACGATCAAGCACCTCGAACACTACATCCATGGCAATGGGAATGCGTTGTGACCTGCAAATGGCTATCGCGGCAGCACACTCAAGGGAATTCACCATGGTCAATTTGCTTCAGCCGTACCAGCTCCGCTTTGGTGGTTGATCCGTGCCGATACCAGTCTCACGCCCGAAGCGTATTCTGTTGGGCGTCGCTGGCTTCGCCGCCGACTAGAAGTGTGGAGGGGGCGCAGGAAAGCCGCGCGCACTAAGCTTATGAAGGAACAGAAGTGACGATACAGCAAACCCATGCCGTTCATTGGGTTATCCGAGTGACGCCAAGGCTCTGCATGACTGTCCTTATCAACCGCGAAAGAATTATCTGATGACTCAAGTGAAACGCAGTCGCGAAGACAAGCACGCAGATGCCGGCATTGCCGCGGAAATGGCAACAACCGGTCGTGACGATCTGATGGAAGCCACAATTGCCGCGTGCGCCCTCGTTGCTCATGCCGATGGAAGTGTCGACCAAAGGGAACGCCGGCGTGTGCTGCAATTGATGCGTGCGCTGCCGCTTTTCGAAGGATTTTCAACAGCAGATGTCATATCCGAGTTCGCGCGCCAGGAACGGGCCTTTGAGTATGATCCGTCCGACGCGCGCAACATCGCTCTCGCATCGGTCGCGGTTCTTGGCGCAATGCCCTCGATTGCGCGGTTGATATTATCGTCGTGTCAGCATGTGTTAGAGGCGGACGGTATTCATCACCCAGCGGAGTACAAAGCTCTGCATGAACTGGGCGACGCCCTGGGGGTAAATTCCCCGACGAAACACAGCGTCTGTGACGGGTGAGGATGCAAGTGGATTTTCCCCACCATGTGGCCGATCGGTTCAATCGCTTCAGGTTTCGCCACTTCGCGCCGAATCACGAGCACTACCAACATCCGGAAGTCATGGTCGTGAGCTGCCGCGACAGCCGTGTCGATCCCGAGACGATTTTCAGTGCCATGCCCGGAGAGTTGTTCGTCGTGGCAACGGAGCGAATCTTACCCATCTCTTTCTGTGCCAGAGCCGCAGCATTTATTCAGTTTCGAGCAATGACAATGACTTGTCCTCAGGGCTGAGGATTGCCACATTATAAGTGGAACTGAGGTCTGCTTCTTAAAAATGTGGGAGCGCACCTTTTCTCTCTGCGAGCCGGTGGCTTGCACCACGTTTGAAAGGATGGACCAAGTGGCTCAGATCGACACCAGGAATGTGCGAGGCACGCATGCGCGCACAGACGCCGCGGTAGATGAGGGTCTGCGCGCGTACATGGTACGCGTTTACAACTACATGGCTGGCGGGGTCTTTCTCACGGGCTTGGTCGCCTACGCCACGTTCTCATCGGCGGTCGTCGAGCGCGCCGGTTCTGGGCCTCGCGGTCTGACCGAGTTCGGTCAGCTGCTTTACAACTCGCCACTCAAGTGGGCGGTGATGCTGGCTCCGCTGGCGTTCGTGTTCTTCCTGTCGTTCCGCGTCAATAAGATGAGCGTTGGTGCGGCGCAGGCATCCTTCTGGCTGTTTGCCGCGGTTATGGGTCTGTCGCTGTCATCGATCTTTCTGATTTTCGCCGGCGAATCGATCACGCAAGTCTTTTTCGCAACGGCGGCGGCCTTCGGCGCGCTCAGCCTATACGGCTATACGACAAAAAAGGACCTTTCGGGCTGGGGCACATTTCTGTTCATGGGCATGATCGGCATCATTGTGGCAGCCCTCGGCAATCTTTGGCTGCAGTCGAGCGCCCTGCAGTTCGCAATCTCCGTGATCGGTGTCCTCGTATTTGCGGGCCTTACGGCTTATGATACCCAGCGGATCAAGGACGCCTACTACGAAGTCACGGGTGACATGACGGCGACCTCGAAGGCTGCAATCATGGGTGCGCTGAATCTCTATCTCGACTTCATCAACATGTTCACCATGCTGCTCTCACTATTTGGTAAGCGCGAATAGCAGCGTTCGGGCCCAATTTGTATGAAGGGTGGAGCCGCAGGGTTCCGCCCTTCCTGAATTTTACAAGCAGGCCTGTGAACGGCCGTCCTGGCCCACCAAGCACCCGATTGCTCCATGACGAACGACGTGACGAACGACATCCTGCTCTTCATCGCCATAGGCTTCGCGGCGCTGATGATCGACGGGGCGATTGGCATGGCGTATGGCATCACGGCTTCCACGATGCTGTTGAGCATGGGTGTGCCGCCCGCTACTGCGAGTGCATCTGTTCACGCTTCAGAAATGTTCACGACGGCAGCATCGGGCACGGCGCATTGGCGGTTGGGCAACGTCGATCGCAAATTGGTTGCCCGGTTGGCCGTGCCGGGCATGATCGGCGGTGCCGTTGGCGCGTACATCCTCGCAACAGTACCTGGAGTTTGCGCATGACCATGGACCGAGGCAAAGAACACCATTGCCTCTGCCGGGAGTTGCGGGTCCCTGCGGGTGGAAGTCGTGCCTTGCTGAAGGCCGTGGCCTGCGCTCATTTCGAACTCCTCTTCTCTCTTGCGGCCGGGCCGCTGATACTCGAGAGATGTGGACCGGTGCGCTACATTTCCAATTGAATGTTGCCGGGACGTTGATCGAATTCTCCGATCCCACTTCGCGCCGGCGCGAGCAACACCCATATGATGCCTGATCGGATATGCCGATCAGTGGCTGCACGCGGGGGAATTTAATGCCGAGCTTGCGACAGCTTGAGTATCTTGTTGCCGTAGCTGGCACGCGCCACTTTCGCCGTGCCGCCGAAAAGGTCAACACGACGCAACCGACGTTGAGCGAGCAGATCAAGGCGCTGGAGGGCCGGCTCGGCGCTCAGCTGGTCGAGCGCACGAGGTCGCGTGTCATCCTGACACCCCTCGGGCAGCAAGTGGCCGAGGTGGCAAAGCGCATGCTGCGTGATGCGCAGGAGATCCGGGATCTGGCCGCGATCGGCGACCGAGAACTTGGTGGGGTCATCAGGCTTGGCCTGCCGCCGACGATAGGCCCCTACTTGCTCCCACGCGTGGTGCCCGAGCTCCACGTCAAGTATCCGGATCTGAGGCTCTATGCGCGCGAGGAGCTGCCCCTGGCACTGCCGACAGCCCTACAGGAGGGCTCCCACGATCTCATCATTGCGCCGCTGCCTGTGCACGGTGCCGATTTGCACTCTATCGCCATCTTTCGCGAACCTTTGTATCTGGCTGTCGGCGCAGATCACAAGCTGGCCGCCCGCGACAGCGTGCAACGCAGCGATCTGGAGGGTGAGCAAGTCTTGGCGCTCGGTCATGGCCATCAGTTGCACGACCTTGTCGTCGCTCTTTGCGACGAGTTCGGAGCCAAGCTCCGTCACGACTACGAGGGGACCAGCCTGGATACGCTGAGGGAGATGGTGGTGACGGGCCTGGGAATTACCTTTCTGCCGGGACTTTACGTTCGCAGCGTGCTCACCCGCGACAGGAGCATCAAGACGCTCGAGCTGCGGGGCCGCAGCGTCTACCGAACCATCGGTATGCTTTGGCGCAAGTCGACCGCGCGCCACAAGAGCTACGAGCGTCTGGCGCGACTGTTCCGCGACATCATTCAGAGCGAGTATGACGATTTTCGCCCGCCGCGGTAGCCGTCGCTCGTTCGCTTGGTGGGGCCACTGCCGCGGCGCAGGTCCATCGCCACGGAGCTGGCGTCTTCGCCTTCGGGGGTCATCTGCAGCCGTGAATTTGGATCCACCTACCGCTGTTTGGCGATCGAATGAGTCCTAGACAGTGGCATCGGCGGTTACCGGTCGGACCGCAGCATGCGTCGTATACATCGCCGCGATCTCACTCGCATACTTCGCCTCGATTGGCCGCCGTTTTGCCTTGAGTGTCGGCGTCAGCAGTCCCGACTCTATGGTCCAGGCCTCCCGCGTCAGATGGATGGCACGCACTTGTGCCGAACGCGGCATGTCCACGAGCCGTTCGCTCAATCTGCGAAGGATTGCTGCTTTCGCACCCCTGTGATCGAGATCGGCAGGGTCGACGCCAATCGTAGCTGCCAGCGCCCGCCAGTTGTCCTCGTCGATCACCAGGATTGCCACCAGGAACGGCCTGCCATCACCGACAACGACGGCCTGCTTGACCAATGTGTCCTTGGTCAGCTCGGCCTCGACGAGGTTGGGATTGACGTTCTCTCCCGTGGAAAGGACGATGATTTCCTTGAGGCGCCCGCGGATGAAAACCCGCCCTGCCTTGAGCTCGGCGATGTCTCCGGTATGCAGCCAGCCGTCGGCGTCGACGGCTTCGACCGTGGCGGCCTCGTTCTTCCAATACCCCATCATCACCGCCGGCGAGTGTACCAAGAGCTCGCCGCGATCCGCGAGCTTCAGCCTGATACCTCCCAATGCCCGGCCTACAGAGCCCGGCAGGTTGTCATCGAGTGAAGCGCCCGTAACGACGGGTGCGGCCTCGGTCAATCCGTAGCCTTCGACGACCGGCACACCGAGGCCAATCAAAAACTGTGCCACGTCGGTTGGTAGCGCAGCACCTCCGCTGATCGCCACTCGGAGTCGGCCGCCGAAGGCCGCCCTTACCTTTGCCGCCACGATCCGGTCGAGCAGCTGC
The DNA here is from genome assembly GCA_046154585.1 of Hyphomicrobiaceae bacterium. Lineage (GTDB taxonomy): Bacteria > Pseudomonadota > Alphaproteobacteria > Rhizobiales > Hyphomicrobiaceae > CADEFX01. The sequence continues at coordinate 15,718 of JBJXDX010000151.1, read as the reverse complement.
CACAGCAAGCGCTCGAACACCCCCAGGCCGCCACCTCGGCCCTGTGCCGCCTCGAAACGCCGCCAGCCGAGCGATACGGTGAGTGCGAGAAGCCGACGACGCAGGGGACTTGTTTCGGCGCGCGCCTTCACGGCCTCGTGGATGCGCTCGAACAGCCGCGGCACGGCGAGCAACACCGTCGGCTGCAGCGTCAGCATGTCCTGCCGCAAGTCCTGAACCGAGCGCGCGTAGGCGACCGTCGATCCTCCCATCATGGGCAGGTAGTAGCCAACGGTACGCTCGAACGCGTGAGCGAGCGGCAGCACCGACAGAAAGAGGTCCTCCCGACGTGGGGGCACGAAGGCGCATGCGCCTTCCGCATTCCACAACAGCGCTCGGTGAGACAGCATCACGCCCTTGGGCCGACCCGTGGTGCCGGACGTGTAGACGATCGTTGCGAGAGACGAGGGATCGAACTCGCCCGCTCGGAACGCCTGACCGCCGTCCACCAATGCCGCGGCCATCGGCGCCACGCGCGGCCGCTCGGCAGCAGCGTCGACGAGCGTTGTTGCCGCATCTCTGATCCAGACGTGCTCGAGCGTCGGGAACTGGCTCGCGTGCAGCACAAGTGCGGACCAACGCTCGGCGGTATCAAGCAGCGCCAACTTGGCACCGGAGTTGCCGAGTATATATGCAGTGTTCGCGGCGCTGTCGTGCGCATAGAGGGGTACGACGACCAGGCCCAAGCCCAGCGCGGCCATGTCGAATGCAACCCAGTCGACGCCGTTGGGCAGGAGAACGGCGACGCGGTCGCCGGCGTTCAGCCCCAACGCGGCCATGCCGGCCTGGAACTCTGCCGCGCGTGCCTCCATGGCTTGCCAGGTATGGCTTCGCCACCCGCCGCCTTGCGGCGCATCGAAATCGCGGTACGCTACCGCCAGGGGCGTGCGCCGCACGCGCTCGAGAAACAGCCCGGGCAATGTTCGTGCCGTCTCGACACCAATCAACTCGCTCCTATTGTCCGCCGCGGTGGTCTGCATCGAAGGCTCCTGAGCACAGACTGCTCCATTTGGGAAAATCATCTGCTCTGTCGCAACAATCGGCGTTGATATTGATCAAAGAGTCTTTCGCCACGCGCCGCTATCCTACAAAGGCAATACGGACTTCTGCTGATTACAACGGAGCCGTCTTTGGTCCGCGTCACAACCGAACAAGCTTCCACCGCCATCAGTCGAAGCGACGACGACAGGATCGCCGCAAGAATTGTTGCGATCGCGCGGGAGCTCGCCGTCGAGCTGCACCCCCACTTGCGCCGCACGCTCAGCGCCCACATCGATTCCGACCTCGACCGTGACCTTGGCCTTGACAGTCTAGGCCGCGCCGAGCTCCTCCTTCGGCTGGATCGCACCTTCAAGGTCAAGTTGCCGGACGCAACCATCGGCGATGCCTCCTCGATTCGTGATCTGCTGGTCGCTGTGCTGTCCGCCGCCCCCGATGCCGGCAGGCATCTCGGCCAGGGCAGCCTCGAACCGACGATCCTCCCTGCGGTCGAAGCTCCGTCCGAGGCGACCACACTGCTCGAAGTGCTGGCAAGGCATGTGCGCGATCGCGGTGCGCGGCCGCACATCCGTCTCTGGCACGGCGAAGCCGGCGAGGAGACGATCACGTACGCTGGGCTCGATCGCGCCGCCCGTTGTGTCGCGCGCGGCCTCATCGAGCGCGGGCTTCCGGTCGGTGAGCGCGTTGCCATCATGCTGCCCACCCAGGCCGACTTCTTCAGCGCATTCTTTGGTATCCTCTACGCGGGCGGCGTTCCGGTGCCCATTTATCCGCCGTTCCGTAAGGCCCAGATCGAGGATCACCTGCGGCGACAGGCAGGCATTCTGCGCAATGCACAGGCCCGCATTCTCATTACGGCCCCGGAGATCCGGCAGGTTGCTGCCTTGCTGTTGGGCCTTGCCGAGGATTTGCAGAGTCTCCAGACGGTAGCGGAGCTTTCCGCGAATGGTCCGATCCCGGATCCTTTGCCCTCTTCCTCACAAACGGTCGCCCTCATTCAATACACGTCCGGCAGCACGGGCGATCCCAAGGGTGTGGTTCTCACCCACGCCAATCTTCTGGCCAACATCCGCGCCATGGGCGAGGCACTCGAAGCAGGCTCCGGCGACGCATTCGTGAGCTGGCTGCCGCTCTATCACGACATGGGTTTGATCGGGGCTTGGCTCGCTTGCCTCTATTATGCTGCACCGACCGTCATCATGCCGCCGCTGGCGTTTCTTGCCGATCCTGCGCGTTGGCTGTGGGCGATCCACCGCCACCGGGCGACGTTGTCGGCTGCGCCGAACTTCGCTTTCGAGCTCTGCCTCAAGAATGTTCGCGACGAGGACATCGAGGGTCTCGATCTTTCGTCGCTGCGCATGGTCGTTAATGGTGCCGAGCCGGTCAGCCCGTCGACAATCGCTCGGTTCACCGAGCGGTTCCAACGCTACGGTCTGCGGCCAGAGGCTGTGGCACCGGTCTACGGCCTCGCCGAGTGTTCCGTCGGCCTTGCCTTTCCGCCGCCTGGCCGAAGGGCTATCGTCGACCGCGTCGACCGCGATGCAATGGCCCGCATTGGCGTCGCCACTCCGGTCAAGCCGAACGGCGCCGCCGTGCTCGAATTCGTCGCCTGCGGCCAACCGATCCCCCGCCACGAGGTGCGCATTGTCGACAACGCCGGCTTCGAGCTCCCCGAGCGGCACGAGGGCCGCCTGCAGTTCAAGGGGCCGTCTGCGACACGCGGCTACTTCCGCAACGAGGAGAAGACGCGAGCGCTGTTCGACGGTGAATGGCTCGAATCGGGCGATCGCGCCTACATTGCCGCTGGCGATATCTACATCACCGGGCGCATCAAGGACATGATCATTCGCGCCGGCCGCAACATCTACCCCCATGAGCTCGAAGAGCTGATCGGAGGTATCGAAGGCGTGCGCAAAGGCTGCGTCGCTGTCGTTGCTGCCAGCGACGCTCAGCAAGCCACCGAGCGCCTCGTCGTCATCGCCGAAACACGCTTGACCGAAGAGGCAGACCTCGAGCAGTTGCGGCAACGCATCATGGAAGCGGCCACCGATGTCTACGAGCTGCCACCCGACGAGGTCGCTCTCGTTCCGCCCCACACGGTTCCCAAGACCTCGAGCGGCAAGATCCGCCGCTCCGCTGCGCGCGAACTCTTCGAGGCGGGGTCATTGACACGACGCGGGCGGGCCCTGTGGTGGCAGCTGGCTCGTCTCACCTTGATGGGGGCGGCGCATCGGCTGAGGCGCGGCGCGCGCATCCTGGGAGGTTTTGCGTATGCCGGGTGGTGGGGCTCCGCCCTGATAATGACCGCCATCCCGACCTGGCTGCTTGTCATGATGCTGCCGCGCCGCAGCTCGCGCCATGCCGTTATGCATCGTGCCGCCCGTGGTTTTCTGTGGCTGACCGGAACGCCCCTGACGATCGAGCGGGCGCCCGGCATGATCCTTCCGGAGCGATCGGCAATTTTTGTCGCGAATCACGCGAGCTATCTCGATTCGGCGATCGTCGCCGCGGCACTCCCCGGCGAGCTGACCTTCATCGCTAAATCCGAGCTGGCCGATCAGCTCGTGGCTGGACCGTTCTTGCGGCGCATTGGGGCCATCTTCGTGCGCCGCTTCGATGCCAGGGGCGGTGTCGAGGATACGCAGGCGCAGCTCGATGCGGCCCGCACCGGTGTACGCCTTGTCTCCTTCCCCGAGGGAACCTTCACACGTATGCCGGGCCTGCTCGGCTTTCGTCTCGGTGCATTCCTCGTCGCGGCGGAGACCGGCATTCCGGTGGTGCCCGTCACTCTGCGCGGTACGCGCCACGTGTTGAGGGGCGGGCAGTGGTTCCCCAGGCGCGGTGAGATCCACGTCCACATTGGCACGCCCGTGCGGGCGGATGGGCCGGATTTCGACGCCGCCGTACGGCTCCGCGACGCCATCCGTGAGGAGATGCTGAAGCACTGCGGGGAGCCAGACCTCGTCCGCGAGGTCGTCGAGCTCCAGCCGGTATCGGTGGCGACCGCGCCACATTGACATCGCAAAGACAGCAACGGCGGTGACCGAGTTCGCGCTTGCTCGGTCATGCCTGTCCGGCGCCGGTGGCATCAGGGGTGGCGTCATGCGCTTTCAGCCATTTACCGAGTCTCTTCGGGACACGCGGTTGGGCACCATAAAGGCATCGCCAGCATCGGCGTCGTCTTGTTCCTGATCCTCGAATTGGAGAAGATTGCAAGGCGCGTCGCTCGCAATCGCCCCTTGCTGGAAGTGCATTGATCTGTGTCCGGCTGTTGAAGAAGGCCGCGCCGCGACTCTCGCTGGCCACAATGGACGGAGTTGGGCTAAGAGTGGCTGTTCTCTGCCGACTCAGGATTGCGGACAAACGTTGCCATGGACACCCTTCTGACCCTTGCCGCCGAGCCCACCGCATGGGCAGCGCTTGCGATGCTGGTTGCCATGTAGGTCGTGCTTGGCATCGACAATTTGATCTTCATCGCGATTCTCACGAACAGAATGCCCGAGCATCAGCGCCACCAGGCACGTCGGATCGGCATAGGACTGGCTTTGGTGCTGCGCCTCGCCCTCCTCGGAGCAATCGCTTTCATTGTCAAGCTGACGGCGCCCGTCTTGTGGATCTTTGGACACGGCTTTTCCTGGCGCGACCTGATCCTGATCGCCGGCGGCCTGTTCCTGGTCTGGAAGGCCACCAAGGAGATCCATCACCGGGTCGACCCTGACCCCGGCCCGGATCTGTTCGACCGTCGTGACGCAAGTCTCGGCTTTGTCGCAGCGATGGGCCAGATCGTTGCCATCGACCTCGTTTTCTCCATCGACAGCATCATCACCGCGGTCGGAATGACCGAGCACGTGCCAATCATGGTGATCGCCATGGTGATTACGGTTGTCGTCATGCTGGTTGCCGCAACGCCGCTCTCCAATTTCGTCAACGCCAATCCGACCATTGTCATGCTCGCGCTGGGCTTCCTGATGACGATTGGCATGGTCTTGATCGCCGAAGGTTTCGGTGCCCCTGTGCCGAAAGGCTATATCTATGCGGCAATGGCCTTCTCTGCGCTAATCGAAAGCCTCAACATGCTCGACCGCCGCGCCCGCAAACGACGAGCCGCGGACAGCACAACGCCTGCCAAGTTGGAGAGCTAGGCCGTGGGCAATGTTAGTTGCCGCTCGGCTCCTCGGCTTGGCCCTCGACGCAAACACCGACGTCGGTCGCTGTCGGTCTGGCTTGTGGACCCGTCTCAATGCGCCATCAGCACCGGCACCGTGGCGTGCTTCAAGACGTGCCGCGACGCGCCTCCGAGGATGAACTCGCGCAAGCGCGAGCGGCCGTAGCAACCCATCACCAACAAGTCGCAACCACGCTGGGCAACCTGGGCGAGCAGCTCCTCGCCCGGCTCACCGCGCCGTGCCGGCTTGATGTGCTCGGCCGTGCAGTTGACGCCGTGCCGAGCGAGTGCGGCGCAGATCTCGGCGCCCAGAACATCACTCGCCGTTTGCGGCTTGTCGGGCTCCTCAACGCACAAGACGCGAACTTCTTTCGCCCGCTGCAGCAGCGGCAAGGCATCGAAAGCGGCACGGGCAGATTCGCGGCTGTTGTTCCAGGCGAGCAGGATCCGCTCGCCGATGGTTTCCATCTCCCCGCTCTTTGGAACGATCAGGACTGGACGCCCACTGTCCATGGCGAGCCAGTCGGGCACGTCGAACATGTCAGCATAGTCCCAATCGCTTTCCTTCTGAGCCACGATAAGAAGATCCGCCGCCCGGGCGTGTTCCAACACAGCCTCGACGAATCCCGGACGCTTCGGCTCATGGAGCCGCCATTCGGTGACGAGGGGCAGTCCGGTCGCCGCGCGTTCGAATGCCTGACGGATGCTTTCGCCCGTCTGGCGATACGTGTCCAGGCCACGTTGAATGATCGCCCCGCTGATCTTCGGGAAGATCGGTGAAGTGAACGGTACGTGAGGGACAACGAACAGGCCCGTCAGATGCGCGCTGGACGGTAGGGCGAGATGCATCGCAGCACCGATGAGACGTGTGACGCGGTGCTCGTTGTTGAGGTGCACTAGTATTGTCTTGTAGGGCATGATTGGCTCCTTCCTGGGTTAACTTGTTTGCTTGGCGGGCCGACGCATCGCGTGCCGCCGGCATCGACCGTTTGGACCTTGCATTGCATCACATCATCACACGGTGCCTCTCTTGGCCGGGGCATGCGCCATTTGAGCAGGAACGGCGGGCCCAGGGTCGTCAGACCGATGACAATGATGACGCCGGCATAGATCTGGTTGTCGAAAATGCCGCTGGCGCGCCCGAGCTCGGCAAAGACGAGGGCAACCTCGCGGCGTGGCACCATCGCCAGTCCGACCGTCAGACGGCTTCGCCGAGAGCCACCGATGACGAACGCCCCGACAACCTTGCCCGCGATCGCGGCGCCCAGGAGCGAGAGCGAGAAGGCCCAGATGAAGGCAGAACCCCAGCTCACCTCGCGCAGATTGAGTGCGAGGCCCACCATCACGAAGAAGATCGGCGTGAACAGGTGCACGATCGGCTTCATTTGGGTCTCGATCTGATGCGCGAAGTGCTCGTCCGTGCGAATGGCGGCCCCGAAGGGCAAGAAGAAGCACCGGGAGAGGGCAGGGCAACGATCGTGGTTGGCCTGGGATCTCGCTCACCTTGTCTAAGCGGGCGATGACGAGCGAGAAGAGCTTTGCCAATGGTGGCGCGAGCACGAAGAAGATGCCAACGAATAACAGGACACGACCGACATTGGTCAAATCGACCCCGCCTTTGGTCGCAAACTCGTACAACGCGGCCAGGAGGATCACGCCGACCACGTCATCGATCACGGCTGCGCCGAGAACGATCTGGCCCTCCTCGTTCTTCTGGAGCCCGAGGTCGTTGAGAACGCGCACGGTGATGCCGATGCTGGTCGCGGTGAGGGTCCCGCCAATGAACAAGGCGGGAAGGAGACCCAACCCGAAGCCCCATCTGGCCAGACCGAAGCCGAACATGAAGGGCAGGATCACACCGGCTGCGGCGACGATCAGCGCTTTCGCACCGGAACGCGCTAGCTCCCTGACATCCGTCTCGAGCCCAACCTCGAACAGCAAGAGGATGATGCCGATCTCCGCCAGCAGCCTGATGGCATCGGTCGGAGCTATCCAGCCGAGCAGGCTCGGGGCGAGGGCGATTCCTGCGACAAGCTCCCCGATCACTGGAGGGATGTGCGCGCGCGCCGCAAGCTCGGCAAAGATGCGGGCAGCGACCAGGATGGCCACCGGCGACAACAGGAAGGTGTGAGCGTCTCCCGCCATGGGGTGCTGAGGTAGCCGGCCGTGTGACTAAGCCGCCTCGGGCCGAGCTCTGACAGCCAGCACGTCGCCTGCGAGCGTCGAAATCAGGTCCTGCGCGACACTGCCGAGCAGGGCCTGGCGCAAGCCGCTGCGACCATGGGTGCCGACGACAACGAGATCAGGCTTCAGCTCCTTCACTTGCGCGTGCACGACGTTGGTGGCGAAGCCTCGCTCGAGAACAGGTGTTATCTCGCAGGTAACCTCGCCGAACCGGGTCTTGAGATCGGCGACCACGTTCTCGATCAACAATGTCATGTCTCTCTCATGCCGACGGGCAAACGCCTTGGCCGTCCGCGGATCGGTCAGAAAGGCCTTGAACGGCACATCGTAGGCATGCAGCACGGTGAACTGCGCGCCGGGAAACAGCAGGAGCGCGAATTCCAGAGCCTGGCGCGACGGTCGCGAGAAATCGACCGCCACCATGATCTTATCGTAGGTGCGCAACGGTTTCTGGCGCACGACGAGCACGGGCCGATCGCCGTGGCGGACCACCTGGTCCACGGTCGTTCCGAACCAGTGCTCGCGCAACAGCGTCTTGCGGTGCGTGCCCATGACGACGAACTTGGCGTCCTCCTTCTGCGCCCGAGCAATGATCGCCTCGTAATCGTGCCCTTTGACAACGACATGCTCGACATCGACGCTGCCCTGACGCCATGTTGCCACTTGCGCCTGCAGAATCTGCTCGGCCTCGGCGATGGCCGCCCGCAGCACGGATCGCGGCAGCTCGTCGCTGACGACGTGCAACACCGTCAGATGCGCCTTCCATGCGCCGGCGAGCTGCACGGCCCGGTCGATGGCTCTATCGGATCGCGGCGACAGGTCCGTGGCGGCAAGAAGGCGCAGATTGTCGCCTAAACGATGCATGGTCAGCTCTCCAGATACGCATATAGCCTGTCTTCGTCTCAGTCCTCTTGGGCGTGCCGCACCGCCAGCACATCGCTGGGCGCGCGGGAGAGGGCGGCTTGCGTCACGCTTCCGAGCAAGGCCTTCCTCCATCCTGATCGACCATGAGTTCCGACCACCAAGAGGTCATGCTTGTTGGTCTCGATATGCCGGATCATCGCCAGGAGAGCCATGCCTTCCTCGAGTGCCGGCAGGAGGGCGAGCTCGGTGCATCCGAGCTCCTCCCGCATTCGCTTTAAGGTTCGTTCAATCATCCGGGTGAGATTCGCGCGACGCCGCTCCCACAGCTTAGCGAACTCGCGGTCCTGTCTGAGCGATTTTGCTACCGGCCTGGCGTGTGCGTGAAGAAGGGTGAACTTCGCTTCTGGAAACAAGCGGATCGCATACTCCAGTGCGTGACTCGACATCTCCGAGAAGTCGGTGCCGACAAGAATGTTCTGATAAGCGCGCCTCGGCTTGTTCTTCACAACCAGCACCGACCGGTCACCGTACCTGAGCACACGATCCATGGTCGCGCCCACGAACGTATCGATCAAAGCATCAGAACGGTGCGTCCCGAGAATGACGAGGTGAACATTGCCGTCCCGCGCCTGGTCGATGATGGTCTTGTAGTCGCGACCGCGAGCAATCCTGATCTGCACCTCAGCCTGACCCCGGATCTTGGCGGCCGCAATGTGCTCCTCGATGAAGTCGTGAGTCTGTTTCGAAAGGCGTTCCGTGATGGGTTTGGGCAACGCCTCGTCGATGACACTCAGGACGATCAAATGTGCACGGTTCTCTCGAGCCAGCATCAAGGCGCGATCGAAAGCGCGATCCGAACGCTCCGACAGATCGGTCGCGAGAAGGAGGCGCAGCTGTGTATCCAATCCGTGCATTCAGCAACCTCGTAGCCTGCTTGCACTAGGCGGGTCTGTCTCTACCTGGTGGCGCCGTCGGTCCTTCTGGGCACCTCATTGCTTCAAGAGGAACGCTGCGAAGAGTGCAGCGATGACCCCAGGAACGGCGTATCGCAGCAGCCAGAGCCAGGCGCCACCGGCCGGCTCGCTTACACCGAGTGCCCGCATGGCTCGACCCGGCGTCCAGACCCACGGGCAGAGCCCACCCTTGCAACTGGCGCTGGTTTACCAGAGCCTCCCCTGGCAGATCCTCGTTGGCCAAGCTCAGTCCCTCGCCGGGCAAGTCATTGTTTGAACAAATAGTGGTCACGTCGATCAGTTCGCTTTGATATTCGTCAACGCGTGCCCCTGCTTCTGCGGTCAAATGTTCATGTACGTCCTCGCGACGGGTTTCGACCGTACCGTGCGGCTCGCCAAGGCTGTAAGGCCTGGGTGGTGTGCACCCAGCCCAACGATCCCGGCGCGCGGGGGATGAGATGACATGCCGTCCTATCCAATTCTGCAAGTGACGACTGTGTCGAGCCCAAGGCCGTGGTTGCCACAGGGTGACGGAGAAGAACATCGCGCTGCGCAGCCAAGCTCCGATGATTCAGGCCCGGGCAATCGCCATGTCGCGTACCTCGCGTGTCGGGGTGAGATGCGAGTTTGCCTATATCGGCAATGACAGCGGCGCGACGTGAGATAGGGCTCCATGTACAAGCATATCCTCATCCCGACCGACGGCAGCGAACGATCTGGGCGGGCTATCAGGGCTGGTGTCTGCTTGGCGGCGGCGCTTCGAGCCAAGGTAACGGTTCTCATGGTGATGCGGGCGATACCGCCGATCATGCTCGAGGGTCTGCCACACCGGTGCGCAATGAAGAGCTCGAGCAGAATGCCACGAACTATGCCAAGAAGTGCCTCGACGCCGCGAGCGAGGCTGCGGCCGCAAGCGGCGTCCGGTGCCAGACGATGCGCGTCAAGCACGGCGAGCCCTGGGCGGCGATCATCGAGACGGCCGACCAGAAGAGTTGCGACCTGATCGTTATGGCCTCGCACGGGCGAGCCGGGTCAGCGCCGTCGTCCTCGGGAGCGAGACCAACAAGGTCCTCACTCACAGCAGGATTCCTGTCCTCGGTTGCCGCTGATGCTTTCTGGTTGGGACCTGGAGGGCGGAACAAGTCTCGGGCCGCGATTGCGACCACCCAAGGCGCAGGGACGAGACGGATATGTACCGGTTCCGTCTTGCCTGAACGGAGGTTTGTGCACGGTCTGCGCCGCAATCGCGGCGTTTCCGATCGGCCTGGGCCCGACCCCTCGATGACGACCGTGGTGTAGGACCACAAAAACCGGTTGGCGGTCAGGAGGAGGGGCATGCGCGTCATTGTCGGTTTTGTGATCGGACTCGTCATGGCGAGCGGGATAGCATCGACCACCGTGGTCCAGGCTGCACCCCAGATGCCGAGTAGGGAGCGAACTGGCTCGGTCATCCGTCACGTCGAGCATCGTCACCACTCGAGTTCCCATAGGTCGGCAAGGCGCCACAGAAGCGGTATAGGGCCTGTCGAGATTATCGGCGGGATCATCGTCGGTGCAATCATTGCTGAGGTCATCCGCGAAGGCAGGGCGACTGAGTATGCGATGTCGCGGTGTGCCCTCGGGTTCCGCTCGTTCGATCCCGACACAGGCACCTACATCACTCGCGACGGGCGGATCCGCATTTGCCCATGCTTGAGATAGCGGAGTGCGCCAATCCGACGGTGTCTTACGGAGTGCTTGGGCGGAAGGTATAGTGCCTCTTCTGTGACGCAGTGGATCAACACGCCAAGCAAATGTCATCTTCCCTTGTCGGTGATGATGTTGGTCGGCCCGCTTTGATATTCGTCAACGCGCGTGGCCTGCGGCCGCGGTCAAATGTATGGTTCCTTGGGCAGCGAGAGCAATGATGGACAAGCCTTGGAGCCATGGCGTGCCGCGAAGCATCGTCCTGGCGACGGACCTCACGCCGTTCTGCGACCGCGCCCTCGACCGCGCCGTGCAGCTGGCTAGGGCCTGGAAGGCGACGCTGACTGTTATCCACGTCGTCGAGGCCGGCGAGAAGGACGTTGTGGGCGTATCGCGGCGTACCAAGGACGCAGAGGCAGAGATGGCGAGGCAAATGCAATCTTGTCGTGGGGCCGCGGATCTGCAGATTGAGCCGCGCGTCACCTTCGGCGACCCGGTCGAGCGCCTTCTAGCTGTCACAATAGAGAGCGGTTGCGACCTGATGGTGGTCGGCCTTGCCCATGCCAAGACCATTGGCGACAGACTGCTGGGCTCGACCACCAGTCGCCTCCTGCGGCAGACGTGTTGCCCGGTTCTGACCGTCCGCGACAGGCCGTATGAAAGCTACAACGCGGTGGCGGTCGGCATCGACTTTTCCGAGGCCTCGCGCCAAGCCGTTGACTGCACGCTCGCGCTCTTTCCGCAAAGCGTGCTTTGGCTCGTTCATGCCTATGACATTCCCTTTGACGGCGATTTTTATTCCAGCTTTGCCCTCAACGAACTCGAAACGAGCCGCAAGAGCGCAGTTGACATGGTCCTGAACGAAGCAATGAACCGGTTCATCGCAGAAGGTGGCGGGGCTCATCGCGCCGTGCACACGTTTCACTGGCACGGCAAGCCCGATAGCGTTTTCACCACATTTATCGAGATCCATCGGCCCGATCTCGTGGTCCTAGGTACGCACGGCCGCTCCGGGTTTCGACGCCTGACGCTCGGCTCGGTTACCGAGAACCTCCTCAATGTCCTGCCGTGTGATGTCCTGGTCGTGCCGCTGCGCAGCTGAGCGCTCAAGCGCGACAATGATCCGCATTTGCGTGCTGAGCAATCACCATTCGCGCCAAGACGGGAAATAAACCATGGCTGCAGTCCAGACGGCAGAGGCCAAGGTCAGTCGCTTGGGATTGGCATCCTGGTGCCTTTATGACTGGGCCAACTCCGCCTTCGCCACCATCGTCACGACCTTCGTTTTCGCGGTTTATTTCACCCAGGCGGTTGCCGACAACCCCGTCGATGGTGCGGTACAATGGAGCTATGGCGTCGCAGCGGCAGGCTTTATGGTCGTTTTGGGCGGCCCGGCACTTGGCGCGATTGCCGATTGCTTTGGCAGGCGCAAGCCCTGGCTTCTGACGTTCACGCTCCTGACCGCGATCGCCACGTCGGCACTGTGGTTCGTCGAGCCGACGCCGCGCCACGTGCTCCTTGCGCAAGTGCTGTACGGTGTCGCGGCGACTTCGTATGGCTTTGCCATGGTGTTCTACGATGCCATGCTGCGCAGCATCGCCCCGCCCGGATACATCGGCCGCCTGTCGGGCTGGGGCTGGGCCCTCGGCTACGCCGGGGGTCTCGCCTGCCTCGTTGTCGCCATCACCTATTTCGTGAATGCCCAGTCGCTGCCATTGGGACTGGACCGAGGCGCGCACGAGCACATTCGTGCGACCAGTATCTTGGCCGCGCTGTGGTTCACGTTGTTTGCTATCCCACTCTTCTTGTTCACGCCCGATCGCCCGCCAACCCACATGTCTGTCACCGCCGCCGGCCATGCAGGCTTGCGCAGGCTATTTGGCAACATTCGGCAAATATTGCAGAATCGATCTATTGCCAGGTTCCTTCTAGCACATCTGTTCTACACGAACGGCTTGAACACGCTGTTTGCGTTCGGCGCCATCTACGCCGCCGGCACCTTCCAGATGACTTTGGAAGAAGTCCTCTACTTCGGGATTGCGCTCAACGTCGCGGCCGGGATTGGCGCAGCCGCCTTCGCCTGGCTCGACGACTTGATCGGATCGAAGAAGACCGTACTGATTGCCCTCTTCGCGCTCACCGCTCTCGGCCTCGCCCTGGTGCTGGTCGAAACCAAACCCGTCTTCTTCGTATTGGGATGCCTGCTTGGCCTTTTCGTAGGACCGGCGCAGGCCGCGGGACGGGCGCTGATGGCGAGGCTCGCCCCGCCGGGGCAAGAGACGCAAGCCTTCGGGCTGTATGGGCTCGCAGGCAAAGCTACGATCTTCGTCGGTCCGCTCGTGCTGGGCCTTGTTACCGACGCTTTCCGCTCGCAGCGCGCTGGCATGTCCACCATTCTCGTGTTCTTCGTGGTCGGGATTATCGTGCTGCTGCCGTTGCGACAGCCTGATTGAGTGCCCGGGATCGAACAATCGCACTCCAATGAGGAGGAAAGGAGCAACGCCATGCGTGACATCGCTGTGCTCGTCGAAGGCTTTCGGGCCTTCTACTGGGACGACTATCCCGCTCAAGCGGCGCTCTACCGTTCGCTTGCTGAATTCGGGCAGACGCCGCGCACCATGATCATCGGGTGTTGCGACAGTCGCGTCGACCCCTCCCGCATCTTCAGCGCCCGGCCGGGTGAGCTCTTCGTCGTTCGCAACGTCGCCAATCTGGTGCCGCCGTGCGAGCCGCTCGGAAACCACCACGGAACGAGCGCCGCCCTCGAGTTCGCGGTCACCGTGCTCCATGTGGATAACATCGTAATATTTGCAAGCGGAGCGGAAGGACTTTCGTTTCGTCTCGACTTCGTATGCCTGCCCAGCATCCTGCTCGTCAGCGTCGTGCCGGGCATTTTGATGCTGAAAATGATCCGGCAAGGCGCCCCGATCGCTCCGGTCACGACCACGGCGTTGGCGGCGCTTGCCGCCGGCGCCCTGGGAGCCACGGCTTTGCGCCTTTTCCACGCCCAGGACGCCAGCATGATGGTGCTGGTTTGGCAATTCGGTTCGGTGGCGCTGCTCGCCGGTTTGGGTGCGCTGATCGGTCGGCAGCTGCTGCCCTGGCCCGCACCACGGATTACGTCCTCATGAGCCGAAGGCGCCGCCAACGGCAAGAGACTCTCGAAGCATGATCTTCATCCCTGGCGATGCTCCCATCTTGGTGTTCGGCGGCCCCTAGCCTGGTCGAAACGCCAATGGTGCGACGAGAGGTTGCCGCATCGCAGTCCTGAGCGCCAGCGCCCGAGACACAATCACCAAGGAGAATGCGGCAAGCATGAACGTAGATACCATCGCGCCCATGGCGACATTGATCGACATCAATGCACACAAAAACACTCAGACGCATCTTCTCAGCTCATATGCAGGCCGCGTGGTCTTCCGTCAGACGGAGTGCAGCAATGAAGAAAATTCTCATGGCGACCGATCTCTCGGCGCGCTCGGATCGTGCGCTGCAGCGGGCAGCCGCCATGGCCGACGAGTTTCGGGCAGAGCTGGAGGTTATCCACGTCGTCGACGAATCGCTCATCGAAGCCATAACGCTTCAGCATGAGGCGGCCGCGCGTCAGGCGATCGCGCAGCAAGTCAGCGCTTTGTCTGTCGCAGACAGGGTCAGCATCTCTCAGCGGGTCGTTCGGGGCCTAGACTTCGCCGACATCCTCCAACGGGCGGACGAGTTCGGCGCCGATCTGGTCGTACTGGGGATCCACCGCCACGACACGCGCGAGATGTTCCAAGGGACGACTGCCGAGCGCGTCGTCCGGTACGGTTCGCGGCCCGTGCTCGTCGTGAAGGACACCGTCAAAGGCCCCTATCGGCGAGCCCTGGTGGGCGTCGATCTCTCCACGCATGCGCAGGCGGCCGTGGCCATGGCCGCGCGGCTGGTGCCGCAAGGCGAGGTGCATCTCGTCCATGTGGCCCATCGGCCATTCACGGCGTTTCTCGGACGCGACACACAAAATCAACTCATTGCCGATGAGCGCAGGCGCGTGAAGGGCATACTGGAGAGCGGCATCCAAAAATTGTCTACCGAGCTTGGTTCGGCTGCGCCCCGCTTCCAGATCCTAATGAAGGAAGGTCAGGTTCGCCACGTCATCCGTGAGCAAGCTCTTGCGCTCAGACCCGATCTTCTGGCTATCGGCACACACGGACGAACGGGTATTGCACATGCCATCCTTGGCAGCGTTGCCGAAGACCTTCTCGCCAGCGCACCGGTTGATGTCCTGGCTGTCAAAGCGAGCGCATGACCGGCATGGAAGCTAAGGTCGCCGATACTCGGCTGGTTCTTGCCGATGCACTGGACCTGCCGTTGCTGGCCGGCGTGGTCGCAGGCCCGATCACGACGGGTGGTGTGATGGCCGCGGCCTTGGAGCCGCCGTCTGGAAACCGTGGCGTCGTATGAAATGGTATCCCGCTGGTGCGGGCCACCTTTCGGGTGCGATGCTGCACTTGAATCATGGATGGGGCGGATGCGGCCAAAGCTCAGGAATTCAGCATGCTCGAGGACGGCGGCATGACAACTGACCCTGGGACGATCCGACACGCGCCCGCGTCCGACCACGATCGGCGACTTTGGCACTCGATCCCTCTGAAGGAGGTGATGATCGCGTTCGGGGCGCATTCCGATGGACTGAGTGAGGAGGAGGCGCGCCGGCGACTGGCGCGGCATGGGCCGAACTGCTTGCCGCCTGCCAAGCCACGCTCGTCGCTGCGGCGCTTCATCGCCCAATTCGAGAACCTGCTTCTGCAAGTCCTGCTCGGAACTGTCGTGGTGATGGCGGCCATCGGAC
>JBJXDX010000150.1:0-126043 GCA_046154585.1 Hyphomicrobiaceae bacterium | reverse complement strand
CCCTCCACCACCGGATAGCGCACGCCCTGACGCGCGCTAAGCGCGGCGCGTTCCTCAAGCGGCAGTTTCTCCCAGCCATCCTGCGGCACACACAAAGTCGACGGTCCCTGCAGCTCCGTCATTCCGTAGATGTGAGTCACACGATAGCCAAGCTCCTCCATGCCTTGGATCACCTTGGCCGGCGGCGGTGATCCGCCGGTTTGGATATCCACGATATGATCGGATTTGCGCCGCTGCTCAGCTGGTGCGGAAATCAGCATACTGAGGACCGTCGGCGCCCCGCACATGTGCGTGACGCCATGCTCCACGATCATCGGAAAGATCACAGCGGGATCGACCTTGCGCAGGCAGACATGCGTGCCGCCCATGGCCACCACCGACCACGGAAAGCACCAGCCGTTGCAATGGAACATCGGCAGGGTCCACAGATAGACGGGTTTGGGCGGCATCGGCCAGGCCATGATGTTTCCGACAGCCTCGAGAAACGTGCCGCGATGGTGATAGACGACGCCTTTCGGGTTTCCGGTCGTGCCGGATGTGTAGTTGAGCGCGATCGCGTTGCTCTCGTCGGGCGGAGGCGTCCATGCGAAGCCGGCATCGCCCTCGGCGATGAAGTGCTCGTACTCGAGCGTTCCGAGCCGCTCGCCGGGCCCCGCGTACAAATCGTCTACAACATCGATGACAAGCGGGCGCTTCCTCAATTTTGCCAGCGCCGGACCGACCTGTGCGGCAAATTCCCGGTCGGTGATCAGCACCTTGGCCTCACCATGTTCCAGGATATAGGCGACGGTAGCTGCATCGAGACGCGTGTTGATGGTGTTGAGCACCGCGCCCAGCATCGGCACACCGTGGTGCGCTTCGACCATCGCCGGCACATTGGGGAGCATCGCCGCTACCGTGTCGCCGCGCCGAACACCGGCGCCGGCTAGCGCCGAGGCCAATTGTCGTGCGCGATCGTAGAACTGTTGGTAGGTGTAGCGCCGCGCGCCGTGGATCACGGCAACACGCTCGGGATGGATCCCGGCCGAGCGGGGCAGGAACGAGACCGGTGTGAGGGGCGCGAAATTCGCCGCGTTCGGCTGCAAATCCGCAAAAATTCCGCTGGCCTGCGTTGGCGCACTCTTCTTCGTGAAGAGGATCATTTTGGATAACCTCCCTAAGAACGAGCGTAACCTCCGACAGAATTACCGGATCGACGATGGGTGCGGCCACTTATTTTCCGAGTCCCGATCCGGTGGAGTTCTTGGGCCGCTTTGCTCCAGAATACCTCGGGATCTCAGTGACCGTTCACAAACGTCGGTGTAGCGGGTACCCGCGCTGCTCCCCCCTTTGGCGCCGACGGCCGGAGCCCTGGCATATCTCGTGAACGCAGTGGCCAACGGGAACGGCACGCGTTAGATTGAGCAGTACAACAATATTGTCAGGGACAACTTGACGGCAAGGGAGGATATCCATGAGAACACTCAGCATCACAATTGCGGCTATGGTTGCCGGAACGGCCTTGGTAGCCTCTGGCGCTGCATCTGCCCAGGAACGCACCGTCAAGATCACCGGGTTCGGTGCCAAATCCGGCGTCGTTCGCGTATTCGGCGTCAACAGCGAAGCGGCATTGAAAGCCGCCGCCGAGGAGATCAACAAGGCCGGTGGCGTTACCCTGGGCGACGGCTCGAAAGCCAAGTTCAGCATCGATTTTCTGGATGACCGCTGCAACGCCGAGGAAGGCATTTCGGTCGTGCGCCGCATTGCATCATCGGACGCTTTCGTCGCGGTCGGCCCGACCTGCTCGAACGTTGCGGAATCACTGTTCGGCATCCTGCAGAAAAAGGTAGGGGACGCATCCGATAGCGGTCTGCAATTCCCCATTATTGCCGACGTCGCGGCCAAGGGTGGCCTAGCAAAGATCTCCGAATGGGCTTTCCGCAACGTGCCGAGCGAATTCGAGATGTACAAGTCCTTGATGGCTTGGATCAAAACACAGCACCCGGACCTGAAGACGATCCATGGTGGCGTCGAGAAGGATTTTGCGCATTCGAATGCGACCTACGGCGTCATGAAGGCCCAGGCGGAAGGCAACGGTTTCCAGGTGCTGGGAACCTCTGAATGGCTGCTCAACGACACCACCTTCTCGACGCAGGTTCGCGACATGAAGCGCGCCAATGCCGACATCGTCGCGATTTCGGCACACCCCTTCACGACCTGCGGCGTGCTCAAGGAGATGGATCGCCAAGGCGTGAAACCGAAGCTCCTGATCGGCCTGACCAGCTCCTCCAGCATCGAGACGCTGCAAGGTTGCGCCAAACAAGCGGAAGGCATCATCATTCCGACAAGCTTCGCGCCGGTGACGCCGGAAGCTACGAAGGCAGCAGAGCAAGTGGCGAAGTTCGGCGGCAGCGCCGATCTGCACAGCGCCGCGGCTTACGAGATCATGTTCATCCTCAAGGGCGTGATCGAGCAGCAGAAGATCATGGCGAAGCCAGACACCGTGCAGGCGGATCGGAACAAGATGCGTGAGGGTCTCGCCGCGCTGAAGGAGACTCAGGGGCTTCTAGGCAAGGTTGGCCGCACGCCCGATCGCGAAGCGATCAAGCCCTTCCTCTACGTGCACGCCAAGGATGGAAGCTGGCAGGTTTTGCACAAGCCTTCAACCTGATACGGGTTGAAGCATAGCGGCGAGCCGCGTCAACGGCCCGCCGCGTTGCTGCGATCCATTCATCAACATCGGGCAATCCTGGAATCAACGTGGATCTTCTCGATCTGATCGACGCCGTGCAATCGGCCGCCGACGGCATATTGTTCGGTGCCACCTACGCGTTGCTGGGGATCGGCTTCACGCTCATTTTCGGCGTGATGCACAAGATCAATCTCTCTTATGCCGCGGCCTCCATCGGGGCCGCTTATGCCAGCCTGCTGCTTCTCGCCGTCATCACGGCGCCACCCGTTCTCGTATTCCTGATTGCGGCTGCGGCCGGGGGACTCATCGGCGGCCTCGTCTATCTCATCGGCTTCAGGTTCATCCCGCTCGCCAATCCTCTCGCCACCCTGATGTCGACTGTTGGTCTTCTGCTGCTGATCGACGAGATCGTCGTGCACACGACGGCGGGTGTTCCGCTCAACTACCCGGCTCTGTTTTCCGATGTGATCATCCGGGCCGGACCATTCAGCCTGCGCGGCGATCTGATGTTTGTCTTCGCCTTGGGCTGCGTGTGCATGGTGGTGCTGTTGCTGTTGCTCTACCGGACACGCCTTGGCCTTGCCACGCGCGCTGTATCGCAGCAGCCGACGGCGTCCCAACTCTGCGGCATCAGCACCACGCAGGTGAATGTTCTCACATTTGTCATCACGGGTGTCGTCGGCGGCATTGCCGGCGCGATGACGGGAGCGGCCATCGGCATGCTGTCGCCGTTGCTGTCACTGCCATTGACCGTCAAGGGACTGATCGTCACCGTGATCGGAGGGCTCGGCAGCATTCCGGGCGCGATCGTTGCCGGTCTCATCGTCGGTGGCCTCGAGAATGTCCTGCAGTATTTCCGCGGCGTATCGGAGCGTGATCTCTATATCATGCTGCTCCTGTTCGCGTTCCTCGTGTTCCGGCCCGGCGGCATTTTTACAATGCCGACTGGACGCGACTGACGGAGGGAACCGCGACGCAATGGATTTTTATCTCGGACTGATCCAGATCATCGGCGTCCATACTTTGCTCGGGCTGTCGGCCTACTGCGTGCTGCTCACCGGACAGGTGAGTCTCGCCCAAGCCGGTTTCTTTGCGATCGGCGCCTATGTCGCCGGGATGCTCACTGTCCTCGCACAATGGCCGCTGATCGCAGCTCTCGGCGCCTCCGCCGTTGTCACCGGCGCAGTTGCCTGCGCCATCGGTTTCCCTGCCTTGCGGGTTAAGGGCCTGATGCTTGTGGTCGCGACAGTCGCATTCGGCGAAGCCGTGCGGCTTTTCTTCTTCAATTTCACTTATCAAATCCAGGCGGGAAATCTCCATCTTGGGCCACATGGCGCCGAAGGTTTCCGCCAGATCCGCTATTTTCCGCAGAATGGCTGGTCGACCTTCGACGTTATGCTGTTCATCTGGGTGGTGGTGGCTCTTGTCATGGCCGGATTGTGGTGGCTGGACCGTTCGCGTGTGGGCACCGTGCTGCGCGCGGTCGGCGAGGATGAGCTCGCCGCGCAGAGCAGCGGTATCAACACCACAGTGGTGAAGGTCTCCGCCATGACCATCGGCGGAGTCATCGCCGGCATCGGTGGGGGTATATTTGCTCATTACACCACGCACATCGAGCATGCTCAGTTCGGCGTTGTGCTGGCGACCTTCGCCATCGCCTATCCGATCCTGGGAGGCCTCTCGAATGTGTTCGGAACGCTGCTCGCGGTCATCTTCATTCAGGGCTTCCTGATCGAAGGCCTTCGCTTCATGGGTGATTGGCGCAACCTGCTGTTTGGCGGCCTGATCGTGCTCGCGATGAATATACGCCCACGCGGCCTGCTCGATGCTGGTGCGATGCAAGCGTTGAGCCGGCTGTTCTTTTCGAACAAGGAACGTTCTGGTGCTTGAGCTGCAGGGTGTCAGCAAGCATTTTGGAGGCGTTCGCGCGGTCGACGGGATCGATTTGACCGTTGCGCGCGGCGAAATCCTCGGTCTCATCGGCCCCAACGGCTCTGGTAAGAGCACGATTGTCAATCTCATCTGCGGATTGTTTCCGCTGACTTCCGGCCGGATTATCCTCGACGGCGCCGATATTTCCGATGTGCCGGTGCACGCGCGCGTGACGTGCGGCGTCGCGCGAACATTCCAGAACATACGCCTGTTTGGACAATTGACCGTCTGGCAGAATCTCTGGGTTGCGCAAAATTCCGGCGAACAGCGCAGTCAGAACTTTGTCCGGCGCTGGTTCGGCGGCTCAAGAGGCGCCCGCGAGGAGATCCAGCGGACGCTCGAGTTTTTCGATCTCGATCACAAGTGTGATGAATTGGCCGCCAGTCTCGCTTTCGGTGAGCAGCGTCGGCTTGAATTTGCCCGCGCGCTTTCTGCGAAGCCCGCGCTGCTGCTACTCGATGAACCGGCAGCGGGCATGAATGCGGAGGAAATCGATCAACTCGACAATCGCATCCGCAAGATGCGGCAGGACGGCATTACAGTCCTCCTGATCGAACATCACATGGAGCTGGTGATGTCGGTAGCAGACCGCATCGCCGTGCTCAATTTCGGACAAAAGATCGCGGAGGGGACACCTGCAGCCGTTCAGGCCGATCCCGTTGTGCGCGAAGCTTATCTCGGCACGGCTGCGGTGGCGTGAGGATCTGAATGCTCGAGGTATCCGACATCATCACCACCTATGGCAAGATCGAAGCGCTAAAAGGCGTCTCGCTGCATATCGAGAGCGGAAAGATTACCTGTTTGCTCGGCCCCAACGGCGCGGGCAAGACGACATTGATGATGACCATTGCCGGCATTCTGCAGCCGCGCCACGGCTCAATTCGTCTCGATGGGGCAGAACTCGCCGGCCTGTCGCCCGCCCGCATTGTATCGCGGGGTGTCGCGCTCGTGCCGGAAAATCGACTGGTTTTTCCGCAGATGAGCGTACATGAAAACCTGCTTGCGGGCGCCTATCAGCGCCGCGACCGGGCCGGGATCAATACCGATATCGAGCGGATGTATGCTCGGTTTTCGAGATTGAAGGAACGTCGCGAGCAATTGGCAGGCACGCTGTCCGGCGGGGAACAGCAGATGCTCGCGGTCGCCCGTGGACTCATGTCACGGCCGCGCGTGTTGTTGATGGATGAGTCCTCGCTCGGCCTCGCGCCGCTGATCGTTGCCGAAATCTTCAGCATCATTGCGGAGCTCAATCGCGACGGCACCACCATTTTCCTCGTCGAGCAGAACGCGCATATGGCGCTGCAGGTGGCACATCAGTTCTTCCTGATGGAGCAGGGGCGCATCACCTTTGAAGGAACACCGGGTCAGCTGGCCCAGGATGAAGTCATCCAGCGTGCCTATCTCGGCACGCGCCGCGCTGCCGGGTGACGCAAACACGGCGGAGGCCGATGAACGACCTCGTCCAGAACACGATCGACGGTGTGATGATCGGCTCGTCCTATGGGCTGCTCGCGCTCGGCTTTACTCTCATTTTTGGCGTGATGCGCAGGCTCAATCTGTCCTATGGACCCTCCATCATGATCGGCGGTTATCTGGGTACCGTCCTCTACATGCAGTACGGCGCTGGTTTGATTGCTGTTGCAGGTGCTGTGGTGGCCGGGGCGGCGATTGCCGGCATCTATGTCGAGCGGCTTTGTTTCGCGCCGATGAAGGCCGGCGCTGGTATCGCATCGATGGTATCCAGTTTCGCCATCTGGATGCAGCTCGAACAAGTGGCGATCCTGATCTTGCCCCGTCATACCTATTCCTTTCCGCCGCTCGCGACCGGCATGCCGCTCGAGTTCTGGTCCTTCCTGGTACGAATGGATCATCTCATCGTGTTGTGCTGCTCACTTGGGCTGGCAGCGGTTGTTCAACTCATACTTTACCGCACACGTTTCGGCCTCGGGTTGCGCGCCATTATCGGCAATCCCATCGCAGCGCATCTCGTTGGCATCAATGTCAAGATGGCCATGCTACTTGCTTTTGCCGGTGCGTCGGCGATCGGCGGCATTGCCGGCTTCCTTGTGCTCGCCGTCGATCAGCAGATCACGCCGATGTTTGGAATGTGGGCAACGCTGAAAGGCCTGATCGCCATGATGATCGGGGGGCTCGGCTCAATTCCCGGCGCGGTTTTGGGTGGATTGCTGCTCGGCGTCGTAGAGGCGCACAGCCAGTGGTATTTCGGACCGCAAGTCCGCGATCTCGTGGCTTATGTGGTTCTGTTCGCATTTTTGGTGGTGCGTCCGGGTGGACTCATCGGCGGCGCTCCCGAAACCACTGCCCCGCTGAAGGCGTGAGCGATGGACGACTATCTCATCGGCGTGTTGTCGAACATCGGCGTCATCTCGTTCGTCGCGCTTTCCGCCTATCTGCTGCTGTTGACCGGCGAGATTTCGTTTGGGCAGCAAGCCTTCTTTGCGATCGGCGCCTATGCCGCGGGCATCGCCACGGCCTTGTGGGGCTGGCCGCTCGCGGCGGCTCTGGCTTTGGGCGCTGCAAGCGGGGGTGGTGCGGCACTGCTGGTTGGCATCCCCACGCTGCGGCTGCACGGCCTCTACTTCGCAATCGCAACACTCGCCTTTGCGGAGATGGTGCGGATCCTGTTCGAGCTGTTCCGCTACCAGGTTTCGATCGATGGCGAGCTGGCCGGCCCCAATGGCGCCGAAGGGTTCCGCAACATCCGCTACATCTTCGACAACAACATCAATGCCTTTCAGTTCCTGCTGTTGATCTATTCGCTGCTTGCGGTCGCGTTGCTGGGCTTCATGTTGCTCGAGCGTTCGCGGATTGGCGTGATTTTTCGTATGATCGGCGAAGACGGAACCCTTGCCGGATTGCAGGGGGTCTCCGTGGCTCGACACAAGCTTCTTGCCGCCGGCGTCGCCGGTGCACTCGCAGGGCTCGGTGGCGGACTTTATGCGCATTTGACCACTTATGTGGAGCCACGCATTTTCGACGTGATGCTCGGGGTCCACAGCCTCGCCTATGGCCTGATCGGCGGGCTCGGTACCGCGCTCGGTCCGCTGCTCGGCGTTCTGATCGACATCGGCTTGCTGGAATCGATCAGGATCTTTGCCGGCTATCGCATGATCATTTTCGGCGGGCTCGTCGCACTTCTGCTGATCGTGCGACCGCGTGGCCTGCTCGACGAACAAGTGGTGTACAGGATCAGCCGCGTCTGGCGGCGAATATTCCCGCGGGTCAGGCGATCGAGGCTGACTCCGGGAGCCCGCAACGTTTGAATGGCTGGAGGATGTCTATGCGGTCGGCAACGAAGGCAATGGCGGCTGTTGCGACGCTGGCACTTTGCGACCTTGACAGTGCACACGCGCAGGCGCGCGCAAAAGCCGACGTCAGCTGCAAGCCGGGCACTCAAACGCTGCAATACGACTGCGTCATCACGGTCGCCAATGCCCGCACGAATGAGCCGCTGTCCGGGCTAACGCTGACGATCGGCGCCGAAATGCCGTCGATGCCGGGAGCGCATTTTGTGCGGCCGGTCGTGGCGACGGAAGATTCGGACAAGGGTACCTATCGAGCTCGCATTACGCTTGAAATGCATGGTGACTGGGCGCTGCAGCTCAATCTTTCTGGGGCGATGCGGGACCGCGTCGTGAAGGTGTTGCGTTTCGAGGGCGACCGTGTCGGCGAAGGTGTGCCGGCGCGAAAACATAGACACTAGACCAGGACCGCGGGCCCTATGACGCGCTCGACTTGAAGATAGCTGTTGGATCAGCGCCGACCCGGCCTGTCGCGCGATCAGCGGCGCCCTCCCGCGAAAGTTTCATGTCAAAGCGAATCGTTGTGAACCCCTGTATCGGACAATCCGGATCGCCCGCGTTCAGCTCCGCGATCAAATCGCCGGACGAGCCGAACACAACATCATCATCGATATGAGCGTCGCCCTTGATGTAGAGCGCGGTGACGAGCTCGCGGTATCCCGGTGCGCTGACCAGAAAATGAATGTGCGCGGGGCGCATGCCATGCCGGCCTTGCGCTTGCACGAGTTTCCCGACCGGTCCGTCCATCGGGATCGAGTAACCGAGCGGACGCACGGTGCGAAGCAGATAGGTTCCCTGTGCGTCGGTAGCGAACACGCCACGGCAATCGGTGCCCGTCCCATTTACCTGGATGTCGTAGAGGCCGTCGGCGCCGGTCTGCCACACGGAAATTTGCGCGTTTGCCAATGGCAGCCCTTTGACGTCCGTCACGCGACCCCACAGCACGACCTCGGTCCCGGGCTCCACCTTGTTGGAAACTTGCGCGCCGCGCTCTAGCCTGGGCGCATTCTCGCGATAAAAGGGGCCGAGCAGGCTCGTGTGCGTCGCGTCCTCAATGGCCGTGCGATCATGCAAACCGTTGACCAGCGCGGAAAGCCCGAGTGTGTCGGAGAGCAGGATATACTCTTGCCTCTCCGGCGTGCACATCTTGCCAACGGCCGTCAGGAACTCGATCCCGTTGAGCCACTCGGCCGGCGTCAGATTGGTCTCGACCGCAAACGCGTGGAGGTGCTTCACCGCAGCCGCCATGATCTCTTTCAGGCGCGGATCGGAGGTCGTGGCCATCTGCTCGAGTACGGCCTCGGTGATCGTTCCTGGCGTCAGCTCTCGCATGCTACTCTCCCACGGTTCCAAGGTCTTTCAGAGGCTCGCTATCCATCCGAGGGCAATCAGATGCGCTCAGGAGTGAAGGGTTGCGCGAAGGCCTTCGCCTCGAATGGCCTGATGCCCCAGAACAAGACTTCTGCCGCTGCATCAAGGCAAAAGGTACCAACCTTGTAGCGCGTCGTCATCGGCTGCTTCGACTTCATTTTGAGGACGCTCGAAGTCTGATGACCCAAATGGTCGTCTGACGACCCATCTGCTAATGAGACCGAAGGCGCTCGGGCGCTCCCATCGACGCCATGGCCCGCGAGCCGATCAACAGCCTGCGCCGGTCATGGAGCGGGCGATGGGGATTGAACCCACGACATTCAGCTTGGGAAGCTGACGTTCTACCACTGAACTACACCCGCGCGGGCGCGATCATGGCAATCCGAGCGGCGGAAGTCCACTCCCTCGCGTTGTGGACTTCGAACTCTCATCAGCTCGGCGGTCCTAAACGTCCAGCCCGTAGTTGCGATCCTCATGCAGGCTGAGTTGCACGATCGTGAGGCGGGCCCGTTTGATGGTTTCGCTGGCCGACTTGATGACCAGCTGCAACTCGGCGATGTCGTGCTGGAGCTCGCGGCGCAAGATCGCCGTGGTCTTGAGCTGTTCTACGGTTGAGAGCTGCTCTGTCGGCAGGTGATGCACGGTCATAGATCACGCTCCGTTGTCAGGGCGATCGCCCCGCCGCCCGTTAGGAACTCGTACCCACCCGCACTAATAAAGTGTCGAGCATGAATATTAGTTCATGTTGCTGGCAAAAATATGTCGGATGTTCAGCAACCTCTTGATGGAGCCAAACAATATCGGCGGTTCCTTTCCTCTCGCGATCTTGAGGGAAAAAATTTGCGTTTCACGCCGATGGCGCCGTGATTTCATTGCCCAGTCCCCTTTTGCATGAAACTTGGCGGGGGCCTCTTTGCGCCCCTAATCTGCTGGCCATGACGCAATCACGACAGCAGCAACGACGTCTGCAGCGCGAGTACGCGAAGCTCGGAAGGTCGGCCATGATCACCGGCCTGCCCGCACAGCCGCAGCGCAACACGGTGCTGGGCGTAGCGCTGGTTCTGAAATCAAAACTCATGGAGCGCGGCAACGATCATCGCGCGGGCGAGGCGGCTGGTTTGGCCCACGTGCTAATTGAAAAATCGCTGGCCGCACGGGCGCCAGCTATATCGATCGCGTGCCGCAACGGCTGCGCCTACTGCTGCTACTCGTTCGTAGGAGTTACAGCGCCCGAAGTTTTTCGGCTGGCGCATGCCGTCCGCAGGAGCCGCAATGACGCACTCAAGATAGATGACGTGCGAGCCCGCGGCTTGGCCCTCCGGGGTCTCGGTCCCGCCGAGCGGCCGGGCCGCAAGCTGCCATGCCCGTTGCCGGTGGGCGACCTGTGCGGCGTCTATGGCGAGCGGCCGATGGTCTGTCGGCAGGCAACGTCATTGTCCCTGGAGGCCTGTGTCGACGAGTTCGAGAATACAGGCAAGTATCCGGAGATTCCTGTTTCGTCGCTGCATCTGGCTTATGCCAGTAATGTGCACGTGGCGTTTCTGGGAGCGCTCGAGGCTGCGGGATATTCATCCGACGCCTACGAGCTGTCGGCGGCGCTCGACATCGCGTTGAGCGAGACCGATGCTGAAAGGCGCTGGTTGACTGGCGAGCGAATCTTCGCCAGCCTTCAGAGCGTCGTGCGCCCGTCGTCCGATGTCGAGATCGTCGCGCGAAAAATCGCCGAGCGCATCGGCTAGCGTGAAAGTGCGTCCTTGCCTTCGCTATTTCTTGCCGGCCACGAGCGCATCCCGGATTTCCTTGAGATAGAGCTCAGACGGCGGAGGCGCGGCCGCCGGCGCCTCCTTCTCATTTTCGAACCGGCGCCGGACCTCGTTGACGGCTTTGACGAGCATGAAGACGGCAAAAGCGACGATCAGAAAGCTGATGACGTTGTTGATGAACAGGCCCACGTTCATGGTGACAGCCTCGGCTCCGGGAGAGGCCGTCTTGAGCGGGACTTTAATATTCGAGAAGTCTACCCCACCGAGCGCCAGCCCAATCGGCGGCATGATCACGTCTTTGACCAGGGACTGAACGATCGTGCCGAACGCTCCGCCGATGATGATGCCTACAGCCATGTCGACGACGTTACCGCGGACGGCAAACTCTCTGAATTCTTTGATCAGGCTCATCGCTGAGGCTCCTGTCTGATGCGAGCGGCTTGTCCCGCTCGGCAAGTGTTGCGATGCTCGACTCACCGGTTGGCAGCGTAGGAGAGGCATGGGTTGCCTGCAATGGAGGACACAGGCATTCGGCAAGGCTTTTTACGATAACCACGACCGGGAGAGGTGCTGGCGCTAGGGCGTTGGACACGTCATAGGCAATTCGGCAAAATCCGAAAATGCTGCGGGGTGGGATCGCCTTCGCTGCCTTCAACCGGATCTGGTACGGCACTGTATTAGTGTGCATGCCCGCCAAAATCGTCGGGGTCAGGGCAAGACATGATCGAGGGATGGAAGGTCGCTCTGCTCGCGCTCAGCTATGTCGGCGCGCTGTTTGCGCTGGCATGGATCGGCGATCGTACATTGCGATCTCGCAAGGGGATCAGCGGTCGACCACCATTGATCTATGCGCTTTCTCTCGCCGTCTACTGCACGTCGTGGACATTCTTCGGCAGCGTGGGCCTCGCTGCGGAGACGGGCTACGACTTCATTCCCGTCTACCTCGGCCCAATTCTGATGTTTGTGATCGGCGGTCCGCTGCTGCTGCGCATCGTACGGCTGGCCAAGAGTCAGAACATTACATCGGTCGCAGATTTTCTCGCCGCCCGTTACGGCAAGAGTCCGGCCGTGGCTGCGGTGGTCACGGGCGTCGCCGTGGTCGGCACGCTGCCTTACATCGCCCTACAGCTCAAGGCGATATCGATCTCGGTCGAAACGCTCTTGGGCCCAGGCCTGTTGCAGGGGTTTGTTGCCAACGCGTTATCGGGCATCGACGCCGCCTTTCTGATCGCTCTGGCCCTTGCGGCATTCGCTATCCTATTTGGCACCCGCCATATCGATGCAACCGAGCATCAGGATGGATTGATGCTTGCGATTGCCGCGGAATCTCTCGTCAAGCTCGCAACGTTTCTTGCGCTCGGGCTATTCGCTTGGTGGAGCCTCTTTGGAGGTTTCGCCGGCTTCACCGACAAGGTGCGGGCGAACACCGAGATACAAGACATTTTTGGTCGCGGCTTCAACGGCGGACAGTGGCTGACCGTAACATTCTTGAGCCTTGTCTGCATCGTGCTCCTGCCCCGTCAGTTTCACGTTACGGTCGTCGAAAACAACTCGGAGAACGAACTGCGCCGCGCGTCGTGGCTATTCCCAATATATCTTATCCTCATCAACATTTTTGTCGTGCCGATTGCGATAGCGGGTCTGGTGTTCCTCCCGCCTCACAGCAGCAGCCCGGACATGTACGTTCTCGCGCTGCCGATCTGGGCGGGATCGGACGTCATGACCGTGCTCGCCTTCATCGGCGGTCTATCAGCTGCGACGGCCATGGTGATCGTCGATTCCGTCGCTCTCGCCATCATGGTTTGCAATGGCTTCGTGATGCCGTGGATCCTCCGGCGGCGCGGCGATGCGTTCGGCGTCGACGAGAACATGGCGAGCCTTCTCCTGCTGACCCGGAGGATCGCGATTTTTGTCATCCTGCTGCTGGGCTATTTCGTATATCGTTCACTTGCGCAGGTGCACGGCCTGGCGGCCATAGGCTTGGTTTCATTCGCCGCTATCGCCCAGCTGGCGCCGGCATTTTTCGGCGGGTTGATTTGGCGCAAGGCGACGGCGCGCGGGGCGATCGCCGGTATCGTCGTAGGTTTCGCGACATGGTTCTACACCTTGCTGCTGCCCTGGGTCATCACGGCTGGTTGGATACCCATGAGCCTGCTGCTGGACGGTCCACTGGGGATTGGATTTCTGAAGCCTCAGGCGCTTTTTTTCCTCCAGTTCGAGCCGCTCACCCACGGCGTGTTGTGGAGTCTGATCGCGAATGTCCTCTGCTATGTCTTCGTTTCGCTGCTGCGGCCGCCTGAGCCGATTGAACGCCTGCAAGCGAATATATTCGTATTCGACGACTTGCCGCGGCCGGTTCAGGCCCCGTCATTCCGGATCTGGCGCACCTCTGTCACCGTTGGCGACCTGCAACAGGCGGTGGGCCGATATCTAGGCCCGGAGCGCGCAGAGCGCGCATTCCAGGAGGATGCGGCAAGCCGCAGCGTTCCGCTTTCCCTCAATGCTGAGGCGGACGTCAGGCTGTTGCGCTTTGCCGAGCACCTACTGACGAGTGCCATCGGCGCGGCCTCCTCGCGCCTTGTTCTGTCGCTACTGCTGCGCCGGGCCGATGTGTCCAGGCAGTCTGCTCTCAAGCTGCTCGACGATGCGTCGGAGGCAATTCAATACAATCGGGATTTGCTCCAGTCGGCGCTCGATCAAGTCCGGCACGGACTGAGCGTGTTCGACCAGGACATGAGGCTTGTCTGCTGGAACCGGCAGTTCAGAGAACTATTGGATGTGCCTCCCGAGCTCGGCCGGGTCGGTGTTCCGCTCGACCGCATTCTGAGAGCTTGCGCGGAGCGGGGCGACTTCGGCAAGGATCCGGTCGACAAGCTGGTGGCCGATCGGCTGAAGAAGCTTGCCGTTACTAAAGAGACGTACCAGGAAGTCGTAGATCCCATTGGACGCATTCTCGAGGTTCGCACCAGCGCCATGCCGCAAGGCGGGATTGTTACGACCTATTCGGATATCACGGATCGGGAAGCCGGAGCGAAAGCCCTCGCACGCGCCAACGAGACGCTCGAGCGGCGCGTGGCTGAGCGTACGGCCGAGCTGATGCTTGTGAATGCGGCTCTGGCTGATGCAAAAGCAAAGGCCGAAGAAGCCAACCTCGACAAGACCCGATTCCTGGCTGCCGCCGGGCATGACATCCTGCAACCGTTGAACGCAGCGCGGCTTTATGCCTCGAGCCTTGTGGAGCGCGGACAGGAATATGCAGACGCCAAGCTGGCCCGCAACATCGATGCCTCGCTCGAAGCCGTCGAGGAGATCATCGGAGCCCTGCTCGATATTTCCCGATTGGATGCGGGCCGGTTCGAGCCCGATGTATCCAACATCGCGCTTTCCTCACTGTTCGATCAGCTCCGAGTGGAATTCGAGCCGATGGCTCGAGAACAAGGTCTGCGCCTGCAGATCGTCGCAACGAGTATCTGGGTGCGCACGGATCGCCGGCTGTTGCGGCGTGTGCTGCAGAACCTGATTGCCAACGCCATCAAATATACCGGGCAAGGCGGTGTGATTGTCGGCGTGCGCCGGCGTAGGGGAGAGGTCGTCGTGCAAGTGTCGGATACCGGGCCCGGTATTCCTCAAGGCAAGCAATCTCTGATCTTCAAGGAGTTTCACCGCCTCGACGAGACGGCCACGTCTGTGCGTGGCTTGGGGCTTGGCCTGTCGATCGTCGAAAGAATCGGCAAGGTTCTCGAGGCACCAATTGGTCTCGTCTCAACCCCCGATCGCGGCTCTACTTTCACGGTGACTTTGCCGGCGGCTGCACCTCAAGCTGTCGTGTCGCGACCCGAGCAGTACGCAGTGCCGCGCGGCGGCGACATCTCCGGCAGCTTCGTCCTCTGTATCGAGAACGAGCGGCAGGTGTTGGACGGCATGGGCGTGCTGCTGCAGGGCTGGGGATGCCGCGTGCTGCTAGCCAACGGCAAAGCTCAGGCATTGGCTCTACTGCGGCATGAGCCGGACGCACCGCACGTCATTCTGGCCGACTACCACCTGGACGACGGTACCGGCGTGGAGGCGGTCGCGGCCATCCGGACTGAGATCCATGCAGAGGTTCCTGCAGTTATCATTTCTGCCGACACATCCATCGAGGTGCAGCGGGATATCCGTCATCGCGGCCTCCTGCATCTGCGCAAGCCGCTCAAGGCCGGTGCTCTACGCTCGATATTGATGCAGCTGGTTTTGCGACGTACGGCTGCGGAGTAAGAGCAGTCGCGTCAGCTTACGGACCGGTGCCAGTTGGCTGGATCCAGCTTGCCGATGGCGATAACAGCTTGTGTGCGGCTGTCGACGCTCATCTTCTGCAGTATGGCGGAGACATGCGCCTTGATCGTTGCCTCCGAGACTCCGAGCTTGAAGGCGATCTGCTTGTTGAGAAGACCCTCGCCCAGCATGAGCAGGACCCGCACTTGTTGCGGCGTCAAGGTCGAAAGGCGTGCAATGAGATCGCTCGTCTCGCGGTCCCCGGCGTCCGACAAATCGAAGCCGGGCGGGGTCCAGATCTCACCATCGAGGACGGCGCGTACGGCCGCGCGGATGCGATCGACCGGTTCGGATTTCGGCACGAACCCCGAGGCGCCAAAATCGATGCAGCGACGGATCGTGCCGATGTCATCGATTGCCGACACGACCACAACGGGAACCCCGGGATGCTGCGTGCGCAAATACAACAAGCCCGAGAGGCCCCGCACGCCTGGCATCGAGAGATCAAGCAGGATGAGGTCGGTGTCGACGTCCGTTTCGAGCTTGGTGATGAGCTCGTCGAGAGATCCGGCCTCGATGATTTCGGCGCTTTGGAAGGCTGCGTTGATGGCTTGGCTTAATGCGCCTCGAAACAGGGGGTGGTCGTCGACAATGACAATGCGGTGCGACGGCATGTCCTTCTCCCTAGAGCAGGATCGCTTCGGATTGAAGCATTTTGCCTCACCCGAGCGTCTTGGCCGAAGCGTGAACCTGCCTTATCCTATAGGTTTTAGAGTGCGATTTGCGCTTTGCAAGGAAGCCTTCTGCTTCCATGCGAAACGCCCGCGCCCTAGTGCCGGGGTCTTGGCGCTCCAGCAATGGTTCTCCGGGCACGGGTCTGAGGCCCACAGGAATACGCACAGAATAGTCCGTTGGACAGGCAATAGCCATGGGCGGCCCGTGCCGTGACCGGTGGCCGGCGGTTCTATACTTAATTCATTGATGAACTTTGCCGTCGCGCAACCACAATGTGGGGGCATGTGGATGATGCGGTGACCTGACTATCGGCATCGCATAAAGTGTGCGATGGACGCGAAGGGGTGTCGGTCATGATCGAACGCAAAGAGCGCAAGCCGTATTGGCGCCACACCAAGTGGCAGATGATGGCGAGCCTCGTTCCCTTTCTGCTCGCCCTCATCGTGTTTCCGCTCTATGCGGACCAGTTGAACAGGAGCCGCTTCCTCGGCTTTCCGCTCGGATATTTTCTCGTTTGCCATGGCCTCATCGTCATCGCGTTCATCACGATCGCATCGTTTGTCAATCGTCAGGACGCAATTGACCACTGGCATGGCGCTCACGAGGATATCTAGTTCCGATGGCTGCGGCGCCGCGATCCCGGCTGGTCAATCCACTGCTCGGAATGTATTTCGGCATCTTTGGAAGTCTGCTTGTAGCCATCGTTCTGCTGCTCATGATGCTGGAGCAGCTGGGCGTGACGGACGCGACGCTACGGACGTCGATGATTGCTGGCTTTCTCGGCACGTTCTGCGCCGTCGGGATCGCAACCTTCACGCACATGCCGGTCGAGTATTTCTCTTCTGGGCGGCGCGTGCCGGCGTTCTTCAACGGGCTCGTGCTGGCAATCGTCGCGATCGGCGGAACGGGGCTTACGGCCTTGAGTGGCAGCCTGTTTCTCATTGGGTTTGACGCCCTGTGCATCGGCGTGGGCCTGACCGGCGGCTTGGTCTGCATGGTCGTCCTGATTGTGCCATTTCTCAGAAAATTTGGCGCGTACTCCATCCCGGCATATTTGAGTCGCCGCTTCGATAGCCAAGGTCTCCGCGTCGTTTCAACCGCATTGATTGCCGTGCCGTGCCTCCTCCTGCTGATGGCTGAAATGAAGATGGCCGCATTCGCAGCATCATGGTTGACGCAAGTTTCGGAGGGAATCGCCCTTTGCTTTTTTGTTCTCACCATCGTGCTCGTGGTCGCGCCCGGCGGATTGCGGTCCGCGACTTGGGCAAGTGCCGCGGCGGCGATTGCGGCCATTGTCGCCCTTATGGTGCCGGTCGTGATCGTGGCCGTCCTGACGACGAATTTACCGATACCGCAGGTGAGTCACGGTCCGGTGCTGCGCGCTCTTATGCGAGTCGAAGCGGCGCAGATTGCCGCGGTCCCGGCGGCGTCGGCATTCTCCTTTGAACTGCCCGGTGCTGGCTTTGAGCCGCTTCTACACCGCTTCGGCACGCCATTCGCCAGCATTGGGCCGGCTGCTTTCGTGTTGGCTGCGCTGGCCGTGATGATTGGTATCGCGGGTTCGCCGGTCCTGCTCTCTCGAGCCGGCGCCACGCCGGGCGTCTACGAGTCGCGAAAATCGATCGGTTGGGCGGCATTGCTGCTCGGCATAGTGCTTTTGACGCTGTCGGCCGTTGCCGTCTTCATGCGCGACATTGTCCTTGATCAGTTTACGGACCCCAGCCAGGTGCATCAGGCGGCTTGGTTCGCGACCCTTGCCAATCTCGGTCTTGGGCTGCTGGACAGTCAGGCCCAGCCCGGAACGATGTCGAGCCTGCTGTTCAAACGCGACGGCATTCTCATTGCGTTGCCGTCCGCCGCCGGCTTCCCGGCTGTGTTCCTATATCTAGCGGCGGCAGGGATTGTTTCGGCTGCGCTGGTCGGCGCGTGTGCTTCCGTCGTAACGCTCGGCACTATGCTCGCCGAGGATGTTGTCAACGGGCCGCGAAGCGAACTCGTGTCGGATCGCATGCGAGTCACGTCGGCGCGGGTGATCGTAACATTGTGCGCGATTGTTGCAGGTTGGATGGCCGCGGTGACGCGGGGCGATCCTCTCGAGCTGTTGCTGTGGTCGCTGGCATTGTCGGGCTCATCGATCTTTCCCGTGCTCATGCTCTCGATCTGGTGGAAGCGAACGAATGTGTGGGGAGCGCTGGCCGGTCTCGTGGCCGGATTTGCTGCGGCCGCTGGCGGGATCATGGTGGGAGAAGTTTTTTCGTTTGCGGTGCCGGGCATGATGGCCGGGGCCGTCGGTGCGCCAGTGAGTTTCGCAGCCGCCGTGATCGTGAGCGTTCTGACCCCTGCGCCGGATCGTCATGTCCTCGAGGTCGTTCGGGAATTGCGCATTCCCGGCGGTGAAACTCTATATGATCGGGAAGTCCGATTGGCGCTGCTGCAGAGGCAACGTGGCTGAATGCCTTTGCCAAACGGCATCCTATAAATGGGATCGGACCCCGAATGATGGATATACACTATGTCGGCACGAGAACGCCTAGGGCTCTATCCGCCCATTGAACCGTTCAGGCGGGG
The DNA here is from genome assembly GCA_046154585.1 of Hyphomicrobiaceae bacterium. Lineage (GTDB taxonomy): Bacteria > Pseudomonadota > Alphaproteobacteria > Rhizobiales > Hyphomicrobiaceae > CADEFX01. Next base: position 107,429 of record JBJXDX010000150.1, on the reverse strand, counting down.
CATGCTCCGCGTCTCACCGCTGCATCAGATCCATTTTGAAGAGTGCGGAAATCGCAACGGCAAGCCCGTACTTATCGTGCATGGCGGGCCGGGCGGCGGATCGAATGCGACCATGCGCCGGTTTCACGATCCGGCACAGTATCGAATCGTGCTGTTCGATCAGCGCGGCTGTGGCCGCTCAACGCCCCACGCCAGCCTCGAGGACAATACCACCTGGCATCTCGTCGCCGACATGGAACAGCTGCGGGAGCATCTCGGCATCGCTCGATGGCAGTTGATGGGTGGTTCCTGGGGGTCGACGCTGTCGCTCGCCTACGCACAACGTCATCCAGACCGTGTTATCGATCTGGTCCTGCGCGGTATTTTCTTGCTGCGCCGCGCTGAGCTCGACTGGTTTTACCAGGAAGGCTGCAGCTGGCTCTTTCCCGATGCGTTTGACGCCTATGCAAAGGTCATTCCGCCCAACGAGCACAGCAACATGATGGAAGCCTATTATCGGCGGCTGACGCATCGTGACCCTCAAGTGCAGCTCGAAGCTGCCCGCGCCTGGAGTGTCTGGGAGGGGACGACGCTGTCATTGCAACAGGATCCCGAGCGCATCAAGCTCTTCAGCGCCGATGCCTACGCGATCGCATTTGCGCGCATCGAATGTCACTATTTCGTCAATCGTGGCTTCTTTGCGCGCGACGACGAATTGCTGGCCGGCACGGACCGCATGCGCGGCGTCCCGGGCACAATCGTGCACGGTCGCTACGATGTCGTGACGCCGTTGAAAAGTGCGTTCGATCTGAAGAAGGTTTGGCCGGAAGCCGACCTGCGTATTGTGCCCGATGCCGGACATGCCATGACGGAGCCCGGCATCATTCACGAACTCGTTTCCGCCACGCGCCGGCATTCAACGATGAGCTGAGGGCGCGCCGGTGGCCATGCCCGTGTAGTGGAGAATGATCTCCCGCCGGTGCGGCGCAGCCCGATGCTCGACCAGGTAGACGGCTTGCCAAGTGCCGAGCACCATCTTTTCGTCGATGACTGGAATGGAAAGGGACGTCGCCGTCACCATTGCCTTGACATGAGCGGGCATGTCATCTGGGCCCTCGACTGTATGACGCCATGGTCGGTCTTCGGGCGCGAGAGAAGAAAGAGCGTCGACCAGATCCGCCTGAACGTCGGGATCTGCGTTTTCCTGAATGACAAGAGACGCGGACGTATGCCGAATGAACAAGGTCAGGAGGCCGTCGCGCGCCCGAATCTGCCGGAGCCAACCGGCGGCGTTGCGAGTGATATCGGTGAAGCCGGGTCCGCGTGTCCCGACTTCCAGTCGGTAATGAGCCTGCGTCAACTGCATTGCTTGGTAGCCTTAGCTGCAACGCGACCCATCTACAACTCACAAGGACAAGCGATCTGGGTGTGTCATTGGCACATACCTTAACCGAAATTTTACGCGGGGTTGCCAAGTTGCAAACTGGCCGGTTCGCACCTTTGTTCGGTCAAACACCCGTTCCGCCGGCGAGTTAATCGAGTTGCCGCCGCGATTGGGGACTGTTGCGGCGAGCCATTGGGGATGAGAATGGGGAGCAGCCACTATCACAGATCCGCGACGCCGGACGGCGGCAGCGGCACGATTGTGGCTGAAGCAGAACTGCCCCAATACGCTGAAGGCTGCGAACCGCACAGTCCAAGCCTGGATGAACCTTGGGATCTGCGTGCTGCCGACGCATTGGTTCAGCTCTACGAATCCGGTGAAGCGCGCACAGCCCTGAGGTCGCCGTTGCAAGACGAGCTGCGGGAGAGGCTGTCCCATCTCAAGGCCCGTTCGTCGCCCGCCGTCCCAGACGGCCAGCCTATAGATGAAGCGGACCGTGATTGGCTGGAGGCCAGGCTCGCCGGAATTACAGGTGAGGTGCAGCAGGCGCTCGCAGCATTCCGGGCCGATCCTTCCGTAAGATCGCTTGGCGATCGTTTCGATCATTTCGAGAAACGGTTTGAAACGGCATTTGCCAAAGCCGCGACACGAACAGACGTGGAGGGCCTGAAGCTCATCGAGGCCCATGTTAGCGAATTGTCCGAGCGTGCGTCAGAAGCGAAAGATCAGATTTCGCACCTGTTGGTGATCGAAGCGCAGGTCGCCGAATTGAAGGCGAGCCTTTCTGAGGAGCGCATCTCGCGCCTCGCTTCGGCTGTTGCGCCCACCGAACAAGAGCTTACGCGGATTGCTACCGCAGCAGCCGAGACAGTGGTTCAGCGCATCGCAGAGCGAGGGATTGCTGGCAGTGAAAGCGGCAAAACACGCGATCTGCTGAATGAGTTCATCGAAGAGCGCCGGCGCAGCGAGCAGCTGGCTGGCGAAGCTCTCGAGACGATGCAGCAAGCCATGCAGCACATTCTCGATCGTCTTGATTCGATCGAGATGGCGCAGGCTGCTCTCGTTGAAGGCGTGGATCAGGGCTCGACCGAGGATGACTATGATCTGGCGCAGAAACGCGTGCCCCGCAAGCTAGTTGGGCCTCTAGCAACCACGCACACTCATGCAATTGGCAATCGATCCGCGCAGACCGTCGAAACGCATCAGGATCGTCCGATCGGCGAACTGACTCTCGCCGATCTCGGCCCCGGACCTTCAATGCCACGGGAGTCACTTACTGGCGATCTCGAAGAGCCGAATACGCCGGATCGAAAAACCGCATCTCCGTTCCGATCCCGCGGTACGTCGCAAGAGCATAGGGCAGAGCCAACGACGTTTCCCGGCGCAGGCATTCTCCTTGTCGCCGGGCTGTCGGCATTCATGCTCGCCGGGTATTGGGTGGTGTCCGGCATCGGTATTCGGGCTCCGCTGCAAACCGAGATTCAATCGGCCGAAGCCGGATCACGGCCGACTGCCAAGAGTGATACTGTCTCATTGAAACCATCGTCGAGTGAGGCGATTGACCCGATGCGCCCCGAGGTATCCACCGAGGGTGCTCAATCTCAAACGGACCAGGCAGACGGCAGCCGGGGCAATACCGATATCCCGGCGAGGACAGATCAACCCACTGCCTCCGGTGGCCGGTTCGTTCAGGCGCCGATGGGCATGGTCATCGAACAAAACCCCGGTTCGTTGTCGCCGGAAGACGTCATGCGCCTGCGGCAGCGGCAGCGCATGGCCAATCTCTCTACGCGCTTGGGCCAGCAGCAAGCTCTGGAAACGAAGTCTGCCGCCGGCCCGGCTGCTTCCGGCGAGCAAGAGGTCAGCGTCAAGGGCGCTTCCGCGCAGGGCCGCGAGGACACGGTCGGAACCGTGCTGGAGATGCCGCCGATCACCATCGGCCCGCAATCGCTCCGAATTGCAGCGGCGAAAGGCGATCCCTCTGCCCAGTTCGATGTGGCAGCCAGATTTGCCGAGGGCAAGGGCGTCAAGCAGGACTTCGCGCAGGCAGCAGTATGGTATCAGCGCGCCGCGACCCAGGGCTTGGCGGCTGCGCAGTATCGACTGGCCGCGCTGTATGAGCGGGGGCTCGGCGTCGCCGCCGACGCTGCACGCGCACGCGTCTGGTACAAGCGTGCAGCCGAGCAGGGTAACCTGAAAGCGATGCACAATATGGCGGTGCTGAGCGTCGGCAAAGACAGCACGACGTCGGATTATGAGACGGCCGCGAAGTGGTTTACCCAGGCTGCCGAGCACGGCGTGACGGACAGCCAGTACAACCTGGCTGTCCTGCTGGAGAGTGGTTTGGGCGTCGCTAAGGATCTGACCGTAGCCTATCGCTGGTATGCATTGGCCGCGCGCGGCGGAGATAAGGAAGCTGCGCGACGAATGGACCGAATGAAGGACAAGATCAGCCTGGCGATGATCAAAACTATCGAGGCCGAGGTTGCAGCTTGGCGTCCGCAAGCGAGCGATGCGTTTGTAAACGACGCCCACACAGCCGGAGAAGCCTGGAAAACACGGGCTTCGAGCAAACCCGACTGATGATCGAGCGCCACGCAGCCTGGCTGATTCCAGCGGCAATTTGCGGCAGATAGAGCCACTCTCAAGGTTTGCAACGCCACAATCTTTGCTATCCTTCGACACGGCGTGCCTCGCCGACCTGCGCTGGCGTTTTGCCAACTATTGCGGTTGGCCGTGGGCATGGCTTGAGCGTCATCTGGAGCCTGGAGTGCATCCCGAAGATCAGTATCTCATCAGTTCAGCGAGTTGGGACCAATGACGCTTGGCTGGCGGCGCCGCAACGCGTGGATGCTCTCGACTGCCCTGCTCACTGCGCTTGTTGCATTTGTGAGCATTGCTGCTGAGGTTTCGGCGCAAAGGCGGCAGCGGTCGGCACCTGTTCCGGTGCCCAATCCTGAGCGTCCCGCGGCCGAACAGAAATCGGCCGAGCCGCAGGCTACGACCCCGGCTACAAAGGCTGACGTCCGCGAGACGGTGCAGGCTGACGTCTCCACCCGTCGCGTGGCGGTGACCGCGAGTTTTTCAGGTACGGAGATCGTCGTATTCGGTGCCGTCGACAATAGCCGGCAGACCAGTGCCGAGGCGGGGCTCTACGACGTTGTCATCGTTCTGGTCGGCACGCCCTCGCGGCTCGTAGCCCGGCGCAAGGCGAATGTCGCCGGTATGTGGATGAATGTTCAGGCGCTCGTCTTCGACAGCGTGCCGAGCTACTACGCGATCGTCTCGACCCGCCCGCTCGATGAGATCGCCTCACCCGATGTGCTCAAAGCCTATGACATCGGCTTCGATCACGTGCGGATGACACTGTCGAGCGGATCGTTCAGCGGCCCCCCCACCAAGCAGATCAAGGAGTTTCGAGATTCCGTCGTTCGCATCAAGCAGAAGGAGCGGCTGTATCAGCAGGAAGAGTATGGCGTGGCCTTTATTGGCCGCAGCCTGTTCCGCGCTTCAGTCGATCTCCCGGCCAATGTCACTGTGGGGCCCTTCGATACGCGCGTCTTCCTCTTCCGCGATGGCGAACTGCTGAGCCAATATACCGCGCGCCTCAATCTGGAGCGGGAAGGCGTCGAGGAAGTTTTGCACGGGTTCGCATTGCGGCTGCCGTTGCTCTACGGCCTGGCAACGGTGGCGCTCGCGGTTTCTGCTGGGTTGCTCGCTACAGCCGTGTTCCGCAGGGGCGCTCACTAAACCCGGCGCTAGTCGTCACACAGGTAGCGTGTTGCGACCGGATAGAGGCCTTCCTGGCCGAGCATCCACACGTTCATTCCATCGTTGCCAAACAGCGGCATGAATGCGGCGTTGAGCACATTCAGTCCGCCGGTAAACGTGCCGAACGCGGGCAGCAGCAGGCGCCGGCTGTTGCCGACAAAACAAGGCCGTCGAATGATATGACCGTAAAGCGATAGCCTGGCGGCCGGGTGCATGTGGCCTGCGATCTCGGGGGCCATGCGTCCTTGACCCGGAACATGGGTGAACCTGATCCCGCCGATGACGAGTTGTTCGGCGATGCGGCCACCGAATACCGGCGCAATTTCCGGATCGTGGTTGCCGGTGATCCAGGTCCAGTCCCGATCCTCCTGCAGGATCGATAGCATTTGCAGATTAGTCGCATCTATGCGCTCGGACGCGTTTCGGTCGTGCAGGCTGTCGCCGAGGGCGATGACGTGCTGGGGAGCAAAGCGATCGATGACTTCGGCGAGGCGTTGCAGAGTCTGGCGCGTATCGTAAGGCGGCAGCATGATGCCCCGCGCGGCAAACGATGAACCCTTCTCGAGATGCAGGTCGGCGACGATTAGCGTGCGCTCCGTCGGCCAGTAAAGCGCGCCGCTGGCATCAGCCACCAACGCCTTGCCGCATAGCGATAGCCGATGCGTGGCATAATCGGTCAGGTGCGTGCGCTCGGGCTTGAACTGGAGCATAGATCCTCAGTCTCCTGTGGCTTGCCGGATCATGTCGTCCGCAGCCTCTCGCAGAATATCCTCGCGCGCGGTGCCGTGGACGGATTCCCTGCCGATATCGAGGAGCAGCGGAACGGCAAGGGGCGATACGCGATCCAGCGCAATATGCCTGATTCGACCTTTGACGCGCCGCAGGAAGTCCTGCAATCGCGCCACGTCGAGCAGGCAGGTCGCGGCATCCTCGTAGGCGGCTTGAAGCAACAGGTGGTGCGGATCGTGCTGGCATAGGACGCGATAAATGAGATCGGACGAGACCGTCACCTGCCGGCCAGATTTCTCATGGCCGGGGCTGCGACGCTCGATCAGACCGGCAATAATGGCGCACATGCGGAAGGTGCGCCGCATGAGGCTGGACTTGCCGAGCCACTCTTCCAGATCGTCGCCAAGCATGTCCTCCGAGAAGATATTCTGAAGATCGAGCCGATCCTTCTGGATCATCTCCGACAGGTCACCCAGCCCCCACACTGCCAGCGCATAGTCGGTGGCGACGAAGCCCGTTGGTGCGGCCTTTGCCCGATCCAGACGTTTGGTCAGCAGCATGCCCAGCGTTTGATGCGCCAGCCGCCCTTCGAACGGGTAAGTTACGAGGAAGTGCCTGTTGCCGTGAGGAAATGTTTCGATCAGCACCTCGTCGGCAGCCGGAACGATAGAGCAGCTTTGCTGCAACGTGAGCCACTCGGCGACAGGGCCTGGCAAATGACGCCAGCTCTGGCTGTCGGCCAGCATGGCGCGAACCCGCGCTGCCAGATGCGTGGACAGGGGAAACTTGCCACCGGGATAGCTCGGAATCTTGGGATCGCTCGCCGCCGCACGCGACACGTAGGCATCGAGCTCGCGAACACCTTCGAGGCGTAGCACCTCTCCGCCAAAGACGAAGGTATCGCCAGGCGTCATCTCGCTGGCGAAATACTCGTCGATCTCGCCGAGGACGCGACCGCCTGTCAGGGCGCGGGCGACTCCCGGACGAGGCTGCCGTCCGCGCCCGACCAGGCGGACTTTGAGTAACGGGCTTTCTACGATCGTGCCCGCATTTAGCCTGTATCGGTGGATGAGGCGCGGATGTGCCAGTCGCAGCTTGCCGTCTGATGTTGGTCGGAGCCTGGCAAAACGCTCATAGCTGCGCAACGCATATCCGCCGGTGCTGACGAAGTCGATGACGCGATCAAAGTCGGCCTGTGAAAGGTAGCCATAGGGCGTGCACGAGCGCACCTCGGCAAGGAGTTCTCTCGGGTCGAACGGGCCAGCGCACGCCGTGCCGAACACATGCTGCGCCAGGACATCCAGAGAACCGCGACGGTTCGTGACGGCGTCCTGCGCATTGGCTTGCGCAGCTTCTAGTGCCGCCCGGCATTCGAGTACCTCGAAGCGATTGCTCGGCACGAGGATAGCCTTGGACGGCTCATCCAGGCGATGATTGGCACGTCCGATGCGCTGCAACAAGCGACTTGCGCCTTTGGGAGCACCGACGTGAATGACAAGATCTATATCGCCCCAATCGATTCCCAAATCGAGAGTCGACGTAGCGACGACGGCCTTCAATTTTCCTGCCGCCATGGCGGCTTCCACCTTCCGCCGCTGCGTGGCTGCCAGTGACCCATGGTGCAGCGCGATCGGCAGGTTGCTTTCGTTGACGCGCCAGAGCTCCTGGAACAGCAGTTCCGCCTGCATGCGCGTGTTGACGAAGAGTAGCGACATGCGGTGGGACTTGATCGCGGAATAGATTTCGTCGGTGGCGTATCGGGTTGTGTGGCTGGCCCACGGCAGTTCCGCTTCGGTCTCCAGAATTTCGATGTGTGGTGTCGGGCCTCCGCCGGCCTGAACGCAATCAGACAACGTGATGACGCGGCTCGGCTCCACCTGGGGAAAGATCCATGCGCGCAGCTCGGTGGGGCGGGCAACCGTCGCCGACAGACCGAACGTTACATGGCCCGGTGCCAGGCGTCTTAGACGTGCAAGGTCGAGTGCAAGAAGATCGCCTCGCTTCGATGGCGCGATGGCATGCAATTCATCGAGGATGACACATTTCAGATCGCGGAAGAGATATCCGGCTGTATCGTGGCTGAGCAGCAGCGTGAGCTGCTCCGGCGTCGTGAGGAGAATGTTGGGCGGCCGCAACCGCTGCCGGTTGCGCCGCGACACTGGGGTATCGCCGGTGCGGGTCTCGACGCGGATCGCGAGGCCCATCTCGTCGATTGGCGCGAGAAGGTTACGGGCGACGTCGACAGCAAGCGCCTTGAGGGGCGAGATATACAGCGTGTGCAGGCCCGCACTGCGCGCCCCGCGTCCGAGCTCGCCGAGGGCAACGAGGCTCGGCAGGAAGCCCGCCAGTGTCTTGCCGGCACCAGTCGGCGCAATCAGCAGCGTGGAACGCCCGGCTTTGGCCCGCGCGAGCAGCGCTAACTGGTGCGGACGCGGTTGCCAGCCTCGGCGGGCGAACCACTCACGGAATCGCTGCGGGATATCCGTCGTGTCCGGGGCTGGCTGGGCAGGCCAGGCCCCGACCACGCCCCGGCGCCGAACGGACGCGCCGGTCGTCCGCAGGGCCGCATTCGACGTTTCGCGCCGGACCTTCATTGTGCTAATCGGGACCCGTTGTCATCGCAGATTGGCTGTCACCGCGTACTACTAAGAGCCAAGGAGTTTCAGCATGGACCGGGAGCGGCTGTTCGGCGGCAATCCCCTAGGCGTTATCATCAGGCTCGCCGTGCTGTCCATTGTCGTAGGCATCGTGTTGTCGGCGCTCGACATTCACCCAGCCAATATCGTCGAGCGACTGGGATTGCTCGTTCGGCGTGTTTATGACATGGGATTTGGGCTGTTCCAGAACGCATTCGGCTATCTCATCCTGGGAGCGGTGATCGTCGTGCCGATCTGGCTGCTGACGCGGTTGTTCTCCGTCGCACGCGATCGAGACCCGAGGTAGCCGATCGACGGTGGAGCTTGGGGTGTACTAGCCTTCAAGGGGCAGAGCCGCCCACTGCGCTGCGCGCCGCCCCGTGATATCTCCGACACGCTGCAGGCCCGCGCTGTGCGCATGGCGAGCTAAGTGATCCTTGATGCGGCGGATGAGCCCCGGGCCTTCATAAATCAGCCCCGTGTAGAGCTGAATCAGACTGGCGCCGGCCTCCATTTTCTGTAGGGCGGCATCTCCTGAATCGATGCCGCCGATGCCGATCAGGGGAATGCGTCCCCCGGTCAACATATAGATCCGCGCCAGCATGGCTGTTGAGCGATGAAAGAGCGGCCGGCCGGAAAGTCCCCCGGCTTCCGTTTGCATGTTGAGCCCGGGACGGGCCAGCGTCGTGTTCGACACGGCAACGGCATCGACAGCGTGGGTCTGGAGCTGCTGCGCGATGGCTGGGAGATCGGCTTCGGCAATGTCAGGCGCAATTTTGACCACCACAGGCCGGCGCGGAGGGCCCTGCGCGGTCATGCGCTCGCGTGCCGACATGACGCGCGTCAGCAGCTCGTCGAGCGCGGCGGGCGCCTGCAGATCGCGCAACCCCGGTGTGTTGGGGGACGAGATGTTGACGGTGAAGTAGCTTGCCACACCATAAAAAGCTTCCAACCCAGCAACATAATCTGCCGCGCGATCGGCCGAGTCCTTGTTGGCGCCGATGTTCACGCCGACGACTCCACCCCTGGTGCGCCGTTCGAGCCTTGCGAGTGCGGCAGCATGACCGCCGTTGTTGAACCCGAGGCGGTTGATGACGGCGCGCTCGTTGATGAGGCGGAAGATGCGCGGCTTGGGGTTTCCCGATTGCGGCAGCGGCGTTATGGTGCCGATCTCTGCAAAGCCGCAACCGAGCCCGAGCGCCGCATCAGGTACACGGGCATCCTTGTCAAATCCAGCCGCGATGCCAACTGGATTTGGAAGGGACAACGTGCCAAGCTGACAGGCCAGGGTTGGATCGTCGTTCTCTGTACCGCGCGGATAGAGGCCGCATTCGAGCGATTTCAATGTGAGTTCGTGCGCCTGCTCGGGATCGAGCGCGAGAAGCGCCGGGCGCACCAACTCGGCAAGCGTCCTCAGCATGAGGCCAAACCATCCGGCAATCGATATTGCCCTTTGGAGTCTCGCACCAACGGCGCTTCCGATACTACCGCGGCAAAATCGAGCGGTTGATGCAAATGCGGAAACAGGGCGCCGCCTCGCGAAGGTTCCCATCGCAACGCTTTGCCAAGCCGGCCGACATCAACGCCGATCAGCAAGAGATCATCTCGATCCGCGAAGTGCCGCTCCAGTGTTGCCGCGACCTGATCCGGCGCGGACAAATGAATGAAGCCATCGCGTGCATCATCGCTGGAGCCAAAATAACGTCCGCCCGGGCGCGCTTGCTCCCACGAGTTGCGACTGCAGATCTTGTAAACCCGATTGGGCTCCTCACGTTTCGGGCTCGTCATTCCATGCCTTGTTGTGCACGTGTGCGTGCGCGGTTGGTTGACGTTCGGCGGTCTCGTGTCTATCCGTTCTATAGAGGCCGTGCTAGTCCCTGCGCGAGCTCGTCATTGCGGCGGTTAGTCCATCCCTTCATGTCATCTGGGTTCACAGCAAAACCATTGGCTCTCGGGCAACTTTTGTCGGATCCGTTCCGGTTTCGCATTCCTTCGTTTCAGCGGCCCTATTCCTGGACCACAAAGGAGGCCGGTCAGCTTCTCGATGATTTGACGCTGGCAATCGAGGAGCAGGCCGCAGAAAGCACGGTTAGTGCTTGCGAATACTTTCTTGGGGCCATGCTTCTGAATTCTGCGGCGCCGACTGTGGCGGACGGTCCAGCGTTGATCCATGATGTCGTCGATGGACAGCAGCGTCTCGTTACCCTGACGATACTATTCGCGGTGTTGCGTGATTTGCTGGCGCGGACCGACGGCGAACTGCCAACCGGATTACGCGAGCATATCGAGTGCGCCAAGGCTGCAGGTCAGCAGCGGACCTTTCGCCTCGAGCTGAGGGAACGGGAGTGCGATTTCTTCAGGCTGCATGTGCAGGAACCCTTAGGCACGGCCACGCTGCCCGAAACGGATGATCTGACCGAAGTCGAGAGACGGATCCTGGAGGTGCGCGAGCACCTTGCTGCAGAGCTTAGAGAGCGCAGCCCGCAAGAGCTGGCTCGCATCGCTTCTTTTGTTGCACAGCAGTGCCACGTCGCACTCATTTCTGCGGCAGGTATCGATCGTGCCTACCGCATCTTCATGGTTCTCAACGATCGCGGCCGGCCGCTGCAGCGTAACGACATCCTGAAGGCGCAGATCATCGCGCAGATCGATGAGCGCGCGCGAGCCAGGGCCGATAACATTTGGGATCGCACCGACGCTCTGTTGGGCGCCGATTTCGAGGAGCTTTTCAGTCATATTCGGGCTGCAGAGCTTAGTCCCAAGTCGCAGATCATCACCGGAGTTCGCGAGGTGATCGCCAACGCCGGTGGGGGTCGCGCCTTCGTCGAGGAGCTGCTTGAACCTTATGGCCGCGCCTTCCACTCCGTGCGGCATGCCCAGCACGCCGGCTCGCCGCAGTCTCCAGAGATACGGCGACTTCTGACTTACTTGGGATGGCTCGGGGCTGCCGATTGGGTGCCTCCGACCATGCTATGGTGGCGGCTGAACTCTGGCGACGCAGAAAAGTTGCATGTCTTTTTGCAAGCTATTGAGCGGCTGGCATACGCGTTGCGCCTTCTCGGTATCGGCGCGGACAAGCGGGCGAGCCGTTTTCGTGCCGTGGTGCAGGCGATCCGCCGCGGCACCGTGATGGATGATCCCAAAAGCCCTCTCGAGCTTGGACGCGATGAGTTGCGCAACATTCTCTACAACCTGCGCAATCTTCATTTGCGCAGCCCGCTGATCTGCAAGCTGGTTCTTCTGCGGCTCAATGACGAGCTGGCTGGGAGTCCGCAGTCCTTGTCAGCGGCTGATTTCACGGTAGAGCATGTCCTGCCGCAAAAGCCCGGCCGCAACAGTGCATGGCGCGAGTGGTTCCCGATCGCGGAAGAACGTGAGCGCTGCATCAATTCGATCGGCAATCTCGTCCTCGTGCGGCGCCGGCAGAACGAGAATGCCCGTAACCGCGAGCTATCGGACAAGCTGGAAATTTATTTCGGCTCCTCGATCTCGGACGTACCCATCGTTACGACCGAACTTAACGGCATCTCGGAATGGCGCCCTGAGCACATCATGGCTCGGGAACAGCGCCTGCTGGCCATCATCAAATCGGTATGGCGCCTCGACACGCAAAAGGCCGACAGTACGCCCCCAAGGACGGCGCCACCGACGAGGAAACAAGCAGCGGCACGCGCGCTGAAGTTCCTTGCCGGCTCATAGCTCGATCAAGTCGACACAAGCTCGCCCTTCAGTGCCTTGGCGATGAGGTCTCGTGTTTCGCGCACCCCATAGAGTTCAATGAAACTGCCGAAGCGCGGCCCTTGCGACTGGCCAAGCAGTACCTCGTAGATGGCCTGGAACCAGGCACGCAGCTTGTCCGCGAAACCATTCGCCTTGCCGATTTCATAGACGATGTTTTGCAGATCTTCGGCTGTTGCGGCGGGCGCTGCGACGGCCAAAGCCCGATCGAGTGCCAGCAGCGCGTTGCGCTCCTCTTCGGTTGGCGACCGGAATTTCTTCGCCGGCTGCACGAAGTCGTTGTAGTAGGCGACCGCATAGCCTGCGAGCTGATCGAGCAGGGGGTACTTCTCTGCCGTAGCATCGGAAAAGTGGCGGCGGATGAAGCCCCATACGCGTTCCTTGTCGTGCGCGTTCGAGGCGGCCACGAGATTCAGCAGCAGTGCGAATGAGATCGGCAGCTCGGCGGCAGGCGGATGCCCCGAATGGATGTGCCATGCCGGATTGTCGAGCCGCGACTTCTCTACCTCATTTGCGTATTTGCCGACATACGTCAGGTACTCGTCGACGGCCCTAGGTATCACATCGAAGTAAAGCCGCTTTGCAGCCCGCGGCTTCTGGAACATGAAAAGGGAGAGGCTCTCGGGGCTGGCATACGTCAACCAATCTTCGATGGTGAGACCGTTGCCCTTGGACTTGGATATCTTCTGACCCTGCTCGTCGAGGAACAGCTCGTAGTTGAACCCTTCGGGCGGCGTGCCGCCGAGCACGCGGCAGATCTTCGACGACAGCATCACTGAATCGATCAGATCCTTGCCCGCCATCTCATAGTCGACGCCGAGCGCGGTCCATCGCAGAGCCCAGTCGGCTTTCCACTGGCACTTCACCGCGCCGCCGGTGACCTTGGTCTCGACCTTCTTGCCGGTCTCGGGATCGAGGTAGACGACCGTGCCCTTGCGCGGATGGCGCTCGATCATAGGCACTTGCAGCACCTGGCCGGTGCGTGAGCACACAGGCAGGAACGGCGAGTACGTCTTGCGCCGCTCCTCGCCCAGCGTCGGCAGGATGATGTCCATGACCTTGTCGTAGGCGCGGAGCATCTTCAGCAAGGTCTCGTCCATCATGCCGGACTTGTAGCACTCGGTCGCCGAGAAGAACTCGTACTCGAAGCCGAACTGATCGAGAAAGCGCCGCAGCCGCGCATTGTTGTGGTGCGCGAAGCTCGGGTACTCGTTCGTGAACGGGTCGGGCACGCTGGTCAGCGGCTTACCCAGATACTGGGCCAGCATGTTCTTGTTGGGGACGTTGTCGGGCACCTTGCGCAGCCCGTCCATGTCGTCCGAAAAGCAGATGAGGCGGGTCTTGTGCTTGCCGTCGGTCAGCACCTCGAACGCATGCCGCACCATGCTGGTGCGCGCCACCTCGCCGAACGTGCCGATGTGCGGCAATCCCGAGGGGCCATAGCCGGTTTCGAAAATCACGGTCTTGGTCTTGCCGCCTTTCAGCTTGTCCAGCCGCTGGATGAGCCTGCGTGCTTCCTCGAATGGCCAGGCGCGCGCCTCGTGCGCGGCGGCTGTTTCAGCAGCGGTGGTGGGAGCGTTCATGGGATCACTGGGCTAAAAGGTTTGCGCGAACCTATGGGTAGCTGTCGGCGGCGTCAATTCGGCTACAAATGAGCCTGTCGGCAATGGGATACGGGCCTTTCGCGGCACGGCCGAAAGCGCTAGCTTGGCCTGAACAAGAACAACGGGAAGCGCCAGTGACTCGCGAGCGGACACATTTCCTTTTCCTGAATGTCGGCCATTTTCTCGACCATCTGTTTACGCTGATTTTCGCAACGGTGGCAGCCCTTGCGCTGACGCGCGAATGGGGCCTGAGCTACGAGCAGCTAGTTTACTACGCGACGCCCGGATTTATCGCCTTCGGCCTGTTCTCCTTGCCAGCGGGCTGGCTTGCAGACCGCTGGAGCAGGCACGGCATGATGGCCGTCTTCTTCGTCGGCATCGGCATTGCCTCTATCCTGACGGCCTATGCGCAATCGCCGCTCCAGATTGCCATAGCCCTGTTTGTCCTGGGCATCTTTGCCGCCATCTACCATCCGGTGGGCCTCGCTATGGTGGTTGAGGGAGCCGCCAAGTCCGGTACCGGCATGGCGATCGGCATCAATGGCGTGTGGGGAAATCTGGGCGTCGGCAGTGCAGCTCTCATCACCGGCTTCCTGATCGACAGCGCTGGATGGCGTACCGCGTTTGTCATCCCCGGCATCGTCTCGATTCTGCTCGGCCTTGCCTACGCCCGGTTCATGTGGCCGGAGATCGTGGCCGGCAAGGAGAAGAGTGCTGCCGCCGCGCAGGTGAAAACGGGGGCATCCCGGTCTCCTGCGAGCATGTCTCGCGATGCGCTTGTGCGTTTGACGATCATCATTTTCTTCACCACGGCCATCTCCAGCCTCGTCTTCCAGTCCACGACCTTCGCACTGCCCAAGGTCTTCGCCGAGCGCCTCAACGGCATTGCCGGCTCAGCAACCCTGGTCGGCTGGCTCGCCTTTATCGTGTTCGCTATTGCCTCCGGCGCGCAGATCATCGTCGGCAAGCTGCTCGACACGCTTGGGCCGCGCACGGTCTTCATGGGCGCGGCTATCCTGCAGCTTGTCTTCTTCGCGTTGATGCCGGGCCTGACCGACTGGGCTGCATTGGCAGTTGCCCTCGGCTTCATGCTCGGCGCTTTTGGGCAGATCCCGATCAACGACTACATGATCGGACGCATGGCCAAGTCCGAGCTGCGCGCCTCGATCTACGGCGTGCGCTATGTCATCAGCTTTCTTGTGCTGGGTGCGGCCTTGCCGATGATCGGATGGGTGCACGGGCGATGGGGGTTCGACACGCTTTTCATGCTTCTGTCGGTCGTTGCTGCGGTGATCTTCGGGGCCGTATCGCTGCTGCCGCGGCAGTTGCCCGAGAATGCCGTCGGCGCGCCCGCGCCCGCCAAGGCTTAGCCCATCACGTCCCGACGAATGCAGCGATGGCGTCTGCCGCGACCGCCAGATTGCCCTTGCGGGTGAAGCCGGAGGCCCCACGCGGTCCCAAATCGTGGTCGCCGTCATCCGCCCAATGGTACCGGATCGCGGCCGACAGAGGATAACTCTCCACCTCCTCGCGCGTCCCGAATGGGTCGCGGACACCCTGCACGATCAGCGCCGGACATCCCATGATCACAAGGTGATCGGTCCTCAGCTGATCGGGTTTTTTCGGCGGATGAAACGGATAGCCGATGCACACCAGGCCGTTGATCGCCTCGGCCTGAAACAGTTCGTCGGCCACGAAGCTCGCCACCCGTCCGCCCATGGACTTCCCGCCGATGAACAGCCGGCGCGGGCGCGGTGTCAGGTCCAGCGCGGCAGCAACGGCCGATTTGTACTCGCCGCTAAGAAGCTGCGCCCTCGGCGGCGGCTTGCGTTTGCCGTCGCGCCGCGCGGCCATGTAGCCGAACTCGAAACGCAACGTGCGCACGCCGCGCTCCGCCAGCAGTGCTGCCATCTGCGCCATGAAGGGGCTTTCCATCCCCGCGCCGGCGCCATGCGCCAGCAGGAGCGTCGCTGCCGCGTCGTCAGGACCGCTGCTCAGAAAATCAATCATCGGGGCACCAACATCAGTTGGCGTCAGTTGGACGCGCCGCGCTTGTAAGGCGCCATGCCCTCCCGCGCCAACTCGTCCGCGCGATCGTTCTCGGCATGCTCGCTGTGACCCTTGACCCACCGCCACTCCACGGTGTGGCGCGCCTGCGCCTCCAGAAGCCGCTGCCACAACTCGGCATTCTTCACCGGCTTCTTGTCGGCTGTCTTCCAGCCGTTGCGACGCCAGCCGTGAATCCACTTGGTAATGCCGTCGCGCAGATAGATCGAGTCCGTATGCAGTTCCACGTCCGACGGCTTCTTCAGTGCCTCGAGCGCCGAGATCGCCGCTATCAGCTCCATGCGATTGTTGGTTGTCGGCGTTTCGCCGCCCGACAGCTCCTTGCGGCGCTCGCCCGCGATCAGGATCGCGCCCCATCCGCCCGGGCCCGGGTTTCCCGAGCACGCGCCGTCCGTGTAGATGACGACCTTCGGCCGACCGGCAGCCCGT
Organism: Hyphomicrobiaceae bacterium; assembly: GCA_046154585.1. GTDB lineage: Bacteria > Pseudomonadota > Alphaproteobacteria > Rhizobiales > Hyphomicrobiaceae > CADEFX01. The sequence continues at coordinate 91,092 of JBJXDX010000150.1, read as the reverse complement.
TCGCTCATGCGGCGTCCTCGATCCCATATTCGCGCTCGTGCACCACCGCTTGATGGAAGCGCAGCCGCCGCAGATACTCGAGCGGGTCCTTGCGCCGCACCATCGCGTCGGCCGGCGTATTGATCCAGTCGTACGCACGCGTCAGCAGAAACCGCAGCGCCGCGCCCCGCGCGAGCATCGGCAACGCGGTGCGCTCGCCGGCCGACAGCGGCCGCACGGCCGTATAGCTCCTGAGCAGTGCCCGCCCCTTCGTGATGTTGAAGGAATAATCCGGCTCGAAGCACCAGGCGTTGAGGCACACGGCGACGTCGTAAGCGAGCGCGTCATTGCAGGCGAAGTAGAAGTCGATCAGCCCCGACAGCTTGTTCTCGAGAAAGAACACGTTGTCAGGGAACAGGTCGGCGTGAATGACGCCGATCTCCAGCTGCAACGGCCAGTCGCGCTCGAGCGCTGTCAGCTCGGCGTCGATCGTCGCGCCAAGTCCCGGGGAAATCTCGTCGGCGCGAACCCGGAACCGATCGAACAGCGGCCGCCAGTCCTGCAGGCTCAACGCGTTGCGCCGCTGCATCCCGAACCCCTTGCCCGCCAGGTGCAGGCGCGCGAGCGCTTCACCCACAGCCGCGCAATGGTCCGTCCGGGGGCGCCTAATCCACACGCCATCGAGAAACGTCACGAGAGCGGCCGGCCGGCCGGCTAGTTCGCCCAGATTGCGGCCCTTCGCGTCGCGCACGGGCGTCGGGCAGTTCAGCCCCGAGCGCGCCAGATGCTCCATCAGGGCGAGAAAGAACGGCACGTCGCCGAGCGCGACCCGCTTCTCGTAGAGCGTCAGGATGAAAGGGCCCTTGCCCGTGGTCACGAGATAGTTGGTGTTCTCGACTCCCTCGGCGATGCCCTTATAGGACATGACGGGGCCAAGACCGTAGCCGGCAATGAAGTTCTGCAGCTCCTCGTCCGCAACCTCGGTATACACAGCCATGATCGGAAACCGCCGGAAGCGCCCCTCAGCCCTGCGCGCCGTCGCGAAGCTCGCGCGGCACATTGAAAGCAATCCGCTCTTCCGCGGTCTTCACCGGTTCGACCGTCACGGCATAGCGCTGCCGGAACGCATCGATCATCTCGTCGACCAGCACCTCGGGCGCCGATGCGCCGGCCGTCACACCCAGCGTCTTGAGATCGCCCAGCTTCTCCCAGGGGATGTCGCTGGCGCGGGGAACGAGCAGGGCCTTGGCGCATCCGGCGCGCGACGCCACCTCGACGAGGCGCAATGAATTCGAGCTGTTCGGCGCCCCGACCACGATCACGCAATCGCATCTGGGCGCCATGGCCTTGACGGCGGCCTGCCGGTTCGTGGTCGCGTAGCAGATGTCCTCCTTGTGCGGCCCGACGATCTCGGGAAACCGCTCCGTGAGGATGCGTACGATTTCGGCCGTGTCGTCGACCGACAGCGTCGTTTGCGTGATGTAGGCGAGGTGCGAGGGATCGCGTGGCGCGAAGGCACGCGCGTCCGCCGCGGTCTCGATCAGGCTGACCGCGCCCTCGGGCAGCTGGCCCATGGTGCCGATCACCTCGGGGTGCCCGGCGTGCCCGATCAGGACGATCTCCAGTCCGAGCGCGTAGTGCCGCTCCGCCTCGACATGGACTTTCGAAACCAGGGGGCAGGTGGCATCGAGAAAGAACATCTTGCGGGCGCGAGCCGCCGCCGGCACGGCCTTCGGCACCCCATGTGCCGAGAATATCACAGGAGCGTCCGTATCCGGGATCTCGTCCAATTCCTCCACAAAAATGGCGCCTTTGGCCCGAAGGTTGTCCACCACGAATCGGTTGTGGACGATCTCATGTCGAACGTAGACGGGCGCACCGTACTTTTTCAGAGCCAGCTCGACGATTTGGATGGCGCGATCCACGCCGGCGCAGAAGCCCCGCGGGGCGGCAAGATAGACCGTGAGCGCGGGCCGTTTGCGTGTGTCGGAGGTGGTGGGGCTCATGGCTGCGGGCATGCGGCAAAAGGTGACCCGGTGAAGTGTTAACGAACCTTGTAAGCGCTTGGACGCGCTGCTAGCGGGGTGATACAGTTGATTTGGGGAAATACGAATAACATTCTTGAGCCAATGTGGCTCGGGGGCTCGGGGAAACCGGTCCGAAAGGATCCGGGAGAGCACGTAGACAGGGATGTCGTGACGCAATCACGGTTGGGGACACCTGGATTGATTCTCAAGATGACGGCTGTTTTGTCGCTGTGCCTCTTGTCGGGTTGCGGGATGTCGTCGCTGACGTCCGGCATCGGCGGAGGGATGTTTGGCGGCGGTTCCTCGAAAGCCGAGGCGAAGGTGACGGAGGAGCAGATGCTCTCGGCCGCCAAGGCTGACAGCTCCATGGGCGTCGGCGGCGATATCGCCGGTGGATGCCCCCGCTTCCAGGTGTGGCCGCGCGATCATCACGTGACGATCTACGAGGCGGGCCGCGTGGGTGATGGTCTGGCCGTCATGCACAAGGGTGAGATCACCAAGACCGCGCGCGAGTGTCAGGTCGAGCCCGGTCGCGTGACCGTGAAATTCGGCTTCTCCGGCCGCGTGCTGCTCGGGCCGCGCGGCAAGGGTGGCACGGTCGTGCTGCCGGTCGCTATCTTCGCCACCGACGCCAAGCGCGAGAAAATCGCCACCGACAAGGCGACCGTTGATGTCAGCGTCTCCCTCGATAAGCCGATCGGCTACTTCTCGACGGTCCGCACCATCACCTTCCCCATTCCGGAAGGCGCCCGTCCCGGCGAATTCGAAGTCTTCGTCGGCTTCGACCGCAACACTCCCAACGCCGGCTGATCTCTTCCACTGTCCACATGTGCTGCTGCGCGCCGCCTTGTCGCGCGCAGCGCCAGACACCTCGCGGCCATCGGACCCGAGGCTATGGAGAAGACGGAGCCGGGCATTCGTAAGCCCGATGACCTATGCGCTTTTGATGGGCTTACGAATGCCCACGCTCAACCGCTTCCAGGTCCCGCATCGGCGCTCCGCCGGTCTAGCGCCCGGCCGGGCGAGAAGGTCTGGTCACGGCTCCCGGATCAAGGTTGAGGCGCATCGCTGCAGCGTCACGCCCCGCGATCTGGGACACGGCCAGTATCGATGACCATCCTCAAGCGGGGATAACTTTTTTTGGCCATCAATCGGACGTTCGCCCGGATGCCTGCCGATTAGGCATCCGATCACCCGCCGATCAGGCCCCGATCACCCCCTGATCACCCCCGATCAGGCCCGATCACCCCCCCCCGATCACCCGATCGCTGATCGGCGCTAGCGACACGTATCCCTGAATGCTCCGGGGATAGGTTGCTCGGCATTTTCTGGTCGCACGGCTGACGCGCAGCCGCGCTGCAACACTCCCGTGGAGCGTCTTCCGCGCCTCATTGACTCCGCCCCCGGCAAATCTATGCTCCGCACAAGCTATTCGACGCTTGCGGAAGAGACCGGCATGCGCTGCGAAGCGTTATGCCGGCGCCGAAGGAGCAACCGCCCCGGAACCTCTCAGGCAAAAGGGACCGCAAGCTGATGGCGCTCTGGAAAGCGGCCGGCGAAGGATGCGCCAGCCCACCGAAGGGGTAAGGCAGCGCTCGCGCGCCGCTCAAATCTCTCAGGTTCCGTGACAGAGGGGGCTTGAACTCGTGCTCGTCTTGAGCGCGGGAAACAAGCCGTGCGGAATCTGAATGCCATGAGTGCCCCCGCCGACGCCTCCCTAAAGCGCACGCCGCTCTACAGCCTGCACGTCGCCCTCGGCGCCAAAATGGTGCCGTTCGCCGGCTACGAGATGCCGGTGCAATATCCGCTCGGCGTTCTCAAGGAGCATCTGTGGACGCGCGAGCAGGCCGGCCTGTTCGACGTGTCGCACATGGGCCAGGCGCACCTCATCGCCGATGACGGCAAGCATGAGACCGTCGCGCGCGCGCTCGAAGCGCTGGTGCCCGCCGACATCGTTGCGCTGAAGCCCGGCCAGCAGCGTTACACGCAGCTCCTCAATGACGACGGCGGCATCATCGACGACCTGATGGCGACGCGCTCGGCGCTCGCAACCGACGAAGGCCGCCTGTTTGTCGTCGTCAACGCCGCCTGCAAGGACAACGACTACGCGCACATCGCTGCGCGGCTCCCGGCGGGCGTTCTCCTCTCCGCGCAGGAGGACCGCGGCCTTCTGGCCTTGCAAGGTCCCGGCGCCGCCGGTGTCATGGCAAAGCTGGCCCCTAAGTCCGCCGCGCTGGGGTTCATGCAAGCCGCGTTGATGCCGGTTGGCCCATATGACTGCCACGTCTCGCGCTCAGGCTACACCGGCGAGGACGGCTACGAGATTTCAGTCGCTGCCGGTGACGCCGTCGAGCTTGCGCGCCTTCTCACATCCGATCCGGCCGTGCAGTTCATCGGCCTCGGCGCCCGCGACAGCCTGCGGCTCGAGGCCGGTCTCTGCCTCTACGGCCATGACATCGACGAGACAACGAGTCCGGTCGAGGCGGCCCTCGTCTGGTCCATGCAGAAGCGCCGCCGCACCGAAGGCGGCTTCCCGGGCGCCGCACGCATCCAAAAGGAGCTGGCCAACGGTCCGTCGCGCCTGCGCGTCGGCATCAAGCCCGACGGCCGCGCACCAGCTCGCGAAGGCACCGAGATCCAATCCGCCGGCGGAGACAAGATCGGCATCATCACGTCCGGCGGCTTCGGCCCGACCGTCAATGGTCCCGTCGCCATGGGATACGTCGCGTCAGCCCACAGCAAGGCCGGCACGCCCGTCCAGCTCATCGTGCGCGGCAAGCCGCTGCCCGCCGTCGTTTGCGACCTTCCCTTCGCCCCGCATCGCTACGCCCGCAAAACCGCTTGATCGGCGTTCAAACACCCGCGCCTTAGACAGGAGAGCCTGATGGCCATCGAAAAATTCAGCAAGGACCACGAGTGGGTGCGGGTGGATGGCGATGTCGCCACCGTCGGCATCACCGTCCACGCCCAGGAGCAGCTCGGAGATGTGGTTTTCGTCGAGGTGCCTGAGGTCGGCCGCAAGGTCAGCGCCGGCGAGGCCGTGGCCGTTGTCGAAAGCGTCAAGGCCGCGAGCGACGTCTACGCGCCCGTGTCGGGCGAGGTCACCGAGGCCAACGCCGATCTCGCCGGCAACTCCGCACTGGTCAACGAGGATGCCGAAGGCAAGGCCTGGTTCTTCAAGGTGCGGCTCGCCAACACCGCCGAGCTCGATGCGCTCATGGATCGCGCCGCCTATGACGCTTTCGTCAAAGAGAGCGCCTGATGCGCTACCTCCCCCTCACCCCCGAAGATCGCCGCGACATGCTGGCCCGCATTGGCGTGGCCGGCATCGATGATCTTTTCGCCGATGTTCCCAAGGGCAAGCTTCTCGCCGAGCCGCCCAACCTCCCCAAAGCCAAAGGTGAGCTCGAGGTCGAGCGTGAGCTTGGTCGCCTTGCTGCGCGCAATACGCCGGCCGGCTCCGTGCCCTTCTTCGTCGGTGCCGGCGCCTATCGCCACCACGTACCGGCGAGCGTCGATCACCTGATCCAGCGCTCTGAGTTCCTGACCAGCTACACGCCCTATCAGCCCGAGATCACGCAGGGCACGCTGCAATACCTGTTCGAGTTTCAGACCCAGGTCGCGCTGCTCACCGGCATGGATGTCGCCAACGCCTCCATGTACGACGGCTCCACCGCCACGGCGGAGGCCGTGCTGATGGCGCACCGCCTCACGCGCCGCAAGAAGGCCGTTCTCTCTGGTGGCTTGCATCCGCAGTACCGCGCCGTCGTCGACACGCTCAGCGGCTACAGCGGCGCCAACGTCGATGCCCTCGACGCCGATCCGAAAGGCATCGAGGACATCATCACCCGCATTGACGGCGAGACCTCCTGCGTCGTCGTGCAGTACCCGAGCTTTTTCGGCTCCATTCGCGACCTCCAACCCATCGCCGATGCAGCCCATGCCAAGGGCGCCCTGCTGATCGCCGTCGTCACCGAGGTGGTGTCGCTCGGCCTCGTCAAATCCCCTGGCGAGATGGGCGCCGACATCGTCACCGCCGAAGGCCAGTCCATCGGCAACGGCCTTATCTTCGGCGGCCCCTACGTCGGTCTGTTCGCCACGCGCGACAAGTTCGTGCGCCAGATGCCGGGCCGCCTCGCCGGCGAGACCGTCGATGCCGAAGGCCGCCGCGGCTTCGTGCTCACGCTGTCTACGCGCGAGCAGCACATCCGCCGCGAGAAGGCCACGAGCAACATCTGCACCAACTCGGGCCTGTGTGCGCTGGCCTTCACCATTCACATGACGCTGCTCGGCGACAAGGGCCTCACCCGCCTCGCCCGGATCAATCACGCCAACGCCGTCGCGCTCGCCGATAAGCTCGACGCCATCGACGGCGCCGAGGTCATCACGCCCGCCTTCTTCAACGAGTTCACCCTGCGCGTGCGCGGCGATGCCGCCAAGGTCATCGACAAGCTGGCGGACAAGGGCGTGCTCGGCGGCGTGCCGATGTCGCGCCTCGTGCCCGGCAAGGCGCAGCTCTCCGATCTCATCATCGTCGCCTCCACCGAGATCAATACCGACGAGGACCGCGCCAAGTATGCCCAGGCACTGAAGGAGGTGCTGTGATGGCCATGAACACGCAAGGCCGCCCCACCGGCCCCGGCTCTGCCTTCGCCTCGGCTAGCGATACCTTCACCGGCAACCGCGGCCTCGATCACGAGGAACCGCTGCTGTTCGAGGTCGGCGGCACGTCAAAGACCGGCGTCGACATGCCCGAGCCGAAGGCCGCCAAGGCGCGCCTCGGCGGCCTCGAGCGCAAGGCCTCGATCGGCCTCCCCGGCCTCACGGAGCCCGAGACTCTGCGCCACTACGTGCGTCTGTCGCAGCGCAACTACGCCATTGATGCCGGCGTCTATCCGCTCGGCTCCTGCACCATGAAGCACAACGCCCGCCTCAACGAGAAGATGGCGCGGCTGCCGGGCTTCGGCGACATCCATCCGCTGCAACCGCAGAAGACGGTGCAGGGCGCCATCGCATTGATGGAAGTGCTGTCGGGTTACCTGCTGGAACTCACCGGCATGAAGGCCCTGACCCTCTCTCCCAAGGCGGGCGCCCACGGCGAGCTCGCCGGCATGCTGTGTATCAAGGCCGCGCATGAGGCCAAAGGCTCCAAGCGCAACGTTGTGCTCGTGCCCGATTCCGCGCACGGCACCAATCCCGCCACCGCCGCCTTCATGGGCTACACCGTGAAGTCGATTCCCGCCCGCGCGGACGGCACGGTTGCCGCCGACGCGGTGCAGGCCGCCCTCGGCCCCGACGTTGCCGCCATCATGCTGACCAATCCCAACACCTGTGGCCTGTTCGAGCCGGAGGTCGCGGAAATCGCCCGCGTCGTGCACGAAGCCGGCGCCTACTTCTACTGCGACGGCGCCAACTTCAATGCCATCGTCGGCAAGGTCCGCCCCGGCGACCTTGGCATCGACGCCATGCACATCAACCTGCACAAGACCTTCTCCACGCCGCACGGCGGCGGTGGACCGGGCTCAGGCCCCGTGGTGCTCTCCGATGCCCTGGCACCGTTCGCCCCGCTGCCGTACTCGATCCGCGAGGGCGACAAATTTTGCCTTGTCGAAACGGAAAGCGAAGTCACCAAAGGCCGCACGCCGTTCGGCCGTCTCACCGCCTTTCACGGCCAGATGGGCATGTTCGTGCGCGCGCTCACCTACATGCTGAGCCACGGTTCGGACGGCATGCGGCAGGCCTCGGAAGACGCCGTCCTCAACGCCAATTACGTCCGCGCTGGCCTGCGCGATATCATGACCCAGCCGTTCGGCGACAAGCCGTGCATGCACGAGGTGCTGTTCGACGACACATGGCTGAAGGACACCGGCGTCACCACGCTCGATTTCTCCAAGGCCATGATCGACGAGGGCTTCCATCCCATGACCATGTACTTTCCGCTGGTCGTGCATGGCGCCATGCTGATCGAGCCGACGGAATCGGAGTCCAAGCAGAGCCTCGACCAGTTCATCGGTGCGCTGCGCTTCCTCGCCACCGAGGCCAAGCAGGGCAACGACAAGAGCCGCTTCAAGGAAGCCCCGCGCCTGGCTCCGCGCCGCCGCCTCGACGAAACCAAGGCCGCTCGCGAGCCGCGCCTGCGCTGGCGCCCCGCCGCCGTCACCAAGGAAGCCGCGGAATAGTCGCCGCTCGAACACGAGCATCGGCGCGGCCACCGCGTCGCGGGGGACGCCACCATGGGGCTCGACCAGATTGCCGTCGTTCTGCTGGGCGCGCTCGCCGGCGGCTTCGTCAACGGTCTCACCGGCTTCGGCACGGCCATCGTCGCCATGGGCCTCTGGCTCTATGCGGTCTCCCCGCCCGTCGCCGCGTCGTTGGCGATCATCTGCTCCGTCGTTTCGCAGGTCCAGACGCTTCCGGTGATCTGGCGCGTCATCGACTGGCCGCGCGTGCTGCCATTCGTCGTGCCGGGACTGCTCGGTGTTCCCGTCGGCACGTGGCTTCTGGGGCAGATCGATCCACGCACGTTCAAGATCGTCGTCGGCCTTTTTCTCCTGGGCTATTCGGCCTACGCCCTTGCCAGGAGATCGCCGCTTGCCGGCAGCCCGATTGGCGGCCGGGCCGCCGACGGCGCCATCGGCTTCGGCGGCGGCATTCTCGGTGGGCTGGCGGGACTCTCCGGTGTGCTTCCCGTCGTGTGGACCGATATTCGCGGCTGGACCAGGGATCAGCGCCGCATGGTCCTGCAAACCTTCAACCTGTCGATCCTTGCCCTCGCGCTGCTCTCGCACGCATTTTCAGGATTGCTGACATCGCAGGTCGGATGGGCCACTGCAGCCGCCCTTCCCGGCACCATCGCGGGCTCCTGGGCCGGCTCACTCGTTTATCGGCGCCTCGGCGACCGCGGCTTCCAGCGCATCGTCGTGGCCCTGATCCTCGCCTCCGGCGCCCTGCTCGTGGCCACGAGCTGGTGACGTGCGCCCTCAGCTGACGTTATTCCCCGATTGCAATTAGGTCAGCAATGCTGACATAATGTGTTGGGCAGGAAACGACGGGGTAAATACATGCAACTCCAAGCCGAGTGGGAGCCGCGCTATGCGCGCCGGGCCGAGCGCATGCGCGCCTCGGAAATCCGCGAGCTGCTGAAGCTGCTCGACGAGCCGGGCATCATCTCGTTTGCCGGCGGCTTTCCCGATCCAGCGCTGTTCCCGGTCGAGGCAGCCCGCGAGGCCTACGCCGCCGCCCTGGTCGATGGCGTTGCGGGCCAGGCGCTCCAGTATTCGGTCAGCGAGGGCTATCTGCCTCTGCGCGAGTGGATCGTCGCTCACATGGGCCGCCTCGGCGTGCCTTGCGAGCCCGACAACATCCTCATCACGTCCGGCTCCCAGCAGGCGCTGGAGTTCCTCGGCCGCCTGCTGCTCACGGGCGGCGACACCGCCCTCGTCACCGCCCCGACCTATCTCGGCGCCCTGCAGGCCTTCTCCGCCTACGAGCCGCGCTACGATGAGCTGCGCCCGGAGCATGGCAACCGCACCCCCGAAGCCTACCGGCGCGCCTCCGCTGAGCAAGGCGGCGAGGTCAAGTTCGCCTATGTCGTGCCGGACTTCGCCAATCCGACCGGCGAAACTCTCTCGCTCACCGCGCGCAAGCGCCTGCTGGATCTCGCGGCCGAGCTCGACATCCCGATCCTGGAAGACTCGGCCTACGCCGCGCTCCGCTTCGAAGGCGAGCCACTGCCCAGCCTCCAGTCCCTGGACATCGCCCGCACCGGCAGTATCGACGCTACGCGCGTGATCTACTGCGGCACCTTTTCCAAGACCCTGACGCCCGGCCTCCGCACCGGCTGGATCTGCGCCGGGCGCGCCATGATGCGCCGCCTCGTGCTTATCAAGCAGATGTCCGACCTGAACTCGGCCGCCATCAACCAGATGGTCATGCATCACCTGGCCTCGACGTGCTACGGCGCGCAGGTGGCCAAGGCCACCGCCCACTACCGCCGCCGTCGCGATGCCATGCTGGCCGCGCTCGAGCGCCACATGCCCTCCGGCGTCACCTGGACGCGGCCCGAAGGCGGGCTCTTCATCTGGCTGACGCTGCCCACGCACATCGACACCCGTGCGCTTCTGCAGCAGTCCGTCACCGAAGCGCGCGTGGCGTTCGTGCCGGGCGCCGCCTTCTTCGCCGACGACACCGGCCACAACACGATCCGGCTCAGCTACTCGCTGCCAGACGAAGCGCAGATCGCGCAGGGCATCGAACGGCTCGCGGCGCTCATCAAGGCGTGACGCTCAGCGAAAGGCCTCGGCCAGGATCGTCATCACTTCCTTGATGGCCGCTGTTCTAGCCTTGGGATCCGTGCCCACCTCCACGCTGCCGTCGGCCGTCGCGGAGTAGGCGGCGCCGGGGCGCGTGCGTCGTGGCGAATTCGGCGCGTCGAACCCATGCACGGCGCCCGGATACTCGATCAGCCGCACGGCATCGCGCTCGGCGAGCTGGCGGCACGGGCCGGGCGGGGTCCAATTGTCGGCGCTGCCGATCAGCACGTACGGCTTGAAGCGTGGCACCCAGTTCGGGCTTTCCGCGGGCACCCGGCAGCCCGGATAGAAGGCGATGGCCGTCCGCCATTCGCCGTTCTCGGGTTTATGCGCGCCGCCCACGGCCCATAACACCGACGAACCGCCGTTGGACCAGCCGAGCACCGCAATCCGCGCCTTGTCGACGAACGGCTGCGCCGCCAGCCAGTCGGCGGCTGCCACCGCGTCTGCGCCGCGCTCGCGCGGTACGATCCGCCGCTCGCGCGTATTGCAAATGCTGTCCATGCCACGCGAGCCGAAGCTGTCGGGAAACAGGACGACATAACCCGCCGTCACGAACCGTTCGGCCCAGTCGTCGTGCCGGCTGCTCATGTCTCCGTTCTTGTTGAAGAGACCGCCGCATCCGTGCAGCGCCACCACTGCGGGCGCGGGCTTGTCGTCGGAAGGACGCCGCAGATACGCCTGGAGCGTCACGCCATCCGACGCACGCGTGGGGAATGTCACATCCTCGTAGTCGGCCGCGGCCTGCGTCGAGAGCAGGGTCAGTGCTGCCACCACCATTGTCAGTCTGCCGATCATCGCGCTTCCCTATGCCGGCATTGAGGTAGCATTGCGCCGCCGTCGTCCGGCGTAGCAATCTCTAGCAGCCGCAAGACATTGCGTCCGCCGGCTTCGGCTGGCTCGGTTATCAAAATGCTGGGAGCGATCACTCTGACTGAGCCCGGGGGAAGCCCAGTGTCCCGATTCCGAAGTTCGCCTGATCTCGACGCGAAATTCGCTCCAGGATGTGCGGTAAATACCGGCGAATTTCTCGATCATCACACTAGAGTAGTTCTCGCGCTCAACGCTGGGCCGGAAGCGATCTTGCCGTCGGCGCCAGGTCTGCCCTACGCTCCGCTTTGGCCAACCCAAGCGTCGGCCGACCACGGCCGGACTGGGGAAGGCTTCCTTCAATGTCGATGGTTGCGTTTTTTGGTGTGGTGTTCGCAGCACTTGCTGCCTCAGAGCGCAGTATTGACCGGCTGTTCTTTGCCGCCGCCGCTTACTGTGGTCTTGTGGCGGCGCAGTTGTGGATCGTCGCTGACCTCGAAAGAGCGATGCTGCTGGCCGCCATTCTGGCGGCCGCCATCATCGGTGCATCGAAAATCAAATTCCATCACAGCGGCATCAAGCTGACGGTGGCGGATTTCCCGCTGGCGTTCGCGGGAACGATTCCGTTTTTCCTGGTGCAGTACAGGCGCGCTGCGGCGATCGTGCTTGCAGCGACCATTGCATTGGCGCTGGCTGCACTCGTAACGATCCTTCAGGCTGGCGGGCCGCCGCTGCCTCGCGACATCAGGACGTTGATTTTTATTGCGGCGATGGGTGTCTTTGCCTTGGCCTATCGCGCCTGCGGGGGTGCTCAGTCGTTTCGAAGCACGTTGACGGAGCGTGGTAGCTTTTTCTCGACGTTCATGGCCTCTGTCGTCGATCTACCCACTTGGTGGCCGTCCCGGAGTTTGGGCCTGAGCGATATTGCCAAAGACCCGCTGCCGCTTATGAAGGCCACGCCGGCGCGCAACGCTGTCACACCTGACATCATCCTCATTCAGCATGAATCGGTCTTCGACCCGCGCCTGTTTGGTCTCACGCTCGAGCCAAGCATTGAAGCATTCTTGTCACCGGGCGACAGCCCGTGCGGCAGGCTGAACGTGGATATTTATGGCGGCGGCTCGTGGCAGTCCGAATTCAGTCTGCTTACTGGCCTTTCAAGCGCGACCTTCGGGGCCGACGCCTATTTCATGCTTCGCAAGGGCGTCGGCCGGTTTCATCACACCCTTCCTCGCACGCTGGCCTCCCTCGGGTACAGGACCATGCTGACCTCGAGTTGTCGCCGCAGCTTCCTCAACTACGACGCCTTCTACAAATCGATGGGCGTCGACGAGCGAATTTTCTCGGACGGTTTTCCACCGCCTTTCGATCTGGGTCGCTTCGAAGAAACAAACTCGGATGCGATGTTTCTGGAGGCGGCTTTCGGGGCCTTCGCCGAACGCGTCGCCCGCGATCCTGCACCTCGTTTCGTTTTTGCCCTGACCAACTTCAATCACGGCCCCCACGATCGCCGGTTAGTGGCGGCCAATTGCTTCGAGACGGAGCGAGCGTTTGCCGCCGCCAATCTGCCCGATCCGCAGTATGTCGAGTACTACACCAGGCTGGCGGAGACTGCAGCGACCTGGCGGTCGATGAAATCGAGGCTCGCCACCATGTTTCCTGGTCGGCCGATGCTCATCGTGCACTACGGCGATCACCAACCGGTCATGACGCGCCGTCTCGAACGGCTGCTGCAACTTCCCGAGGATAAGCGGCGCTGCTTTCAAACCTTCTATGCCATCGAAGGTCTGAATTTCACGATCGATCCGTCCGCCTCTCGAAAAGATCCAATTCTGGACATCGCGTTTCTCGGCACCGTGGCTTTGCAGGCCGCTGGCCTTCCGCTCGATCAGGTGTCGGCAACCCGCGCCAGTCTGATCGAGGATTGCGGCGACAGCTATTTCGCATCAAACAGCTATCGAAAGCGGCGTTTTCACCAGACGCTCGTGGATCTGTCCTTGATCGACCTGGCACCAGGGGAAAGCCCAAGCTTGCCGCGTTCGCCCATCGGCATAGGGAGCTAAATACGCAACGCCGCCCAATTGCGATTGTTCACGCCGCTCGCGATGTGAGGCGAGGAGCTTCGAAGGGATCCGTTTTTAGTTCAGCTTGCCCCTCAGATCGCGGATCGACTGGTCGACAATCGTCGAGCCGAGGCCTGTCGCCACTTTGTCCTTGACGATGCGCTCGGCAGCCGCCGTCGCGGCCTCTACGGCAATGGCGCGCACCTCGGCCACGGCCTGCGCTTCCGCGCGGGCAATCTTCTCCTCGGCGATACGCGTGCGCCGGGTCAAAGACTCCTGCATGGCCTTGTCGCCTTCGGCCTTCAGCGCTTCAGCCTCGCGCCGCGCCTCCTCGATGATCTGCTGGGCGTCGGTCTCAGCCTGGCGCTGCTTCGCCTGGTAGTCCGCCAGCAGATCCTGGGCCTCCTCGCGTAGCTTGCGGGCAGCGTCCAGATCCTGGCGGATGGCGTCGGCGCGATCGTCGAGCGCCTTCGTCACCATGCCCGGCACCTTCAGGTAGACCATGAGTCCGACGAAGATGAAGAACGCAACGGCGACCCAGAACTCGGCCATGAAGAACATGCTCTAGTGTCCCAATTCCGAAGTTCGCCTGATCTCGTTGCTAGGTCCGGGAGCGAACTTCGGAATCCAAAGGGACGCTAGCATCATAGACTTGCTCGTGTGATTCAGATCGAGAAATTCGCTCCGAGATGTGCGGCAAATGCCGGCGAATTTCTCGATCATCACACGAGCGCTCCTACTCGGCCGGTTGCGCGGGAAGCGCGCGGCGAACCTCGTCCGGCGTTGCGTCCTGTCCCAGCAGCTTGCCGACGATGGCACCGACGGTCGCCACAGCGATCTCGTTCACACTCGCCAGAGCACGCTTCTTGTTATCCGAGATCTGCCGTTCGGTCTCGGCGATCTTGGCCGCCAGCTCGGTATCGACCCGGTGGCGCTCCTGCTCGGAGACCGCCGCCAGCTTGTCGCGCATGTCCTTGGCGATGCCCTGCGCCTTGCTGCGCGCCTCGGCCTGCGATTGCTCGTAGGCCTTCAGCGCCGCGTCGGTCTGGCCGCGTAGCTGCTCCGCCTGCGCCAGGTCGCGCTTGATGCGCTCCTGCCGCTCCTCGATCACCTCGCCGATGCGCGGCAAGGCCACCTTGGAGAGCAGCCAGTACAGCAGGCCGAACGCGATCGCGAGCCACAGGAGCTGTGACGCGAACGTCGTGGAGTCCAGCGGCGGGAAGATCTTGGCGTGCCCCGCATCATGCGGGACTGCCGTTCCGGCGGTGCTCGGTTGAGCCATCTCGGTGCCCGATAGTCGTTGAATTACGAGGCGGAAGTGCCGGCGGCCGATGCCTCCGGCGATCCGTCACACCCCAGTCGTGCTCAGGTGAAAAGCAGCAGGAAGGCGATCAGCAGCGCGAAGATGCCAAGCGCTTCCGTCACGGCGAAGCCGAAGATCAGGCGGCCAAACTGGCCGTCGGCAGCCGACGGATTGCGCAGTGCGCCCTGCAGGAACTGGCCGAACAGGTTACCCACGCCGATCGCCGCAGCGCCCGTGCCGATGGCGGCAAGGCCGGCGCCGATAAGCTTGGCGGAAGCTGGATCCATGATGCGTTCTCCTTGGGTTGATAGGGTGGGTTTCAGGCGAGCTGCATCTCGGCTAGTGGCCGGGATGCAGGGCGTCGTTGAGGTACATGCAGGTCAGCATCGTGAAGACGTAGGCCTGCAGGAACGCGACGAGCACTTCGAGCGCCGTCAGCGCCACGGCGCCGAGCAGGGGAAGCGGCGCCAGCGCCGCGAACGAGCCGGTGCCGAGCAGCATGATGATGAAGCCGCCGAACACCTTCAGCGTGATGTGCCCGGCCAGCATGTTGGCGAACAGGCGCACGGAATGGCTGACGGGCCGGGACAGGAAGGAGATGATCTCGATCAGCGTCACCAGCGGCAGGATGTAGATCGGCACGCCCGAAGGCACGAATAGCTTGAGGAAGTGCAGGCCGTTCTTGGCAAAGCCCACCACCAGCACCGTCAGGAACACGATGGCCGCCAGCGCGGCCGTGACGATGATGTGGCTCGTCACCGTGAAGGCACCCGGGATCATGCCCAGCATGTTGCAGGTGAAGATGAAGGCGAACAGCGTGAAGATCAGCGGGAAGAACTTCATGCCCTGCTCGCCGGCGCTGTCGCGCACCATGTTGGCGATGAATTCGTAGCCGATCTCAGCCGTCGACTGCAGCCGGCGCGGCACCAGCGATCCGTCGCGCATGGCATAGATCAGCAGGCCGGCGGACACCACCACGGCGGCCAGCATGAACGCGGCGGAGTTAGTGAACGATACGTCGTAGCCGAACAGCTTGAGCGGAATGATCCTGTGGATCTCGAACTGATGGATTGGGTCCGGCATTCCGGTTCCCTGTGCGCTCCCTGCCGCCACGTCAGCCCTCGCTCAGTCGTTCAATCGTCATCCCCGGAGGGGCGCCACTCAATCATTCGTCCCGAAGGGACGCCACTCAATCATCGTTGGGGACAGTCTTGCCGAGATTACCGCCCGTCTGAGCTGTAATCTCCCCCTGCATCTGCCGGTAGGCCCTGAGGAGATTCAGGATGCCTGCAGCAAACCCAAACACAAAAAAGACCAGGAACAGCCAGGGCTTCGTCCCCAGCCATTGGTCCAACGCGTAGCCGATCAGCCCCCCGACCACGATGGCTCCCACGAGTTCCGATGACATCCGGAACCCATAGGCCATTCCGCGTCCCTGCAAGGTGTCGCCACCTTGCCGCCCCGTATCGTGCTGCGCCTCCGCCCGCTTGAGCTTGTCGCCGAGTTGATCGACGCGGCGCTCGAACGCGGCTCTCTCTTCGGGAGAGAGTTCGCCTCTCCCGGATTTCCGATCCTGTTCGGGATCCGACATGGAGACGCGTTCCTTGGCGGAAGGCGGCACGCTACCCAGGGGGTATCGACCGCGCGGGACCATAGTGGCGAGGTCCGGGGGTGTCAACAAAAGGGCGGCAAAAGCGTGGCGGGACCAGGGATGGCGAATGAGCGCAGGCCACGGACCTTCGCCAGGCCTTTCTCAGCCTGCGGCCTGCTGGTGCCCGCCGCCGTTCTCGATGATGCGTTCCGCCGTGGCCAGATCCACGGAAACGAGCTGCGAAACGCCCTTTTCCGCCATCGTCACGCCGAACAGCCGGTTCATGCGCGCCATGGTCATCGGATGGTGGGTGATCACCAGGAACCGGGTCTCCGTCTCCGCCGCCATCTTCTCCATCAGCGTGCAGAAACGGTCGACGTTGGCATCGTCCAGCGGCGCATCGACCTCGTCCAGCACGCAGATCGGCGACGGGTTGGTCAGGAACACGGCGAAGATCAGCGACAGGGCGGTCAGCGTCTGCTCGCCGCCCGACAGCAGTGAGATGGTGGCCGGCTTCTTGCCGGGCGGCTTGGCCACGATCTCCAGCCCGCCCTCGAGCGGGTCCTCCTCGCTCTCCACCATCTCCAGCCGCGCCTCGCCGCCGCCGAACAGCGTGCTGAACAGCTCGACGAAATGCGCGTTGACCGACTGGAAAGCTTCGCGCAGGCGCGATCTCGCCTCGCGGTTGAGGTGGCCGATGGCGCCGCGCAGCTTGTTGATGGCCTGCTCGACGTCGAGCCGCTCCATATCCATGCTGGCGTGCTGTTCGGTAATCCTGGTCAGGTCCTCATCGGCCGTGAGATTGACGCTGCCGAGCCGTTCGCGGTCCGCCTTGAGCCGCTGCAGCTTGCGGTCGACCTCGGCCAGCTCCGGCATCTCGGCATCGGGCGCCAGTCCCGCGAGCGCCAAGCACGCCTGCGGCTCGCAGCCCATGGTGTCGGCAATCTTGCGCGCTTCCTCGCTGCGCTTCTGGCGCGCCGCTTCGAGCCGCGCCTCGTTGCGCGCCCGCGACTCGCGCTCGGCCGCATGCGTCGCCTGGATGGTGCGTAGCGCTTTCTGCGCCTCGCGATGCGCCGTGTCGGCAGCGGCGAGCGCGTCGGCCGCAGTCTGCCGCAGGCGTTCCGCGTCGGTCAGCTCGCTCAGGATCTTTCCGCGCTGGACCTCAACCTTCGCCGGCAGGTCGGCGAGGCTGGCCAGCTCCGTTTCCGCCTCGGTCTTGCGTTCGTTGAGCGTCGCGATCTGCTGATCCGCACCTTGGCTGCGCGTCTGCCAGCGCTCGCGCTCCGTCGCCAGCGCCGCCCGGCGATTGCTGCGCATCTGCCGGTCGCGCTCCAGGCTCGTGACCAGCGCACGGGCGTCGGCGGCCAGCGTTCGCGCTTCAGCCGTCGCGCGCTCGGCATCGGCGAGCTCACTCTCCAGGCCTTCGTTCGCGGGCATGGCGGCCAGCGCCGCTTCCGTCTCAATGGCCTTCTGCCGCGCTTCCTCTAGCCCATCGCTGACGCGGCTGCGCGCCTCGCCGATGGCGGCGAGGCGGCTTTCCGTCTCGCG
The DNA here is from genome assembly GCA_046154585.1 of Hyphomicrobiaceae bacterium. Taxonomy (GTDB): domain Bacteria; phylum Pseudomonadota; class Alphaproteobacteria; order Rhizobiales; family Hyphomicrobiaceae; genus CADEFX01. Next base: position 73,459 of record JBJXDX010000150.1, on the reverse strand, counting down.
CGCCTGGCGCTCGATGACCGTCAGCGTCTCGCGCACGCGCGCCAGTTCAGATTGCGTGTCGCGCCACAGCTGCCGCAGACGGCGCTCCTCGGCCTCGGCCACGCGATGCAGCTCCGCTGTCGTGCGCTGTGCCGAAGCGAGATCCTCGGCCTCATCGCGGGCGGCCGCCTGCCGCCCTTCGATTTCGCCCAGGCGGTTGCGCTCGGCCAACCGTTGCGCCGCGGCCGTCGGCGCATGCGCAGCCGCGACGAACCCGTCCCACCGCCACAGGTCGCCCTCCAGCGACACGAGCCGCTGGCCAGGCTTCAACGCCGATTGCAGCCGCTTGCCGTCGGCATGCGCCACGATACCGATCTGTTTCAATCGCCGCGCCAGCTCGGGCGGCGCCTCCACCATGCCCGCGAGCGGCACGGCCCCATTTGGCAACGCCGGATCATCGAGCCCCATGTCGATGCGGCGCCAATGCATCGGCGCCTCCTCGCCGATGGGCGCGTCGAGATCGTCACCCAGCGCCGCGCCCAGTGCCATCTCGTAGCCTGACTGCACGCGCAACTGATCGACGATCGGCGGCAATCCGTCCTCGCGCGCAGGCTTCAGCAGCTTGAACAGCGTCTCGACCTCGGTCGTGAGCTGCCCGGCCCTGAAGCGTGCCGTTTCGCTCGCCTCCTGCCTGAGCTTCACCTCGGCGGCGAGATCGAGAACGCGCTCCTCCGCGGCAATCGTCTGTGCCTCGATTTCGGAAATGTCTCGGAGCAGTTGCTGCCCCTTCTCCGACGTGATGGCGAGCTTCTCGGCATCCGGCGCCTTGGCCGCCGCCTCGCGTGCCTGAGCCTCGAGCGCCACGGCCTGCCGGCTCAGCTTCTCGATCTGCTCGCTGCGTTCGCGGTGGGCGGCCTCCAGGCTCTGGCGACGCGCCCGCGCCTCGAACGCGCGGCGCGTGGCGTTGGCGAGCGTCGCTTCGGCGGCCTCGAGCGCCCCGGTGCCGGCCGTGAGCTTGCCGCGCGCCTCCTCTTCGGTGACGGCCTCGCTTTCAGACGTTGCCGCCAGCGCCTCGTCTTCCTCGTTGAGCCGCGCCACGATCTCGTGCGCCTCGCGCACCAGCTCGTTTTCGCGCTCGATGTCGCGCGTGAGCTGCTCGACCCGGCCTTCCAGCTCGCGCTGGCGCTGGGCGAGGCGGTCGGCCTCCTTCTCGAACGTATCCTGCTCGATTTTGAGCCGGGCGATGGCAGCGCCGCGTCTTGCCTCTTCCTCGCGCAGCGGGTCTAGTGCCTCGGCACGATCAGCTTCCTCGCGCAGCGCCACGGCCTCCTGCTGCGCCGCCTCGGCCACGCGCGACAGCGTGTCGGCCAGCATCGCCTCGGTGTAGTCCACATCCGCTTGCGCCGCCGTCCACGCCAGATGCAGCAGCAGTGCTTCGTTGGCACGGATCTCGCCCGAAATCTCCTTGTAGCGCCGCGCTTGCCGCGCCTGACGCTTGAGGCTCTCCACCTGCCCGGCCAACTGGCCCAGCACGTCGTTCAGGCGCGCCAGATTGGTCTCGGCCGCCTTCAGCCTGAGCTCGGCCTCGTGCCGGCGGCTATGCAACCCGGCCACGCCGGCAGCATCCTCGAGAATGCGCCGGCGCTGCTCGGGCTTGGCGTTGACGATCTCGCCGATCTGCCCCTGCCGCACCAGCGACGGCGATCGCGCACCTGTCGCTGCATCCTCGAACAGGATCTTGACGTCGCGCGCCCGCGCTTCCGACCCGTTGATGCGATAGGCCGATCCCAGCTCCCGCTCGATGCGCCGCGTGACCTCGAGCTCGTCGCTGTCATTGAATTCGGCCGGGGCCTGCCGCGCGCTGTTGTCGACGAAGATCGTCACTTCCGCCCAGTTGCGCCCGGGCCGGCTGGTGGTGCCCGAGAAGATCACGTCCTCCATGGTGGAGGCGCGCATGCTCTTGTAGGACGCTTCGCCCATCACCCAGCGCAACGCTTCGAGCAGGTTCGACTTGCCGCAGCCGTTCGGCCCGACAACGCCGGTCAGCCCCTTCTCGATCAGAAGCTCGGTAGGCTCGACGAAGGATTTGAAGCCGAGCAGCCGTAACCTGGCGATTTGCACGGGCAATTCCCTAATCAACAACGCTGCGGGACGCGGGTGGAACAGGCCTTGGCGCTCAATTGTTCGCCTGGCCCGCCCCGGAGGCGACGCGACCGGCAATCAGTGGATCCACCATCTCCCGGATCTCTTTGATGCCGATGACCTTCTTCACCAGGCGGCCGTCGATGAAGAAATTCGGTGTACCGATGACGCCCAGCTCGCGCCCACGCTCCTTGACCCATTTCAAGTCATTGATCATGGCTTGATTCTCGCGGCAGGAGTCAAACTGGGCGCGCGTGATCCCCACCTGCGCGACGACCTTGTGGATGGCATCGAGCCGCACCTCCTGCGCCACCCACTGCCCCTGCTGCTGCAGGAATTTGTCGTACAGCGTCAGGTATTTGTCCATCGGCGCACAGCGCAGCGCGATGGTCGCCGTGCCGCTCGACTTGCCGATCGGGAACTCACGCAGGATGAAGCGCACCTTGCCGCTGTCGATGTACTCGCGCTTCAGCACCGGAAACGTCTCGGCCTGGAACCGCTTGCAGTATGGGCAGGTCAGCGACATGTACTTGATCATCACCACCGGCGCGTCCGCGCGCCCAATGGAGAACTCCGGCAGCGCCCCGGCCTTCAGCACCTCTGCCCGCGATGGGTTCTCGATGAGATTGCGCGCCGGCACGGCGGTCTCGCCGGCATCGTTGAACGGATTGAAGGGCTTGTCGGGCGTGGCGCTCGTGGTGATGTCGCCGGCCACCTCGCCCTGGTCGGCAACGGGCAGCTTCAGCTCACCCGAGCAGGCCGCCACCAGCGCTGCCGCGCACAGCATCGATGCGGCTGCAAGCCCTTGTCTGAACTGCTGCCAGGCCCGCATCAGGACTTCAGCAGCGGCGCCAACGCCTTGTCGAAGGCTTCGGCAGTCGGCGCCTCCTGCAGACGTTTGCCGTTGATGAAGAACGTCGGCGTGGAGCTGACGCCGAACTTGTCGGCGGCCTTGGAGCGGATGCTCGTCACCTGCTCCAGCAGCTTCTGATCGGTCAGGCACTTGTCGAAGCTTTCCTGCGTGAAGCCTGCCTGCCGCGCCACCTTGAACAGCTCAGGCACCGGATTGCCGCGCACGAAGGCCCACTGCTCCTGCTGCTTGAACAGCACCTCGACCAGCGGATAGGTCTTGTCGCCGCCGGCGCAGCGCGTCAGCATCGAGGCCGCCGCCGCCAGATTGTCCAGCGGAAACTCGCGCAGGATGAAGCGCACCTGGCCGCTGTCGACGTACTTCTCTTTGATCTTCGGGAACACCGTGTTGTGGAAAGCCGCGCAGTGGCCGCACGTCAGCGACGCATATTCGACGATCGTGACGGGTGCATCGGCCTTGCCGAGCGACAGCTCCGGCAACGGCCCCGGTTCCATCAACTCGTTCGCCGGCACCTCGGCGCGCGCGAGCGATCCCTTCCGCTGTTGTGCAAACGCGGAGAGCCCCGGAAGCATCGCGGCAACCGCAACACCGGCGGTGGCCATCAGCACGAAGCGGCGAGTCGTCAAGAACGAGAATGGTCGGAACGCAGTATCAGTCACCTCGATCTCCTCTGGGATCGCAACTCGCCGCAGCAAGCGCGGTTCGGCCTTGCCGGTTTGATTTAGCCATTAAGGCAAAATGGCACTGAATGCCACTTGAACGCCCTGCGGCTCACGGCTGCATTTGGGCGAGATTCGTGCGGCGAAACAGTGATCAGGCGCCTTTGCGCATCACAATTCCGTGCGCCATGAGCTCCAGCGCGGCCCGCAGCGCGCCGTCGGTGACGCCCGGCAGCGCGATCTTGGAGGGTTCCGTGCGCGCAACCCGCTCCGGCGGCGCCGCCTTCTTGAGCGCTGCCTGCACGAGCCTCAGATCGGCAACCGCGCGATAGCCGAAATAAGCGTTGATGCGCTCCACCACCTGCCGGGCACGATACTGCACGTCGAGCGCGCGGCCCGCATCGACCCGCAAAACAAGCGTCGCGCCGGGCCGGCCCTGCTCTTCCGCATCCTCGCTTGCCGGCACCTGCGCGCGCACGGGCCACTTGAGGCGCTCCGGCTCGGTGTACTGTGCAAGATCGGCCCCGACGATCGACTTCCAGTCCGTCAGCAGTGTTGCCGCCGAGAAGCCGTACTTGGCGAACGCCGACTTCGTCAGGCTCGGGATATAGGAGCCGACGGCGCGGGCATGCACGCCACCTTGCACGCGGGAAGCGTGGCTGAACTGCACCGTCTGTCGCGGCGTAGCCGCTTGCTTGCGCGCGCCACCTGTATTCCGCATGCAGTTTCGCAGGCCCCGTATGAATCCCCTGCCGGCCTGCTTAACATGAGCGAAGTGATTCGCGACCGCCGACTCGGGGACGCTATGGCCGCTGTGGCGCGAAAACAACAGATCCTGCCCATAGCCGGCCCGCACACGGCGCCGGCACTGCTCGACTGGTACGACGGCGAGCGGCGGGAATTGCCGTGGCGTTACGCACCCGGCGCCAAGGCCGACGCCTATCGTGTCTGGCTGTCGGAAATCATGCTGCAGCAGACGACTGTGAAGGCCGTAATCCCCTTCTACCTGCGCTTCCTGCAGCGCTGGCCGACCGTGACCGCGCTCGCCAATGCCGATCTCGACGAGGTCCTCGCCGCCTGGGCCGGCCTCGGCTACTACTCGCGAGCGCGCAATTTACATGCTTGCGCCCAAGCTGTTGTCGAGAGGCACAAGGGCAAATTTCCCCGCAAGGAAAGCCAGCTGCTCGAATTGCCGGGCATCGGCCCCTACACGGCGGCAGCCATCGCTGCGATCGCCTTTGGAGAAGCGGCTACGCCAGTTGATGGCAACGTCGAGCGCGTCGTCGCCCGCATGTTCGCCGTGCGCACGCCGCTGCCGAATGCCAAGTACGAACTGAAACGCCTCGCCGCCACGCTGACGCCGACGCAACGCCCCGGCGATTTCGCCCAGGCGATGATGGATCTCGGCGCTACCATCTGCTCGCCCAAGCGCCCCTCGTGCCTGATGTGTCCGTTGCAGCTGGATTGCGCCGCCCACGCTCTCGGCATCGAGGCCCAATTACCCGCCCGCGCTGCGAAGGCCGATCGGCCGAGCCGCTATGGCGTTGCTTTCCTCGCCGTGCGCGAGGACGGCCACATGCTGCTGCGCCGCCGCCCGAATGCGGGCCTGCTCGGCGGCATGCTGGAGGTGCCGTCAACAGACTGGGCAGACGAATGGATCAGCGCCGATGAGGCGCTGCGCTCTGCACCCGTGCGCGGCAACTGGCTTCCCGTCCCCGGTTCTGTCAGCCACACCTTCACCCACTTCAAGCTGACGCTGATGGTCTATCAGGCCGTCGTGCCGCCGCACACCGCGCTCAACCTGTGGACCGAGCCCAACCGCTGCCGCTGGGTCCACCGCCGTGACCTGCACGGCATGGCGCTGCCCAGCGTCATGCACAAAGTCGTCGCCCACGCGCTGGGCGCGCAGTAAGACTCACTCAAGCCTCTTGAAGGCTGCCCAAATCTTCGGCCCGACCAGCGCCAGCAGCGCAATCAGCAGCAGCGCCAGTGACAGCGGCTTCTGCACGAAGATCATCAGGTCGCCCTCACTGATCGTCATGGCGCGGCGGAATTCCTGCTCGGCGAGCGGCCCCAGGATCATGCCAATGATCACTGGCGCCGTCGGGAAATCGAAGCGCCGCATGAGGAAGCCCATGCCGCCCATCAAATACAGCAGCAACAGGTCGATCCACGACTGGCTGATGCCATAGGTGCCGATGGTGGCGAACACCAGGATTCCGCCGTAAAGCAATGGCTCCGGAATTCGCAGCATCTTCACCCACAGCGCGACCAGCGGCAGGTTGAGAACCAGCAGCATGACGTTGCCGATGTAGAGGCTGGCGATCAGGCCCCACACCAGCGCCGACTGCTGCTGCAACAGCAGCGGTCCCGGGTTGATGCCGTAGCTCTGGAACGCCGACAGCATGATCGCGGCCGTGGCCGATGTCGGCAGGCCCAGCGCCAGCATCGGCACGAGCACGCCCGCCGCCGATGCGTTATTGGCGGCCTCCGGCCCTGCCACGCCTTCGATAGCACCGTGCCCGAATTCCTCGGGTTTCTTCGACAGCCGCCGCTCGACGAAATACGAGAGAAACGTCGGCACCTCCGCACCACCCGCTGGCATGGCTCCGATGGGGAAGCCGATCAGTGATCCGCGCAGCCATGGCTTCCACGAGCGCGACCAGTCCTCGCGGCTCATCCAGACTGAATCCTTGACTTTGATCACCTCGCCGTCTGCACGTCTTTTCCGCGCCACCAGATGCAGCGCCTCCCCGACCGCGAACAGCCCTACCGCCACGACGATCACGTTGAGCCCGTCCAGCAACTCCGTCACGCCGAACGTGAAGCGCGGCTGCCCCGTCTGCTGGTCGATGCCGATCAGGCCCAGGAAGATGCCGATCGCCAGCGCCGTGATCCCTCGCACCGCCGAGGTCCCGAGCACGGCAGACACGGTGACGAACGCCACGATCATCAGCGAGAAATATTCGGCCGGTCCGAACTTCAGCGCGAAATTGACTACGGGCTCCGCCAGGAACGTCAGGCCGATGGTGCCGATGGTGCCGGCCACGAACGAGCCGATGGCGGCCGTGGCCAGCGCGGCACCCGCCCGGCCGCTCCGCGCCATCTTGTTCCCCTCCATCGCCGTGACGATGGTCGCGCTCTCTCCCGGCGTATTGAGCAGGATCGACGTCGTCGAGCCGCCGTACATCGCACCATAGTAGATGCCGGCGAACAGGATGAACGCGGCCGTCGCGTCCACTTTGTAGGTCAGCGGCAGCAAGAGGGCGATAGTGAGCGCCGGCCCCAGTCCCGGCAGCACCCCAATGGCCGTGCCGACCGTCACGCCGACGAAGCACCACATCAGGTTGTACGGCGTCAGCGCGATCGCGAAACCGGCGATGAGCTGGCTGAGCGTGTCCATCAGAACAGCCTCTCGATCAGCCCGGATCCGATCTTGTAGCCGAGCCCGCGGTCGAACCCGAGATACGCCACGAGCGCGAGCACGAAGCCGATGGACACGTCGCGCAGCACCTGCCGGCTGCCGAACGCGCGCGCCGTCAGCGTAAACAGCACCGTGGATGCAATGATGAATCCGGCGTGATCGATCAGAACAATGTTGAGAACCAGTGCCAGCACCAGCATGCCAAGGGCGCGATAGTCGGTCTCGCCCGCATCCTCATGCTCCCAGCCACCGCGCAGGCCCGTGACCGTCAGCGCCAGCCCCATGACTGCAAGCAGCACCGTGGCGAGCCACGGGATCACCTTCGGCCCGACCTTGGCATAAATCGCGTTGTCCGGAATGACGCTCGTCTGCCAGCCGACGATCGCCGCAAGCAGCAGCACTCCCAGACCGATGGCAACGTCGTCCCAGGCAGGCTGCTGGCGCATGTGTCCCCCGGACATCGTCTCAGGTGGCGAGGCCGAGATCCTTCAAAATGCCCGTGATGCGCGTGATCTCCTCGCCCAGGAACTTGCCGAACTCGGCCCCCGGCAGATAGATGCCTGTCCAGTCCTTCTTCTTGAGTTCGTCCTTCCAGGCTGGCCCTTTGACCATGCGATCGATGACGTCCACGAGCACCTTCTGCTGATCGGCAGTGATACCGGGCGCCCCGAATACACTGCGCCAGTTGAACAGCTCCACGTCGATGCCCTGCTCCTTCAGCGTCGGCACGTCGATGCCGTCCTGCCGCTTGTCGGCGGAGATGGCGAGCGCACGTAGCTTCCCGGCCTTGATCTGCTCGGAGAATTCACCCCAGCCGGAAATGCCTGCCGTCACCTGATTGCCGAGCAGTGCGGCCTGGGCCGGGCCGCCGCCGGCATACGCCACATAGCTCACGGCCTTCGGATCGGCGCCCATGGCCCGCGCCATCATGCCGGCGAGGATATGATCGCTGCCGCCCGCCGAGCCGCCTGCCCATGACACCTTGCCCGGTGCCGCTTTGAAGGCGGCAATCAGGTCCTGCATCGTCTTGTGCGGGCTCGCGGCTGGCACGACGACGACCTGGAACTCGCCCGTCAGCCGCGCTATCGGCGTGAGGTCCGTCATCTTCACCGGCGACTTGTTGGCGATGAGGGACCCCACCATCACCATGCCGCCGACCATCAGCGCGTCGCCCTGACCTTTCTTGGTGCCCAGGAACTTTGGCAAGCCGACCGCGCCGCCGGCCCCGGGAGCATGCTCGAACTTGAAGTCCTTGATGATGCCGTCCGTGCGCAAGGCATGCTCGATGGCGCGGCCCGTCTGGTCCCAGCCGCCGCCGGGCGCTGCCGGGACGAAGATCTGCAAGCTGCTCAGCGCCTGCGCTGCCGCTTGCTGCGGCCGAAATCCCAGCGCGGCTGCCATACCGGCGCCCAAGCCGCATTGCAAAGCATGCCGGCGTGTCTGCATGATCGACCGTCCCCTGGTGTTTCCTCTAAAGATTTGCGTGCAGGATACCTCGGCGCGGGACTGTAAGCCATTATCCATTGGGACCGGTTCAGGCCCTGACCTGCGGGAGTCACGATGACCACATTGGCCGACCTGGAAGCCGCGGCAGACCTCGTGCACAGCCATTTCCCGCCGACGCCGCAATACGCGTGGCCGCTGCTCGCCCGGCGCACCGGCGCCGAGGTTTGGGTCAAGCATGAGAACCACACGCCCATCGGGGCCTTCAAGGTGCGCGGCGGTCTCGTCTACATGGATCACCTCAAGCGCTCCGGCGCCAATGTCCCCGGCGTGATCACGGCCACACGCGGCAACCACGGCCAGTCCATCGCCCGTGCCGCTGCGGCCGTCGGACTGCCCGCGACCATCCTGGTTCCGCACGGCAACTCCACCGAGAAGAACGCGGCCATGCGCGCTTTCGGCGCCGAGTTGATCGAGTTCGGCCGCGACTTCGACGAAGCCAAGGACGAAGCGCACCGCCTGGCCGCTGTCCGAAACCTGCATTTCGTGCCGTCGTTCGATCCGCTGCTGGTCCGGGGCGTCGCCACCTACGCGCTCGAGTTCTTTCGTGCCCGGCCAGATCTCAACGCTGTTTACGCGCCGATCGGTATGGGCTCCGGCATTTGCGGGCTCATCACCGCCCGTGATCTCCTCGGGCTCAAGACCGAGATCATCGGCGTGGTAGCCCGGAACGCCCCCTGCATCGCCCTGTCGTTCGAGGCGGGCCGTCCCATTCCCACCAACGCGGCCCAGACCTTCGCGGATGGCATGGCTTGCCGGGTGCCCAGCCAGGATGCTCTCGACATCATGCTGAAGGGCGCCGCCCGCATCGTTCAGGTTTCCGAAACTGAGATTGCAGAAGCAATCCGCGCCTACTACGAAGACACGCACAATCTGGCTGAAGGCGCTGGCGCCGCGTCTCTGGCGGCGCTAGTCCAGGAGGGTTCCCGGCAGCGGGGCCGGCGCATCGGGCTCGTGCTGTCCGGCGGAAATATCGACCGTTCAGCCTTTGCCCAGGTCCTCGCCGGCGAAACGCCGGCCGTCTGACGGAGTTGTTGTCTGTGGGCAACTTGCCTGTCGACGGGTAATCGGTCGCGGTGCGTTGCAACAGAGTGGTCAACACTGCGCCTTGTTTGCTACGCTTATTTCGGAATCACGGGGCATTGTCGGGATGTGCCCACGCGAGGTCGGTTCATATGCACATCGTTCGAACGAAGATCGCAATCGGCGCGACGCAGGCCGCAGTGTGGCTTGCGCTGGCGGTGGGCATGGGAGTGCTGCCGGCCTCGGCGCGGACCGGGTCCGCTTCAGGCGAGGCGTCTACCTCGCATCTGGGCAGTTACCTTGCTGGACGGGTCGCGCGCGGCCAGCACGACACCCTCGCCGCCGCGGATTACTACCGCAACGCCCTCGTGCGCGACCCCGACAATGAAGTCCTGATCGAGCAGTCGCTCCTGATGGATGCGACCGAGGCGCGCTGGAACGAGGCCCTGACGTTGGCCGAGCGCCTTGCCAAGACTCAGCCGACGCATCGCATGGCACGCCTTGTCCTGGCTCTGAATGCCGCCAAGACCGGCCGCTACGCTGAGGCCCAGGAGCATTTCAAGGCGAGCGGCACCGGTCTCATCGGCGAGCTCACGAGCGCGATGGGGCGCGCCTGGGTGTATCTGGCCGAAGGCAACGTCAAGGCTGCGATCGACGTCATCGACGAAGCCAAGCAGGCCGAGTGGGCGCAGTCCTATCTGCGCTATCACAAGGCTCTCATCAACGATATCGGCGGCCGGCGCTCGGAAGCCCGTGCGCTGTACGAGCGTGCCTTCCGCGGCGATCCGAAGTCGTTGCGCGTTGCGATGGCCTACGCGCATCACGCTGCGGCCGGCGGCGATCCGAAGCTCGCGCGCGCGACACTCGAAGAGCACGCCCGGCGCGCTGCCAACGGCCAGCATCCGGTTGCCCGTGCGCTGCTCGAGCAGTTGCGGACGGGCGAGAAGGTTGGCCTCTTGATCGACAAGCCGATCGTTGGCCTGGCTGAGGTGTTCTATGGCTTGGGCGAAGCGTTGTCGGGTGAAGGCGGCGTTAGCGTTGGCGCCGTCTATCTGCAGATGGCGCTCTATCTGAAGCCCGATTTCCCGTTTGCGCTGGCGGCACTCGCCGGCCTGTACGAGAACACCAAGAAGTACGATGACGCGATCGCCGCCTACGACCGGATCGAGAAGGGGACGCCTTTGCAGTCCGCCATCGACATCCGCAAGGCGCTCAATCTCAATCAGCTCGAGCGTGTGGACGAAGCCAAGACGCTGCTCGAGAAGCTCGCGCGCGAGGAGCCGACGGATGTGCGTCCCGTCGAGGCGCTCGGCAACATCATGCGCGGACACAAGCGCTACGAGGAAGCCGTCGACTACTATTCACGCGCCATCGCGCTGATCGGCAAGCCGGAGAAGAAGCACTGGACTCAGTACTACGCCCGCGGCACGTGCTACGAGCGCATCAAGAAGTGGCCGCAGGCCGAAGCCGATCTGCAAAAGGCCATGCAGCTCTCTCCCGATCAGCCGCTCGTGCTCAACTACCTCGGGTATTCCTGGGTCGACCAGAGCCGCAATCTCAAGCAGGGGCTGGCGCTCATCGAACGCGCGGTGCAGCTCAAGCCCGACGACGGCTACATCGTCGACAGCCTGGGCTGGGCACACTATCGCATGGGCAACGTCAAGGAGGCTGTTCGCTTCCTGGAGCGCGCTGTCGAGCTCAAGCCCGAGGATCCGGTGTTGAACGACCATCTGGGTGATGCCCTGTGGCGCATCGGGCGCCAGCAGGAGGCACGTTACCAGTGGGAACAGGCGCTGACGCTGAAGCCCGAGGCCGAGGAGATCGACAAGATCAAGCGCAAGCTAGCGAAAGGTTTGCCGCTTCGGCAGCAGGCGCGGGCGGTGAAGCGTACCAAGGAAGTGAACCGCACCGATCTCAAGAAGCGAACCGAGACCAAGTTCGTTCCCAAAGCCGCCTTCGAATAGTTCGCAAGGCGCTAGTGTGAAGATCGAGAAGTTCGCCGTATCTACCGGCCGCCTCTGAGCGAATTTCTCGATCTGAATCACACTAGCAAGATAATGATTTTAGTGTCCCTATTGATTTCGAAGTTCGCTCTCCGACCCACCGAGAATTCCTGCGAACTTCGGAATCGGGACACTAGCCCCAACGGTCCGCCACATCATGGCAGCGCCCATCGACGAACAGGCCCCTGCCAAGGTCAATCTGTCGCTCCGCGTTCTCGGGCGTCGGCCTGACGGATACCACGAACTCGAAAGCCTCGTGGTCTTCGCGGCCTTCGGTGATCGCCTGACGCTGCATCCGGGCGAAGCTTTTGCACTGACGATGACCGGCCCCTTCGCCGCAGCATTGACCTCAGACAATCTCGTTGCAACGGCTGTCCGCCGCGCCCAGCTGGCCGATCCGCATCTGCGCATCGGTGCCTTTCATCTGGAGAAAAATCTGCCTGTCGCTGCGGGCCTCGGCGGCGGGTCGTCGGATGCTGCGGCAGCGCTCCGAGCCCTGCGCCGGGCCAACCCTGGCAGCGCCATGGCGTTCGATTGGACGGCGCTGGCCGCCGGCCTTGGCGCCGACGTTTCCGCCTGTCTTTCCGGGCGCCCAGCGTTGATGCGCGGCATCGGCGAGCGCCTGGACTTCGTCGCGCGCCTGCCGGAGGCTGCCATGGTCCTCGTCAATCCCCGCCTTCCACTCGGCGCGGGCGATGTCTTTCGTGCTTTGGGTGCGGAGCCTTTGCGCGCATCTGCTGTTTCCCACGCGCCGCCGCCGGCCTTCGCCGGTTTCCACGATCTCGTCGCCTATTTGCAATCGAGCGCGAACGATCTCGAAACCCCGGCAAAAGCCCTGTGCCCAGAGATCGTGCGTGTGGAAGCGGCGCTCGCATCACAACCGGCAGCGCGCCTCGTTCGTATGTCCGGAAGCGGACCCACCTGCTTCGCGCTATTCGCGAGCCTCACCGAAGCCGATGCCGCTGCCGCCGTCATCGCACGGCACGAGTCCGGCTGGTGGGTCAGAGCTATGGAAGTCGCAACGGTCTGATCGACTATCGCGCGTCAGCTACGTTCGTGGATCTTGAACATCAGCCCGCCCTTGGGCGTCAGCGTCACCGTCGCATTGATGCCCGGCGGCGTGTTGCCGACATATTCGGGCCGGAAGCGCCGCAACAGGATCGACAACGCCAGCGTGTTCTCCACCTGGCTCATGGCACCGCCGATGCAGGCCCGCTTGCCGCCGCCGAACGGCAGGTAGGTGTAGGGCTTGCGCTTCTTAGCCGCATCACCGAGCCAGCGCTCCGGCAGGAACTGCTCCGGAGTTTCCCAGTACTTGTCACTGTGATGCGCGCCATACGCGAACAGTGCCACACGGTCGCCCGGGCGAATCTCCTTGTCCGCGATGACGTCGGGCTTGGACGCCACCCGCATCAGCATCCAGATTGGCGGAAACAGCCGCATCGTCTCCTGGATCACCGCGCGCGTGTAGGCGAGCGCGGAGTAGTCGGCCGCAGTCGGCGGCCGGTCGCCGTAGGTCGTCTCGCCCTCCTTGCGGATGAGCTCGCTGGCTTCCGGATGCTGCGAGGTCAGATACAGGGCCCACGCCAGCGTCAGCGCCGTCGTCTCCGTGCCGGCCCACAGATACTGCTTCAGCTCATCGACCGCCTGCTGCTCGTCGAATTCCGGAATCGCCGGATCGGCGGCGGCAGCCTGGATCATCTTCAGCAAAGTGCGCTCGCGCTCCTCGCGCGGATCGGCGTCGAACACCATGGGCGGCACGCCGGCCCACACGTCCATCGCCTTGGCGGCATCCTCTTCCGTAATCTCGAAATCCTGGCCGGCCACCTTCTTCAGGCGGATCGACTTGTGGTTCATCACGTCGGTGTAGGTCTTCACGCACTTGAACACGAAGTGCGGATTGAACGGCATGTCGCGATCAAACAGCGCCTTGCAGATCATGTCCGCGGCGAGCGTCCATGTCTGTTCCACCATCTCGACGCTCTCGCCCGTCTGGGCAAGCTTCGTCCACAGCTCCATCTTGCTGCGGATGGCATCGAGGAAATACGGGATGTACTCGGCAAACATGTCGGGATGGAACGCCGGCTGCTGCGGCATGCGGATCTTCTGCCACAGGGCGCCGTCGTGCGTGATCATCGACTTGCCGAACACCGGCTTCAGGCCGTCGAAGTATTTGATGTAGTCGTCAACCTTCGTCACCAGCACGCGCTTGAAATGGTCGGGGTCCGACAGCAGTACGACCCGCTGGTCGCCCATGTTCATCGGAATGACGCTGCCGTAGCGCTCGGTCATCTGCATGAGGATGGACATCGGATTGTCCGGTCCTTTGAGCAGCGGCGTCAGCTTGAACCAGATGCTCGACGCCTCGCCGAGCTGGTGCGTATGAGGTGGAAGTGCGTTCATAAATCTGGGCCTTTGCGCCTACCGAGCCTGCAGAACCAACGTGCCGGTCGCCTGCAGAATCAGTCCGCCGACAGCTCCCTTGGCAAACCCGCTACGCCTCTCCCTGCATACATTTGGTCGCTTGATAGGGCCGTTACGTTCATAAGCCTGCCCCGGCACGTAGCATTTAAGCCGTCGCAGTGTCTATTCAACCTCCTGACGCAGCTATGCACTTGCGTCAGGTGTGTGTTGTGGATGTAACGCGGCTTCAGGGGGCTGGCGAGAGCAGGGACCCGCCCTGGTTAACGCTGTTGGGCAGCGTCACCTTGTCGCCGTTTAGCACCGCTGCGCCCGACGCCACGAGGCGAAGCGCATGCGGATACAACTGGTGTTCTGCCAATAGGATACGGGCTTCAAGCGTGGTTGCGGTATCGGTCGCGAGCACGGGCACCGCCGCCTGCGCGACGATGGGACCGGCGTCGAGTTCAGGCGTCACGAAATGCACGGTGCAACCCGAGATGCGAACCCCGGCGTCGAGGGCTTGCTGGTGCGGATGCAATCCCTTGAACAGCGGCAGCAGCGACGGATGGATATTGAGCTGCCGGCCGACCCAGCGTGTGGCGAACGGCGCCGACTGGATGCGCATGAACCCGGCCTGGCACACGAGCTCGATGCGCTCCGCCAGCAGCGCTGCCTCGACGGCCTCGTCGAAAGCCTCGCGTGACGGAAAGGTCTTGTGGTCGATCACGGCCGTCTTGAGCCCGAGCGCCCGTGCGCGTTCGATCCCCTGCGCATTGGGACGGTTCGAAATCACCAGCACGATCTCAGCCGGATAGTCCGGCGTGCGCGCCGCCTCCGCCAGCGACACCATGTTCGTGCCCCGGCCCGAAATCAGGATGGCGACGCGCCGCTTGGTCACGACCCAAATCCCAACTTGCCTGAGACGCGAACGGCCTCGGCTTCGCCCTTGCCTTTGGCCTGCGTCTTTACCCCTCGCCCCTGTTCCACCTCGCCGATGCGGATCGGCGGCTCGCCTGCATCCGCCAGCGCAGCCATCACCGCCTCTGCACGGTCCCGCGCCGCGATCACCACCATGCCGATGCCGCAGTTGAATGTGCGCAGCATCTCCGCATCGTCGAGATTGCCCGCGCGTTGCAGCCAGCCGAATACGGCAGACGCCTGCCATGTCGCGAGATCGACATGCGCCGCCATTCCGTTGGGCAAAACGCGCGGCAGATTTTCCGCCAACCCGCCGCCGGTGATATGCGACAGCCCCTTGATTGCGGCATCAGCGCCGCTGCCACCCGTCGCGCGAATCGCTGCGAGCACCGGCTTCACATAGATCCTTGTCGGCACGAGCAGCGCTTCCGCTACACTCTGCCCCGACGCGAACGGCGCCGCCGCGTCCCAGCCCAGCCCTTCTTCGGCGACCAGCCGGCGCACCAGCGAGTATCCGTTGGAATGCACACCCGAGGACGGCAATCCGATCAGCACGTCACCCGCTTCGATATCGGATCGCGGCAGGATCTCTCCGCGCTCTGCCGCACCCACGGCAAACCCTGCCAGATCGTAGTCGCCAGCGGCATAGAGCCCCGGCATCTCCGCCGTCTCGCCGCCGATCAGGGCGCAGCCGGCCTGCTTGCATCCCTCTGCGATCCCCGCGACCACCGTGCGCGCATGCGCGACCTCGAGCTTGCCCGCTGCGAAGTAGTCCAGGAAGAACAGCGGCTCGGCGCCCTGCACCACCAGATCGTTGACGCACATCGCCACCAGGTCGATGCCGATGGTCTCGTGCCGTCCGCTCTCGATGGCGATCTTGAGCTTGGTGCCGACGCCGTCGTTGGCTGCCACCAGGATCGGGTCATTGAAGCCGGCCCGCTTCAGATCGAAGAGGCCGCCGAATCCGCCCAGATCGGCATCGGCTCCGGGACGCCGCGTCTCGCGCACCAGCGGCTTGATCGCCTGGACCAGCGCATTGCCCGCATCGATATCCACACCTGAATCGCGGTAGGAGATCGTGCTGTTGCGGCCTGATCCAGGTCGGGGCATGACGCTCTTGAGGCTCCATCGGGGCTTGGCGCAGCAGTGCGCCCAATCCAACTTCCGCCCTATTGGTGGCCGGAGATGGCGGGCATAGCAACAGAGCGGCCCATCGGCAACTTGCGCCGGAAGATGCCTGTGTGCATATCACGTCTCGCGCGGCAGCGGTTGAGCGGGCGGACCTTGGATAAGGCTGTGGGTGGGAACCGGTTAAAGCGACGCATCAGCAGGGCCCTATGGCCTGCACTCGCCATTGCCTTGGCGCAACCCGGAGCAGCGGGTGCGGCACCGTCCCAGGACAAGATTTTCGTCATCGGCAACTATCCCGTCGAGGCACGCGCGGCCGACGCCGTGGCAGCCAAGGAAAAAGCCATCGCCGACGGCCAGCAGGCCGCTTTCCGCTCGCTGCTCAAGCGTCTCGTTCCCGTCACCGCCTATCGCCGGCTGGACGCTCTGCGCGATACGCGTGCGGCCGATCTCATCGAGGGCTTTGCCGTGCGCTCCGAGCGCAATTCCTCGACGGAATACATCGCCAGCTACGACTTCTCCTTTCAGCCCGACGGCGTGCGCCGCCTGCTGGAGCAGGCCGGCATCCCATTCCTTGATCGTCAGGCCGAGCCTGTGACGCTGGTGCCCGTATACCGGGCTCCGGGCACCGGCGCGGGTGCCCAGGAGCCGTTCTCGGAGGCGCGCGGCTCCGATGCCTGGCTTTATGCGTGGAAAGCCCTGGATCTCGCCAACACCATCACGCCGCTTAATCTGAAGCCGGCGAAGAGCGAGGTGCGGGCCGACGTCGTCAATGCGGTGGCGGGTGGCGATGTCGTTGCCACGCGCGCGTTCGCCAGCAACTATCAGGCCGGCACCATCGTCCTCGCCTTGCTCGAGCCCGATCCTGGCAACCGTCGCGTGCGCGTGACTCTGGCCGGGCAGGATTCGGCCGGCCCGTTCAAGCTCGTGCGCAACTACCGGCTCGATGGAACGGATCTGGCCTACACGGCCGAGCTGGCCGCCGTCATCTCGCTCGCCATCATCGAGGGCCGCTGGAAGGTCACCAACGTGCGCGGCGGCCGAGACAGCTACGGTGGGGGTGGTTCCGGCGGGGCCATTGCGGCCTCCCACGGCCAGGGCGATGCGTTGCGCATCGCGGTGGAATTCTCCGGCATGGGCGAATGGCAGGTCATCAGCCGCCAACTCGCTCAGACGCCGGACGTCGCCGATCTGGAGGTCGAAGGGCTTTCGGCCCGGGGCGCCCGGGTCGCCCTGAAATACCCCGGCGGTGCCGAGCGCCTGGCGGACGCCCTGACCGAACATGGCCTGGCGCTGCGCAGCGCAGGCGGCGGCTGGGTTCTGAGCCGCCGGTAGAGCGCGATCGTTGCAAATGGAAGCACTTCCAGCTTCCATGCGTCCTCGCGTAGCGCGGCTCCGCCGCGACACGTGAATCGCACTCTAAACTTATAAATTGGAGCAGGATTCACGTTTCGGCCGAGGCGCCTACGATAAGGCAAGGTAATTCAATCCGAAACGATCCTGCTCTAGCCCTCGACGGGGCCTGCCTGCCCCGGCTAGATTGACGCGCAGAGGGCTCCGGAAGGGAGCTTCTGTACCAATCGCGAACGGCATGATTGGCGCTAGTCTCCGGCGCCGCAATGCATCGGCTCGCCGTCCATCATTCAGTCGGATCGTCCGTGAGCCTTCCCAACATCATCACCCTCGGCCGGGTTATTCTCGTTCCGATCATTTTTTGGCTGCTCGTTACGGGCAATTCCCAGGCCGCGTTCTATCTCGTGGTCATCGCCGGCCTCAGCGATGCCGTCGACGGCTTCCTAGCCAAGCGCTTCGGGCTGGAAACGGGCCTCGGTGCCTATCTCGATCCGCTCGCCGACAAACTGCTCATCGTCAGCGTCTACATCGCGCTCGGCGTGTCGAAAGCCCTGCCGCTGTGGCTGGTCGTCGCTGTCGTCTCCCGCGACATTCTGATCGTGGCCGCGGTTCTGATCTCGGGCGTGTTCGGCCAGCCACTTCAGATGAAGCCCTTGGCCATCAGCAAGGCCAACACGGTGGCGCAGATCGTGTTGGCTGCTACCGTGCTGGCCGCCGAGGGCTTTTCCCTCGAGATCGACGGCATCCGCAGTGCGCTGGTGTGGATCACGGGGACGCTTACCGTTCTCTCCCTGGCCATCTATCTCAAGACGTGGCTACGTCACATGGCGGGCTACGAGTCCGGCGCCTCGGATGGTACGAAAGTCTGAGACATTTTCCGCGGATGCGGCTCGCGGACGGGGGATGGGGGCGTAAATGCGCGTGCAGAGGCAGGTTCTGTTCTGGCTCTTCGTTGCGGTTGCTTTCTTTCTGCTGGTCGCCCTGTTGAAGGACATCCTGCTGCCGTTCGTGGCAGGCATGGTGCTCGCCTACTTCCTCAATCCTCTGGCGGATGCCCTGGAGCGGTTCGGATTGGGGCGCGTCACCTCTGGGATCCTTATTGTGGTCGTGGTCGCCCTCGTTGTGGCGGTTGCGCTGATCCTGCTCGTCCCGTTCATGGCCAACCAGTTTCGCCAGCTGGCCGATAACCTGCCGGCCGATCTCGACCGCCTCAAGCAGGCCTTCGAGGCGTGGGTCGCATCCTGGCTCGGCGATCGCTTTCCCATGGTTCGCCCGGGCCTGGAGCGTGCCTTCGACCAACTGTCGCAGAACTGGTCGGGAGCGCTCGCCGCCGTCCTGGGCTCGCTGTGGAACCAGGGGCTGGCGATCATCAATTTCCTGTCGCTGCTGCTGATTACCCCGGTCGTGGTGTTCTACCTGCTGATCGACTGGCATCCGATGCTCGACAAGATAGACGGCTGGCTGCCGCGCGATCATGTGCAAACGATCCGGCGCCTCGCGCAGGACGTCAACGGCGCGGTCTCGGCTTTCATCCGCGGGCAGGGCACCATCTGCCTCATCCTTGCGGTGTACTATGCGATTGCACTTTCTATTGCGGGCGTGCGGTACGGTTTGCTGATCGGGCTTGCAACGGGCCTGTTCGCGTTCGTTCCATTCGTGGGCTGGGCGCTCGGTCTTCTCACCGCAGGTGCCGTCGCCATCACGCAAGGGTGGCCGAATGTCCCGCTCCTGCTCACCGTGCTCGGAATTTACGTCGCCGGGATGGTCGTAGATTCAGCCGTGCTCAGTCCTAAGATCGTCGGCGAGAAGGTTGGACTGCATCCCGTCTGGCTGATCTTTTCGCTGTTCGTATTCAGTTATCTGTTCGGTTTCGTCGGCGTCCTCGTTGCCGTCCCTGTTGCCGCCGCAATTGGCGTGCTGGTCCGCTTCGCGCTCGAGCTTTATCTCGAAAGCTCCGTGTATGGAGGCACCGGACGTGGGCCAGCCTAGGACCGTTGGCGAAGCTGGGTCCGTCCCGGGAGATGAGCCCCGGCAGTTCGTGCTCGATCTCCCGCATCGTCCGGCTTTCGGCGCGGAGGATTACCTCGTCAGCGCCGCCAACAGTGCTGCGGTGGCGCTCATTGATCGCTGGCCGGACTGGCCGCTTGCCAGCTCGCTCGTAGTCGGGCCTCCGGGGTCCGGCAAGACCCATCTCGCCCACGTTTGGCGCTTGAAGGCCGGCGCGGGTGTGCTGGCGGCGGCAAGCATCAGCGAGGCAGCCGTCGCCACGTTGCGCACCGCCGGTGCGCTCGTGATCGAGGACATCGACCGGGGCATCGCCGACGAGCCGATGCTGTTCCATCTCCTCAACCTGGCCCGCGAGCAGGGTTATTCCCTGCTGCTGACCTCCGCCCGTCCCCCGGGCGAGTTGCAGACGTCGCTGCCCGACCTGCGCTCGCGGCTCCGGGCCCTGCCGATGGTCGCCATTGAGGCGCCCGACGAAACCCTTCTGAAAGCCGTTCTGGTCAAGCTGTTCACCGATCGGCAGCTTGTCGTGGAACCGCACGTGGTCGAGCATGTTGCCCTGCATATGGAACGCTCCATGGCGGCCGCCAGGGGCATCGTGGCGGAGATCGATCGCCGGGCCCTCGCCTTGCGCCGCAAGGTGACGCGGTCGCTCGCGGCCGAGGCCCTGGCGGCACTGCGCGGGGGAGCCGGCCCGTGACCCTTTCCGTGGCCTTGCCCGGTGTTTGTGACATGGGCACATGTCACATTGTGCCCGTCGCGCGGGTGCAGCAAGGGAGACCGGAATGAGTTCGATCAAGGGGCGGACCCGCAGCAAGGCCAAGATGCCTGATGTGGTCGCGCCAAGCGACCCGAGACGCTTCTTCAACCGGGAGCTCTCGTGGCTTCAATTCAATCGCCGTGTCCTAGAGGAAGCGAGGAACACGCGGCATCCCTTGCTCGAACGGCTCCGCTTCCTGTCGATCTCCGCCTCCAATCTCGATGAATTCTACATGGTCCGCGTCGCCGGCCTGCATGGCCAGGTGGTGGCTAAGGTGCAGAGCGTCAGCCAGGACGGGCTGACGGCCGAGCAGCAGCTCGGCGCCATCAACCGCATGGTGGCGAGCCTCTCGCGCGATCAGCAAGAATCCTGGTCCTTGCTGAAGGCCGAGATGGAAAGCGTCGGTATCGCCATCGTCGAGCCCAAAAGCTTGACCAAGCCCGAGCAAACGTGGCTCGAAACCCACTTCATCTCGCATGTCTTCCCGATCCTGACGCCGATCGCCGTCGATCCGGCGCACCCGTTTCCGTTCGTCCCTAATCGAGGCTTCACCATCGGCCTCGAGCTGGTGCATGAGACGGACAAATCGACCATGCACGCCGTGATGCCCGTACCCGGGCAGCTCGAGCGCTTCATCCGGCTCCCGCACGCCGAAGGCACACCGGCCAAGGCCGTGGCGCCGATCCGTTTCATGCGCGTCGAAACCCTGATCGGCCATTTCGTCTCGCGACTCTTCCCGGGTTACCAGGCCACGCGGCAGGGTGCATTTCGCGTGCTGCGCGACAGCGACATCGAGATCGAGGAAGAGGCAGAAGATCTGGTGCGCTCCTTCGAGAGCGCGCTCAAGCGGCGGCGGCGGGGCTCCGTCATTCGTCTCGAGATTGACGGTCCGATGCCGGCCGAGTTGCGCAGCTTCGTCGTCGAGCAACTCCGCGTCGGCGAGGACGACGTTTATCTGCAAGAGGGTCTGCTGGGCCTCGCCGATACGTCGCAGCTGATCGTGTCCGAACGCCCCGATCTCGTCTTCAAGCCGTTCAACACGCGTTTTCCCGAGCGCATCCGCGAATACAACGGCGACTGCTTCGCCGCCATCAAGGCGAAAGACATCGTTGTCCATCATCCCTACGAATCCTTCGACGTGGTGGTGCAGTTTCTGCGCCAGGCTGGCGCCGATCCCGATGTGCTGGCGATCAAATGGACGCTCTACCGCACGTCCAAGGACAGCCCTATCATCCGTGCACTGAAGGAGGCGGCCGACCAGGGAAAGTCCGTTACAGCCGTGGTGGAGCTCAAGGCGCGCTTCGACGAAGCCGCAAACATCCGCTGGGCGCGCGATCTCGAGAGTGCTGGCGTCCACGTTGTGTACGGTTTTTTTGAGCTGAAAACGCACGCCAAGCTCGGTCTGATCGTGCGCAAAGAAGGCGCCGATCTTGCCACCTACTGCCATATCGGCACCGGCAACTACCATCCGCAGACGGCGCGCATCTATACCGACCTGTCCTTCTTCACGGCCAATCCCACCATGGGCCGCGACGTCACCCGCATCTTCAACTTTGTGACCGGATATGCGCAGCCGGCGGAGCTGGAACTCATGGCCGCCAGCCCAAACGGTATCCGCAACCGTATCCTCGACCACATCCGCCAAGAGATTGCGCACGCCAAGGCTGGCCGCCCTGCGGCCATCTGGATGAAAATGAACTCGCTCGTCGACGGCCAGATTATCGAGGGCCTCTATGACGCAAGCGCGGCCGGCGTTGCCATCGAGCTCGTCGTCAGGGGGGTGTGCTGCCTGCGCCCGGGTGTGCCCGGACTTTCCGAGAACATTCGCGTCAAGAGCATTATCGGGCGCTTCCTCGAGCATGGAAGGGTCTACTGTTTTGGCGGTGGACACGGACTCCCGCATCCCGAGGCGCTGGTGTATATCAGCTCCGCCGACCTAATGCCCCGCAACTTGGACCGCCGGGTGGAGGTCATGGCGCCGATCACCAACCCCACTGTGCACGAGCAGATTCTGGATCAGATCATGGTCGCCAATCTGAAGGACAATCAGCAGAGCTGGTCGCTGGGCAGCGACGGGGTGAGCACGCGCATCAGCCCGGTCGCCGGCGAGCCGGAATTCAACGCCCATCGCTACTTCATGACCAACCCGAGCCTGTCGGGTCGCGGGCAATCCCTGAAAGAAAGCTTCCCGCCGCGCTTTCGCATGGATGAAAAAGGCGAGGTTCAGCGCTCGTGAGCGCATTCGACCGATATGAGGATTCTGCGGGCGGGCTGGAGCGGGCGCGCTTCACCGAGCTGGAGCCACTTGCCGTCATCGACATCGGCTCCAACTCCGTGCGCCTCGTGGTGTACGAGGGGGCTGTGCGCAGCCCGCCCCCCCTGTTCAACGAGAAGGTGTTGTGCGGCCTCGGCCGCTCCGTCGCCTCCACTGGAAAGCTCGGCAGTGAGAGCGTCGAGCGGGCGCTGGCGGCGCTCTCCCGCTTTCATGCGATCAACCGCATCCTCGGCGTCAAGAACGTACGGGCCATCGCCACGGCCGCGGTTCGCGAAGCCTCCGACGGCCGCGACTTCGTAGCCCGCGCCGCGCGTACCGCCGGCACCGATATCCAAGTGCTGACGGGCGAGCGGGAGGCCGAGCTCGCGGCCATGGGCATTCGCATGGGCTTTCAGGACGCCGATGGCATTGCCGGCGATCTCGGAGGCGGCAGCCTCGAACTGATCGATATCAGCGACAACCGCTCGCGCGATGCGGCCACGCTGCCGCTCGGCGGCTTGCGCCTGATCGACACGTCACAGCAGCGCCTCGACCGCGCGCAGCAGATCTCCGACGAGCAGATCGGCCGCCTTGCCTGGCTCGACAAGGGAGCGGGCCGCTCGTTCTACGCCGTCGGCGGCACGTGGCGCGCGTTGGCCCGCCTGCACATGGACCACACCGCCTATCCGCTGCGCGTCATGCAGGGCTACAAGATCGGCACGCGCGAGGCGATCGACTTTTGCGAGCAGGTGCGCAAGGCACGGCGCATCACCGACATTGCCGGCGCCAGCGATGTCCCCCGGCCGCGACGCGAGGTGCTCCCCTACGGCGCGCTCGTGCTTGAGCGGCTGCTGCGCCGCATGAAGCCGAAGGAGGTCGTCTTCTCCGTCTTCGGCATCCGCGAAGGGTTGCTGTTCAGCCTGCTATCGGAGGCCGAGCGGCGCAAGGATCCGTTGATCGCCTTTGCCGAAAGCCACGCCCGGCTGCACTCCCGCTCGACTGAGCATGCGGCCGAGCTCTATGCCTGGACCGACAAGCTGTTCGCGCCTCCCGGCCCCAAGGAGACCGACGAGGAGCGCCGTCTGCGCCATGCTGCCTGCCTGCTGTCGGACATCGGCTGGCGCGCGCATCCCGACTATCGCGGCGAGCAGAGCCTCAATGTCATCGCTCATGCCGGCCTCGGCGGCATCGATCACGAGGGCCGGATTTTCCTCGCCCTGACGGTCTACTTCCGTCATATCGGCCCGAGCGGTAGCGACGGCGACGGCCGTGACGAACTCTCGCAGAGATTGAAAGCCGTGGTCCCGAAACGCACATTACGTCGGGCGCGCATTCTCGGTGCCGCCATTCGCGCGGCGCACATGCTGTCCATCGGGCGGCCCGGGATAATCGTCGATGCGCCAGTCGCCTATGAAGGAAAGATGCTCACTCTGACTATTCCCCGCCAGCATCAGGCGCTTGACGGCGAGCGCCTGCGCCGCAGGTTCGAGGTGCTGGCTCAACTATTGGAATGCGAACCCGAAGTTCGCATCGGAAAATAGGCTCTAGTCTGCCCTAATCAGGTGTTACAGCCTGAGGTGCGGGCAGGGACATACGGCACATGGCGGAAGACCCATACAAGGTCCTGGGGCTCGAAAAAACTGCGTCGGATGACGACATCCGGCGAGCTTTTCGCAAGCTTGCCAAGGAATTGCATCCGGACATGAACCCCGACAAGTCGGCGGCGGAGCGGTTCAGGCAAGTCTCTGACGCCTATGAGATTCTCGGCGCTCCTGAGAAGCGTAAGAAATATGATCGCGGCGAGATCGATGCCGCCGGCGAGCCGCGCCGGGGCTTCGAAACACAGTATTCGGCCCGAGCGGGCGCTGGTACAGGTCCAGGTGGCGGCACATTTTCCGAGGGCGATTTCGGCATCGGCGACATCTTTTCCGACCTGTTCGGCCAGCGCGGCCCCCGAGCGCCCGGCGCCGGGTTCAGCCTGCGCGGCCAGGATTTGCGCTACACGCTCGAGGTCGATTTCGTCGAAGCGGTCGCCGGTGCGAGGAAGCGCGTGACGCTGCCCGAGGGCGGAACGCTCGATCTGACGGTCCCCGAAGGCGTTTCCGACGGGCAGGTACTCCGCCTCAAGGGCAAGGGCCTCCCCGGCTTGCGCGGAGGTGAGCAGGGTGATGCCCTGGTCGAGATCCGCGTCCGGTCGCACCCCCACTTCCGTCGTCAGGGTGACGACATCTTGCTGGAGGTGCCCATCACGCTCGACGAGGCCGTGCTCGGCGCCAAGATCGAGGTTCCCACGGCCTCGGGCCGAGTCGCCCTGCAGATTCCCAAGGCAACGAGCTCCGGTCGCGTTTTCCGCCTGAAGGGCAAGGGAGTCCGCAACCTCGCGTCCGGGAGCAGTGGCGATCAGCTTGTCACGGTTCGCATCGTTCTGCCGGAAAGCATAGACGATTCACTGGCTTACTTCCTCTCGGAGTGGCGCCAAAAACATCGCTACGATCCCGGCCGTCCGAACTGACATTCAAAGCGTCTCGCTTCATGTCACACCGCGTCACGAGCCTGTGACGTGATCTAGCTGTTTGCCTTTGAACCTCCCATCTGTTGCCCACGACGAACACATCGGGGCGCCCGTGATGCATCGCACCGGGACCCGAGACCAACAGGATAGACCGCCATGAAAATGCTACTGACCGCAGGAATTTTGAGCGCTGCGCTGCTGCTCGCAGTCGTCAACGTCGTTCAGGCCAAGGAGTCAACCACCCTGCATCCTGACGACGTAACGCCGATCGTCGTATTCGGCGAGTAAATCGATTAGCGTGCTTCCGGAAAAGTGGGAACCCGGTTTTCCGATAAGAAGCACGACAGAACAAAGGTCTAGGGTGTTTGAACACCCTAGCTGGCAGCAGGTACGACCGCCGGCAGCACGGTCACCTCGCCGTCACTCATCATCAGCGCCAGTTCGCCCCGCTTCAGGCGCAAAGCGTTCTCGCCAAACAGTTCACGGCGCCAGCCAGTCATGGCTGGCACATTGGGCTCTTGTTCCAGTGCGATACGTTCCAGATCGTCGCTGTCGGCAATCAGGCGTGGCGCCACACCGTGGCGCTGTGCGGCCGCCTTAAGCAGCACGCGCAGCAGATCGATGGTCGCTCCGGCGTCGCCCTGGTTGGGTGATCCGCTGTGCAGCGGCGGCACGGAACTTGGATCGCGCGCTAGGCCGAGTTTCACGATATCCACGATCTCGCGCGCGCGTGCCGAACGCGAGAAGCCTTCTGACAGCGTGCGCAACTCGCTGAGCTTGGCAACATCGGTAGGCGCATGATTGGCGACATCGTAAAGCGCTTCATCGCGCAGGATGCGATTGCGCGGGACGTTCTGCGCCTGTGCCTGCCGCTCGCGCCATGCTGCAAGCTCCATCAGAACCGCCAGGCCTTTGCGATTGCGCACTTTCAGCTTGAGCCGCCGCCATGCATCTTCCGGATGGGTGACGTAGGTCCGGGGATCGGTCAGCGTCGCCATCTCCTCGCCGAGCCAGTGCGCGCGGCCCGTCTTGGCGAGATCCGATTTCAAGTGCTCGTAAATGTCGCGCAGGTGCGTCACGTCGCCGAGCGCATACAGCAGCTGCTTCTGCGACAGCGGCCGGCGTGCCCAGTCGGTAAAGCGCGAGGTCTTGTCCAGCTCCTTGCCCGTGACCCGCTTGACGAGGTTCACGTAGCTGATCGAATCGCCGAAGCCGCACACCATGGCGGCCACCTGCGTGTCGAAGATCGGATGCGGAATGATGCCCGCCTGCACATGCACGATCTCGATATCCTGCCGGGCGGCGTGGAAAACCTTGACCACGCGCTCGTCCGCCATCAGCGCATAAAAGGGCGCGAGATCCAGGCCCGGCGCCAGCGGATCGACGATCAAGGCGTCGTTCGGGCCAGCCAGCTGAATGAGGCACAGTTTGGGCCAAAACGTCGTCTCACGCATGAACTCGGTATCGACGGCGACGTAGTCGTGTCGGGCGAGGGCGGCGCAGGCTTCGGAAAGCTCGGGCGTGGTAGAAATTAACTTCATCGGCGCCGGATATACCCCACGGTGGCGGAATTGTCAGTCCTATCCCTCGCACATCGCAAACAAGCTGGGGAGTTTGTTCTGGAAAGGCATGGCGGAAGCCGCGTCTTCCGCGGCAGCCGGCTGCCTTGACAAACCACCGGTCAGGTGCGCTTTTCCGCCTCCATCGACCCCACCGAAGCGACAGGATCAGCGGCCATGGCCGACCAGACTTTGCACCGCTATCGCAGCCATACCTGCGGGGCCTTGCGCAAGGATGACGTGGGCCGCGTTGCGCGCCTGTCCGGTTGGGTCCATCGCGTCCGCGACCACGGCGGGCTGCTGTTCATCGATCTGCGCGATCACTACGGTCTGACCCAGATCGTCGCCGACCCGGAGAGCGCCGCTTTCAAGATGGCCGAGACGGTCCGCTCCGAGTGGGTGATCCGCGTCGACGGCAAGGTGCGCGACCGCCCCTCCGGCACCGTTAATCCTGACCTGCCGACAGGCGAGGTCGAGGTCTTCGCCTCGGAGATCGAGGTGCTGTCGGCCGCCAAGGAGCTGCCGGTGCCCGTCTTCGGCGAGCCCGACTACCCGGAAGACCTGCGCCTCCAGTACCGCTTTCTCGACCTGCGCCGCGAGACGCTGCACGCCAACATCATGCAGCGGCTCGCCATCGTCGGCTCCATCCGCCGGCGGATGACCGAGGCCGGTTTCTTCGAGTTCTCCACGCCCATTCTCACCGCCTCTAGTCCCGAAGGCGCGCGCGACTTCCTCGTGCCCTCGCGCCTCTATGCCGGAAAGTTCTACGCGCTGCCGCAGGCGCCGCAGCAGTACAAGCAGTTGCTGATGATGTCGGGCTTCGACCGCTATTTCCAGATCGCCCCCTGCTTCCGCGACGAGGATCCGCGCGCCGACCGCCTTCCCGGCGAGTTCTACCAGCTCGATGTCGAGATGAGTTTCGTCGAGCAGGGCGACGTGTTCTCCACCATGGAGCCCGTGCTGCGCGGCGTGTTCGAGGAATTTGCCAACGGGAAGACAGTCACAGCGAGCTTCCCGCGCATCCCATATGCGGAAGCGGTCTCCAAGTACGGCAGCGATAAGCCCGACCTGCGCAACCCGCTCGTCATGCAGGACGTGACGGAGCACTTCCGGGGCTCCGGTTTCAAGGTGTTCGCCGGCATGATCGAGAAGGACCCCAAGGTCCGCGTCTGGGCCATCCCCGCGCCCGGCGGCGGCTCGAGAGCCTTCTGCGACCGCATGAACTCCTGGGCTCAAGGTGAAGGTCAGCCTGGGCTCGGCTATGTCTTCTGGAGAGAGGGCGAGGAAGGCGGCGCCGGTCCCGTCGCCAAGAACATCGGCCCGGAGCGCGCCACCGCAATCCGCGATCAGCTTGGCCTGAAAACTGGCGACGCCGTCTTCTTCACCGCTGGCGACCCCGAGAAATTCTACAAGTTCGCCGGCCTCGCGCGAGACAAGATCGGGCAGGATCTGAAGCTCGTCGACCAGAACAGCTTCGCCCTAGCCTGGATCGTCGATTTTCCGATGTACGAGTGGAACGAGGACGAGAAGAAGATCGACTTCTCGCACAACCCGTTCTCCATGCCGCAAGGCGGGCTCGCCGCGCTCGAGTCTACCAAGACCAAGGACGAGATTCTGAGCCTCAAGGCCTACCAGTACGATCTCGTTTGCAACGGCTACGAGCTGGCCTCAGGCAGCATCCGCAACCATTTGCCTGACGCCATGATCAAGGCGTTCGGCAACACCGGCGTGACGCCCGAGGAGGTGCAGGCGCGCTTCGGCGGCATGTATCGCGCGTTCCAGTACGGCGCGCCGCCGCATGGCGGTATGGCCGCCGGCATCGATCGCATCGTCATGCTGCTCGTCGGCGCCAAGAACCTGCGCGAGGTCACGCTGTTCCCCATGAACCAGCAGGCCATGGACTTGCTCATGGGCGCGCCGAGCGAAGTCATGGCCAAGCAGCTCAAGGAGCTGCACCTGCGCGTCGTCGATCCCGAGAAACGTGCCTGAAGCCGGCGCTCTACCGCCGGCTGTCGGGTGCCCGCTCGCGCAGCGTCTCGAAGAAGTCGATCGATTCCTCCCGCAACGTTTCGCGGCAGTCGAGCTTGCAGCCAATCCACGTCCCGCCCGGCAGCCGCACCTCGCGCTCGACCCTGCCCCGCCGCGTCGGGGCGGAGAGACAACCCTTGCCATAGCGGCTGCACACTGTCACGCCGCTGCCGGTGTCGCGCTCGCGGCGCGCCTCTGCCGCCACGGGCAGCAGCACCGCCGCCGACGCCAGAAGGATCAAGGTTGCCGCTTTGAGCATGTTCGTCGCCTCCATGGAGCAATCTACGCTGTTGGCCTCGTGCGCGTAGGGCTAGATAGTCAAAGCATCCAGAATTGCATTATAGACCTCCCTCTCGCACAAGATTGTGATCGCGCGCATGCGCTGGACCGACCACGTATTTCGCTACTGCGAGCGCGGCTTCGATCCCGGTCTCTGGGCCGAGCCCGTCAATGCACTGAGCAACGTCGCGTTTCTCGGCGTGGCCGTCCTTGCGGCGGCGCGCATGGCGCGACCGCTGCCCCAGGACGCCGTGGCATCCGATCGCCTCACTACTCGTCTCATTCATCCCCTGATCGCGCTCGTGGCGCTGATCGGCGTCGGCAGCTTCCTGTTCCACGTCGCAGCGACGCGCTGGGCGCAACTCGCCGATGTGCTGCCCATCGGCGCATTCATACAGCTCTATTTGATATTCGCGCTGCGCTGCATGGCGGGGCTATCGGTCCTCAAAGTGATGCTGGGCCTTGCTGCCTTGATCGCAGCGTTTGCCGCATCGATGGCGTTCTGCCCATCGGCCATGTCGGGCGGGCCCGGCAGACCGGCCTGCCTGAACGACACGCTCGGCTATGCGCCCGCGCTTGCCGCCCTGTTTGCCGTTGCGGTCCTGCTCCGCCGCCGGTCTCATCCCGCTGCAGGCCGTTTACTCTTGGCGGCTGCTGTGCTGTTGCTCTCGATGGTGATGCGTACGATCGATCTCGATCAATGCAGCGTACTCAGTCTCGAAGACCGGCCGCTCGGCTCACACTTCCTGTGGCACCTGCTCAACGCGCTGGTGCTGCACCTGCTTCTGACCGCAGCGGTCGACGAAGCGCGACGCAGCGCGCGCTGATCGCGTCACGTCCAGCCATTGCCGGTATGCCGGCCATTGCCGTTGGTCGTTGCCACCTCGGTCGACGCCGATTTGGATGCGCCGCCATTTTCGATCGAGATCCGCGCCAGGATGTTGCCCGTCATTTGTCCGCCCGCCTCGACCGACAGGCGGCCGTACGCGAGGTCAGCGGCGACTGTCCCCGTTGAGCGGATGTCGAGCAGGTCGTTGACGACCGCATTGCCCTCCATCACGCCGTGAATCTCGGCCTGATCCGCCTGCAGGCTGCCCTTGAAGCCGCCGCCTTCGCGGATGATCACGGAGCTGGCGAGCAGCTTGCCTTCCACCACGCCTTGGATCTCCACCGTCGTGCAGTCGCTGATCTCGCCGATCACGCGCGTGCCCTTGCCGATGAGGACGACGCCGTCACCCGCATCGGTCTTGCCCGTGGTGGGGCGCTGTCTGGGTGGCGGCGGCGTGACGTGCGCTGTCGTCGACACATCTGCTCCCTCGTCGCTACCCGAATTCGACAGTTTCTTGGTGAACATGCGGTGATCTCCCCTGACGCCACACGACGAAGACTGCATCAATCCCGCATCTCGAGGTGTCGTCCCGCTCTCGCTGCCCACCACACGCCGGTGCAATACCACGATGAGCCGGTCGCGCCACGTCCCCACGCATGCGCCACCGAAAGCGTCAGAGAGAGAAGTTCCTCCACCGGATTCGTGACCCATCGCCCGTAGGGTGTCAATGCGCGGGCTCGTCGTTTTTTTGCCGCTCGCGCAGATGTTTGCGCGGCGTCGCGCAAAAGCGGCAAATTGCCGGCGGATTGATGAAAAATCTGCGTCAGGATTGCGCCGGCCGTCCGCATTGTCCGCCATATTTACGCGTCTCATGCGTTGCCATGCCGACCGGGACGCCCCATAACGTGCGCCGGATTAGCGGACGTGGTGGAACAGGTAGACACACAGGACTTAAAACCATAAAAACATGCAACTTGATGATCGTTAATCATCATTTTAGATCAGTGCTTTAGAGGCGTTTTTTTACTTCTTTGACCCGGAAAAAAGGCTTACACAAGCCTTACACATTCTTCCACACCTTCCGGGTGCGCCCATGGCCGAAACCCACACCATCATGGGCGGCAAGGTCCATCTCTACCGGCGCGGCTCTGGCCGCCACTGGCAGTGCGCGGCCTATCTCGCCGGGCGCAACCGGCGCGTCACCACGAAGGAAGAGAGCCTCGCCAAGGCAAAGGACTTTGCCGAGGACTGGTATCTGGAGCTCAAGGGCAAGCTCCGGCGCGGCGAGATCAAAACCGAGAAGACCTTCGCCGAAGCCGCAGGCCAGTTCATGAAGGAGTTCCCGGTCATCACGGAAGGCAACCGGCACCCCGCCTATGTCGAGGGCCACCGCATCCGGCTGCGCGTTTACCTGACGCCCTTCTTCGGCAAGCTCGGGCTTTCAGAAGTCACGGCTGGCAAGCTGCAGGAATACCGGATGCACCGCCGCACCATGCAGACCCGGCGCGGCAAACCCCCGGCCCGTAACACCCTGCATCAGGAAATGGTGTGCCTCCGTCAGGTCCTCAAAACCGGCCTCCGGCACGGCTGGCTCACGCATCTTCCCGACATGTCGGAGCCGTACCGGGCCGCAGGCAAGATCGCCCACCGGGCATGGTTCTCGGCGGAAGAGTACAAGAAGCTCTACGAGGCAACGCGCAGGCGGGCGCTTGCGCCCCGGCGCGAACGCTACCGGTGGGAGTGCGAGCAGCTTCACGACTACGTCCTGTTCATGGCCAACACCGGCCTGCGACCGGACGAGGCAGCACGGCTTGAGTACCGCGATGTCTCCGTCATCGACGATGAGGGCAGCAGCGAAACCATCCTTGAGATCGAGGTGCGCGGGAAGCGCGGCGTCGGCTACTGCAAGAGCACGGCCGGGGCCGTGCATCCGTTCCGGCGCTTGCAGGAGCGCAACGATCCGAAGCCGACCGACCGGCTTTTCCCCAAGTCGCACCGAGTCCTGTTAGGGCGTATCCTCAAGGAAGAGGGCCTGAAGCATGACCGCGAGGGAAATGCGCGCACAGCCTATAGCCTTCGGCATACCTACATCTGCTTGCGCCTACTGGAGGGCGCGGATATCTACCAGATCGCAAAGAACTGCCGCACCAGCGTCGAGATGATCGAGAAATACTATGCGGTTCACCTCAAGAACCGCCTCGATGCTTCGGCGATCAACAGGCGCAAGGCGCGGCGGCGAAGGCAACAACAGGCGCAGGGCGAGAAAGGCTCCAGCGCCTGACAGACGCGGGCGTGGCGAAACTGGTAGACGCAACGGACTTAAGTCAACTTGAGTGCGCGCGGGGAAATCCGCGACGTAGAACTGCCCAAATTCGGGGAAACCTTTCACATGGTAATCCCGAGCCAAGCCCTTAGCCGGGAAGGTGTAGAGACTAGACGGGCAGCACCTAAACGCCGCCAACAGCGGCGCACGGTGAAGGGATAGTCCAGACCACAAACTCGCCGCGCGCACATGCGCGATGGCGCGGGCGGCGAAAGCCGTAGCTGGTAAGAAAATCCGTAGGGCCGCAAGGCCTGTGGGGGTTCGAGTCCCCCCGCCCGCACCATCCCGCGCGCCGCCCGTGCCACGGGCAGCCGGGGCAAAATTATCGCCCACGGTAGCCGCTAATTCCTCCCCAGAAAAATCCCATCGAATAAACGCGACGCAATATGCTCATTTATTCGTCGAATCAATATCATATCGGCAATTCCGTATTTCTATGAAAACAAGAAAGTAATGGATTGTTATTAATTTCAGTATTAAAATGTTAATTATTGCCTTTGTTTTTGTATTTCAAAAAGTGGGGTTTTGATGCGTCACGGGCTTTTCGTAGCATTACGCTCTTGTATTCGGGTCCGTTCTCTTCCGCCGAAGTCTTCGACGCATGCGGCGACATCGCCGGTAGCAGTTCGATTGGGGGTGGCTTCTCGGAAAAGAAGGCCGCCAACGCGCTGCAGTTTTCTCGTCCTCTTGGTATTCGCCGCCTATATCCTTGCCGCGCGCCCGGCGGCCGCGCAGCTTGTGGGCGGAGACACGGCCCCCGGCAGCTCCTGCGCCGGCTTTCCAACCGGTGCGACCCGCATGACAGCCGATGCCGACCAGGACGGTGCACAAGTCGTGCTCATCTGTAATGGCACGAGCTGGGTGAACAGCAACACCACCGGAACACCCGTTGCGTTCCGTGTCCAGAAAACGGCGGATCAGATTGTAACGCTTGGCACGGCCACGCTCGTGACGTGGGCCACAGAAGTATTCGACACCAACAACAATTTTGACCTTGCAGCGGAAGTCTTTACGCCGACCATCGCCGGCAAATACATTGTCACGTTCAGCGTGGCTTGCGGAGTCCTTAGCGGCACAACGTCGTGCAGCGCCATGATCTACAAGAACGGTGCGGTCTATTCGCGGAACTGGGACCCCACGTCCAGTGTAACGCAAACGATGGACACCGTTACTGCCATTGTCGATATGAACGGTTCGACGGACTATTTGACAGCATATGCGATCGTCACGGGATCCGGATCCGGCGCCGTAGGCGGCGCTAGCGCAAACGACGTCACCTTTTTCGAGGGCGCCCTGCTGCAGGGCGGCGTTGCCAACACCGCCGAGCAGGACCCGCAGGTCGGCGCGCTGACCGCCTCCAAATGGTGCGCGGCCGATGCCGGCGGCACGCTCATCGATTGCACGCAGAATGCGCCAAGCGGCGAGACCTACCCGAAGTTGGCGAGCCCGACGGGCACAGCGGCGGCTCCGGCCTACAGCTTCAATGCCGATAGCAACACCGGCATGTTCAGCGACACGGCGGACACGGTGGAGTTTGCTGCGAACGGGATTCAGGTGCTTGAACTGGCAACGATAGCATCGGGCACCAACTACTTGAGATTTGTTCCGGGCACGGCTTCTGCCGATCCGATCCTGACGAACGTGGGTACCGATACGAACGGCCTGGGTCGTGGCCTTACGATTATTGCGGCAAACGCTTCTGGGCCAGGTCAGGGTGGTAGTATCATAATGGGGGCTGGTGCGGGAAGCGGTGCTGGCGGTAATGGCGGCAACATGAACCTCGAGTCTGGTTCTGCATCAGATGGTAATGGTGGTGCTATGTATATTACAACTCGTAGCGGTGTAGGCACCGACAGAAGCGGCGGCGATATAATACTGACGACTGGCAATGGCACTGGCGCGGGCGTCTCCGGAAGTATCGGGCTGAGAACGAACAACGGTGCCTTAGTAAACCTGCTGCTGACGCCCCCCGGCACGGCGGAAGATGCTACAGCAGAGTTTCAAGGCACCAGCGCAATCATTCTGCCAGCCGGCACGGACGCGCAGCGCCCGGATACGGGCGTGGCGGGCATGGTCCGCTATAACTCGACGGCGACTCCGAACGACAAGATCGAATACTACGACGCCGAAGGCGCAGCCTGGGTGCAGCTTGGCTCCGGCGGCGGCGTAAGCTTTCCGCTGCTTGCGAACCCGACGGGCACGGCGGCGGCGCCTGCGTACAGTTTCAATGCCGACAGCAACACAGGCATGTTCAGCGACACTGCTGACACCGTGGAATTCACCACGGGCGGTACAGAAGTTCTTGAACTTGGCACCGTTGCCTCAGGCGTCAACTACCTGCGCATCACGCCCAACACGACGGGCAACGCACCGACCATCACCAATGTCGGAACCGATACGAACGGTGCCGGTCTTGGCATAAGGATCATCGGTAAGACTGCGACGGTCCTTGGAAACGGCGGCGCGCTCACCTTGCAGGCCGGAAACGGGCTGGCGACGGGTGCGGGCGGTCAGGTCAATATTACCGCCGGTGCGGGCGGAGTCACGGCGGGCGGCGGCACTGGGGCTGCAATCACACTAACGGCCGGTGCGGGCAACTCAGACAAAAATGGCGGTGCTGTCACTATCACGAGCGGCGCGGGAGGCTCCACATCAACAAGCGCCCAGTCAGGCAACGTGACACTGACTGCGGCCGATGCATTCGGCATCGGCGGCTCTGTAACAATCACGGCCGGTAACGGGAACACGGACGGCAACATTGCCCTGCGTACAGATGGTGCAACAACGAGGCTGACAATACAATCGCCGGGCGCGACGGAACTTTCAACGGCGGTCTTCGGGGGAACCAGTGCGATCACGCTTCCCGGCGGCACGGATACGCAACGCCCCGACGCCGGCGTTGCTGGCATGATCCGCTATAACACCACGGCGACGCCAAACGACAAGATCGAGTTTTACGACGCCGAAGGCGCGACATGGACGCAGCTTGGCTCGGGCGGCGTTTCCTTCCCGCTGCTGGCGAACCCCGTCGGTTCCGCAGCTGCGCCGGCCTACAGCTTCAACGCTGATGGCGATACGGGAATGTTTGCGGCCACTGCCGACAAGCTTTCCTTGGCCACGGGCGGCACCGAACGCATCCGCATCACCTCGACGGGTATGAGCATCAATCAGGCCGCTGATCCGAGCGTTGCGCTCGATGTTACCGGCGACATCGAATATACGGGAGTGATCGCCGACGTCTCGGACATCCGTTTGAAGATTGATGTCGCTCCGCTTGACGGATCGCTGACCAAGATTGCAGGTCTGCGAGGTATCTCCTTCCGTATGAAAGGCGATGCCCAGGCAAGAACCGAGTTCGGCTTCTCCGCCCAGGACCTTCAGAAGATCTACCCCGAACTCGTCCAGACCGCAGGCGACGAGATGGGAACAATGACCGTCAACTATATCGGTCTGATCGCGCCCATGACCGAAGCCATCAAAGAACTCAAGGCAGATAACGACAATCTGCGCACCGAGCTAAAAGCCGCAAACGACAATCACATGGATGCGGTCAATGAATTGCGCAAGGAATTCGAAGCTTACAAAGCAGCGCACCAATAGTGGCCTTGACATGAGCGAAGGACGAGTCCGTCGCCCACATTGCGATTGTGCATCCAAAGAAGGAAAATATTGGCGTTTCAATTTCCGAAATGATATAATTGTCTTATATTAGTCGATGTTTATATTTCTGGTTTATTTGTTGATTTAAATGGATTTGCCCTGTTACATTGATCTTACTCAAGCTCGCGCCGTTCTTTCTGAGCTCGGACTTTCGCTTTCCGAACGCCAGATGAAACGCGCAGCCGAGGCTGACGCGAACGGTCACCGCAAGCTTCCCTTCTTCATCGATCCGATCGACGGACGGCTCAAGATCGAGAAGGGCGATCTCGTGCGCATATACCGCGAGCTTCAGGTCAAAGCCCTGAACAACACCAGAAAGCTGGAGGACCAGTTTGTCCGGCACGCCGGGCGCAGTAGGGAATAATGGCAGACATCAGGAAGCGCACAGGCAGCAAAGGAACGACGTACCAGGTACGATATGCGAACACCGGGGCCAAGGGCGGCTACGCTTACGCGACGTTCGAGACTGCTAAGGAAGCCCGCGCCTTCCTCGAAAGCGGCAGGACGTTAGCCCCGACGACCCGTCGCGATCCCGATATCAGCACCGTAGCCGACGCTGCCGAAAAATGGCTGCGCGTTTGCGAGAAAGAAGGTCTCAATGGGCGTGAGCCCGTCAGCAAATACACGTGCAAAAACTACGAGTACCGCGTTTCCTTCATCAAGGAATACGACTGGCCAAGGCCTGTTCACGAACTGACGCCGCCCGATGTGGTGGCCTTCCGCTCATGGCTCCTCGAAGAAGGCACCAGCAGGGCTGTTGCGAGCAAGGTTCTCTCCACCCTGCACTCCGTCCTGAAGGAAATGACCATACGCGGCGTGCTTCAGCACAACGCCGCTCAGGGGATCTGTGTGCGCGCAGACTCCCGGTATGCGGAACCGATCAGCATTCCAAGCAAGCAGGACATCATCGCTTTGCTGGAAGCTGCCGACCGGCTCGCGAACTCGAAAAACGAACTCCTCCGCCGCACATGGCGGCGCTACCGTCCGATACTCTATCTCGCCGCAGACTCCGGCATGCGCCCGCAAGAGTACCTGGCCCTCAGCAATTCCTCTCTTCGCAACAATGGTGTCCTGGTTGACCGTGCGATCGACGGCAGCGGCCATGAAATCTCTGTCACCAAGACGCCATCGGGCCGGCGGTTCATCGAGATAAGCCCGGACGTGATCGAGATGGTCCGCCACTACGCGGAACACCACGCCGCCGAGAACCGCTACGATCTCGTGTTCCCCGCCGCCAACGGCAAATGGCTTTGCCGCCGAAACTGGCAGCGCCGTGGATTTAATATGGCCTGCTTGGAGGCCGGACTGGTGGATAGGATCGAGGAGGACGGCGAGACGGTGGAACAACCCAAGTATCGCCCCTATGACCTACGCCACTTCTTCGCATCGATGCATATCGAGAAGGGCACGAACCTAAAAAAGCTCCAGACGTTGATGGGTCATTCGAACATCGAGACGACACTGAACGTCTACGGCCATCTTCTCGACGATGACGAGAACCTCAAAGCGCCTGCGTCCGGCATGCTTTCTGCGCTGCGGCAGGATTCTTGTGGCAAATCTGTGGCGAGTGTCGTCTAGAACCCGCAGAAATCCGCCATTTTTGTTTCATGGGGTGCAAGGGGTCGCAAGTTCAAATCTTGTCGCCCCGACCATAATCAAATCAATTAGATAGATAAGTACTACGGAAAAGAACGGCCCTTCGGGGCCGTTTCTGCCACAACAAATCGGTCCGCCGTAACCCGCAGAAATCCGCCATTCTCCGTCTTGGGCTTTCTGAGCCTGTGGCAAGGTTGTGGCAAAGGGAAAAGCTGTGATCCTAAAAAACCCACGGCTTTGAAATGCGAATGATTGCGTCAATAAGCGCGGCGACAGGGGCGGCACCAGGGCCCCGGATCACGACCCCGCATTCCATTGAGTAATCGCGCGAATAGCGGGTCATGTTCGATGATCCCACATAAGCCTTGTCGTCGTCGGCTAGCATCAACTTGGCATGGAAGGACTCGTATCCAAGTGGTCTGACGGCCCGGTCATGCTCGATATCGTACCTCAGAACCGAAACTCCTCGGTCGTGTAGCGCTTTGCTGCGCTCACGCAACAAGTATTCGTCCTCTGCCTCGCGGCCCCGAATTATCAGGATGCGCTGAATTGGG
Organism: Hyphomicrobiaceae bacterium; assembly: GCA_046154585.1. Classification (GTDB taxonomy): domain Bacteria; phylum Pseudomonadota; class Alphaproteobacteria; order Rhizobiales; family Hyphomicrobiaceae; genus CADEFX01. Next base: position 35,695 of record JBJXDX010000150.1, on the reverse strand, counting down.
TGCTTTGCCGTGGCATCAAACAGGCTCTCGACCCAGTCCATCCCTTCTTTATCTATGAAGGGGCTTGCAATCACGAAGCGTCGCCGAGCTTGGCTCGCAAGCTCGGCAAGGCTGTCCGTGGTATGATAAAGGCCAGCCCACGAGAATCCACTTTTGGGTAAGACCTCCATCAAGCGTGAGGGATGGGCCGGGGGGCTGAGGGTAATCTCTACCGAATTTGAGTCTCGGTGTCGGTACTTTGCGTAAGCGGCACCTCTTAGCACGGCAGCGTGACGCAACGCGTCTCCCTGTGTTATTGCAAGGCTAACACCGTCCGGTGACCGACTTATAGCGCCTGCGCCTATCAGCGCCTCCAACAGGTCTTGAAATCGTTGAGGCGAGAGGTTTGCGCCTCCACGCATGTCGTCCAAAAGCCCCGCGCGCGCAATCGAAACCTGCGCGGTGGCAAGCTGCTGCAACATCAATGCCGCCCCGCGCGGATCGAAGGAAACGGCATCAAGCAACGCTTCTTCGGGCAAATCGAGTTTCATGGGGTCACGGAATTCTGAAAAAGCCGGTCAGCCGAGAACGATCAATGTCCCAGCTCGGCGGTTCCCCGCCGTTCAGGGCTGCGCGGCTCAACAGGTTGTTTGATGCAATACAGGCGACGTCCGGCGCCATAATGCAAGCCGGGCAGGCGCCGCCGCGCTGATCGCAGAGCGATCCGCCGTCGCACTTAAGCGCGCGATCCCACAATAAGCGATCAAGGACTGTCTGACCGTGGTTGCGCCACATCGCCGATAGATTGCCGAGATCCGGCGTCATGCCCTTCCGGTAGACAAGGAAGGACAGATCAGCCGGGAAAACATACTCGCCGATAGATCCGTGATCGAGTCCCGAGAACTCTACCACGGCATGTGCAAAATGATGCGCCATCGTATGGAGCAGCATGTACACATAGCTCGGGATTGTTCTCAGCGCGCGACTGTCCGCTGTCCTTTCGCGATACTGATCAAGGAAGCGACCGAAATCCTCGTATTGCTCAATCAGCAATCCCCCTAGCTGCATACCATCCCGGGGAGGCAATTGGTCATTTATCCCATTCGCCTGCAGCCACCGGATAACGCGCGCCTCATTGAGCCGCAAATAGAATCCTTCGTTCTTCTGCTGGAGAAGGTAGATCGGCCGCTTGTTCCTCTCTGCGTGACTGAACGCCCGAAGCCTTACGGGCATCTGGCGTTCCTTGACTTCTGTCACTGGCGTCGAGCTCACCCGCGTATAGCCGAAGCTGAACTCGCATATCTCTAGGCCACGCAGGAGCACCAACTCGTCAAGTCCGATCTGCGAGAGCCTCTGTCCCACGGCAGCGCTATAGGAACTTCGCGCGGCTGCATCATTCTTGTCGATGTCGCATACGTCGGGGTTCGTGACGGATATCGCGGGGAGAGTGGGGTCAGAGCCCTGTCTTTCGACCTGTTCGCTGCGAAGCGATGCGTGCTCTATGCCAAGCCGTATGGGGTTGTACCGACGCGCCCAATCCTGATTAGCCTCTACTTGGCTCCGCAGAGCAGCCGACTCTCGATGCTGCCTTGCGACCAAGCCCGCTGCCTCATAGTTCGCGCGCTTTTCAGCGAGCGAACTTTCCTGATTGGGCTTGAGCGCGTCGGGAATGAGATTGAGAATTTGCACAAGCGCTTCGTATTCGCGGCACTCGGCTTGTCGGCCGTTCGCCCTTAGCTGCCTGATCACTTCCTGATGGTCGAGAGCCGTGCCCGGAAAATTGTAGATCTTCATCAGCCGGGCAATGAGGTCTTCGCGGCGCGCCGCAGCTAGTAAGGAGATGACATCTGCATCGCGGAATAAGATGAAGCTGTCTTTCTGCGCGTAGAACACGGAAGACGCGCGGTACGATACTGGCAACATGTTCCATTCTTTGGGGAGATTGCCTTCGCCGCGGTCCATGCGCGGCTTCAGAAGTTCAAGCGTTTCACGGTCTGCTTGTACGAGTTCTTTTGCCGACAGGCACTTCACGCACTGGAATCGCCAGTCGCTAAAGAACGGTGAGCCCTTGGTGACTAGTTTGTATTCGTCGTGATTGCAGTTCTGGCATTTCCGAATCTTGTCCACGCGACCGTCGGGGCCCATCACGTAGCGGTAAGGGCTTAGGCCGCTGTAATTACCGGACCAGTGAGCGAAGATGACATCAACTTGCCGCCAATTGTGCCGCTTAGGCGACGCGTGCGGACAGTCCTCACGCTTTTCGGTTCTTGCCCAATTTTGTTTGAGATCCTGCGTCCCATCAAATTCCTGCAAAAGCCCGCAGTCACTGCAGACAAACACAAGGGGATCGGGGACAAAGCCAATTCTGCTTGGCTGGCAAAGTACGAACTGACCGGGGTCGGCCACGGGTTCGTTCTTGTGATTGAGGAAAGCACCATCAACGCACTGTTGGGGCAATACGGCAGGCGCTGTGCGCGAGCGCATTGCCCGGTCGAACCAGCTTTCGACAAAGTCTTGCAAATGGTCGAACAGCTGCTTTTGCACTGCCGCGGACGGCAAAATGGCGGGTGCGGACAGTGGAACGGAGACGCAGCAGCCCATGCCTCCTTCATAAGTAAACAGTGCCCCCGGCGCGTAGGCAGTTGCGATCTGTGTTCTGGACCTGTGCACGGTTCAGCCTTCCCCTTCTTCGTCGTCCAATTCGCTGACCCGTCCCGATTGGCGCCTCACGACCTTTAATGCGTGTTTTACAAGTTCCCTGTCGTCCGCCCCGCGTGGCCCCCGTCCGAATCCGAGCGCGGGAATAAAACGCCCTGCCTCGTCAATATCCCGCAGTGACGTCATGGGCTTCTGCCCGACCGGAGAATTTTCCCAAAAGTCACTAAGCCGCGTCGTGCCGTACTGCGTCCGGAATTCGTCCGTCAACCGCTTGGCCAGATCGCGAATGCTGCCGCCGTAATATTCCGCATGAGGCGCGGCGCCGAGGTGTGCGGAGCCGCGTCCTTCAACGCCGATAGCCGCCACTGCGAATTCCATGAAGTCCTTCGCTGCCCCGGGAAGGAGCGACGTGACCAGTTTGCTCACGTCGCTCACAGTCTCGAAAACAGGTGCGCGCGACTTTTGATCAGAGGGCTCGTCGATAAAAAGTTTTTGCTCCGCCCAGCCGCTAAGCCATGCTTGGAACAAGCTTGTCAGAACGCGATCGTGTGCGCTCGCCGCCCAACGCGTTATTGCAGGGGGCGCGATCATTCTTTCGAGGAAGCGATTGAATACGTCGTGCGTCTCAACGATGTACCTGTCGCGGCGGGCGTGCGGCGTCGGAACCAGCAAGCAAAAGCCGACATGCATGCGGCCCACGCGCGATGAAGCCTGAATAAATTCCGCAATGTCGCTGGGCATGCCTGCAAAGAACATTGCGTTGAACTTGTCGACGTCCACGCCATGAGAGATGGCGGACGTCGCGACGATATTTCGAAGGCTTTGGTCAAGCTCCGGCAGGTCGTCGCCGGGACCATATCCGCCTTCCGCCTTGCGCATAACGGACTGTATCTGCGCAACATCAACGCCACCGGAAATAAGGTCGTTATGGAACTGGGAGAGCGGCTGCCCGTATCGCTTGTGGAATTTTGTAACCTCTTCGCGGAAGGCGTCGATGACTTGATCACCGCCTTTCTTGTTGGTCACGTATGTCAACGATATGCGGAATAAATCGAGCAAGCTCGCAAAGGCGTCGGGGTCCTTGGCGCATTCAGACAGTGCACGGCTGTGCATGCCAAGAAGCGGCGTTACCTGCGTCAGTGAAGCTATGAGTTTGTCGACCGCGGATTGCCTTTTGGCTGGATCTTGAATGGCGGACCAAAGTTCGCTGATAGCCAAGTGGTACGCGGACAAAACGTTGACCGTCGTAACAGTATGATTTTTACCGTTCGTCATTATGGATGCATAGACGCGCATCCATGGCGCCTCGATTTCCGGAGCCTTGGCAGTATTCCCACCAAGGTTCGCCCTACCGGGGTTAACTGCGGTCGCGGGAACCGCATAAAATGATCGGTAGATCGACGGTCCCGGGTAGGGGAAGTGCATGTGCCGACGCTGGTAGAGCGCACCAAACTGCTGCTGAGGCACACTGACCGTCGCAGTCGCTGCCACGACTTTGGCCAGCCTTGGCGGCTTCTGACCAAAGGGGCTGCGGGCTACCCTTGGACCCAGCAGATCGGCAGCTCTCTTGAAAAGCTGCTCCAACATCGTCTCAAAGAGGCCGGCAAATGTTCCGAGGCTTTCCTCAAGCAAGTGCGCTTCGTCTTGGATAATCAAGGACGGGAACGGGTCATGGAATATCTCAGCACCGGTCTTGTACGCCGGCGCCAGCTCTTCACAGCTGTTTGCGGCCGCCCCTTCCTTCAACATCTTGCGGGACGGAACGACCAACCGGCCTGTCGCGCGCTCTCTCCAACGCGCAAACCCAAACATGGCAATGACACGATTGATCGTTGCGGGATGCTGTCCGATCAACGCGAGCTTGTCGATAACGCCTAGCAGGATCGACGGTGCGTGGCGGTAGATGTCGCGGTCGATGATGAGAAGCGGGAGTTGGCTAAAGTCCGTCTTTGTGTTCCATTCACACTTCTCGTTGAAACAGAAAATGCCGATCTCCGGCTCGCCGCCAGTCGAGATGCGGCGCAGTCCTGTCGCTTGATCGCAAATCGGACATTTTGGGATCTTGTTGAAGCTCTCGTTGACGGACTGGTACTCAAGCCCAAGCCGGTCATCGTTCTTGTGCTTTCCGTCAGCCCTTTCAGGGACGGGCTCCAGTCGGTCATCATCCGGTCTGTTCGGCGTATTGCCGCTTCCAACCCAAAATCCGATTTCGAACGGTGATCCCGCAAGCTTTGCGGCGCGGCGCACGAATTCGGCGCGCACTACTATGAATAGAAGTCTCTGAGCTTGCTGGAGCGTGAGAAGACGTAGCGGATAACGAACGAGAGCGGTTACGCCCAAATTCTTGCCCCGCAACCTGTCAAGGAACAGATTGAAGACGAGAAGCCCGAAGAAGGCCTCTGATTTGCCGCCACCCGTAGGAAAATAGAGAAGTGTCGCGGTCTCTTCGTCGAAGTCCGGATCAAACCAGGGCGCTTTCGCGTACGCATCCATGCGCGAGCTGATGGTGGGAACGTGCGCAAGCACAAAGGTCAGCTGGAAAAGGCGCCACCCCTTGATTCCACGCCGCGCCCCTACATCTCCAAAGGTCCTGTTGAGGAAGCGCCACGCTTTATAGGGAGCTGCCTCGTTGGAATCGCGATCCGACGTAAAACTTTTGAATGAGTGTTCCAACAAGCCGATGCCCAGTTCGATTCGATCAGCCTCCCGCCCATAATTTGCCAAGTCATCGCGAAATTTCTCGGTCTCTCGATCGGCCTCTTCCGCGCTCTCTGACCCGCGTGCCGGATCGAGGGTCACCTTCTCGTTCGCAATCCAGTCCCTGTATGACTCCACGATCTTGCGAAGAACCGATGGATCAAAGCGCTCGTCCGCTAGCGCCTCAAACTCCATTGGGACGCCGTCGATCGAAGAAGGAGCCAGTCGGGGCTGATTGTACCTTGGCATCCACGTGGTCATCAGTTTCGTGCGGTCTCCCGACCGAGAGTCGGTCACGCCGCAATTGATGCCGATCGCCGGATAGGTCAGAAAATCTCGGAACCGGTAGGAGGGCTCAACGCGGTCAAGCTTCAGGCGGCGATGGATCGCGGTCGGTAAATCAAGCTCCAGCGCGACCTGATGAATCGCATGCTCGAAGCGATGCCGTTGCCGTTTGCCGACTGCCTCGTTGTTGTTCTCGATCATCACGCGAAGGTTACGCCGCGTTGGATCGCGTAGGTCAGGTTCGACCTGCACAAGCAATGACAAGCCAGTCATGTTGGGAGCAAGCTCATCGACAGGCGGTTTGGCTTTGCGCTGCTCGGCAAGGAAGGCGTCCCACGCCGCCTCGTTCCGAAAATTACTCGGCTTGATGGTTGTTCGCCGGTAAGCCCAATCGCTTCCTTCTGGCGAATCTATCCATGCTTCGACCGTCTTCCTGACCGAGGCTCTAAGCTTAGCTACCCATTCGCCGACTGCGGCCGCGAACTGTTCTTTGCTCGAAACATCAATTTGCAACGGATCGGTGACGATCGGCAATCGCCACCATTTCTGGGGGACATCGATCTCCTGAGCAGCTGAATCGGTCTTGTATTTATACCGGCCGCGATTGGCGACGAGCCTTTCTTCCGTTGACTCCTCTGAGTCCTTGGCTTGTTCCTCTCCGGGTTCTTGTTGGCCGCCTTCCTGTGCGCCGCCTTCTTGATCTTCATCCGCGACCCAAGCATCCGTCGAGATCTCCACGCCGTGCTGGGCTAGGAGCTCGCGGTAGATCTGTTGTTGCACGTCCCTGCGCTGTCGGCGTTCGCTCTCCGGCTTCGCCCCTTCGGCATCCATTGCGCTTTTCAGGCGTGGCTTCATCTCATCGCGTATATGGGTCTCGACGTCCTTTTTCAGAGGAGGATTCGGGAAGAGCTCGTTGGGAGCGGCGGTGAGCTCTGCCCAGCTTGGCATCGCGCGCACATATATCGAGAAGCTGAGCGTCAGGACCGAAGGAGCCGCACCCGTCGCGCCGATCTGGCAATCTATTCCGTGAGTACAGATGTGAATGTCGGATGTTTCATCGACGCGACTCTCAGAATATCGAGGCAGCAAGAATCCCGATACAAACCGCAGCGACGGCTTCGTACCGTAAACAAATTTGCCCTCCTCGCCGGTCCCGCTGACCCGCTGACGGACCAGATTGAGCAAGGAATCCGTTAGTGCTTCCTTTGCGTCCTCGAGATACGGCCTCAGGGTAGGAGGCGGCGACCTGTAATCGATCACCTTCATGTGCTGTCTGTCTCCCGTTCGTTCGCCGTCACAGTCAGGACGTGATTTTCAGCGGTTTCGTAGATCTGCCAGATCTCTTTCCGGCGATCCGGAGGGAGCCACGCAGCCGTCCCGTGCGGGTCAATAAGAATTCCCATGAAGACCTGATGGAATGCCGCCCCATTGCGAATACGCATGGACCGCGTCCAGAAAACACCAAGATCCCAATAGTGTCTCGCGACGTCATCGCTAATACCAAGCGCCTTCATCATGCAGACAAAGTGTCGTCTCACCCGGGGTGCTTGGGGTCTAACCGTCTCGCGGGAAGCTTCGAGCAGGTCCGTAACGTCTATCCAACTTCTTATCGATTGCAGACCGGGAAGCTGGAGGGATGGCTCGATCCCAAGCATCCGATCTCTTAGCGCTTGCACTTTGCCAGCCATGTCTACGCCCGGCAACCGCGAAGCAGCGTTAGCAACATCGCGGTGATAAAGGAGCAGGATATCGGACGCTTTCGCTGCCAGATGAAGCTTTTCTCGCGCAGACTCCACAAAGTCGGGCGTGAAGACGCAGATCTGGTCGCCCTGCTTGAGATCGGATGCATCGCAGCGAGTGAAGACCTGAAGCGCGTCGGGGTCATAGCGCGCAAACTCCGAACCGTCGAAAGCTCGGATCTTGAACCCTCCCGAGGTTGACAGGATACGTGTCCGCCCTGATCCGGGCGCTCCAATCGCTGTCAGGTCCAGTGTTCCCAATCGAGGTAACGGCGGCGCGGCATCAAGATCCGGCAGATCTATTTTTCTGCCCGCAAGCACCCGTTCTAGTTCTGCCGCCACGGCCTCTAGTCTTGGGCGTACTTTTTCGATTCCATCCAGCTGCAACAGAACACGCGTACGGCGCAGCGTGTTTTCAACCCGTGCTAGGTGAGCCAAGACGACCAATGTCTTGGGGAGACTTGACCGGGCCAGCATGCTTAGTAAATCATCTGGGCCGGGCTCCATGAAAACGATGCGATCGATGTCCCCATCCGCCTCCGCCTCAAGAACCTCGACAGCCTCGCGCCGGTCGACGAGCAAAATTTTCGAACCGAGATGAGTTCGTATTTCAGCTAGCGAAGAATCTTCCTCTATCCGCCACTCGGCGAACCCCCTTAGAAGTTCGCTAGAGAACACGACGAGCGTACGTCCCTCGGAGCAGGCTGCTCTTAGTATGCACTTGTCGAACAATTCGCATCCGGGGTTATTTGACTCGGCAGCCGCGAACAGCTTGTCGAGCGCGCTCAGGAACTCCGCCAAGGCGTTCTGGTTTGCACCAGCAAGCCCTTGTTGAAGCGCCGCCTTGATCTTGCCTCGCGGCGCCAGGCGATCGTAGCGTGCAAGGATCGCCTGGCACTCAAAACGCTCGTAATTTTCCTCAGCGAAATCCATCAGTTGCCGGGGATAACCGGGCAGGCCAATGAGGTTCTGCACTGCATGCATGCCGTCAATGACTGCGCTTGCGAGCTCATCGTCACCGGCATCCACTAATCGACGACGCAGCTTGAGGCCGAAATCTGAAAAGCTCAGGATCTCTCCGCCATAAGCCTCTACAACGATCTCGGGAGCGTCACCTGCCTCAATCGATGCAGTCGAGAGAAGATCCGAGCTCGGAGTCAGAATAACAAGCGCGCTCGCGGGTGACTTGTTATCCGGGCTCGCGCCGCGGCGAACGTCGTAACGTTTGAGAGTTTCCCACCTCAGCGCCTGCAGAACGAACGCGTCATCTGTCAGAGCTAGCATTGGAGGGGCGGATTCTCCGTAGAGATCGCCCGCGGTGGCGCAGAACTTGGCCACGCGCTGCCGCCACGCATCGCTGCCTAATCTGTTTCTTGCCCGGCGTGTCAGGTCCAGAAGTATGACGTCTGGCCGCCTTCCTCCTTGCTTCGGATCGAGGCCCGCTTGCCGCCACAAGGCTATTCGGACAGCGTCAGAATGTACGCCGAACATAAAGAACGGAGCTTTCAGCGGGTCGGACACAGCCTCTAGATGATCAGGGCAGTCGTCGATCCACGTGTGACGCCGAAGGCGCCGCAGGAATTGTTCTTGATAGGCCCTCGGAGATTCTGCGGTGATGCCTAACTGGGGCGTAATCTCATATAGGGATGGATGAATGAGGAGCGGATCGCGCTCAAGCGCTCGCTTCGTTCGTTTATCGCTCTTTCCACTCGACCCAATATGCTTGAGGCTGTGAAGCGACATTAGATAGGCATAAGAGCGATCGTTCCTGTTCGAATACACCCGTTGCAGAGGAAGCATGGCGCTCCTGACGAGGACATCTCGATCAATCAGCAACGTTCGCTGTGTCGCACCCACGTTCTGGCTCCATGGGAAGTACAGCGATGCAAACCCCCTTGCGTCGGAATTCTCTAGGCGATTCAACGCTGCCAGCGCATGGAAGATCGCCACGCCGTCAAGACGGTTCGGCCAAAGCAAGACACCTTCGCTTTTTCCGGTCGAGATAACTCGTTCGAGCACGGAGATGACCTCTCGTGCTCCGGATGCGAGCATCTCCGGTCCGTCCGAACCGACTTTGCGGTGCAGCGCGGGAATTCGCTCGAGGAGGGCAAGTGCTTCGGTGATAGGAGCGGCATTCTCCGATCTGGCGGTACGGGTCATTTGGCCCGACCCTTCTTGCCGCTTTCTGATCTTTCATAAGCAAGCTCGGCATTGCGTTCGTCATCCGTATATCTCTGGAACAGCTCTCGTACCTGCTTGGCCGAGGGCAGCGGCAAATCCCGTAGCGCCTTCGTCGAAACACTCACTGTGCCGGATATACGCCGGAAACGTGCGTCAACTGCGGCGGTATTCAACAATCGGCATAGTGTGGCGATCGGCACAGCTTGCTTCGCCTTCGGGTCAGGCAGAATGAGCACGGTGTGGTTCTCGGAGACGAACCCGCGTCCGCCGGGAACACGCGACTTGCGTACAAGCCCTCCGATGAGTCTTCGCTTCTGGCGGCGATTGGTGGTTCGCTGGAGTATGATCGCGTCGCTTCCGACAACGGCGGTCTTGGTGCTTGCGACGTTTACAAATCCGGCCTTGCCGTTCGAAGGTTGCTCATGTCCGGGCTCACACAGCGCGTTTGCTCGAACGTTATGAGCCCAGTAAAGGGGAACCTCGTGCCGCTTTGGCTTATTTCCAACGCGATAGCGATCTTGCTCCCGGTTCCAGACGAAGTACCCCGTCTTTGTGAGATAGCCGTAGTCGCCCAAAGTCTCGAAGCCGTCGCGGAAAAACTCTCCCGTGTCCGTTCCGTCAGGCAACGCCCAGATGCGACTGCTTGGGTTCGCGGGGAGGTCGAGAACTCCCATGTCGACTGATTTTTGGTCCACCGTCAGAAGTGAACAGCGGGCGGGCTCGACCTTTTGCGGTGAGCCCTTCTTTCGGAGAAGCAAGATTCCGACGTCGTACAGCACGTCCAGAAACACATCGCTACGCTTGTCGATCAGATCTAACCGCAAGACATGTGTTGTCTTAAGAATGTGCTCGCGCAGAGCGGCGAAATATGAGCCTCCGACAAAGGAGATCGGGATGATCAAACAGATCAGACCGCCGGGGCGGGTGTTCCGGATGGCAAGTTCAATAAAGAGGGAATAGAGGTTGACGTAGCTTTCGCTGATAACCGCGGCGAACTGCGACAGCGTCTTCTTCGAAGGCCGGAATACGCGGCCATACGGCGGGTTGGCGACGACCGCGTCGTAAAGATCGAGAGGCGCGGTCTGCTTGAGCGCGTTGCCTCGTGAAATCGAGACCGACAACGGCTGAACCCGTGAGGCTAACTCGGACTTGAGCGCGTCTGCCATTAGAAGTTCCGACAACCGCGCGAGCCGAGGCTCGATCTCCACACCGGATAGCGTCTTCTCAATTGCAGCTATCGTTTGCTTTGCGCTCGTGCCTTTCGTCCTTGATGCGTTGGCGATCCGCGCCGCCAGCGGCACAAGAAACGCTGCACCGCCGGAGGCGGGGTCATGAATACGGTGAGTGCCAGGTCGAAGGCCCGCCTCGACCATGATGTCGATCACATATCGCGCCAAATACGGCGGGGTGAAGTACGTAGCCAGACGGCGCCGACGCTCCTTAGGCATGAGAAGCGCGTAGAGGCTGGATATCCAGTAGTGCTTTTCCTCCGAAGGCAGACCTGAAAAGAAGCTACGAACTACTGGATCGCTACTGCGCCCCTCTATGATTGCTTCGCATGCTTGCAGTGGCGTCATCGCCGACTTTCGGACCGCAGAAACGACCGTCTTTAGCTCCCGCAGCCGCCTGCAGAGCTGGTGGTCAGTGTCTACAATCTCTTCAACGACCCCCGCGCGCATGAAATTCCTTCAGTATTCTGTCACTTCCAAATGCCTTCATGTACGAAATTTCAAGAGCTATCCGCAGCGGTCTTCCCCCGCCGCCTGCCGGATTTTTTCCCGAACGAACTCTGCGCCTCAACATACTGGCGCATGAACTCTCGTAAAACCTGTGCCGCTGGTCGATCGGCAGCACGGCACGCATCGACGAACTGCGTGCGAAGCGCTCGATCCACTCTGATGCGCAGCCCGGAATCCTTGGAGTTTTTCATCGCGCAGTGTATCCATTGGATACACAAATGGACAGAAGTTTTTTTGATACATTTCTTCAGCACGCTCGCCGTCCACAGTCATTTTCCGTAATCCACAGCACGCGCGCGCTTCTCGGGCCCCGAGAGCCGACTTGATGGCGGTTGTGACTGATTGAAACTGCGCCTTACTGCTCCGGAAACAGCCCCGGCATCCAGCGCCCTGCGAGTGTGGCGGGGAATGCAAGGAATAGTGGTGCGCGCGTGCTCTCGGATCTGATCACGCCGCGATCGCTTAAGGCCGAAACCACGCGCCTTGCGTTGCGTGAGCTTGTGCCGAGAAGTTCGGCCGCGTCTCCGCGCGGCAGAACGCCGCGATACAGAATTGCCTCAAGCACGGCTCCCGACTTCGGCGGCAGTCTTTCCCCTCTGATCTCTTGCTCGGTCCAGAGCAGGATGCGGTTGCGAAGCTCATCCGGCTGCATAAGGCCTTCCATGAATTTCACCTGATCGATGCATGTCTCAAGGAAGAAGCTTGTGAACTCGGCGAGCGTTTCCTCGCTGAGGTTGCCCCTGCCGTCGAGATCGTTGCGGCGGGGAAGATCGCAGGCGGCAAGATGCGCCTTGTAGGCATCGACATTGCGCGCAAGTCCGCGCGCGACCGACCACACGCCGCCGGTATCGAGAGCTTCGCGCAGCACCGCGTATGACATCAGGCGCATGACTCGCCCGTTTCCGTCGAGAAACGGGTGAATCCACGCAAGCCGGTGATGCCCGGTTCCGGCGGCCAGAATGGTGTCGGTCTTTCCAAGCTTCGTATAGACCTGTTCGAAGCGCTGCATGAAGCGGGGCACGGCTCCCGGACTTACGGGGATGTGCCTTCCCACCTTCACATCCCGCTCGCGATAGGCCCCCGGAACGACGCGGATCTTTTCGCCGATGTCCGGGTACTCGACCCACAGCAGTTCATCGGGCATCAGGTCGCAAAAGCGCTTGTGAACCTCGCAGATGCCCGCAGCCGTGAACGCGCGGCCATCCAGATTTCCATCGTCGATCCACTTCTGCACGGCGACATGCGCCTTGGCCTCAAGCTGGAGGTTTCGCTTCACTGGATCGGCGCTGTAGTCGTTGCGCATCGCGCGCTCGATATCGACCGGGTGCGTGTCGTGGCCCTCGATCAGATTGCTGTAGTAACAGTTCATTGAGCGCACCAGATCGGCCAGTGCGACCATCACGCCCTCCGGCAGGCTTTTGCGGAAGCCCGCCGCCCGCTGGCCCAGTTCAAGTGCAAGATCGGTGAGTTTTGTCCGGTGGCGGGACCCCTCCGAAATCACAAGCGGTTCCATCAGGGCGATGGCTTCGCCGCGATCGATTGCCGCTTCATTGGCCGGTTCTTTGTCCGCTTCTATATCCATCATACATGCATAATATCATGATGTTAGCAGAATATCCAGCCTCACTATGACGAGCATATGGCCGCTTTTGAGGCCGGTTTTAGGGCGCCCGCTTCAAGGAATTGACAGAAATAGCTTCCTAGACTATCTAGGCAGCAATCCAGAGGAGGCTGCTCATGCCAAGCGTCGAACTGTCGGAAGCTACCTTCAAGCGCTTGCAGGCGCACGCCAAGCCGCTGATCGATACCCCCAGCACGGTGATCGATCGTCTGCTTGATAACTACGAAGACGCCCAGGAGGGCGGAGATTCCGCCGCACATGGCGGCAAAGACCCCGCCGCAATGATCACTTTCGATCCCGTCGAGGTGCCCTCGCTCACCCACACGAAACTCCGCAAGGCGAGCTTCAGCGGGCGCGAGCTTTCGCGTCCGAACTGGAATGAACTTGTTCGCAGTGCCATCGAGACCGGACTCGACCGGTTCAAGAGCCTTGACGAGCTTCTGCGCGTAACCGACGCGCGGATCGTCAAGGGCACGAAGACCGACGAAGGATTCAGTCCACTGGCCAGTCGCGGAATTTCCGTGCAGGGCGTCGATGCGCACGATGCGTGGCGTATCGCCTACGGCCTTGCGCGCAAGTTGTCGCTTCCAATCGAAGTCATTTTCGAGTGGCGCGACAAGGAAGGCGCTGCACATCCGGGAGAAATCGGAACTATCGGCTGGAAGCCGTAGACGCGATAACCACTGGAAAAGCCACAGGAGGTTTCCAAGCGAACCGAATGGCCAAGATCAAAAATCCCGTTCGGTTCTCGAAGCACTTCGGCGTCAGCGGGGCTGTGTTGGCGAGGCTCGGCGTCCTTGATCCGACGCTCAACGCCGACACCAAGCTGTTCATCGACCCGTTCCTGATCCCGGACAGCAAGCATCCGGAAATCGCTAAGAGTGCGCGCAAGACCTACGAGAAGCACTTTGAGCAGGTCATCAAACTCCTCAAGGGCTCAAAGAAGCAAGATGATATCGCGTGGCGCAGCGCCCGGCGCTTGATGGAATTTCCCGAGATCAAGTGGACGTGCCTTGGCTACGGCGCGGGCTCGGTGTCGGGCAGCGGATCGGGTGCGTTCACGACAGACAGCGTGATGCAGACGGCCAAGGAGATTGTGGAACTTGGCGTCGACGATCCAGACCTGTTCGTCGCTATGGGCCTCTTCGAGGAAGGCATAGGCCCGGACCGCATCAGCGATATGGCGACGAATGTCATTCTGCCAGACTTGCTGGCATTCAATGCGCGGGTGCTCAAAATCTTGAAGGTTTCGACGAAGAGTGTGACGCTCACGCTCAAGAACGGCAACAGCTACAAGGCCGAGCTGCCGATCAACCCTTTTGAAAAGACTGAGACGCCGATCATTCTCGTGCCCGCCGATGTCCTGCGCGACCTGCCGATTGCAACGGACTGGTCCGACGTGGCTGACGCCGCAGCAAAGAACACGGCCCTGCGCCACAAGGTCAACAAGAAGATCGCTGAAATCTGGCAGCGCAAGACCCTAAAGGACAAGGCCGAGTTGCGCCGCTGGGCGATGGGAAGCGAGGCAAGCTTTCAGATCTATCTTGAGCTCCTTCGAGGAGCCAGCCCGAAGCCTTATGATATCGCAGGCGATCCCATAGGCGAGCTGGTGTGGAGGCGGATCGCTGAAACCATCGCCGCCGAGCAGCCCTTCAAGATATCTGATCCGAAAAAAATCGATGCCAACGGCGTTGCCGCCGTCGTTCAAAAAATCATCGACCAGTTCCAGTTCCTCATTGAAAAACGCCGCCTGTCGGAAGAGCTTTATCACCAAGGTAAAAACCGGCCTGAAAAGGCGGCTCAGCGACTGTTCTTCGCGGTTGCACATGCCTATTGCAAAGCCAACAATCTCGATCTGACGCCGGAAGCCGACACCGGCAACGGGCCGGTCGATTTCAAGATGTCGTCCGGCTTCACCGGCCGGGTGCTCGTCGAGATCAAGCTCTCAACCAACCCAAAGATCGTCGCGGGCTATAACAAGCAGCTTCAGACGTATAAGGATGCAGAGGAGACGACGCGCGGCTTCTATGTCGTCATTGTTGTTGGTCAGATTGGCAAGAAGGCGCAGGAGCTGCTCCTGCTCAAAAACACGGAAGCCAAGGCGGGCCGGCCGACTTCTGAAATCGTGCTCATCGACGGCCTCCGCCGCCCGTCGGCAAGCAAGCTCTGATGGCGCGCTCAGCGCGGCCTGAATTCCGGCCGCGAGAGCGCCCTGCGGATGTTCTGCAGGTTGACGTGCGCGTTGCGAAGCTCAGCCGAGCCTTCGGCAAGGTTCGGCAGCTCGCCCGCGATCCGGCGCAGCAGGATGGAAAGCTCCGCTCTGCTCAGACGGCTTAGCTCGGTTTGTGACAGGACTCTCATGATCTCCTCCGTTCGCTTTCGGCCGCGTCCATCGCGGCCTTCCTGCGGACGGAAAAGTGCGCCTTTGAATCGCGCCGCACCGCTTGCGGCCGGAACGTGAGTGGAGGAGTGCTGTGCCACTTGCGGCGGATCAGCAGGCAAAGGTGCTTTGATGGACGCTAAGAGAAGGTCCGTGATGGAAGCGGACGGGCGAGAGGAGGAGGCAGGAAGGGAGCTGTCGCTAACCGGGCCTCAGAGCCCGAATGAGAAGTGCAGGGCTACCGCCGTGTGCGCGCTTTCGCATCGACGGGCTCGCTGCCGAAACGCTCGCGGAAGAGCGCGGCATGCGCAGCATCGGCAAAGCAGAACACGACGTAGTCGCGATCATCGCGCCGGTCGAAATGGCCACGCGGGCAGAGCGACAGGCCCCGGCAGAATTCATGCTTGGTGACGTAGTGGCCGCCGCTGCACTGGTCGGCGGGCAGCACGACCTGGTGCGGCCAGCCGCTATCGATTGCTGAGTTCGCCTTGCGCTGGGCCATTCTGGAACATAACAAGAACATTGATTGTGCGCTAATGCTTGCGCTTAGGGCTCTTCGCTGCGCATAGCGTCTATGCACCACTTATCCTTGCGCATAGAGCTTGATAATTGTCTATAGACGTGGTTTAATTGTGTATAGGAGTCTATACGCAATCATGGCCAAGCCAATACCCGACCAGGAGCTGCAAGCAATCGAAGACGCGGTGCGCCGGCATCCCGAGGGTGCATCGCTCGATCAAATCGAGCAGGCGCTCACGACGGCGATGCCGCGCCGGACACTGCAGCACCGGCTCAAGCATCTCGTTGCGAAAGAACGTCTCGCCATGACCGGCGAGCGCCGGTGGGCGCGATATCGCATCAGGCTGCCGGGCGAGGAGAAAGTCATCGGCGGCGAAGCCCGCATAGAGGAGCAGGGAAGCCTTTTCGTCCCGGTCTCGAAGAAGGGTGCCGCCATACAGGCGTATGTGCGGCAGCCGCCGCAGGTCCGCAAGCCCGTCGGCTATGAGCGCAAGTTTTTAGATACCTACCGGCCGAACGCGACCGCCTACCTGTCGGCAAAAGAGCGCGAGTACTTACGCAAGATCGGCACGCCGCAGACGGGGGAACAGCCGGCGGGCACCTACGCGAAGCAAATCCTGAGCAGACTTCTCATCGACCTGTCGTGGAACTCAAGCCGCCTTGAGGGCAACACCTATTCCCTGCTCGACACCAAGCGCCTCATCGACCTCGGCCAGCAGGCCGAAGGCAAGGACCAGATCGAGGCGCAGATGATCCTCAATCATAAAGACGCGATCGAGTTCCTGGTAAGCCAGGCCGCCGAGATCGGCTTTAATCGCTACACCATCCTCAACCTGCACGGCATGCTGGCGAACAACCTGCTGGCCGATCCGGACGCGCCGGGGAGCCTGCGGCACATCGGCGTCGGCATCGACGGCTCGGCCTTTCATCCGTTAGAGGTGCCGCAGCTCATCGAGGAATGCTTCGACCAGATTCTCGCAACAGCCGCCGCGATCAAAGACCCGTTCGAGCAGGCCTTCTTCGTGATGGTGCAGCTTCCCTATCTCCAGCCCTTTGATGACGTGAACAAGCGCGTTTCGCGCCTTGCCGCCAACATCCCGCTCATCAAGGGCAACCTGACCCCGCTCGCCTTCGAAGATGTGTCAAGACAGGTCTATACCGAGGCCGTGCTCGGCGTGTACGAGCTGAACCAGGTCGATCTTCTGAAAGACGTGTTCATCTGGGCGTACGAGCGCTCGGCGAGCCGATACAGCGCTGTCCGCCAATCGCTGGGCGAGCCCGATCCCTTCCGGCTCCGCCACCGCGCCGCGCTGCGCGCGCTCGTCGGCGAAATCGTGCGCGGTCGCATGGACAAAAAGAACGCCGTCGCCCACGTCGCCGCCTGGGCAGCCGAGAATATTGATGCCGGAGAACGCGAGAGATTCAAGGAAGTTGCCGAGAGCGAGCTGCTTAGCCTGCATGAAGGAAATTTCGCGCGCTACCAGATCAGGCCATCCGAGTTCGCGGCGTGGCAGAGCGAGTGGAGGGGATAAAGCCACCGCTGTGCATTTCACTTGTTGTTTATGACTTGGGCTGGTTGCACCGGCCATGTCGCAATCGCGTCCCGCATGGCCTGCACGTTTGCGAACAGATGCGGGTTGGCGATGAACTGCGTTGCGGCCCGAAACGCGCCATCCTCGTAGGCCGTCTCGTTGACGAAGCCGAGGAAATGCACGCGCTCGCGGCATTGCGCGGAGCCGCGCAGGGTTGTCTCAGCGCTGTACACGCCCGAGATCAGCCGGTTCTTCCAGAACCGCTGATACCACGGCCCCTTTACGTACCTGCCGCCAAGGCCGACATGGATGCGGTCCTGCACGTCGCCGCCATGCAGGAAAGTCCGGAAGTCCACAAGGAGCGCGTGGTATCTGCCCGTGGGAGCCGGGAACTTGTGGGGCTGGCCGTCCCGTTCGCATTTCTGACAGATGCGCTCGACCGCCTTCAGCGTCTCGCCTTCCTCCGATTGCCTGGCATCGGCGGCGTTGGTGGTCAGCAGCCGTCTGAACCACTCAAACCCGCCCTCATCGACCTCAGCGGTGGTTGCCGCCTGCGCTGCCTCGGTTTCCTCGAGCCGCATGAGCTCGACAAGCCAGCCTTGCTGTCCTGACGTAAAGCCGAAATCAATCGTTGATTGCGCTTCGCCAGCAACCTCGTATTGCGGGGCCATGCCCGCCTGACGCAGCGCATAGGCAAAGCGCGCCTCGAACAGCAGAGCCTTGTTGGCGCCAGTAATGCCGCCTTTCTGCTCGATGGCCTGCAGCAGCGGCTGCGCCCACGGCAGCTCTCCGAGCGCCGCAATAGCCTGCGTGACGAAATCCGCTTCTCTCTGGGAAAGAAAGTCCCAGTCGTATTCACCCCCGTTGCTCATCTGGCCACCTTACCAAATCCCGGCGCGTGCCGCTGCGCGGCATTGGGCTCTATCTCGCCACTGGGCTCGACCGGGCCGCGTCCTCACCTTGAGCTGCGGCGCGTCCCGGCCCGTGCGGGTGACGATCCCTCGCGCTTTCGTTCGCCGTTCCGCACCTAACGCGAATGCATTGCGTCCGGTTATATGAACTCTCCTTGCGGTTTTCCTCAATCATTGCCGCATCGATAGCCGGGCGCGCCCGACACGCAACGGGCCGCCCGCTCCATTCGCCTTCGGCTCCCGTGTTGCCCGTTCCCCTTCGGTGCGTGTCCGGCTGACCCGCCCGGCTGTGTCTCTCCGCGTCTTGAGAAAAACCGCAAACAAGGAGAGGACACATGAAACTTCTGACTCAATCTATCCGCGAGCGCCTTTTGCAGAACGGCCGCATCCGTCAGGAATGCGCCGAACTGGGCAGGGCCGAGCCCGACTTTCTTCCCGTCGTCAAACTCTTCACGCCGGATGCGCAGTGCACCTGGCTTTTAAGCGAGATCGATCCAGCCGATTGCGACATCGCCTTTGGCTTGTGTGATCTCGGCATGGGCTGCCCAGAGCTGGGCAGCGTCAGCATCCGCGAACTCGAATCCGTGCGCGGCAAGCTCGGCCTTCCCATCGAGCGCGATCTATTCTTCGCGCCGACGAAGACGATCTCGGCCTACGCCGATGAAGCGCGCCTCGCGTGCCGGATCACGGTGTGAGGCTCGCCATGTCAAACATCTCTTGCGAATATCGCATCGATGAGCACCTGCACGGCAGGCTCGAAGACCTGACGCGGCTCTGGGCCGCTTACGCAAACGGCGATGAAGAAGCCGCCGACATCGGCACGCTCTGCGAATACGGCCTTTGCTTCGACTACGTCGCCGCAGGCACGTTCCCCGATCAGAAGGAAGCCTACTTCCGCTACCAGCTTTCGTGGGGCGGTCCTTCCGACGAATTCCGGTTCTTCGTGAACCCGGACCTGTCCTGCCACCGCATCGAATTCTGGTTCCTCGACTGGTTCGACGGCGCGCAGCGAACGCTGCACGGCGAACCCGGGGCGCTTCTTTCGGAAATCTGGCAGTGGTTTTGCGACATCGGCGCGGCGAACGCCGCCCTGTCGCAGGGCAGGACGCCATGACGCGTCCTCTCACGCATGACGAAAAGCTCTGCGCCTTCCGCAGGGCCACAGGAGGTTTCGCGAACGCTGGAAACCGCTGGGCGGAGGCCGCCCGAACGGGCCTTTCCGATGCCCACCTGGAAGAGGCCCTGCGGTATGAGCTTGGCATCATGGGAGGGTCCGGTGGACCCGGACAGCCTTCTCTCGCCTATCAAGGTGCGGGCCTTAGAATCTGGGCCTCGTGGGATGGCATCAACATGGTGCAAGACAAGCCGCTTTTTGCAGGTCGCGCCACCATCGCCATGGCACGCGAAGTCTACGGCATCCGCGATCCGTCCGACCGGCAGACCTCGCTGTTCTGAATTCTCTTCCTCCTTGCCCTTGCTCACGGGCCATGCCGCGCGTGCGGGCAGGAATCTCTGTCGCCCTTGCATCAATTGGTGCCGGTGCTGCGCGCGGCGGTTCTTTCTTTCTGTTCCGTAGCGATCACGTATGCGCCTGTTTGCGGCACGGTTTCATATCGCCCCTTTGCCTTGGTGATTGCCTCGTAGTTCACGCCAACCTGACCGGGCGCGCCGCCGGTTCAAGGCATCCACACGTATCCCGCCAAGGGGAAGAAGCGGGAGCCCTCGCGCGGACCCTCCTTGATCCGGACGGCTTGTCCGCCCGGCCCGAGCGGTGGGCGTTACGAGGCAACCCCAAACAAAGGAGACAAACCATGACTCGCAACAAGACATACGCAGATCGCCAACAGAAAGCAGAACCCAAGCCGCCGGCGCTCATCGCGTGGCACGTTGCCGTAAGGGGAGAGAAGTCCTTCTGGACCCGCATCGGCGCGGCATGGGATCACAAGGACGGCGGAGGCCTTACGCTTCAGCTCGATCTTGTGCCGGTCATCGCAGGACGCATCGTCCTCCGCGCGCCCGCCGAGGAGAACGCGGAAGCGGCCAAGACCGGCTAAACACCTGCGACTTATCCCGAACTTAAAGGGCCCCTCGGGGCCCTTTTTCTTCTTGGAAAGGCGAGCACCGCCTATCATTCCCTGATGGCAAGGGCGTACGGAAAAGCAAAAAGACCCAGAAGCAAGTCAGGAAAAACGCCGAAGGGCACAGGCTCCGCGTTCAAGATTCCGCTGCGCGGCAAGGATGGCGCGCCGCTGTCGATGCAGGAGCTGCGCGACGGCATCTACGAGGCCGCGCGCTATCTCCAGCAGTTCGACGGCACGCTTCGCGCCAAATGGGCAACGATCTACGTCACCATGGTCGATGAGGATGGCAAGGAAGTCCTCCCGGACCCGAGCGGATCGAAAGAAATCTACCCCTACAAGAGCGCCGCCGACGAATACAAAGGCTAACGCTTATCTCATCTCGGGGGCAGGACCGAAGTCGCCCGTGTTGGCGGCGGCAGGCCCGATCTGCCCCTTTGCCATCCTTCGGACTGCCTCGTCGATACTATTCGCAATCGTTTGCAACCTGATGACAAGCGCCTTGGCCCGTTCCATTTCCGTCTCCGGTAGCTCGGCGATGGCGATGCGCTTCTCGCCGTACTGCATGACGACCTCGATGGCTTGCCGGTAGGTGTCCGCCATCTTGCGGCCACGCCGCTGCTCGCGTTGATATTCCTCCAGCGCCTTCTGGTGCCGCTCGATCTTGAACTCGATCGGCTCGCTGCGGTCGTATTTCTTGTAGCCGAAGCCTTGGCGGACCTGGATCTGATCGGGTGAAATCTTCACATCGACCTTCTTGCCGAACATGTTGGTCATCATGCCCTTCCAGACCGAATAGAAGACCCACATCGCACCCGCCACAAACAGCGGCGCGATGATGTTCTCGGTCACGACGAAAACCATCAAGCCGAGCACAAAGCCGATGAGGCCGTATGACTGCGGAACCGAGCGCACGAGGCTCGGATGCGCATACCTGCCAGTGATATGAAAGCCGACGCCCTTCTTGAGGAGCTGCGTCTGGGGCCAGTCGGCCATCGCCTTTTCTAACTTCGCCACGGCGTTTCCTCCATTACTCGGGCGGATCGAACTTTCCCTTGAAGAGTTCGTGCTTGTCGTACTTGACGCGCTGGATCACGGCGGGCGGCAGGCCCGGATGGATCAGAATCTGGCGTTGATGCTTGTCATCGCGGCCAAAGAACCGGCTCACCTCCTCGGGGGTGAGCAGTTCGCGCACCTCCAGCGACCATGACAGGCCGGTTGATCCCGACGTGCGCTGATCGACCGTCACGTCAGCCTTGCGCTCGACGATGAGCGAGGTCTGCCCGCAACGCTTGCTGACATAGTCGAGCGTCGTCATGTCGTTATTGCCGAAGAAAACCAGTATCCCGGCATTGCCGAGGAAGGTCTCCCAGCCGTCCTTGTAATGGCGCTTGAGCTGCGTCAGGTCCTGCAGGACGATGAGCAGCTTCATGCCAAATCCGGCGGCAAGGCCCGCCGCCGTCTCGATCTGCTGCATGTAGCCAAGGACGTGGAATTCTTCGAGAACGGCGAGCACGGGCACCAGGGGCTTCCCGCGCTCGCGCTCCATTGCCTCCAGCATCAGGTTCACGAAGAGCCGGAACCACCTGTTGCAGGTCGCCATGCGCCCTGCCGGAAGGCAGAGGTAGACGCTCAAGCCGCCCTTGGCGGTCTTGAGATCGGTCAAATCAAAGCCGTGGGACGATAGGGAAGCGCGCAGCTCCGGGTAGTCGAGAAACTTGGTGTTGCGCAGCGCAACAGACAGGACCGAGGCGCGCTCCCGGTCCGCCTTGTCGTAAAAATCCCGGGCCGCGCCTTCCAGGGCGGCGGACAGGCCGGGATTGGTCTCGGCAGTCAGCTCGGCATTGTGCACGAGTTCGGCGCGGACCTGCGGCGGCGGATCGCCCTCGAAGTCTTCGGGAAGGTCGCGGACCTTGTCGAAGGCGCGCTTCAAGAGTTCCCGGACAGTGACGAGCGTGCGCTCATTGTCGTACTTGGGGTAGGTGGCGACGTGCAGAATGATCCCTTCGATCAGGTTGCGCGCGCTCTCATCCCAATGCGGGTCGGCCTGGGCCGAACCGATGACGATGGCGTCGGCCACAAGGCCGGCGTCGGCGATCAGCGTCGGGCTGCCGGGCTCAAGCAGGGTAAGGGGGTTAAAGCCGGTCTTGAGCGGACCGTGGCGGACCGCCGTGACCCCGAACGGATCGAGGATGCAAACGCGCTGACCGAGCGCTTTGCGGCGGCGGGCGGTGACGTTGGCAAGCTCGCCCTTGGGGTCGATAGCGAGCACCGAGCCAGAATATTCGAGCAGGGTCGGGATGAGGCACGAGCGCCCCTTGCCGGCGCGGGAGCCCGCGCACAGGACGGCGTGCCGGTCATCGCCGATGCCGATGGCCTGGCCGCCCTGCACCGACCATTCCTGGCCGGTATCGACCGAGGTGCCGCCCACGGCGCCGAGGAAAATTTTTGCGGGGGTAAACCGGAAGCCCTGGCTGCTTGCAAGGGCGGTAGGTTCGATCCATGCCGAAAACGGCGTCCGCTGTTCGGTCAGACGCCGCGAACGCACCCCGCGTGGGAGGTCTTCGAGCACGGCTTTGCGCTCCATCGGCGGCCGGATCAATTTTTGCGCAGACGGTGAAAATGGGAAGCGAATTCGCTGCACAGGGCTAACGTCCGTGGCCGAAAGGGAGGCAGGCGCAGGCGGGGTGAAACGGCCTGAAGCGGTCCTCGTCAGTCTCTCCACACCACAACCGGAATGCGAAGGTTCAGGACGGCCCGAATCGGGCTACGAAGGCCTGAAACGGAGCGTAGAGGTTAGCTTTATCGCAGAAGGCTATACCAACATTTGCACCAAAGTTTGTAAGCATTTGCGGATTATGCGAAACTTGAAGTTGTGGAGGGCGCACTTTTGGGTTTGCCTGCGCAAACCCTGGTGCGCCACGGCTCTGAGGAGGACGAAGTCCCCCGGCGCTGCCACCCCCAACGGCCCTTCGTTTTGCACCTTCGGGCCGTGGTCGCTTCATGGCCGCTATGGCCAGTCCCTCAAACGCCGGGACGGGCTGTAGCACCGCTCTTGGGGGCAACGCCCCCAGCCGCTGGGCATCCCCATTCGCCTTGCGGCGAACGCCAGCTTCGCGCTGGCGGAGTTCGCGGGGCGGACGGGTGATGTGCGGGTGCGTGTGTGTGGTGGTCGCTCATGGCGATCTACAGTTGCAACCTCAAAAGTATCGGCCGCACCACCCACGACGCGGGCACGGCAGGTGCCCATATTCGCTACATCAGCCGCCCGGAGGCGCAGCCGGAAATTCTTTCTCATCACATGCCAGGTGAGGCTGTGCAGGCGCGAACCTGGATGGATAGCCAGGAGCGCCTGATGAGAAAGAATGCCCGGGTGCTCGACAAGCTGCGCATCGCATTGCCCCGCGAACTTACAGAGGCGCAGCGCGAGGGACTTGTTGCCGGGTTCATGGGGGAGCTGACGGGGGGCCGCATTGGCTGGTATGCGGCCATCCATCAGCGCGGCAAGGATGAGCTCAACCCCCATGTCCATATCGCCATCCATGACCGCGACATTCAAACCGGCAAGCGCGTGCTGCGCCTGTCCGACAGCGCCCGTGACCGGGTCAAGGCGGGCTTGCCCGGACCCAAAGCGGTCGAGTGGGTCCGTGAACGGTGGGAAGACGCCTGCAACCGCGCACTCAAGACGGCGGGCCTTGAGGCGCGGGTCAGCCGCCGCACGCTGGAAGCCCAGGGCATCGACCGCGCACCCACCATTCACGAAGGACCGCGTGCCCAGCATATCGACGATAACGTGGGGCGTCCTAAATCCCGCGAGCGGATTAACGGCTGTGGCCGTGTGATCGACTACCCGTCGATCGACAAGGGGCGGACGCGGCGCGAGTTCAACGCGCACATCATCGATCTCAATCTGCAGAAGGCCTCGCGGTCGAAGAACCCTGCAACCGCCATCTGGGCGCTGTTCGAACAAAGGCAGGCCGGCTTAGATGCCGCGCTGGAAAAGCGCCTTGCGGGCGATCGCCGGCAGCGCACGGCGGAGGCACGCAACACCTCGCAGGTGTATCTGGCCCGCATTCACCGGCAGCGGGCCGAGGCGCGCCTCAAGCGCCGTGCGGCGGAGACTGCCGTGCGCGAGCGGTTCGCGCCCATCCGGGAGGAGCTGCGCGAGCGCCAGCAGCAGGAGCGCAAGCTGCTGCGCAACAAGCAGAGCCGCCTCTATATGCGGATCATCGCGATGCTTGACTTTACCGGCATCACCCGCCGCCGGCAGGAGGCGGCGCGCAAGGAGCTTGCGAAAGCCCACACGGCGGCGCGCAAGGATCTGAGCGTCCGCTATCATGCCGAGAAGGCGCAGGCCGACCGCGCCGTTAAGGATCGCTACCGCAATCAGATCGAAGCCGAACGCGGCAAGCGTGTGCAGCACGTTGCCCAGCTCAAGGAGCGGCACGCCCAGCTTGACCGCTTTGCCGATATCGAGCGTCAGCAGCGCGAGATCGATCGCGAGCAGATGCGCACGATCACCGACCAGAAGCTTGAGGAGTTCAAGAAGGAGCAGGGCGAGAAGTCAACCGGCAAGACCAGCGGGGATTTCGCGAACGCCATCGTAAAGGCGGCTAAGCAGGAAGCCGATCGCGGCGGCAAGAACAAGGGTAAGGATCGCGGGCTGGAGCGTTAACGCTCGCCGGACTTCTCATCCCCGGACTTACGGTTTTCGGTTAGGTTTTCAGGGCAGCCGCCTTCCAATTCGGGTTTGCCGCATGATCGGGCAGCCAGAAAATCCGCTTCGGCCCGCCTTCGAGAAGGCGCGTGAATGGGCGCGCGAGCAGGAGCGCCTGCTCAACGATCGCCAGCGCCAGGTGTTCGAGGCGATGAAGCACCGGCAGGCCACGGAACGTGAAATCAGGCAGAAGTGGCTGGACGGCGCGCGCGATGCGCTCCGGGAGCGCGAGAAGAGCAAGAAGCCGAAGGCGGAGCTTGTGCTGAACCCGCCGGTGCGTGTCGCGGACCCGGAGACGCGAAGGCTGGCTCGATTAGCGATTGCTAATGAAAAGCGCCTGGAACGTCTCGATCAGCGTCATGAGAGCGAGAGCATCAAGATGCTGAAGCAGTTCGAGCAGGAGCGCGCCAAGGAAGCCGGCAAGAGCTTGAGCAGCTCATGGCTGAAGGCTGTGAGTAAAGCGACGACGCACGAGGCGGATCGCGCTCAGGAGAAAGAGCGCGAGAAGGCGAAAGACTTCGACCGTTCGCGATGATGGGTCTTGCTCACCATCGAAGCCTGAACTAGACCTGCCACGGTGGTTTATATTTTGCCATAAAACTGTACCGTAAGTACACTTTTACGGTCATTTTCAAACTTGCCTCTGGTTCGTGATTGTTGTAAAATGTGTACCATGAGTACACAAAGGACAGAAAAGCTGAACTGGCTGGCGCAGCATCTCCCGGAAGGGCTGCCGGTCGATGCGGCATGGTTGCGAAGTCAGGGCTACACCGCCAATCTCCTCAGGAAGTACGAGGCATCGGGCTGGCTGGAACAGCCGGCGCACCGGGTCTACATGCGCCCGCGCGGCCCGCTCGCGTGGCAGCAGGTCGTCATCTCGCTCCAGACATTCCTGCGCCGCGATCTGGTCGTCGGCGGCAGGACTGCGCTCGAGTTGCACGGCTTTGCCCACTATCTGCGGCAGGAGATGGCGGAAGTCTATCTCTACGGCCCCAAGCCGCCGCCGACATGGCTCGGTGATCTTAAGGCGGGGGCGCGGTTCATCTACCGCAACGACGCCAAGCTTTTTAGCGAGCAGGTGGCGTCGACCGCGCCGCACCGCCTCGAGCCGCTGGCCGGCGACGAGCGCGCGCAGGAGCGCGGCGTCGTCGCCCTGCCGTGGGGGCAATGGAGCTGGCCGCTGATAGTCTCCGCGCCCGAGCGCGCAATCATCGAGCTTTTGAACGAGCTTCCGGATCACGAGAGCTTTCATCAGGCCGACATGCTGATGCAGGGCCTCAGCACGCTCAGTCCCGCAAGGCTGCAAAAGCTTCTTGTCGATTGCCGCAGCGTCAAGGCAAAGCGCCTGTTCTTCTTCTTTGCCGAGCGGCATCAGCATGCCTGGCTCAAGCGGATCGACCGCAAGACGATCGATCTCGGCAAGGGCAAACGGTTGTTGGTCAAGGGTGGCAAGTATGATCCCAAGCATCTGATCACCGTGCCGGAGGACCTCGATGGCGTTCGCTGAAGGCTATCGCCGTCAGGTCTCGTTGCTGCTGCGAGCGATCCCGTTCATAGCGCAAGAGAAGTGCTTTGCCCTGAAGGGCGGGACGGCGATCAATCTTTTCGTCCGCGATCTTCCGCGCCTGTCCGTTGATATCGATCTCACCTATCTGCCGGTCTCCGCCCGCGACAAATCGTTAGGTGCCATCGACAAGGCCATGAAGCGCATCGCAGGGCGGGTCGAGAAGGGCATGCCTGCTGCCCATATTACTCAAGCGCTCGCGGAAGAAGCTGTGACCAAGCTGGTCGTGCGCGAAGCGGGCGTGCAGATCATCATCGAGGTGACCCCAGTGTTGCGCGGCTGCGCATTTGAGAGCGAACTTCGCGGCGTCTCCCCCGCCGTCGAAGCGATGTTCGGCTTTGCCGAGATGCAGGTGGTTTCTTTCGCAGATCTCTATGCCGGCAAGATCGTCGCCGCCCTTGACCGGCAGCATCCGCGCGACCTCTTTGACGTCAAGCACCTTCTTGGGAGTGAAGGCATCGATGATGATTTGCGCGCTGCCTTCATCATTTACCTGCTGAGCCACAACCGGCCGATGTTCGAGGTTTTGGGAAGCAAGCCCAAGGACATCTCGGGCGAATTCCTGCGCGGCTTCGAGGGCATGACGGCGGCGCCGGTGAGGATCGAGGAGTTGCAGGCGGCGCGCGCCGAACTCGTCAATCTGATCGTCGCCAACATGCCGGAAGCTCACCGGCGCTTTCTGGTCTCCTTCGAATCCGGTGCGCCGGACTGGAAGCTCATCGGTGTGCCAAAGGCCGCGAAGCTGCCGGCGATCAAATGGCGTCAGCAGAACCTCGACAAGCTCACGAAAAACAAGCGCGCCGAACTTATCGCCGGGCTCGAAGCCGTCCTCGGCAGGCAGGTCACCCCGGTTCAGCTCACATTGATGCCGGAGCCCAGCAAGCGACCAGCCAGACGGCGCAAGCCATCGCAAGCTGCGGCAGGCAAGCCGGCCAAAAAACGCGGCGCCGGCGCGCCCGCGCGCAAGCGCACAAGACGCCGTTCGAAGTGACGGCGCCTCTCATTCAGCGACGGCGTGGTGTATTCTGAGGGCAACGCAGCGATTCGCGAGCGCGGCCAGATCACGTCGCAGCTTGCCATAACTTAAGGAGCCACAGATGGCACACAAGAAAGCCCCGCCCGTCCGCCACGACGCCCCCGGTATGAAGGGAGAGCGCGCTCGCACCCAACCAGGTCCGCTCCGCGAGAAGCGCGGGGACACCCGCGTCAGCACCATCGAGGAGCAGTACCACGTTGATTTCGGGGTTCGTGGCGACATGCATCTTGATACGCTGCTCGATCAGCGGGGTGCCAACTCGCTCAGCGACCTGCTGGCCAAGACCAAGCGCTGAGTGCAGTCGCGTACCGATTCCAAACGGGACTGCAGAAAGCTCTGACTCACCACCAAAGCAGGCATGTCCTGCTTCTTCTCTCGCGCCGCGCCCCTCCTCGGGTGAGGGCGGCGGCGGCTCCATACGAAGCAGGCATACACGAGGGTTTTCGCGCCCTTGCGGCCGAAAACCACTTACACAAGGACTTACACACCCACGAACGTGATGCAAAAATCTATCGTCAATTCAATATCTTGCGTGATGACGCAAATAACTTAAAATCCTGAGACGGCGACGTCGTGAGGGTTCGAGTCCCTCCGTCCGCACCAGAGCTTTAGCGAGTCGGACCATGCGCTTGCTCGGCGCCGCTGCGAGCGAGGGACGCCGCGGCCGGTCGAGCGGCCGGGCCGATCAGGCCCGACGCGGGCCCGAAAGGGCAATGTTCGTGCCTCAAGCCTGGCAGGACTGTACGATGTGTTGCGCAGTGGACCCTGGTTCGCATGATGCACATCAAGGCGGAGACCCTCGACGACCTCTTGGTGAAGACCTTCAAGAAGGTTCTCAAGAGCTCAATTCGCACGCGATCCTCTAGGGGGCCGGCTCGAGAGCTGATGGCCCATCTAATTACCCTTGAGAATCCGCGAGCGCGTTTCAGCCGCACAGAAGAGCGAGCCACCCTGTTCAGCTGCCTCGGCGAAACCCTCTGGTATGTCTCGGGCTCGAATAGGTTGCACGTCGTCGAGTACTACATACCGTCCTACAAGAAATTTGCAGGGCTAACTCCAAGGTCCGTCATCGCCCCCGGCGCCTACGGGCCACGCATCTTTGGCGGTAAGCCTCCAAGCCAGATCCAAATCATCATCGACATGCTTCAAAACAAGAAGGATACAAGGCAAGCCGTTATTCAGATCTTTGCTGCACGTGATCTGCACAAGAAGGACGTTCCCTGCACCTGCACCTTGCAGTTTATGCCCAGGGGCGGAAAGCTTCACATGCTCACTAATATGAGATCCAATGATGCGTACAGAGGCCTGCCCCACGACGTCTTCGCGTTCACGCTGATGCAAGAGATAGTGGCCCGAAGCGCAGGGCTCGAAATAGGGACGTACCATCACTCAGTTGGAAGTTTGCATCTCTATGACAGCGACGAAGCTCGGGCTCGAGAATATTTGGACGAGGGCTGGCAGGCACGAATAGCGATGCCTGCAATGCCGGTCGGAGATCCGTGGCCCTCGTTAAAATGGCTGCTACAGGTCGAAGAGAGGCTACGTCAACGCGACCTTACCATCTCTGCAAAAGAAGATGTCGATCCTTATTGGATTGATCTTGCTCGTCTCCTGCGGATCAAAGCTCTGCTGAGTAGGGGCGACAAACGCGAAATCGTTAGGGAGAAGAATGCGATGCGGTCGGAGGTCTACGACCAGTTCATTCGCGGCAGAGCCAAGGCGCGAATGATTGACGTTGACGATCCGCAATTGCATTTCTCGGAGCTTGACCCCGATCGGGCGACATCACAGGGGCAAGATGCGTGAGACCGCCGGATCGCAACCGCGCAAGTCAAATTAGACAGCAGTTGCTGCGCTTTGATTCTGAAGTGCTTCACTTGCCAGGTCTCTCTCCTGCCGATCATATCGATTGTCTGGTCGAACAACTCGTCGATAGTCTGCGCCGGGTGGAGTACGTGTTTCGCGTGCGTGATGGAAATCACGACTCGCGCCGCACGGACCCATCCTCCGACCTTTTTGATCCACTTAAGGCAGCCGTGTTGCACCATAGGCGCGGAAACGTTGACGAGGCATTTTGGCTAGTCTTCCTTGCGACCCACTTCGGAAAGTCTGCCGAGAGCAATTGGCGATTGGTGGCCGATGTGTACGGCCGGCTTGGCGGAGAGGAGCATTGGGATTGGACCACTATCAGTGCGTGCCCTGGCAGTTTTCGCGATTGGCTGGGGGCAAACCTCCACCTGCTGAAGGGCAAGGGGCGACGATTCAGCAATCATAGAAAGTACCAAAGCCTTCGCGCAGAGGCCAAGAATGGCCTCGCGGCGGTCGTTGAATCCTATGTTGCCTGGATAAGCCCGCCGCGCACGCACCAAGCACTCATCAGACAAATCCACGAAAGGGTGGGCCAAAATCCAAAGGAAGTGTTTGAGGTTCTCTACCAGTCGATGAGCGCGGTCCGTCAGTTCGGGCGGCTTGGAAGGTTTGATTACCTCACGATGCTTAGCAAGTTGGGACTGGCGCCGATTGAAGCTGGATCGGCCTACATAGGCGAGGGGACCGGCCCACTACGCGGCGCTAGGCTTTTGTTCGCAGGCAGCGCAGAAGACAAGAGGCTCGATCGAGAGCTTGATGACAGAGCATTGCAATTGGAATCCCACCTTATGGTGGGAATGCAAGTCATCGAGGACGCGATATGCAACTGGCAAAAGAGCCCGCATCGCTTCGTTTCATTCAATGGCTAACACTGGTGCTTTCGCCTAGCCCCAGACAAAGCGACGTTTCAAGCCATTAAAGCGGTCCCTGCGTATGCGGCCGTGATGCTGCATTTGCCCAACGACAATGCCCGGGGAGATACCGAGTCTGCGAGCGAACCTGACGATGTCGTTTACGCTCGGGCGAACCGCCATCAGCTCGGCCCTAGCGCTTGGCGGAACTAACACTTCCTCTGCAAACGCATTTGCCTCTCTCTCCTCGTTGGCAGTGACATCGCTTCCATCCTCCAGAAAAAGGGCGTCCATATCGTGGAGGAGTAGGTGCCCAGCTTCATGAAAAAATGTGAACCAGAAGTGGTCGTCCGATCGATATCGGAAACTCAACACGATGAGGGCTCTCTCGGGCGTCAAAAAGCGCGTTGCCCCACTGGCTCGACAGCCGCTCGGTGCGCGCAAAATGACGAGCGCCACGCCGCATTCGGCGCAAGCACTGGTTAGCTCGGGGATAAATCGCGCTGGATCCTTCTGTCGCGTGAGCTTTCGGAGTTCGGAGACCTTTGCCAAAAACTTTCTTCGATCCCACTTAACGCAGGCGATCTCCCTGCTCAGCTTCTCAGCCTTCTTCAACCATGCCGCGACAGCCGCCGGGTTTGAAGCGAATGACGGAGAAGTTCGGAACGCGGCCACGGACAAATCCCCTCGGTATTTTCGATGCCATGCTCGGACAGACGGCACCTCAAAAAAGTGCAGGCACTCTATGGCCGCTTCTTTCTTGGAGGTCGTCGATCCAATCCAGCCGAATCTTGCCATGTCCTTAAGTGGTAGCTGTGAAGCCCATTCTTCTGGCGATAGTTGAGCTTCCTCCAAATCGTCTTGATGCATGCGCTCCCGGAACTGCCTTTCGCGAGCGAGCCAAAATTCCTTTGATGGACCGAGTAGCACTGCAAGCTGCCCGGCCAACTGCGAGTCGATACTTGTTAAGCCCTGAGTCAGCCTTCGTACATCGTCCAAACCTAGGCCGAGCTGTTTTGCGAAAGTGGGCTGGGACAGCCTTCGCTGCATCAAGATGTCCATAATAGTTTCGCCCGGCGGTGACGACCATCTAGGCGAGAAGCCGATTGGGTTAGGCATCGCCGCTGCTCCCAATTTTCATTATCTTGATGCGTTTGACCGCTGGCCAATCCAGTTTGCCGTCGGCATCAAGTGGCCCTTGCGTATGGTTGGCGCGAAATATGATTTCGAAGCCATCGCAGAGGTCGACCCGCATGGCTCGTGAGCCGCGAACGATTCGCGGGTTACCCACAGCAATGTCACCCACTGTTATGGCCGCGCGGAGATCTGCTAGTCGGCGCATGGCCAACTGCGCGACTTTCAAGCCATAACGTTGAACCAACAGTTCTTCGCTCTCGCAGGTGTCGCGAAGTGCTTTCGTTTGAAACGAAATCTCCATTACTCCAACCTTTTCGCAAGGGTGGAGTGAACCGCACCGCTACGAATCGCAATCCGTCTAACCTTAGATGCTCTACCAACGCGATAAAAGCCAGCATTGCCGCTGCCTATGACAGGCGCACTGTAGAAATTTGCGCAGCATGCTTGGTCACGTTTTGCGCGATGGAGCGCGCTCTCTCTGCCAGCCAGTCAAAGCCGACAAGCCGCACGCGGTGGCGAGTCCGATTTACATCGCGTAGCGCATTCTTCTGCTTCGGACTCAGCTTGTTTTCCAGGCCGCAGACTACGAGGCAGTCAGCCTCTTGAAAATTTGGAAAAGACGCTCGTACCTCGATTGGCCGCTGACCTAGGTATGACTGATAGTCGGTAACCTGCCTCTCGGCATGAACCGCTAGCGAAGAAATGTTTCCGTCCTTCGTGATCAGACGCTTGGCCGGCGTTTCTATTTCAATAATCAGGTAGCTGTCGTCGATCCTTCGGAGAACAAAATCGGGAAACTTAGCACCGAACAAATTGGGCTGAGGCCATACAGTAACCACCATCGGGTCAAGCAGCTGTGGGTGTTGCGTAAGAAATTCCTGAAACTTCGGCTCACTGTCGGGAGTGTTGCGGATCATTGCCTCATAGCGCTGGAGAACCGGAGTGCTCACGGCGAGCCATCGCGCTGATAGAGCGGCGAACACCTCCCTAGCTGCGAGGGCGTCGGACATTCCAAAATTGGAGATTGCCGTCCCGATATAGTGAGCCACGTCATCTTCCGCATCAATCGAAAGAACAAGTGACACGAGCTGGGCGCGGCAATGTTCAGGAAGGTTTGGCTGAGAGGCTAATGAATCTTCTATCGTTGATTTTAGCTTCGCATCACGCGGTGCAAAAAAACTCGGCAGCCGGCGGCCTGCGGCGACGCTTGCCAGCAACATCGAGCACAGCCAATAGGTGGTAAAGGAGTCGCTGCGCCGCGCGCCTTCGCCCAGCGCCCTAACACCTGCCTCGCCCCAAACTAAAAGGGAAGAGGCGGCTATCAACTTCAACTCCTGCTTGAATGTGTACCCGCTGTAGTCGCTCTCGAACAGAAGCTGTGCTGCGGCTAGTCCATTGGCTCCCTTCTCTTGAATACGATCAAGCAAAAGAGAGCAGAAGCTCAGTACATTTGCCCCGCCATCAATGAAGTCTTGCGCCCGCTTCAACAGCACTCGCACCTCCCAAACTGAAGTTGCGTAACACTGTAGGGCGAATGGGTCGCCAGGTCATGGATCAGCGAAGTGACGGTATATTCAGCGCCGCTTTACGCCGCGGCCCCACGCGGTAGCGCCATCTCCGAGTCGAACTGGCCGCCGCTGATGCTCGTCCCGCCGCTCGTGCGCTCCCGCGTCTCGACCTCGGCGCCCGGCACGGTGAAGGCGCCGCCCGTCGCGAAGCGCGCGGCGGCCCGCGCCGCCGCCGCCCTGGTCTGGGCGAGAGTGTTCTCGCAATCTTGTATGCTCAGACCACAGCGATAGGATCAGTTCGTTCTCGCCGAGCCTGGGAGGGTCCAATGAAGATTTTTAAGAGGGATGGCAGTGGACGCGTTGCTGTGGGCGACCAGAGCTACGCCGCGTTGAACGACATCGCGGGCGGTGTGCGCGCGCTGAAGCGTCCTATCCCGATCGCCGCGCTGAAGATGGACGAGCCCTTCAAGGTGGAAACCACGGAGGGGACCGCAACGGGAAAGGCTGGCGACTGGGTAATGCAGGGCGTCTCGGGCGAACTCTACATATGCGCGGGCCCGGTCTTCGACGCGAGCTACGACGTCGTCACCTGATCGACCGACGCCTCTTTCGTGGGGGGAAGGTCGTCCGCCTCGATGATGCTCTGGATGAACCGGGCAGTCTCACGAATGACTGTTGGGGTGGTCCAGTAGCCGAGGTGTGCTGGCAGGGCGTTGAAGGCAGACGGCAGGAGTTTTCGCCGAAGATATCCCTCTGAGCAGACCTCGCGGTCGCTGAGCCTGTTCTCGCTGAAGTACGCGCTGTTGAGCGGCTTGAGCGGATATCCCAGCAGGTCGTTGCGGCTATAGAAGTTGAGCCATCTGGCGCGCTGCGTGGTGGTTTCGCTGAGTCGCGATCCCGGGAATGCGGGTAACTGGCCAAGCATTGCATGTCGGCTGATCGGAAAGACCTTGTCTGGCCCGAAGATGAAGGTGAAAAGGGGCATGTTGCTGCCTAGGGTGACAAACCCTGCAAACGTGTCCAGACGCCGGAACGGCGTGGCTGATCTGAGTTCATCGCAGAATGTCGTCGCGATGGGATCGTTCCAGGCGCATAGGTCGGCGTCTGACATCTGCTTCAGCCGGTTTATGTCCCAAGCGTACGATGAGATAATGTGGCAGCCGAGGGAGTGCCCGACGAAGATCAGTGGGCGCTCGGGATCGTCTCGCGCTTCGGCATCGCGAAGTGCGTGGGTGATCCTTTCCTGGATTTGGTAGTATGCCGAATTCTCCCTATTCCTCGTCTTTTGGTAGGCGGCGGCATCTCCCAGGCCTTCGACGATGAATCGACGATAGCGGTTGTCTACGATATTCGCGGTGGTCTTCGCCTGCTCGAGATAGAGCTGGGATCTCCCGCGGACAATGTCGGCCCAGAATACAGACTTGTACTTGGCGTACTGTCGGAACCGCCGGGGAAGCGCCTTGCGCAGCCTCTCGCGCATAGGGACGGAGTAGTCGAAGCTGGCTGCGTTGATCCCATGGACAAAAACAACGGCGACATCACGCGGCATCGCGTCCCCCCAGACAGCTCGCCCTGATCGTGTCGATACATACCTTCGGTAATTCTAGGCCGCAACGCCGTTGTATGGGGTGAAGGGTCACCCCAGCCGCGTCGCGTCGCGGTTAAGCAGCCTCCACACATGTGGCGAGCCCCGGCTTGACCATGTTGATTGTGGTCATCGGGCGCTCCGTCTATCGGTGTCGGCTGGGCGGCCGCGGCGACGCGCGGGGTATGGCCGCCCCGAATGTGCGCGCGCTGGACGAGAGACACGCGCTCCGCTCTCCACGCGCCGCGGCCGCCCAGCCGACTAGTCCCAATCGAGGCGCGGCCCGAGCGGGCACTCGCGGAGAGGCGCGGGGCTGATCCCTCCCGCGCACCCCACCCTCCCGGGCCGCGGCCTCATCCGAGCCCGGAGGAGCGGCGCGCGGCGCCGTCCCTCAGGTCGCAGATCTGTGCGTAGGCAGCCCGCCCGTAATCGCTCTCGATGATCTGGACGTAGGCTTTCGCGAATGTCTCGCCCGTGCGGGCGGCGCGGTCGTGCGCCATCCTTTCGAGCGAGTCCTCCAAGGACTCGGCCCGCTTGACGATGCGCTCGGCGCCGTCCGCGTCCGCCGCGTATCCCTCGACGGCCGCCTCGGCCAGGTCGGGCCGCTCGACCATGCTCAGCACGTATGCCTCGGCCTCGGACACGCCGAGCTCCTGGGCGCGCCGCTTCGCGATCCTGTCGAGCTCGTCGCCGGCGTCGCCGGCGCGGACGACCTTCTCAAGTACCCTCATGTCTCTGCTCCTATCTCGTTTGTGATCTCTTCCCCGCCTTCGCCCGCGACGGCGTCCGGCGCGTGCAGCGTTGCCTCGGCGTCCCGGCACCGGAGCGCGTGATGCCTCAGGTGCGTCGGGGCGCCGATAAGCTGCATGAGCGTCGGCATCGAGGCGAACCCCGCACGCCTGACCTGCGCGTCGTCGAGCAGCGTCCTGCGGAACGCGTCCGCGTTCCTGAGGGCGCCGAAGTAGGAATGGCTCGTCGCCGCGTACCGGAGCCACGCCGACTCGGCGGCGGCGAACGCAGCGTCCAGTTCCTCGGCGGGGCCGAGCCTGTTCTTGTGTATGCGGCGCGCGAGGGCGAGCTGCTTCTGCCGCTCCTTCTCCCTCTCGGCC
>JBJXDX010000149.1:0-29793 GCA_046154585.1 Hyphomicrobiaceae bacterium | reverse complement strand
CCATCGTCGGCTCCGGGCCTGCGGGCCTCGCCGCGGCCCAGCAGCTGGCGCGGGCGGGCCACGAGGTGCACGTCTACGAGCGCAATGCACAGCCGGGCGGGCTGCTGCGCTACGGCATCCCCGACTTCAAGATGGAGAAGCATCTTGTCGAACGGCGCGTGAAGCAGATGGAAGCGGAAGGCGTCGTCTTCCACTGCAACACACACATCGGCAAGGATATGACGGCGAAGGAAATCGAGTTCATGTCCGACGCAACGCTTCTTGCCGGCGGCTCGGAGCATCCGTTCGACTTCTTCGAGAGGGCACCAGGGCGCGATCTCGACGGCCTGCATTTCGCCATGGAATTCCTGCCGCAGCAGAACCGGCGCGTGTCGGGCGAGGCTGCGATTCCGGGCAAGGAGATCTCGGCCAACGGCAAGCACGTCATCGTCATTGGCGGCGGCGATACGGGCTCGGACTGCATCGGAACGTCGTTCCGGCAAGGGGCGAAGTCGGTGACCCAGCTCGAGATCATGCCGATGCCGCCGGAGAAGGAAGCGAAGGCGCTGTCGTGGCCGCACTGGCCGCTGAAGCTGCGCGTGTCGTCGAGCCAGGCAGAAGGCGCCAAGGTCGAATACTCGATCTCGACCACGGGCTTTGCCGGCAAAAACGGCAAGGTGACTGGCCTCAAGTACACGCGCGTCGACAACAAGCTGAAGCCCGTTCCGGGATCTGAGGGCGAGCTGCCGGCGGACCTCGTGCTGTTCGCCATGGGCTTTGCCGGTCCGGTCGAAAGCGACGTCGTGCAGGAGCTAGGGCTCGAAGTCACCGCGCGCGGGCGCTTCAAGGGCCTCAACGCCACCGAGCGTGACTACAAGGTGGCGGGCCGCAAGCGGCTGTTTGCGGCAGGCGACATCCGGCGCGGGCAGAGCCTCGTCGTGTGGGCCATCCGCGAGGGGCGGCAGGCGGCGCACGCGATCGACAAATTCCTGATGGGACGCAGCGACCTGCCGCGGTGACGGCGAAGCGGCCTACAGTTGGCCCGCGTAGGCCTTCTCATAGAGTTCGCGGCAGGCGGCGGCGTCGATGGGCATGGGATTGCCGCCGGCGGTTGGGTCCTTGGGGGCCATTTCGCTCATGATGTCGAACTTCGTGTCGTCGACGCCGAAGGCCTTGAGCGTGTGCGGCACGCCGATGTCGCCACGCAGTTTCAGCGTCCAGTCCAGGAAGGCATCGAAGCTCGGCTGGAGGCCGAGGTAGGCGGCCAGCCGTTCGATGCGCGGCTCGATGGCCGGCCGGTTGAACATCAGCACGTAGGGCATGAAGACCGCATTCGTGAGCCCGTGGTGCGTATCGTACAGCGCACCAACGGGATGTGAGAGCGCGTGGATGGCGCCGAGTGCTTTTTGGAACGCGGTGGCGCCCATGGCGGCGGCCGACATCATGTGGGCGCGTGCGGAGAGATTGGCGCCGTCGGTGTAGGCGAAGCCGAGGTTCTCCTTGACGAGCCGGATCCCTTCGACGGCGATGCCGTCCGCCAGGGGGTGATAGAAGGGACCGCAATAGGCCTCCAGGCAGTGGGCCAGCGCATCCATGCCGGTGCCGGCCGTGATCAGCGACGGCATGCCGACGGTGAGCTCGGGATCGCAGATCGTCACCTTCGGCATCATCAGGGGGTGGAAAATCACTTTCTTGGTGTGCGTCGTCTCGTCGGTGATGACGCCGGCACGGCCGACCTCCGAGCCGGTGCCGGCCGTGGTCGGCACGGCGACGATGGGCGCGATGCCTTTGGGGTCTGCGCGCGTCCACCAGTCGCCGACGTCCTCGAAATCCCACATGGGCCGCGTCTGCCCGGCCATGAAGGCAATGACCTTACCGCAATCGAGCGCCGAGCCGCCGCCGAAGGCGATGACGCCATCATGCTTGCCTTCGCGCAGCACCTTGATGCCGGCCTCGACATTGGCAGCAACAGGATTGGGTTTGATGTCGCAGAACATCTGCACCGGAAGCTTGGCGGCAGCGAGCAGATCAGCGGCCTGCTGCACCATGGGCATGACGGCGAGGCGCGGGTCGGTGACGAGCAAGGGCCGCGTCATGCCCGAAATTTTGACCGCGTCGGCCAGTTCGGCAATCCGCCCCGCGCCGAAGCGCACCGAGGTCGGGTAATTCCAGTTGGCGTGCAGCTTCATTTGACCTCGCGGAGGTGAAAGCTCTTGGGCCGCGTCAGCATCTCGTAGCCGATCCGCGACAGCGATGCACCACGGCCTGTGTCCTTGACGCCGGTCCAGGCGAGGCCGGGGTCGAGATAATCGCAGCGGTTCATGTAGACGGTGCCGGTCTCGATCTCGGCGCCGAGGCGTGCGGCGGCATCGCTGTCTGCGGTCCAGATCGAGGCAGTGAGGCCGTAAGGAGAGTCGTTCATCAGGCGCACAGCCTCGGTATCGTCCTTCACTTTCATGATGCCGACGACAGGGCCGAAGCTTTCTTCCCTCATGACGCTCATGGTGTGGTCGACGCCAGTCAGCACCTGTGGCGCGAGCCAGGGGGTGCCGGAGGCGTTGCGCCTGAAGCTTGTCGCACTTATCAGCGACCGCGCCCCTTTGCCCAGAGCCTCGACCGTCTGCTTGCGCACGACATCGGCGAAGCGCGTCGCGGCCATGGGGCCGAGCGTCGTTGCCTCATCCAACGGATCGTCGAGGATGTATTGCCTCGTAAGCGCGGCGAAGCCATCGACAAAGCGGTCGTGCAGGCTCTCGTGCACGTAGATGCGCTCGACGCCGCAGCAGCTCTGGCCGGAATTGAAGAATGCGCCGTCAACGAGGTTCTCGATCGCGTGCTCGACGCCCGCATCGGCGCGCACGTAGGCCGGATCCTTGCCGCCGAGCTCAAGGCCGATGGACGTGAAAGTGCCGGCTGCGGCGCGCTCCACGGCGCGCCCGCCGTTGACAGAGCCCGTGAAGCTCACGTGATCGACGTGACCACCCGAGAGCAGGCGCGCCGTGTCCGCGTGGCTCAGCGCCAGGTTGGTGAACAGGCCCTTCGGTACGCCGGCCGTGTCCATGGCCTGCTGAAAGCGCTCGCCGGTGAGAATGGTCTGCGAGGCGGCTTTCAGGATCACGGCATTGCCGGCGATGAGGCCTGGGACAACGGTGTTGACGGCGGTGAGGAACGGGTAATTCCACGGTGCAACGGTGAGAATGATGCCCAGTGGATCGCGGCGGACGAAGCGCGTGAAGCCGGCCTTAGGTTCGGGTGCGAGCGGCGCGAGCGCTGCTTCCGCAATCTCCGCCATGTACGTGACGCGCTCTTCCAACGAGCGAAGCTCGCCGCCGTAGCGCACGGGCCGGCCCATCTGCCGTGCCAGCTCCGGCACGATCTCGCCGTTCAATGTGCGCATCGCCTCGAGGAAGCGCAGCATGGCCGCCGCGCGCTCCTGCACGGACACGCGCGACCATTCGGCCTGAGCTTTGCGGGCCGCGGTGAGGGCTGCGTCAATTTCAGCGGCGGACGCGGTGGAACGTCGCGCCACTACGGCGCCGTCGATCGGCGAAATGCAGGCTACTTCTGCCGTTGCAGTTGCGGTCATGACCTATTGCACGTCCCAAAGCTCACAAGGGTGCTGATCCCGAGCGTCACTACTTCAACATACTGAGAGCCATCCGACGCCATCTTTGCGAGAACGCCGCGTTCCGGCAACGCGATGCTGACAAAAGCGCCTACTGCTGACCAAACCATCTCATATCGATCGCATCCGGATTGCCCACATCGTGAGAACGTCTTGTTGTCCAGATCAACGATGTTCCACACCCCGAGTTGGTTAGGTTTACAGCCTGACGGTTCACAAGAAAATTTCGTTGTTATATCGCACCGCCATGCCGCGCCGACACGATCTGCAAACGCCGAGTTCATCGTGCCGAGCACGAGCACTATCACCAGTGTTCGCACGATTGTATTCCCTCAATACCGCTCGAAGCCGCGCATCAATTCCCAGTCGGTGATGCGGCGGTCGTATTCGAACTGCTCCCACTTGGCCGTGTGCACGTAGTGATCCACCACCTCGGAGCCAAGTGCCTTGCGCAGCATCTCCGAGCCCTGCAGCAGCTCGGCCGCCTCGCGAAGGGTCTTGGGCACCTCAGGCAGCGCCTTGCCAAAATAGGCGTCGCCTGAGAAGGGGGCCGCCAGCTCCAGCTTTTCATCGATGCCGGCAAGGCCCGCCGCCAGCAGAGCGGCGAAGGCC
Organism: Hyphomicrobiaceae bacterium; assembly: GCA_046154585.1. GTDB lineage: Bacteria > Pseudomonadota > Alphaproteobacteria > Rhizobiales > Hyphomicrobiaceae > CADEFX01. The sequence continues at coordinate 25,577 of JBJXDX010000149.1, read as the reverse complement.
AGATACGGATTGAGATCGGCGCCGCCGATGCGGCACTCGATGCGGATCGACTTGCTGCCCTCGCCGCACAGCCGGAAGCCGGCGGTGCGGTTGTCACGGCTCCACACGGCCTTGGTCGGCGCGAAGGTGCCGACCTGGAAGCGCTTGTAGGAATTGATGTAGGGCGCAAGGAAGTACGTGATTTCCCCGGCGTACTTGAGCTGCCCGGCAACGAACGAGCGCATCAGCGGCGACATCGTGTGCTCGGCCTTGGGATCGCGGAACAGCGGCTTCTTGCCGTCGAGGTCCCACAGCGAGGCGTGAATATGCGAGCTCGATCCGGCGAGGTCATAGCGCCACTTCGACATGAAGGTCACGGCCTTGCCCTGCGCGTGGGCGATCTCCTTGATGCCGTTCTTGAGAATGACGTGGCGGTCGGCCATGTCGAGCGCATCGGCGTAGCGCACGTTGATCTCTTCCTGGCCGGGACCCCATTCGCCCTTCGAGTTCTCGACGGGAATGCCGGCGCCCTCGAGGCCACGCCGCACCGTGCGCATGAAGCCCTCTTCCTTGGTCGTCTGGAAGATGTGGTAGTCCTCGATGTAGTATCCGGCCGTCTTCAGATCGAAGTAGCGCTTCTGGTGCGCGGCCTCGAAGCTCTCATCGAACAGGTAGAACTCGAGCTCGGAGGCAAGATAGGCGCGCATTTTGCGTTCGGTCAGGCGCGCGACCTGAGCCCTGAGGATGGCGCGGGGGCTGTGCGGCACATCGTGGTGATGATGGTCGAGAACATCGCACAGCACCAGGGCGGTGCCCTCGAGCCACGGTACGTGCCGCAGCGTTGACATGTCGGGCTTGATGACGAAATCGCCGTAGCCCTTGGCCCAGCTGGCGGCTGCATAGCCGGGAACGGGCTCCATATCGATGTCGTTGGCGAGCAGATAGTCGCACCCGTGCGTTTCCTCGTAAGCGCCATCGACGAAGAACTGGGCCTGAAACCGCTTGCCGATCAGGCGGCCCTGCATATCGACGAAACACGCAAGGACAGTATCGACCGTACCGGCCCGTACGGCGCTTTTCAGCGCGTCGAATGCGAGGTTTCCGGCCATGTGAGATCGTCCCTCCGCGACTACGGGAAGCTGCCCCAAAAAGGCATTCTCGCTTTGGAAGATAGGACTTGTCGATGGCCTGCTTGCAGCGGCAGGATGGGCGGGTGCCTTGATCCCCGCCGCCATTGCTCCCACGTGCCGTAAGAGCGCCAGGTCCGTCGAAGTGCAAGCCAGGGAAAGGATGTCACACATGAGCATTCCGCTCGAAATCTCGTTCCATGGTCTGGAAAAAAGCGAGGCCGCTGAAGCGCGAATTCGCGAGAAATTTGACCGCTTGCATCAGCATTTCGACCGCATCACGCACGCCCGCGTGGTGATCGAGACGCCGCGGCGGCACACGGCGGCAGCCAAGGTATTCCAGGTCAAGATCGAGATTGGATTGCCGGGGCAGAAGCCGCTCATCGTGCGCCATGATCCACCTCCGGAGCAGACACGCACCGACATCGCCATCGCCATTCGCGATGCGTTTGCGGCTGCGCGGCGGCGGTTGGACGATGTTGCCGCCAAGATCAAGCATCCGGCCAAGCGGGAGCGGGCGCGGCGGCGGCCAGCCCGCGCGGAGGTGGCGCAGGAGTAGCGCGCAGTAGAGCTGATCAACCGTTAGGCGCTGAGGACCGGCGAGCCTTGGCCGGCGCCAGCCGGACCGCACTCGAAGGATTGGCCAACTGCTCGAGCAGGGCTGGATCGACGGCCGGCGCTTCAGGCCTCGGCCAAGAAAAATCATCGGCCCGGCCGGACCTGGGCTGAAGCTGCTCGCCCTTGACCAGGACGCGGTAGTACGGCGTCTGCGTTGGCGGCAACCGCCGGCGATCAATGGCCGCGCCATCGGCCGACGTGCTTACAGAGCTGACGATGGTGAGGCCGCCAGAGATTTCCGAGGTGATGGAGTCGCCGACCTGACTCGCCCGATCGGGCGACTCGCGCCGCGTGACGGCCGCAATGACGGACGCGGGCAACGCCGGCCGCAAAATATCGAGGGCGATATTCTCTTCCTTTCCGCCGGCGCCCGCGACCTTGACAGTGATGCGCCCGTTGTCCGCCCGAACCTCGCCCGAACCGGCAACGTCGCCCGGCGTCGCGCGGGGTGTGCCTTTGGATGCAGCCGCCATCGCGTCGGCGGGGCTCTGGCTCTTGGCGTCCTTGGTTGGCGCGGCGATGCCCTTCGGGGCAACGCTGACCTGAGCCTGCATTCGCATCTGACGCACCCGGGTCTGCTCGACCTCGGTGCCGGCCAGCGGAACCGTACGATCAGAGCGCGCCTGATTGAGATCGCGTCGCACCTCGCGCTCGACGAAATGGGCGAGCTTGCGATTGCCAACCTGAGTGAAATGTATGCCGTCGGGCTCGCGTAGCAGACGGATCTTGCCGTCGATCTCAGGGCCGTAGGCGTTGAAGGCGCCGTTCTCGTCCGTGAACTGGGAGAAGACGTCGATGAATTTCTGGCCATTGACATAGGCGCGTTCGCGGACGATCTCGTTGATCATTTGGACATCGTCGTTGAACTCGGGCCTGCGCATGACCGGCAGACCGACCCAGTACAGGGCCGAGCTGCGCGCCTTGAAAACCTTCATCAGGCGGTCCACACGGCGGGAGTACTCCGCCTTCCACTCATCCGAGCCCACGGGTACGCGCCGGTTGCCGCCCTGCGGCCGCCAGGGATACCGGTCATAGAGGCCGACCATGACGAGCACGACATGCATGGGGGTGCGCGACAGGTTGCTCTCTATGGTTTGGACCTCATCTACGAACTCGTTGCGCAAGATGCTGGCCAGGGCATGGCGGGTGCGTTGAACCTGAACGCGCGTGTCGCCCGCGAAGGCCTCGACGATTCCGGAGAGCAGGCCCTCCGCGATGCTGTCGCCATAGACCTGCACACGGTAGAGATCATTATCGGGAAACGGCGTGATGTAGCTGGCGCCGGAGCTGGCTTCCTGGGCCCAGCCGGGAGACGGAAGGAGCATGACCCACATAGCAGCCAGAACGACGAACAGCCCCTGAATGAGCTTCGCCGATCTCCGGAACCTGCCTTCCGGAACGATGCTGTGCTGATGTGCGGTCATCAGGTGACTGTGGTACTCCCCGGCACGGTGCGCCGCAAGACTTGGCGCTCGGCAGTGCGCGATTCGTCTACGAACGGCTGGCCTGCCTTAAATGCTCAAGCAGAGCGGGACAGGGGTGACCGTCCTCGGGCAATCCGCGCGCACGCTGAAACGCCCGGATGGCGTCTCGGGTCTGGCCGCCGATGCGCCCGTCGATGGCGCCGATGTCGTGTCCCTTGGACTGGAGCAGGTGCTGCAGCTCCTGGCGTTCGGTAAGGCTCAGCGCGCGGTCCGCCGACGGCCATGGCGTGGCAAGGGGCGCATCGCCGGCGATGCGGTCGGCGAGATGACCGACGGCGAGGGCATATGACACCGAATTGTTGTAGCGCATCAGTGCGCGGAAATTGCGCGTCACTAGGAACGCTGGGCCGCGTGCGCCGGCGGGCAGCATCGCCTGCAGGTGCCCACGCGCGGGCAAGAACTTGCGGCCCGCCGGGGGCGACATGCCAAGCGCCAGCCAGTCAAACAGGGGCCGTGCACCCGAGGGGGCGGCATGGGCGAAGTCGAAGCCGTCGGGCGGCACGGCTTCATAGCCCCACGATTCGCCCGCGACCCAGCCGGCTTGCTTCAGATAGTTGGCGGTGGAGGCCAGCGCATCAGGAATGGACGTCCAGATGTTGCGACGGCCGTCGCCGTCGAAGTCCACGGCGTGCGCTACGAACGACGTAGGCAGGAATTGGGTATGCCCCATGGCGCCGGCCCAGGAGCCGGTCATGCGGTCGGCGGTGATGTCACCGCGCTGCAGGATGACAAGGGCAGTCAGCAGCTCCTTGCGCCAGTACTGCGGGCGGCGCGGATCGGTAACGGCGAGCGTTGCGAGCGACCGCACCACAGACCGCGACCCCGTAGAGGTGCCGAAGCTCGTCTCGATGCCCCAAATCGCCAGCACGACGTAACGATCGACGCCGTAGGCACGCTCGATCCGCTCGAGGATGGGGACAAGCTCGGCGGCGTTGCGTTGCCCGGTCTCGATGCGCGCAGCCGAAACGACCTGTGCCAGGTACTCGGCGACGGTCTTGCTGTGCTCCGGCTGATTGTTGAGAAGGGCGACGATATCCGTGTCGGGCGTGAGGCTGTGCATGGCCTGATCGAAGACGGGGCGAGACACGCCTTGCGCGCGTGCGTCCGGCCATAGGCGAAGGACGAAGGCGTCGAGCGCATCGGCAAGCGCGCCCGACGCCGGCGCGGCCATTGGCTCTCTAGCCGAAACGCTGGCCAGACCCTGCGCATGCAGCGACGCGTCATATCCTGCCACGAATAGCGCGCAAGCGGCTGCAGCGGCGCGAAAACCCTTGGGGACTGGGAGAACCGGCATGTTCATCGGGCCGCCACCTTGCGCAAAGCGTTGAGCACGGTCTCGGAGGGCCAGCAGTCGATGGGCATGCGGCTCGCTTTCTGATAGGCGCCGATCTGGTTGCGTGTGTTCATACCCGCGCGCCCGTCCACCTTCTCGATATCATGACCGAGCTTTTTCAGGCGATCCTGAATCTCCTCGATATCGCGATTCGTCATTTGCTTGATGCTGGCCCACGGCGTGCGGAAATCGCCGCCGCCGGCGATACGATCGGCGAGATGCCCGACAAACAGAACGTACAGGTCCGACATGTTGTAGCGCTTGATGACGAGGTAGTTTTCGAAAGCGAGAAACGCCGGACCGCGCAGGCCTGCGGGCATGATGAGGAAGGCCTGATCCTGCATCCGGTTTGCCTCGATCGGCTTGCCGTCCACACGCGCCACGCCCATCTTCACCCAGTCGCGAATGGGACGGCCCTGCGGAATACCCTCCAGCAGGCAATTGGCGCCTTCAGGCAGCTTCACCTCGTAGCCCCACGGCTGGCCGGTGACCCAGCCCTTCTGCTTGAGTTGCATTGCCGCCGAGCCCAGCGCGTCCGGCAGCGACTGCCAGATGTCCTTACGGCCGTCACCATCCATGTCCACCGCGGTGCTGTAGAACTCGCTCGGCATGAATTGCGTGAGGCCCATGGCACCGGCCCAGGACGACTTCATCGCCGCGGGCGCGATGACGCGATCCTCCAGCATCTTCAATGCGTGCAGAAGCTCGGCACGGAACAGCTCCTTGCGGCGCCCGAAGTAGGCCTGCGTCGCCAGCGCGCGGATGGCGTAGTGCGGTGACTTGTGGCTGCCGAATGCGGTTTCGCGGCCCCAGATGGCGAGGACGATGTGACGCGAGACGCCGATCTCGCGCTCGATGCGCGCCAGCGTAGGCGCATTCTGCGTCAGCAACTGCCCACCCTGGGCCGCCAGCCGTGCGAGTTGAGCGGGATCGAGGTACTGGACCGGCGTCTTGGAGAATTCTGGCTGGTCGCGTCCGCCGGGACGCGTCTGCCCTGGCAGGATCAGATCCGGCAAGGATAAGTCCGGCATGACATCGCGAAATGCTGTGTCGAACATGGCGCGCGAGACGCCCTGGGCCTGCGCATCGGGCCACAGATCCTCCAACCAGCGCCTAAAGGTTGGGTCTGCTTGCGCGCTACCACACGCGAGGGCCGCAAGCAGCACCACGCACAGGGCCAAGACGCGAAGGCGCATGCGGACAATGCCACGCCGCACCGGGGCCGGTGTCAGGCAAGCATGTGCAGGAACTCCGGAACTCCCTCCACACTGCGCCGGTCTGCCGCGAATTTTCACATCTCCCTCGTCCGGCGTCTTACTGTCCGATGTTCCGGGCAATTTTAGGACGCAGACACGGCTGTTCGAGCCGCAGCCAGACGGCGCGGAAGTTGCTCCTCCCACGCCAGCGCTTGCCGGACAATCCAATCGAGATCGGCGTGCTGCGGACGCCAGCCGAGCTGCTCGCGGATCTTGGTGGAGTCGGCCACAATCGAGGCTGGATCACCGGGCCGACGAGGCGATATGCGGGCGTCGATATCCTTGCCGGACACACGCCTGACGGCATCAACGACCTGTAGCACAGAGTAACCGGTGGAATAGCCGCAATTGAAGACCTCCGACTGCCCGCCGGCGCGCAGGTGCGCCAGGGCCGCCATGTGAGCCCGCGCCAGATCGGTGACGTGGATGTAGTCACGCACGCAGGTGCCGTCAGGCGTCGGATAGTCGGTGCCAAAGACCTGCATGTGCGTGCGCTTGCCGAGCGCCGTCTCGGCCGCGACCTTGATGAGGTGCGTCGCCTTGGGCGTCGACTGACCTGACCGGCCGGCCGGATCGGCGCCGGCCACGTTGAAGTAGCGCAGAGCCACGTAACGGAAATCATGGGCACGGGCAGTGTCGGCCAGCATCAGTTCCGTCATCAATTTCGAGGTGCCGTAGGGCGACATGGGATTGAGCCGCGCGTCCTCAGGCACCGGTGTCCGTTCCGGATTGCCGTACACCGCCGCGGTTGAGGAAAAGATAAATTGCTTCACACCCTGCGCCACGGCCGCCGCCATGAGGGTGCGCGACTTAACGGTGTTGTTGAGATAATATCCGAGCGGATCGGCGACCGACTCGGGAACCACGATCGAACCGGCGAAGTGCACAATGGCGTCGATGGCGTGGCGTTGCAGGATGAGCCGCACCAGATATTCGTCGCCGACGTCGCCGACGATGAGATGGGCCGGCTGAGTGACGGCCCAGTCGAAGCCGGTGGACAGGTTGTCGAGAACGACCACCTCTTCGCCAGCGTCGAGCAGTTCGAGTACCATGTGGCTGCCGATATAGCCGGCGCCGCCAGTCACAAGTGTTGTCATATGCGCTTTGTCGACATCTGGTGACGGTTTATTGCAGCGATAATACGTTCCGAGAGTTTCGCATCGACTTCTAACTTGTTACATCGTTTTCAGCCAGCCTGACTTCCGGCCAGCCAGCCCAATCCACACGAGACTGCCAGTGTTCAAACTGCGTGGAGTGATCCCTTGACGACAGCCAGACCTATCCGCAAGGCCGTATTTCCCGTCGCCGGTCTCGGCACACGCTTCCTGCCGGCCACCAAGGCCGTGCCCAAGGAAATGCTGACGGTGGTGGACCGGCCGGTGATCCAGCATGTCGTCGATGAAGCGCGAGCAGCCGGCATCGAGCATTTCATCTTCGTGACGGGACGCAACAAGGCCGTCATCGAGGACCATTTCGACATGCAGTTCGAACTCGAGCGGACGCTGGCCGAACGCGGCAAGCAGAAGGAACTCGACCTGCTGACGAGTGAGCTGCCGGGCGCGGGACAGACGAGTTTCACACGCCAGCAAGCGCCTTTGGGGCTCGGTCATGCGGTTTGGTGCGCGAGAGAGATCGTCGGCGACGAGCCGTTCGCGCTGCTGCTGCCCGACATGTTGCATCACGCGCCCAAGCCCTGCATGACGCAGATGATGGAAGCCTATGCCGAGCATGGGGGCAATCATATCGCCGTTGCGCCCGTGCCGGACGACCAGACACATCTCTACGGCATCGTCGGCGTCACCGATGCGCAGGCCAAGGTCTCGCGTGTCACGGGCATGGTGGAAAAGCCCAAACCCGGCACGGCGCCATCGAACCTGCACATCACCGGTCGCTACATCCTGCAGCCTGAGATCTTCGGCCTGCTGGCACGCGGGCAAAAGGGCGCCGGCGGGGAGATCCAGATCACCGATTCCATGATCGAGTTGCAGAAGATGCAGCCGTTCCATGCGGTGCGCTTCGACGGCACGATCTACGATTGCGGTTCCAAGATCGGCTTCCTGATGGCCAACGTTGCCTATGCGCTCGAGCGCGACGATGTCGGACCGGAGTTGAGGGCGGGGCTGAAGGGGTTGATCTGACATTCCCGGTGCGTCAGCGGCGCAGGCGCACGCCCACTCGCACTTCGTCGGCGTTGTAGTTGCGTGCTTCGTCGGTCGAGTCGAACGCGATGTGCCGGTAGCCGCCGAACAGCGTCACCTCGCGGCTGAGAATGTATTCGAGACCGAGCATGGTGACGAGCTCACGCTCAGTGAAATCGGCGCCCTGATAGTCGGACCGCGCGAAGCGCACGCCGGCTGTGCCCACGAGATTGCGCCGGAAGGCATGACGGACTTCGGCGCCGACGCTGCGCGCTAACGCGCCGCCGATACCGGCGAGGCTCGCCTCCTCCACGTCGGTACGTGCCGTGAGAAGCAGGGACGTCAGCCCCGAGACCCGCCAGACCAAGTTGGCATCAACCAGGATGCCCTCGACCGACAGCAGCAGCGGAACGTCGTATGTTTGCTGGCCATAGCCGATGGAGGCTTGGCCATGCAGCCAGGCTTCGGGACCGCCGAACGACAGGCCGATGCGGTGGCGCGTCCCGTGAGAGTCATGCTTGATGCCGTCGCTTCCGGCCGTCGTGTGATCGCGGATGTTGACGGATGTTTCTGCGAAGGCCGACAGGGTGGACTTAAGCAGCCAGGACGCCCGCAACGCCGCCTCCTGCTGGATGTAGTCGCGATCTGCGTTGGAGATTTCGCCACCGCCCAGAGTGGCGACTGGCGCATAGTCGAACTCGGCCAGGCTACCGCGCAGCTGCAGCGCCAGCCGGTTGGAGCGGTGGTTGACGCTTATCGCGGCACGCCGGCTCTCCACATCGCCGCGTTCGACGGCTGAGAGGGGCACGTCGATCGACCCGCGCATCTCTTGTGCCCGCTCCCAAGCCGCCAGAGCCTCAATGTTGGTGCGACGCGTCAGGTCGATGCGACCGCGCGCCTCGAGCAGCGCGGCGCGATCGTCTTCCGAAGCATAGCTTTTGTGAAACGATGTATTGCCCTCCGCGCGCAGCTCCAGTGCGTGGCGGCTCCACATGGATACGGCGCGAACGCTGGGACGAAATTCGAGGGCGGCATCGCCGAGCGGGTCCTGGCTGCCGCGGAAGACATTGCTGTAGGCCGCAGCGGCCAACTCTGCTTCCGGGAGGATCATGAAGCTGCCCATGCGGATGCCGGTTGGATCGAACGGATCACGGCGGAACCGGCGCTCCGGGCGGCGGTCCAGACTCGGCTCGGGCTCGATTGAGAAGGCGTCAGGATCGAAGCCTGCCCGGGGGCGGTCGAAGGCATCGACATCGGTCTGGGTACCGAGGTCGTGCCGGTTTGTGCCGGCCGTCTCGATTCGGTCCGCATCAGGCTGGGTGACGATGCCGTCGACGGGCTGGACCGGCTCGGTAGGCGAGGCCGGATCGCCATCACCTGTCAGGCTGCCCCTGATCGCCGGACGGGCGGGATCGTTGTCCACAGCCGGATCATCGCTGGAGGGCTCGACATCGACAGACGTTTCCACGGGAGTGGGGCGCATGGTCTGGCGCGGCTGGACAGACTGGACCCAGGGCCGTCCACCGATGCCTTCCGGGTTTTTCTGGGCATGCGCGCTACCGCCTGCCGTCGACCACAGCACGGCGAAGGCAAGGCAAAACTGTAGCCGCGAACAGGTCACCTGCGCCCTCTTTCCGAGACGATCTCGACAAGCGAACGCAACAACCTATGGTTGTAAATATGCCGGTGAGCGTTAAGGAAGGGTATCTGAGGCCGGACCTGAGGCAGGGCCCTCAAGTCCCGCTGGTGCAAGCACTATCCACAGGCCGAAGCAAGATGGCTCATCCGCCCGGACTCCGCTGCAACGGCCTGCTAGTCTGCGTGTGCCCGAAAGTGCGTTTGTAGTAATGCGTACAGGCTCCCACATTTCACGGGGGTCGAACTCGCGACAAGCCCTCGAGTTTGTCTTCCGCAGTTCGACGTCCGCTTGTGGGGGCCTTTTAGTTTTTGGAGCCGCATCAGGGCCGGCTGCTGAGGAAAGCCGTCACCGCATCCTTGTAGGCCCTGTCTCCCACCGCCTTCATGTGATCGCGGCCCTCCATGACCACCGCCTGGGCGCCGGGAATCAAGGCGGCCAGATCCGTGGCCGATCCCCCGATAACGTCCGCGCTGCCGACGGCCACCAGGACCGGGCATTGCAGACTCTTGAGATCTTCGGGGGAAATGGGATCGCGCGCCCCGCGGATGCAGGCGGCCAAGGCCTTCAGATCGCTTTGGGTGGAATCGGCGAACGCCCGGAAGGTGCGGGCAGTGGGATTGGTGACGTCGTCGATGCTGGGAGCTTCGAGTGCCGCGGCGATCGGGCCGGTGCCAGCCATGGGACGGACCATATTGACGCCCAATCCGCCGAAAACGACGCTGCGCACATATTGCGGATGCTGAATAGCCAGGAACGCCGCGATGCGCGCACCCATCGAGTAGCCCATAACATCGGCGCGGCCGATGCCCAGATGATCGAGCAACCGCCGGGCATCATCGGCCATGCGCGGCGTGCCGTAGTCCTGCGGTGTGTAGAGTTTGCTGCTGAGGCCGTGGCCACGGTTGTCCATGGCGATGGCGCGGAAGCCGGAGCGATTGAGATGCCGGACCCAACCCGTATCCACCCAGTTGACGATGGCGTTGGAGGCAAAGCCGTGGATCAGCAGGACAGGCTGGCCCTCACCCTCGTCGAGAAAGTGAATGTCGACACCATCCGAACTGACAACCGGCATCGGGAACCTCCTTCGCATCTTGGGCCGCGGTTCATGCGACGAGCCCTCCCCTACCATTCGACACTTCGCAGGGCTATGGTGCGGCCACTGCTTCGAACCGCCCAGAAGAGGGCTGAACCGGGACCATATGCATGGCTGGCGCCGCCGTTCCACATTTTGCCAACGATCTGGGCGTCGAAAAGATCTTCATAGGCGTCAAGGAATTCCAGTGCATGGGCGCGCGGCCCCCCCATGACCACCCGCACGTCTATCTGGACATGGGTGCCGACAGCCAGATCCTGTGCCCGTACTGCTCGACGCTCTATATCCACGATCCGCGCCTGGCCGCAGACCGAACGGAACCGGCGGGCTGCCTCGCGACGCCGCTGCCCGAGACGGCCTGAGCGCGGCCTCCACCTCATGATCTGGCGATGACTGCCACCCCGCCCGTCCTGATTGCAGGCGGCGGCATCGGCGGGCTCGCCACGGCCATCGCCCTTGCAGGTCATGGCCTCCCATCGCGGGTGCTGGAGAGGCGCGCGCAGTTCTCGGAGGCGGGAGCCGGCATTCAACTTGGGCCCAACGGGGTGCGGATACTGCGCCGGCTTGGCATCGAGAAGGATCTGGCGCCCAACGCAGGTCAGCCACGTGAGATCAAGGTGTTCTCCGGCGGCAGCGGGGTGGTGCTCACGCGCTTGCCGCTCGGCGACTGGATCGAGGCCCGGCACGGCGCGCCCTATTGGGTGGCGCACCGGCAGGATCTGCAGGCGACCCTTCTCGTGGGTGCCAGACGCAGCGGACTGATCGAGCTGGTGCCTGGCTTCGAGGTGGTCAGTTGTGTGACCGGGAGCGAGGCTGTTCGCGTCGAGGGCAGCGACGGGGCGGGCGCGGAAGGCCGCGCGCTGATCTGCGCCGACGGCGTGTTCTCTCGGCTGCGCGCGCACATCGACGGGCGCGCGCGCCTGCGGTTTGCCGGGAAGACGGCGGCGCGCGCGGTGCTCGACGCATCGGTGGCCGCACCCGTTCTCGATGCTGACGCGATCGGTGTGTGGATGGCGGCCAATGTCCATGTCGTGCACTACCCCGTTCGGGGTGGGCGCGAGATTGCTGTCGTCGTCATCATGGATGAGGACTGGCAAGGCGAGGATTGGTCGGCGCCGGCCGATCCCGCGAGACTTCGGGCCGCACTTGCGCCGTTCGTGCCGACGCTGCAAACGGCCCTGGCCCCGATCACCGATTGGCGCCGGTGGGCGCTGTTCGACACCGATCCGCTGGCCGCATGGAGCCGCGGGCGCGTGACTCTGCTCGGAGACGCTGCCCATCCGCTGCTGCCGTTCCTCGCGCAGGGCGGAAGCCTCGCGCTGGAAGACGCGGTGATGCTGGCCGATACTCTTGCCGCTGCGGGGGGTGACGTCGAGAGCGCGTTTGCCAGCTACGAGAATGCGCGCCAGGCACGCACGGCACGGGTCATGGCGGCGGCGCGGCGCAATGGCCGCGTTTATCACCTGTCGGGCGTTGCGGCGCTGGCACGCAACGCCGTGCTCCGTGTGCTGCCGCCCGAACGCGTCATGGCCGGCTACGACTGGATCTACGGGTGGAGAGATTAGCGGCCCTGGAACTTCGGCCGGCGCTTCTCGCGGAAAGCGGCCACGCCCTCGCGGAAGTCATCGGTCGACATGGCCAAGGCTTGGGCGAAGCTTTCGGCTTCCAGGTATTCGTCCAACGAGGGATCGTAGGCGCGCTGCAGAAGGCGCTTGATGAGCCCGAGTGTAACGGTCGGGCTACTGGCTAGGGCGCGCGCGGCTTCGAGCGCGGTTGGCATGAGCTGATCGGGCGCGACCACGCGGGCGACCAGGCCCATCTGCAGCGCTTCGTCGGCCGGGACCTTGCGGCTGGTCAGCAGCATGTCGCGGGCGCGGGCCATGCCGATGGCGCGTGGGAGGGTAGCGACGAGACCGAGGTCAGGCATAGCCCCAAGCCGCACGAATGCCGTCGTGAAGTAGGCTTCGCGCGAGGCGATGAGGATGTCTCCCATCAGGGACAGCGACACGCCGGCGCCGGCGGCCGCGCCGTTCACGGCCATGACGACGGGCTTTTCGGCCTTGAGCAGCCGGCCAACCCAGCCCTTGTAGTGTCTCTGCATGCGGGTACGCGTGTCGGTCGGGCGCCGGTCGTCCATATTGCGGATGTCGCCCCCCGCGCAGAAGGCGGCGCCGGTGCCGGTAATGACGAGGCAACGCACGGCTGGATCGTCGAGCAGGCGCGGGATTTCAGGCGTGAGAATTTCGCGGATGCCCGCGGACAGGGCGTTCATCGACTTGGGCTCGTTGAGGCGGACGATCGCGACCTGCCCCTCGATGGTCACGATGACTGACGCTTCCGACATCGGATGTGCTCCCTCTCCCGCCTACAATTCGATCCCGCCTACAATTCGATGAGCTTGCCTGCGCCTTGTTCCTTCGCCTTGCGGTAGACCATGTTGGCCGTGACCATGTCCTCCATGGCATTGCCCATGGATTTGTAGATGGTGATCTGATCGGCCGAAGTCCGGCCGGGGCGCGTGCCGCTCATCAGCTCGCCGATTTCGATGCCGCTCGCGGGATCAAGGCCCTGCAATTCGGCGCAGCCGACGGGTGCCGGGCTGAAGGCCGTGCGGGCCTCGACGTAGACGGTGGCACGCGGGATCAGATCGCGCGGCAGCTCGCCGCCCGGCGGGGCGAAGCCGACGGAGGTGATATGCGTGCCGGGCTTGATCCAGCCGCTTTCGATCACGGGCGTATCCGAGCTCGTGGTGAGGCACACGATGTCGGATGACCTGACGGCATCGGCAACATCGGTGACGACGCGCGTGCGGGCAATGCCCTTGGCGGCGCGCTCGGCGCCCTCGCGGGTGCGCGACACAACGCGGATTTCGTCCAGCGAACGCACGGCACCAAGCAGACGAATGTGGTCGCGCGCCTGCACGCCGCCGCCAATGACTGTGGCGATCTTCGCGTCTTTCCGCGCCAGCTCGCGCACGGTGAGCATCGCCGCAGCGGCGGTGCGTATGCCTGTGATGACGGCCCCATCCATGATGGCGACGGGCACACCGTTACCGGGATCGAAGAGCTGAATCACGGCCACATGGCTCGGCAAGCCTTGCTCGTGATTGTGATGGAAGACGTTGACCGTTTTCAGCGACATGAGCTGGCCCGGCATCCAGGCCATCATGGCGAGGGAGACGCCTTTGCCCGGAACACTGACCAGAGGGCGGGGAGGCGCCTGAACCTGACCGGCGCTCAGGGCTTTGAAGCCGTCGGCCAGCACATCGATCGTCGCAACTGGATCGATCAGGCGTTCGACGTCGGCAAAAGAGAGGGTCAGGACTTGCGCCACTGCGAACTCCGCTGCGAAAGGATCAGACGATGCCGTTGACGAGGGTGGTTTCGCCGCGGCCGAGGCGATCGACGTTCTCGATCAGGAGATCGATGACGCGATCCTCGTAACGCTTCGTCTCGCCGGCCGAATGCGGGGTCACGATCACGTGCGGCATCGACCACAGCGGGCAGGATGCGGGCAACGGCTCCTCAATCGTGACGTCAATACCCGCACCGGCAATCTTCCGGTTCTGGAGCGCGGCGACCAGCACCGGCTCGTCCACGACCTTGCCGCGCGCGACGTTCACAAGATAGGCGGTTGGCTTCATGGCGGCGATCTGGGCCGCGCCGACGAGCTTTTCCGTCTCAGGTGTCAGCGGGCACGTCAGCGCGATGAAATCGGCCTGTGGGATGAGCGTGGTGAGCTCCGTGTTGGCGTGGATCGCATCAGCAGCGCCTTTTCCGCCGGAAGGATTCCGGCGTGTGGCAATGACCCTCATGCCGAACGCCTTGCCGAACTGCGCCAGGCGGTCCCCGATGCGCCCGAGCCCGACGATCAGCAGCGTCTTGCCCTCGATCTCGTCCTCGCGGACGGCAAGGTCGCCCTGCATGGGCCGCCAGCGCTTCTCGGCCTGAGCGTCACGCAGGAGATGCAGCTGGCGCGATAGCGACAGAATGAGCGATATGGCGTGCTCCGCCACAGCATTGGCGTTGACGCCGTGCGCGCTGGCGAGGCGGATGCCCTTCGCTTTCAGGATCTCGCGCGAGTATTGGTCGGTGCCGGCGCTGATGGACTGGATGAACTTCAGTTTCGGCGCCTTGGTGACGAGGTCGTTCTTCCACAATCCCGATACCACGACCACATCTGCGGTTCCGATCTTGGCTTCCATCTCGGCCGGCGACTGCGCCACGGCGAACTTCATGCCCGACTTGCGGGCGGTGAACAGGTCAGGGAACTGATAGGCGACATGGGCAAACAGAACTTCGATTTCGCTCTTATTGGCAAAACTGCTCATGAACGTTCGCTCCGGCCTCGGCTACAGGGGATCCCAGCTGAAGATATCCTGTGAGCGGTCGAGCGGGTAGAGCGATGCCTTCATGGCTGGTAGCGCGTGCTCGGCAATCGTCTGCGGGGTCCAGCCTCCCTCGCGCTGCACGGATCGCAACGGCCGGTTCTGCGACATGAGGAAGATCTCGTTCATGCGGCAGGCGAAGATGTTGCCGGTGACGTCCTTGGCGAGGTCGCTCGCGAGGAAGATCGCCAGCGGCGCGATCTTATTGGGCGTCATCTTCTTCACCTTCTCAACCCGGGCCTGCTGCTCGGGCGTTTCGGTCGGGATGGTGCCGATCATGCGGCTCCAGGCGAACGGCGAGACGCAGTTCGAGCGGACGTTGAAGCGCTGCATGTCGAGCGCGATGGATTTCGACAGCCCGACGATGCCGAGCTTGGCGGCAGAGTAGTTAGCCTGACCGAAGTTGCCGACCAGGCCCGACGTGGAGGTGAAGTGGACGAAGGCCCCCGACTCCTGCTCCTTGAAGTGATTGGCGGCGGCACGGCTAACGTAAAACGCGCCGTTGAGATGAACGTTGATGACCTGCTCCCAGTCCATCACGCTCATGCGGTGGAAGATGCGGTCGCGGAGGATGCCGGCGTTGTTGATGACGGCGTCGATGCGGCCGAATTTGTCGACGGCGGCCTTGACGATGTTCTCGGCGCTCTTGGCCTCGGCGACGCTCTCGAAATTGGCAATGGCTTTGCCACCAGCCTTGGTGATGACCTCGACCACTTCCTCGGCCGGGGCCTGGCTGGCGCTGCCCTCGCCGTCCGTGGCAGTGCCCAGGTCGTTGACGACGACGCTGGCGCCCTCCTTCGCGGCCAGGATAGCCATCTCGCGACCGATGCCGCGGCCGGCGCCCGTCACCACCAGAACCTTGCCCTGCATACATCCGGCCATCGGCGTCTTCTCCCTCATGCGTTTGCTGCCGGGCAAGCTGGCACGGTCCGCCGCAGGCCGTCAAACGCCCTGCCAACCGGAAGCGGTTGGGCGGGTCATAAGGATGTTTGACGGGGTGGGAAGGCCCGTGCCACTTTCTCGCCCGACCCCCAATCAGGCTGATCTCCACGCATGACAGACAAGACCTCTTCGATCCGGCTTGCCGTCGATGTCGGCGGCACGTTCACCGATCTCGTGCTTGAAAACGCGTCCAAGCGACATTCGACCAAGGTGCTGACGACGCCCGACGCGCCGGAGCGCGCCATCCTCGAAGGGACGCGGCTGGCGCTGAACGAAGCCGGGCTCGGGTTTGCCGATATCGGCATCGTCATCCACGGCACGACGCTGGCCACCAACGCCGTTATCGAGCGCAAGGGCGCGCGGACGGCGCTGATCGCCACGGAGGGATTTCGCGATGTCATCGAGATCGCCGACGAAAGCCGGTACGACCAATACGACCTCTTCATCGACAAGCCGAAGGTGCTGGTGCCGCGCCGCCTGCGCTTCACCATCCCCGAGCGCATCGATGTCACAGGCGCGGTGCGGCTGGCACTCGACGAGAAGGCGGTCGCAAAGGTGGCGAGGGAGATCAAGCGGCTGGGCGTGGAGGCGGTCGCCATCGCGTTCCTGCATTCCTACATCAATCCGGCGCACGAGCGGCGGGTCGGCGGAATGCTGGCGGAGCTGTGCCCCGGCGTCGCGGTGACGCTGTCGTGCGAGGTGTGCCCCGAGATGCGCGAGTACGAGCGCACCTCCACGGCCATCGCCAATGCCTACGTGCAGCCGCTGATGGCAGGCTATCTCGGGCGGCTGGAAACGGCGCTGGCGCAGCAGGGATATCGCCATCCCATTCATCTCATCACGTCGGGGGGCAATCTCACGAGCCTTGCGACCGCGCAGCAGTTTCCGGTGCGGCTCGTCGAGTCGGGGCCGGCGGGCGGCGCCATTCTCTCGGCGTTCGTGGCGGCCGAGCGCGGCGAGCGCAAGGTGCTGTCGTTCGACATGGGCGGCACGACGGCGAAGATCTGCCTGATCCGAGACTTCACGCCCTTCAAGGCGCGCACGTTCGAGGTGGATCGCGCCGCGCGCTTTCTGAAGGGCAGCGGCCTCCCGGTGCGTGTCCCGGTGATCGAGATGGTGGAGATCGGCGCCGGCGGCGGGTCGGTTGCGACGATCGATGAGCTGCAGCGCATCAAGGTCGGGCCGGAGAGTGCGGGATCGGTGCCGGGGCCGGCGTGCTACGATCGCGGCGGCACCAATCCGACCGTGACGGATGCCGATCTGGCGCTCGGGCGCATCGACGTCGAAGGCTTTGCCGGCGGCATGCTGAAGCTAGCGCCGCAGCGTTCGGGTGCCGCGCTCGACGCCGCCATCGGCGAGCCGCTGAAGCTGTCGACGCAGATGGCAGCTTATGGCGTCGCCGAGATCGTCGACGAAAACATGTCGAACGCGGCGCGCGTGCACGCGGTGGAGCGCGGCGTCATCATCGCCGAGCATACGCTGGTGGCGTTCGGCGGTGCCGCGCCGCTGCATGCCGCGCGACTGGCCGAAAAGCTCGGCATCGACCGCATCGTCGTGCCGCGCGATGCCGGCGTCGGCTCGGCGATTGGATTTCTGAGGGCGCCGGCCGCCTACGAGCTGGTGCGCAGCCGCTTCATGCGGCTCGATGCCTTCGAGCCGGAGACCGCCAGCGCCCTGCTGGGTGAGATGAGCCGCGAGGCGCGCGGGCTCGCAGAAGCAGCAGCCGGCGGGCGCAGGCTGGAGGAGGAGCGCCTTGCGTATATGCGCTATACGGGCCAGGGGCACGAGATCGCCGTGCCCCTGCCGCACCGCATGCTTGGCCAGAAGGACATCAGCGAGTTGCGCGAGCGCTTCGAGAGCGGCTACCGCGCGCTGTTCGAGCGCCATATTCCCGGCGCACGCATCGAAATCCTGAGTTGGTCCGTTCTCGTAACCACCAGCACCGAAACACCCGAGCCGCTACGCGCGGCGCGTACGTCTGCCGCACCCAAGGCATCGGGCGCACGCGAGGTCTGGGACCCGGCCGAGGGGCGTATGATGTCCATTGCCACCTATGCGCGCGCAGCCATGAAGCCCGGCGCGCGCATTTCAGGGCCGGCCTTGATCCTCGAATCCGGCACCTCGACGCTGATCACGGCCAGCTTCGACGCCTGCACGGATGCGGGCGGCGCGCTGGTGCTCGAGCGCAAGAAATCCACACCGCGCGGCAAGGCTTGAGATGACACGCCAATTCTTTCTGTCAGGACCACACGCATGAAATCCAATCGCTTAGGTGAAATCGAACTGCAGGTGATGTGGAGCCGGCTCATCGCCGTGGTCGAGGAGCAGGCACAGACACTGCTGCGCACGGCCTTCTCCTCCATCGTGCGCGAGTGCGGTGACCTGTCGGCGGGCGTGTTCGACGCCAAGGGGCGCATGCTGGCGCAGGCGGTGACGGGCACGCCGGGCCACGTCAACTCCATGGCGGAGTCGGTGAAGCACTTCATCCGGCACTTCCCGACCGAGACGATGAAGCCCGGCGACATCTACATCACCAACGATCCGTGGATGGGCACCGGGCATCTCAATGATTTCGTGCTGACGACGCCGTGCTTCCATCGCGGCAAGCTGGTGGCGCTGTTCTCCTGCACCAGCCACCTCATGGACATCGGCGGACTGGGCTTCGGGCCCGACGCCACGGACGTGTTCATGGAAGGGCTGTATATCCCGATGCTGAAGCTCGCGGAGGGCGGCAAGCTCAACGACACGCTGATGGCGATGATCCGCGCCAACACGCGCCAGCCGGTGGATACGGAGGGTGACGTGTACTCGCTCGCCAACTGCAACGACGTCGGCTGCAAGCGGCTGGCCGACATGATGGAGGAGTTCGACCTCAACGACCTGGACCGGCTGGCGGAGTACGTCTGCGAGCGCAGCCGCAAGGCGGTACTGGCGGAAATCGCCAAGCTGCCGCAGGGCACGTGGAGCAACAAGATGACCGTCGACGGGTATGACGAGCCGATCGATCTCGTCGCGACGACGACGATCAGCGACAAGGGCATCCACGTCGATTACACGGGCACCAGCGCGGCGTCGCTGCGCGGCATCAACGTGCCGCTCGCCTACACGACGGCCTACACGGTATTCGGCCTCGCGTGCATCGTGTCCTCGCGCATCCCCAACAATGCGGGCTCGCTGGCGCCGCTGACGGTTTCCGCGCCGGAGGGCTGTATCCTCAATGCGCAGAAGCCGAAGCCCGTTCTGATCCGCCACGTGATCGGCCAGATGCTGCCCGATGTCGTGTTCGGATGCCTGCGGCAGGCCATTCCGGAGCGTGTGCCAGCCGAAGGCACGTCGTGCCTGTGGAACATCAACATGCGGGGAACGTCCGGCAACACCAACGGCGGCAATTACGGGTTCATGATGACGTTCACATCGAACGGCGGCACGGGCGCGCGGCCGCTGAAGGATGGTCTGTCCGCGACGGCCTATCCGTCGGGCGTGCGCGGGACGCCGGTCGAGGTGGCGGAATCCATCACGCCGCTGCTGTTCTGGCGCAAGGAGTATCGCGCCGACTCCGGCGGGGCGGGGCGCACACGCGGCGGCCTCGGCCAGACCATGGAAATCGAGAGCGCCATCGGCCGGCCGTTCGAGCTGCTGGCTGCGTTCGACCGCATCGATCATCCACCGCGCGGGCGCGATGGCGGCGCCAACGGTGCGGCGGGCGAGGTGCGGCTCAAATCCGGCAAGAAACTCAAGGGTAAAGGCTTTCAGGTCATTCCCGAGGGCGACCGCCTTATTGTGCTGACGTCAGGCGGCGCTGGCATCGGCGCGCCCAAATCGCGGTCGCGCGCGAGCGTGGCAGGGGACGTGGCCGACGGATTGGTGACGGCTGTGCAGGCGGCCGAGATTTACGGCGCGGAAAAAGCCGCGGCCGCGCCCAAAGCCAAGAGGCCCCGCAAGCGTGCCTGAGCCGCGCATCCTCATCTGCGGCGAGTATGCCTTCGCGATCGAGTACGGCACCACCGTCGATCCCGATTTGAACGCGCGCGTTCTGGCGCTGGACGCGGCGCTGAATGCCGCAAAGTGGACCGGCGTCGTCGAGACCGTGCCGACCTATCGTTCGCTCCTGGTGCATGTCGATCCGCTAGTAGCAGATCCGGCGCAACTTGCGGCTGATGCACTGCAACTTGCACGTACGGTGGAGCCACTTGCGGTGTCCACGCGGCGGTGGCGCGTTCCGGTGGTGTATGGCGGCGCGTTCGGAATCGACCTGGAGGATATCGCTGCCAGACATGGACTGACACCAAACCAGCTCATCGAGAAGCATTCGTCGCCTGTCTATCGTGCCTACATGGTGGGCTTCATGCCGGGGTTCACGTATCTCGGCGGCCTGGACCAAAGCATTGCCACTCCCCGGCGCGAGAACCCGCGTGCGAAGACGCCAGCGGGGACGATTTCCATTGGCGGCATCCAAGCTGCGGTGGCGTCGGTGGAGGCGCCGTCGGGATGGCATCTGCTCGGGCGTACGCCCGTGCGCACGTTTATGGCCAATCGCGATCCCGTGTTCCTACTTGCGCCGGGGGACGAGGTGACGTTCGAGCCGGTGCCGGCAGAGCGTTGGGACGAGCTAGATCGCCGCGCGGCGGCGGGTGATCCAGTCGCCGAGATCGTATCCCGATGACACGCCTCGTCATCAAGACCTGTGGCGCGCTGACGACCCTGCAGGATGCAGGCCGCAGAGGCTATCAACGCTATGGTTTGTCCAACGCGGGCGCTATGGACCGCACATCGCTGGCGATCGCCAATGCGCTGGTGGGCAATAAGGCGGATGTAGCGGTCATCGAGTTCGCCGTGTTCGGCGGCGAGTTGGTGGTCGAAGGCGGCGTGGCGCGCATCGCGATGGCGGGGGCGGACTGTCCGCTCGACATCGACGGCGAACCGGTTCCCGCACTAACGAGCCGCCGCGTGGCCGCGGGCGGCAGCATCCGCATCGGTGCGGCGCGTGCGGGCGTGTTCGCGTATCTGGCTGTAGCCGGAAGCTTCGATGTGGCGCCGATGCTGGGCAGCGTGTCCGTGCATCTGCGCGCGCATGTGGGGGGGCTCAATGGTGCGCCGCTGAAAGCAGGCGATGCGCTGCAGCTGCGTACCGGACAGATCGAGGGGCCTGACCTCGAGCTGGCGGTTAATCCTGATCCAGGGCCGGGGCCGATCCGCGTGGTGCTCGGGCCGCAGGATGATCTGTTCGCGCGGGCGGGTATCGAGACACTGCTGTCCTCCGAGTATCAAATCACGGTCGAGGCGGACCGCATGGGCTACCGCTTGAGCGGGCCGAAGATTGGGCATGCGGATGGCTACAACATCGTGTCGGACGGCATCGTCACGGGGTCGGTGCAGGTGCCGGGCACAGGCGAGCCCATCGTGCTGCTGGCGGATCGCCAGACGACAGGCGGTTATCCCAAGATCGCCACCATCGTGCGCGCCGACCTGTCGCGCTTCGTGCAGATGCGGCCGGGGAGCAAAGTGCGCTTTGCCGTCGTGACGCTGCAGGAGGCGGTGGCGCTGGCGCGGAGCGATGTCCGACGCATGGAAAACCTCATCGGCGCGATCCGGCCCGCCGGTCTGAACCGGCTCGACAGCGCCCGCCTGCTGGGGCTCAACCTCGCCGGCGAAGCCGTGGACGCGGCGGCCGGCGGTCCATCCAAGGCATCTTGACGGTCCAGCACGGACAGAGACAGTCTGCAGCAGGCGGCCCGGACAGTGGCCGCGCAAACGCGGCAGGAGGCCTCGATGCCCAAGGTGCTGACTGGCGAGCAGGTCGAGACGTACAACAAGACCGGCTATCACTTTCCGGTCGACATGCTGTCCCAGTCGGAAGTGAAAGAGTTTCGCGGCAAGCTGGAAGACTATGAAGCGCGCTCCGGCGGCCCCATCAAGGGCGAGATGCGCCATCGCAGCCACGTGCTGTTCCCGTGGATCAACGACATGATCAGGCACCCCAAGATCCTCGATACGGTGGAGGACGTGTTCGGGCCGAACATCCTGTGCTGGAACACGAGCTTCTTCATCAAGGAGGCGCGCGATCCGGGCTTCGTCTCCTGGCACCAGGACGCGACGTATTGGGGCCTGAGCTCGCCTGACGTGATGACGGTGTGGCTCGCCTTCTCGCCGGCGAACAAGGTGTCGGGATGCATGAAGTTCATCTCCGGCTCGCACAAGGAGCAGGTCAAGCATGCCGATACCTTCCACGAGGACAACCTGCTGACGCGCGGGCAGGAGATCGCGGTGGAGGTGGACGAGGCGAAGGCGATCTATGCCGAGCTGAAGCCGGGCCAAGGATCGCTGCATCATGTGCTGCTGTTTCACGGTTCGGCGCCCAACCAGTCGGACGACCGGCGCATCGGCCTCGCCATCCGCTACATCCCGACGCACATCAAGCAGGCGGTGGGCACGAAAGACTGGGCGACGCTCGTGCGCGGTGTCGATACGCACAACAACTTCCAGCCCGAGCCGCGGCCGAAGGCGGATCTGCATCCGGATGCGATGGCCTTCCACCGTGAGGTAACCGAGCAGCAGTTGCAGGTGCTGTATCGCGGGACCGACAAGCAGGCCTATCGCGCCTGATGTAGTCCGTCAGGCCGTGCGGAACGGCTTTACAGCGATGCCTTTCGCCTCCAGCGACTGGCGGATGCGACGGGCGAGGGCTACGGCGGCGGGATTGTCGCCGTGGACGCACACGGTCTCGACCTTGGCTTTGATTTTCCGTCCGCTGGCGGTGGGGATCGCTTGCTCCTGCACCATGGCGAGGACGCGCGCTGCTGCCACCTCGGCATCGTGAATGACTGCGCCGGGCTTCTTTCGCGGTGTGAGGTTGCCCGAGTCCTCGTACGTGCGATCGGCGAACACCTCGCAGACAAACGGCAGGCCAAGCTTCTCCGCTGCGCGCTGCGTGGGAAGTCCCGGCATGGCAACATAGACCAAGGCCGAATCCACAGCCTTTATCGCGCGGCCGATGGCCATGGCGAAATCGTCCTCGTCGTTGGTCAGGTTGCCGAGCGAGCCGTGTGCCTTCACGTGGGTCACCTTGTGGCCGGCCATGGTGGCCAGCGCCTGCATGGCGCCGATCTGGTAGGCGACCATGCGCTCAATCTCAGCCATGCTGTCGCCGCGGATCACGCGCCGGCCGAAGCCCCACAGATCGTTGAAGCCGGGGTGCGCACCGATAGCAACGCCCTTGACCTTCGCCATCTGCGCGGTGTGGAACATGACGTTGGGGTCGCCGCCATGATAGCCGCAGGCGACGTTGGCCGAGGTGATGATATCGAGCATCGCCTCGTCCTCGCCCATCTTCCAGGCGCCGAAGCTCTCACCCATGTCGGCATTGAGATCGATCTGCATGGCCTCGCTCCTGTTGTTCAATGCTGTGCGGCACGACCGCGCCGGTTGCAGCTCTCCCAAAAGCCGACGACCAGCATGATAACCGTGGTCAGGCCGCCGATCATCAGCAGATCGGTGGCGTAGGCGAAGGGAACCAGAACAATGAGGGCAACCAATCCGGCGATGTGCGACATCGGCACCTGGCCGTAGACCACTTTCTTGTAAAGCGCGTTGCCCAGGAGATAGATCGCGGGCCCCGCCAGCAGGGTGATGACGTACGCCGTGGTCATGTGGCCGTCCGGATGGGCAATGACGAGGTCGTTTCCGACAGCAGTGACAATGATGCCGGCGACCAGAATGGCGTGGATGTAGTGGAAGTAGGCGCCGATGCGGCCGGGGTCACTAGAATGCGCGATCACCTTACTGCCGTCCTTACTGCTGGTCGCGAAGTAGACCCACCACATGGCGAGGCTGCCCAGGAACGTGGTGAGAAAGGCGATGAGGATGGGCGCGGTCCAGGCCTCGACGCGGCTCAGCGTGGCGCCCGTGACGAGGATCGTCTCGCCGAGGGCAACGATGACGAAGAGCTGGCAGCGCTCGGCCAGATGCCCGCCCTCGATGGTCCATTCGGTGGTTTTTGAGCGGCCGAGACCCGGCAGAGCAAAGCCGAACATCGGCGAGACGTATTCGCACAGCACGGCGATGGACCAGAACAGAACACGCCAGTGCGCGCTGGCAAACGCGCCAGCGATCCAGAAGACCGCCGAGATCGATAGCCACCCGAGCATGCGCTGAAAATTTGGCGCAAGCGGGTGGTCGCGACCGAGATGATAGAGAACATACAGCGTCCGCCCGACCTGTATCGACGCGTAGCAGACGGCGAACAGCAGGCCGCGGTTGCCGAAGGCATTGGGCAATGCTGCCGCCATGAGAAGCGCCGCCAGCATGATGGCGAACAGCATCAGGCGGATGTGCGGCGTCTCGGGGTTGAACCAGTTCGTGGTCCAGCAGGTGTACTGCCAGCCGAGCCACACCGCGAACCATAGGATCAGCGTCTCGACCACGCCGCCCAGCGACAGGTGGTGCAGCAAGTGGTGCGAGAGTTGCGTAACAGCGAAGACGTAGACGAGATCGAAGAACAGCTCTTCCGAGGTGACACGCGCCTCGTGTCCATCGCGCTTGCGCAGGAGGGTGTGGTGGCGATGGCTTGGAGCGTCGGTGGTCATTTGGGGCGCCAGCCATTGTGTTTGCGGCGTGAGCTCGTCCTGGTTGCCACGATCAACCTTGCGGCATCCCTTCGAGCAACCGCCCTTTGCCTGAAAGCGGGTCCTTGATCCCCATCGCCTGCATCACGCCCCAGAGCGTCGCCTGGTTGGTCGTGATGACGGGCTTGCCGAACTGCTGCTCCCACGCCGCGATCCGGTCCATAGTGGGGAAGTTGCCGCCCGGCACGACCAGCGCCTCGATGTCCGGGCGATCGATGCGGCTGAATGCGGCCTGCGCTGCTCCGGCGTCCATCTTGCCGATGGCGTAGGAGTTGGTGGCGCCGAGGCTCTCCGAGGCGACGACGGTTATTCCGTATTTCGTCTCGTAGTAGCGCTTCGCCCGCCCGATGACCTCCTCCGAGTACGGCGTCGCCATGGCGATCCGCGACGTGCCGAGCGCGCGCAGCGCACGGCCCACCGCCTGCGCCGATGTGAAGGATGGGATGCCGGACGCCTCCGTCATGCGCCGCACCGTCACCTCGTCGTAGTCGTCGGCAAACAGGCTGGCTGAGGTCTGCGCCAGCGCGATGACTTCGACCCGGGCGTCGCCCAGCATCTTCGACTGGTACGCCACGTCTTCGTCCAGGCTCGGCGAGAACGGCGTGTTGCCGCCTTTGCCGAGCCGGGCGGCGTGCGCCTGCAGGTCCGGCCCCAGGCGGCCGAACTCGACCTCGCAGGTGGTGTTGGTGGACGGGATCAAGATGCCGAAGTGGCGCGCCATGGCCGAGTTTCCTTCCCGAAGTATTCTGGTGCGGACGGAGGGACTCGAACCCTCACGACGTCGCCGTCTCAGGATTTTAAGACGCATACGGATCGTTTTACCGAACCTCACCGTGAGGTGGTCCCGTTTGTTCGGACAGACATTCCGCTTGGGTAAGTGGATCGTCTGCCGGGGTTAGGCCGCCAAGCGGATCGGCGGCATGCTCTGGTGTCCGAAGTACGCCGCGTCGGGCGTGCGTC
>JBJXDX010000148.1:0-66945 GCA_046154585.1 Hyphomicrobiaceae bacterium | reverse complement strand
GACGCACGCCCGACGCGGCGTACTTCGGACACCAGAGCATGCCGCCGATCCGCTTGGCGGCCTAACCCCGGCAGACGATCCACTTACCCAAGCGGAATGTCTGTCCGAACAAACGGGACCACCTCATCCTTTACATCTACTACTCGACCTTCTTCCCCCGATTTGCCGGTGAGCGAAAAAGGCTGGAGCTGCAGTCAGGGGTCTATGCCACTTCATTTAAGAAGCGTTACGAGCTTTGGCTAGCCGTCCACGCGCTGATGGTTCGCGAAGATGAGGAAGCGGATAAAGACGTCGGCACCAATGAGGAAGGAACGAAGGATCTAGCACGCATGGAGCGCTGCAGAAGCGCTTCCTTGGCGGCCATGTTTGCCGCTCAAGAGGTGAAGAACGGCGTCAATACCGAAGACCTTGATGATGCTGCGTGAGCGGTGAGCTTGATACCAGCGCAAGTTGTTTGAATATCCGCGGGCGCGAACCTTCCAATAGACGCGCCCGCGTAATTCCAGTTAGCTTCACACGATATCCACCGGCGCTTTAGCTTCTCGGCGACCGCCCCGGTCGTGTTGCTGCCCGCGAAAGGGTCGAGCACTAGATCCTTTTCGTCGGTCATCATGCGAACGAAAAATTCCACTATTTCTGGCGGCATCCGCGCAGGGTGCAATGGGATCCTTCGTTCCCGACAGAACAGCTGGTACTGATCCGCTGAATGAGTGTTCGTCCCTTTCAATAGCGAGCCCAAGGAAGGGGCATCGTCGCCGTTCAGCACGTTGGAAGGAATGGCGCCCGCATTGTTCTTCTTGAAGCTCTCCTTCCCAATGTTGTGCTCGGAGGGGCGTCGGCCTGCATTGTACTTGCCCGTCTTGATCAGCCTCTTCATGCTGTCGCTGTACTCTTTGAGCACCTTGCGGTTGTCCGCTTTGGGGCGGTCGGTGGGCGACATCCACCAGATGCGCGTGAAAGCATCTTTGACGCGTATGCGCTCGACGTTGACCCACTGAGCTGGGGACGGAAGCCGGGCGGGGTTGTACCAGATGAACTCCTGGCACAGATTGAGGTCGGCTTTCGTAAGAAACCTGAGCAATGCCCTCTGCACGAGGGTTGACATAACCGGTCTTCCCGGCTCCCAGGCGTTGCCTATCTCGACGACGATCGAGCCGTCGGGGGCCACCAGCTCCCTCAGAAGCGGTGCAAACTGGGCGAACCATTCGATGTATTCTTCGCCGACGAGATTGCCGTACTTTTTCTTCGTTATTAACGGAAAGGGGGGCGACGTGAATACGAGCTGCACCTCGCCCGCATGTTGGAGTATGCGGTTGCTCCCCAAAAGCTTCAAGGAGTCTCCGCAGAAGGCCGAGCCCATCCGCGTCTCGTAGACCGGCTTCGACGGCCACCTCCTTGCCTTCGGCTCGGGCTCGATGACGACGTCGTACAGCTTCCCCCAGTCAGTCATCGTTGATCAAATCCCCCGAATCTAGCCCGCACCTTATCGGGCGAGCTGACTCTCGTACACGTCCCATCCACAGTTGCGCTGAATGCACTCGATCAGGCCCGTGTCGGGCCTCGACGGCCCGACCGCTCGGCCGACCGCGACGGTCCCCTCGTCCAGCGGCACGGATCAAGAGCATGATCCGACTCGCTAAATCTGTGGTGCCCCAGGCCCGACTCGAACGGGCACGTTGTTGCCAACGCGAGATTTTGAGTCTCGTGCGTCTACCGATTCCGCCACTGGGGCATTGGGCGGCGCGCATCATAGCGGCGCGGCATGGAGCGTCAACGCAGTGCCGGTTCAAGCGGCTGCATGGCCTTGTCAGATGGCGTCGCCAAGCCGGTCGACTTCGTCTCTGATCCAGGCGCGAAAGGCGCCGATCTTGGGACGGGTCTCATGGCCGCGGGGGCATACGAGATGGAAGGCCCGGTCGGCCGTGGCTTCGACCTTGAAGGGGGCAACCAGGCGGCCAGTGCGAAGATCATCGTAGGCCAGCGCCTTGTGGGCGAGAAGAACGCCTGCGCCCTCGATCGTCGCTTCGAGCGCGTGGTCTGCACTGTTGAAACGCAAGCCGCGCCCGGCATCGATGTCGCCGTCGACACCCGCAAGGCGGAACCAATCGGCCCATTTGGGCCAATCCACAAGGCCAATCAGCGACTCATCATGGATGATCGGCGCGCGCTTCAGATCGTGCGGCGTTGCCAGCCCGCCGAGCTCGGACAAGAGCCGCGGACTCAAGACCGGCAACATGCGCGCGGCGAAAAGCCGTTCCGAGAACAGGCCCGGGAACGGCGCGTGCGCGTTGCGAATGGCGACGTCTACGCCGTCAGTGGTGAAGTTGGCGAAGCCCTGCGTCGAGGATATGCGGGTGTCGATCTCCGGATTGGCGGCCAGAAACCGGTACAGGCGCGGGGCCAGCCATTTGGCGGTAAACCCCGGCGGCGTGCTGACGACGAGGATGCGATCGTCGCGCGTTTGATCCAGTAGCTCCATGGTCCGCCGGACCTGGGTGAAGGCGGCGTTCAGGCCGGGATAGATCAGATCCCCCGCCGTCGTCAGCACGATAGCGCGTGACTTTCGGTGAAAGAGCTTGTGCCCCAGATACTCCTCGAGACCGCGGATCTGATGGCTGAGTGCTGCCGGGGTGACGTGCAATTCGGCGGCGGCGCGGGTGAAGCTCGCGTGGCGGGCGGTCGCCTCGAAGGCGCGCAGGGCGTTCAGGGGTGGCAGCGGTCGCGACATTGCAATGAGCTTTTCTCATCTTTCGCGTTAGGAATTATCAGTTTTTTGCCCGTTACAGGCAATATAAATAACAATCGTTGAGACGATCATGAGCGAGCAAAAACAAAATGAAAAACCAGCCGAGCCGCCGCAGCATGGAAATTGCGCCCCAGAGCGTCGGTGAGATCAGCCGGCGTGCCCGCCGGGAACGCTCGGAAGCGGTCTGGCGGTTGCTGCAGAACATTTTCAGCAACCGCGCGGCCGAGAAGAGTCCAATGCTTTGCGATGCGGCCAAAGTCCAAGGCTGCAGCTAGCTGAGGACGCGTATCCGGCCTTCGGCAACAAGGCGGTCGCATGGACATTGGCGCCGCGGCACCCTAAGCAGCACGGATGCTGCGACGCACCTACGATTGGATGATGCACATGGCAGGGCACGAAAAGGCCCCGCATGCGCTGTTTTGGGTCGCGTTCGTCGAGAGTTCGGTGTTTCCCATTCCGCCGGACGTCATGCTGGTGCCGATGGTACTGGCACAGCGCGCCAAGGCGTGGGTTTACGCGACGATCTGCACCGTCGGCTCGGTCATCGGTGGCATAGCGGGCTATGCCATCGGCTACTATCTCTTTGAATACATTGGCGAGCCAGTCCTCAAGGTCTACGGCTACGGCCAGAAATATGCTGAGACGGCCGCCCTGTTCGACGCATGGGGGCCCTGGATCCTGATCGCCAAGGGCTGGACGCCCTTCCCTTACAAGGTGCTGACGATTGCTGCTGGCGTGTTCAAGATGAGTTTCGTGCCTTTCGTGCTCGCCAGCATCGTCGCCCGCGCCATGCGTTTCTATCTAGTTGCGGGGCTGCTGTACTGGTTTGGCGAGCCGATTCGAGAGTTCATCGAAAAGCGCCTCACCCTCCTGACTACCGCATTCGTGATTTTGCTGGTTGGTGGTTTCGTGGCTATCAGATTTCTGTTCTGACAGCCGACGGCATGCCCATGGCCTCGCAAGCGATCCCGATCACGCGCACTTCTGCCTACCGGATGGGCGCGCTCGCCCTGCTGCTGAGCGTCGGCGTCATCGTGACAGCGCTCGGCTTCGAGAATATTGGCGGCTATTTGCCGTGTCCGCTCTGCACGATGCAGCGCTACGCCTACTACGCGGCAATACCATTGTTGTTTCTGGCGCTCGTACTTGTCGCTACGGAGCGGCCCGGCCTGGCATGCCTGGTGTTTGCCTTGGTGGGATTGGCGTATCTGGCGAATGCGGGCCTCGGCGTCTATCACGCCGGGGCGGAGTGGAAATTCTGGCCGGGGCCGGCCTCGTGCGCGGCGGCGTCGGGTGAGCTGGCGACCAATGCCGGCAGCCTGCTCAAGGACCTGGAGCGCGTGCAGGTGATCCGCTGCGACGAGGCGGCGTGGCGCTTAGCGGGGCTTTCGTTCGCCGGCTGGAACGTCTTGATCTCGCTCCTTCTTTTCTCAGTTTCGCTGCGTGCGGCCGTCGCGGCGCGCCGGCCCTAATTGCTATCAGCGCATCGCGCGCGATTCGATCGCTCCGCCGTGACAGGGCCACTGTCAATCACAAAACCTTGAATAACTCGCGATTGCGCCTAGGCGTCGCCACAAAGCAACTGTTTATTGGAACAGTCAGCAGAACATGACGTGAACGTCGTGGTGATCGTGGAGCGTAGATTGACCCAGTCGGTGCGTCCTGTGAAGTCGCCGAGATCACCCGCCGAGGTTCTGTTTTCGCGACGTGTTTCGAGTTCCGCCGTCGAGCGGAAAGTTGTGGATGAGTTTCAGTATCCGCATGTGAGTGAGCAGCCGCCCGCCCCCCAAGTTGGTTGCTCCGGCCCCGAGTTCAGTAGCGTTGCGTCCCGGTTGCGTTCAGTGGCGTCCGCGTTGCGTCAGGTTGCGTCGGCGTACGGTCCCTCCGATTCGGACCCCCGCAAGTCCCCAAGGAATGTGCTGATCGGTGCATTCCAGCAATTAAAGCGAACCGCTCGCAGCACTGTTCATGCGTCGATTGCGAAGCGGTTCGCCATCCCGAGTAAGCGTCGCGTAATGCGTGCGTGGCCGGCGTGCGGTGAGTCAGTTGCCGGGCGTCAAGTAAGGCATTGATCGCGCGAGGTGTTGTCGTGGTGTTGCGTTCCCAGTCCAGTAACGTCGTGCGGCTCCCGGCCAGTGGCAGTGAGTGGCGTCAGGTCGGCGAAGTGACGAGTTGCGTTGTGAGTTCAGTGTTGCGTTCGATGGAAAGCAAGGTAGCGGCGTCGAAACCCAAGCTCCGGCCAGGAACGAGCCGGACGAGCTGAACCGATATTCGAGGATTTGGAGGAGCGTGCACCCCCGCGCCTCCTGCAAGAAAGCAAGCGCGCTCCAGCGTAGACGCACAGTCTCTCAAGGCATCGCATAGCATGGTTTTGCGTAGCGATGTCAGAGCGCCGAGCGCGCTTGCCCCTTCGAATGCCGGCCCGGCGCGACGCCAACAGGTGGAGCGAGGCGGATTCCCCCATGAACATGATGACAGGTCCTGATCACATCAATCCGGTTCAGTGGCATCAAGCCGTCGGATATGCACGCCAGGCGTGCGCCCGCATTTTTCGCGATGGCGGAACGCCGCGCGACGCGGCAACGGCTTTCGGCGTCTCCTCACGCCATGCCGGCGACTGGAGCAAGACGGTTGAGCTGATCGCGGAAGCTTTGTGCGCACAGCCCTTGCGCAAGGCCGCCTGAACCGACGAGATGTGAAGGCGTCTAGTGTCCCGATTCCGAAGTTCGCCGGAACTCTCGGCTGGGCTGAGAGCGAACTTCGGAATCAAAAGGGACACTAGAATCATAATCTTGCTCGTGTGATTCAGATCGAGAAATTCGCTCAGAGGCGGCCGGTCGATACGGCGAATTTCTCGATCATCACACTAGCGTTCGGGCGCCTTCTTGTCTGATCAAGGCTCGAGCTCGGTATCCCAGTAGAGATAGTCGAGCCAGCTTTCATGCAGGTAGTTGGGCGGGAACAACCGGCCATTCCTGTGCAGCTCGAACACCGTGGGCCGGTATGGCCATTGCGACGGCCGCATGCCGGCATGCTCGGGCATGTCCCCGCCCTTGGTGAGGTTGCATGGCGCGCAGGCAGCGACAACGTTGTCCCAGCGGGTTTGGCCACCGCGCGAGCGGGGAATGAGGTGATCGAACGTCAGATCGTCCTTGTCACCGCAGTATTGGCACGTGAACTTGTCGCGCAGGAAGACATTGAACCGCGTGAAAGCCGGATAAAGTGCTGGTTTCACATAGGTCTTGAGCGACACGACGCTCGGAATGCGCATCTCGAACGAGGGGCTGCGCACGAACCGGTCATACTCAGAAACGATGTTCACGCGGTCGAGGAACACGGCTTTCACCGTGTCCTGCCAGTTCCAGAGCGACAGCGGATAGTAGCTCAGCGGCCGAAAGTCGGCATTTAAGACCAGAGCCGGAAAGCCGTTCGATACAGCGGCGTGCACGATCACGAGTCCTGACAGTTCCCTGTCCGAATCGCACTCGGAGGCTTCATTCAACGGTCGGCATACTAGCCATGTGTGTCACCGATGTGAAGCGCACAATCCCCAGTGCGCGATCGTTCCACATGGAAGCGTTAGGCTTTCACGTGGAACGTGAATCGCCCTCTAAACTAATAGCTTAGAGCAGGATTCACGCTTCGGCCTGAGGCGCCTTGAGTGAGGCAAAGTGTTTCAATCCGAAGCGATCCTGCTCTAGGTTTTTCAAGGCCACTGCGTCGCAGTCTGCGGCTCAAACGGGCAAGCCTGACTTTGTGGCCTTTACAGTGCGGTAGTAGGTCCACAGCAGGCGGGCGGCAACGCCGCGCCAGGGCCGCCAGTTCTCTGCCATTTCGGTCAGTTCCATCGGCGCGGGCCGCCGCTCGAGCCGGAATGCGTGCTGAGCCGCGACCTGCAGCGCGAGGTCGCCGGCCGCAAAGGCGTCGGCCCGCCCGAGACAGAACAGCAGGTAGACGTCCGCGGTCCAAGGACCGATGCCGCTGATCGCGGTCAGCGCCCCATGGACGTCGTCGTCGCTGATGGTGGCAAGCCGGGCGAAGTCCAGTTCGCCGGCAGCGGCATCGGAGATGGCGCGAAACGTGCGGATCTTAGGCCGCGAGAGGCCGGCGCCCTGCAGCGCCTCGTCGGACATCAGCCGAAGCTGCGCAACGCTCATCGGCTGAACGGTGGCCTCGAACCGGGACCAGATGGCGTTGGCGCTGGCGACGGACACCTGCTGCCCCACGATGATGCGCGCCAGGCCCTCGAAACCGGGCGCGCGCAACCGCATCGGCGGCAAGCCGACGACGTCGTGCACCTGCCGCATGATCCTGCACTTGCGCCGCAGGGCACGAATGCCGTCGTGCAAATCGGCTTCGGTTTGGATGCATCGCATGCTGGATGCACGTTTGCGGGGCACGCGCTGAAACCTCCGGGCACCTGTTCCCGTATAGTCTGAACCTGCGGCCCCGCGCCGATATCGGCCGGCGACCGAGGCGGGTTTGTCAATATCCGGAGTAGGTCATCATGCACAAGTCACTGCTGGTGCTGGGGTTGTGTTTAGGCCCGGGGTCGGCTGCGAGCGCCCAGTCCGTGTCGGGTTATTCGACCTCTGGCTACTCAACCGCAGGGTACGCCAGCGAGGCATCGTCGACCGCCGTGTACCGCAACGAGCGGTTCGGTTTCGAGCTCACCTATCCTTCGACCGTCTTCGAGCCTAGCGAGACGCCGGGAGGCGGACAGGGCATGGTGTTCATGTCACGTGATGGCGCCGCGCGGCTGCTGGTGTCGGCCGGGCAGAACGAGACGGGCGAAACGTTGCGGTCGTATCGCCGCTTCGTCCTCAGCAAGACCTATGCGGATGCGCGCGTGGAGTATGCGCCCGTGCGCGGCTCATGGTTTGTGCTCTCGGGCACGAACGGCGATACCATGTTTTACGAGCGCATCACGTTCCGCTGCGCAGGTCGGACGATCTACGGCTGGCAGATGACGTATCCGGTCGCCGAGCGCGAGATTTACGATCCGATCGTCGAGGCGATCCACCGCAGCTATCGGCCCGGCCGCGGCGAAGGGGGAAACTGCGGTTGAACAGCGACAGATCCGAGACGCAGCCGGTCTTGCGCTTTGCTCCGTCGCCGAACGGCCCGCTGCATCTCGGACATGCCTACAGTGCGCTCCTGGCATTCGATACCGCACGGCGATTGGGCGGGCGGTTTCTGCTGCGCATCGAGGACATCGATCCCGGCCGCTCGCGCGAGGAATTCGTGGAGGGGATCTACGACGATCTCCGCTGGCTCGGGCTCGAATGGGAGATGCCGGTCCTGCGGCAGTCGCGGCATGTCGAAGACTATGTTGCGGCCGCGATGCGCCTCGAGGCGATGGGCGTTCTGTACCGCTGCTTTGCCACGCGCGCCGAGATCGCAGCGGCGCAGGCGGCATGTCCGAGGCCATTGGATCCCGAGGGCGCGCCGGTCTATCCCGGTTTGCACAAGACGCTTTCCGCAGGCGACGCCGAGCGGCGGATAGGGGCCGGCGAACCGTTCGCCATGCGGATCGATGTCGAGAAGGCCGTGGCGCTCGCGCAGGCCAAGCTCGGTGGGGCGCCGCTGGAGTTCGTGGAATGGGACGCGCATTTGCAGCCGCATCGTGTTGCGGCAGACCCGCAGCGTTGGGGCGATGTCGTCATCCAGCGGAAAGATGTGCCGACGAGCTACCACCTGTCGGTCGTGGTCGACGATTCGCGCCAGGGCATAACGCATGTCGTACGCGGGCAGGACCTCTACGCGGCGACCGACATTCATCGCCTGCTGCAGGTCCTGCTCGACTTGCCAGAGCCGGTTTATCGGCATCATCGCCTGATTGCCGACGCGTCCGGGCAGAAGCTGGCCAAGAGTGCCGGTGCTCCCGGACTAAAGGATCTGCGCGCGCAGGGTTTGAGCGTAGAGGACATCAGGCGGCTGGTCGGAATGGACCGATAACCCCCCATCGCGCAAGTTTCTGCTGCAATTGGATAATTAGATTTACATTCAACTCGACGTTAACGATTTATAAAGCCACTCAATAAAAGATATATCTCAACTTATTCGTATTTGTGAAACACTTGGCATTATCCGCCCAAAACTGATGTGCCGACAACATAAATGGTCGCGACCGTGAAACCGTTTCTCTTTTGGCTGGCTGGCACCGCCTGGGATCCGCTGACGACGATCGGTGCTGCCCTGATGGCCGCCACGGCGCCTCTTGTGCTGGTGTCGAAGCAAGTTTTGTCAGGCGAGCGCGGCACGATCCGACGCCCTAGCTTGAAAGTCGTTGACGCGCGAACCGCCCTTGCGTCATGCAAGACGATTGAGATTTGCGCCGCGCCGGCGGCCACGGGTCAGCATTGGCAGCGCCTGACGGCCGTCATCGCTGCCAACATCGGCGGGGCTCGCGCCGCCGCCGACTACCAGGCTGCCGCGAGCGTGCAACTCGACGCCGCCGAGTTCACACTCTCGCAAATCATGAAAGATTTGGCCGAGGTGATGCCGAGCCTGAGCCGCGCGGAAGCGATGCGGCCGGCGGTGGTATTGATCGGCGGGCGCAGGCTTGCGGCTTAATGCTCGCGCTACGGCGTGGCGACCAGCCCCATTATTTGCAGCACTGCGAGGATCGCGGTCACGCTGACGACGGCGATGGCTGTGCTGACGGCCACGGCTGCGGAAACGGAGCCGATGGCGCGATCATAGCGGGCCGCGAACACGAAGGCATTGGCACCGACAGGCATCGATGTGAAGACGAGCAATGCCGCGGTCCACGCCGGCGGCAGCTCGAACACGTGGTGCGCGAGCAGCAGCGCCATCGCAGGGTAGATCGCCATCTTGAGGATGAGAATGAGCGACAGGGTGCGGATCTGGCCGGCAATGCCGTAGGCGGCGAGTGTCATGCCGAGAGCGAACAGTGAGACGGGGACCGCCGACTGGGCGAGAAGCGCCAGGAGGCGATCGGCGAGTGGAGGAATTGTGAGGCCAGTCGCGGCCCAGGCAATGCCGAGAGTGATGGAAGCGACCATCGGATTGGTGGCAACGTCACGGAGAATGGCCCACACCGCGCCAAACGAGATCGATCCGATGCCGCGTGACGCGACTTCCATGTGGAGCGTCGCGAGGACCCAGAGATAGATGGTCTCGATAGTGACGAGGACGGCTATCGGCGTCGCGGCCGCGTTGCCGAAGGCACCGAGCAGCAGAGGAATGCCGAGCATCACGCCGTTGCCGAAGCACGAGCCCATGGCGATCGAAGGGGCGTCGCCGGCAGGTCTGCGCAGGATGACGCGCGTCGCGAGCGTCGCAAGAAGCCAGGTCGCCGTTATCGCCAGGACGTAGGAGGCGATGAGGCTGAGTGGTGAGGCTTCGGGCATGCCGACGGAAGACAGCGTCCGGAACAACAGCGCCGGCATCGCGACCTTGTAGCCAAATTGGGCCAGAATCCGCCCGGCGCTCGCGTCGAGCCACCGGATCTTGGCCGTCAACAGGCCAAGGCCGATCAGGCCGAAAATCGGCGCGACGAGCGAGAAGACGGCAAGCATCAGCAGGACCGCGACGTGGTGGGGCGTCCGTTATGAGACGTGGCAGTCGAAATGGGAAGTCGGGATGTGGCTGGGTGCTGGGCTGAGGCATTCAGCCGTGGCGCCTGTGCTTCGCGGCCCTGGGTCCCGGGTCTCGCTTCATGGCGGAGCCATGCTCCGCATGGATGCTCGCCCGGGATGACAACCTAGACTGAGGCGCGACAGTGCGCGCTACACTGTCATCCCGGGCAAGCGCGGGCCCGAGATGGGCAAACGGATGTAAGGCATCGGCTCCCGCGAGCGACCCGGAACCCAGTGCCTCGTGCGGCAGCTAAAGGAGAGTCGGTTACATCCGTGACACGTGCAGCGGCGGCGTTCGGCCAGCCCACGACATGGCCTGTTCGAGCGCGGTGGCGAGCTGGAGGAGTACGTGCTCGTCGGCTGGCTTGGCGGCGATCTGCACACCGATCGGGACGCCGGTCGAGTGCATGGCGAGCGGCAGCGACATCGCGGGCGTGCCCATGATGTTGTGCGGTACGGTGAACTGGCACGGGATGGCGAAGAGCTCGTCGACGACGTTGGCGGCGGTGACGCCCGGCTTGCTGAGATTGTAGTTGCCCCACGGCTCGGAGACGCGCGACGTGGTCGGCGACAGCATCACATCGTAGCGAGCAAAGATGCGCGCCATCTTGCGCCGTGCGGTGTTGGCGGCGGCAAGTGCGCCCATGAACTGCGCGGGCGTGATGGTTTTCGACCATTCGTAGATCGAGAGGATCACGGGCTCCAGCGAGTCCGGGCCGATCTTGACGCCGGTGCGTTTGGCGTAGCCTTCGAGGCGGGCGTCGAAGGCGAAGAAGAACAGGTGATTGACCGCGCGCAGCGCGTCGAGGCCGCCGATGTCGGTCTCGGTGGCCTCGACCGTGTGACCCATGCCGGCGAGCACTTTGCCCGTTTCCTTGACGGCCGCGGCGACCTCCGGATCGACCTTCACGCCGAACATCTCGGTGAGCACGAGGCCGATCTTGAGCTTGCCGGGATTCTTGCGCGCAAGGGCCGCGTAGGCCTCCGTCGGCTTCGGAATGATGAAGGGATCGCCGATCTGCGGGTGCGAGACGCAATCGAGCATAGCGGCTGCATCGCGCACGGTCTTGGCCTGGATGAAATTCATCGAGTAGCCGAAGCCGCCCTCGTCGACGACCGGGCCGATGGAGACGCGGCCGCGCGAGGGCTTCAGGCCGACGCCGCCGCACCAGCTTGCCGGAATGCGGATGGAGCCGCCGATGTCGGAGCCGTGCGCGATCGGCACCATGCCGGAGGTTACGGCTGCCTGGCCGCCGCCGGTCGAACCGCCGGCGGAATAGCCCTGCTTCCACGGGTTCGAGGTGTTGCCGAACATGGCGCTCTCGGTCGTCGCCGACATGGAGTATTCGGGCGCGGCGGAGCGGCCGAGGATGTTCACGCCGGACGCCTTGAGCTGGTCGACGAAATAGGTGCCGGTTTCTACCGTCATGCCAGCGCAGAGGCGGGAGCCGAACTCGATTCTGCGGCCCTTCTCGTGGCCGAATACGTCCTTGGTGAGGAATGGCACGCCGCGGAAGGGGCCGGAGCCGAGGCTCGACTCGTCCAGGTCGTCGATGCGGTCGGCGTAGGTCTCGACGACGGCCTTGATCGTGGGGTTGGCCTTTTCCATGGCTTGCGCTGCGGTCCGCGCCAGCTCTTTTGGCGTGACCTGCTTGCGAGCGACCAAGTCTGCCAGACCCAGGGCATCGAAGGCGGCGTATTCGGCGAGCTTCATGGGGAACCCCTCGATCAACGATCCGCCACAGTAGCTATGGCAAGGCCCCACGTGCAACGCGCGTATGGAACGCTTAAGCGTCGGCGCGGGCGGCGACCAGGGTGACGATGTCGCCCATGATGGTGTTCATCTCGAAGTCCTTGGGCGTGTAGACCGCGGCGACGCCCAGAGTGCGCAGCAGCTTGGCGTCCTCTGGGGGAATGATGCCGCCGACCACCACGGGCACGTCGTCGATGCCCTCCGTGCGCATGTGCTCCATGACGTCCCGCATCAGGGAGACGTGGCTGCCCGACAGGATGGAGACGCCGACGACATGCGCGCTTTCCTCGACGGCGGCACGCACGATCTGGGCCGGCGTGAGGCGGATGCCTTCGTAGACAACCTCCATGCCGCAGTCGCGCGCGCGCACGGCAATCTGCTCGGCGCCGTTGGAATGGCCGTCGAGGCCCGGCTTGCCGACGAGCAGCTTGATGCGGCGGCCGAGCTTTTCGGACAGGGCATCGACCCTGCGGCGCACATCGTCGATGCCGCTCACGGCGCCTGCCGAGGCGCCGGCCACGCCGGTCGGCGCGCGGTATTCGCCGAACACGCTGCGCAGGCGGGCGCCCCATTCACCGGTCGTCACGCCGGCGCGGGCGCAGGCGATGGACGGCTCCATGATGTTGAGGCCTTCCTTGGCGGCGCGGGTGAGATCGTCAAGGGCGCGTTCGACGGCGGCGGCATCGCGCTGTGACCGCCAGGCGCGAAGACGCTCGATCTGCTCGCGCTCGGTGTTCTCGTCGATGGTCTGGATGGCACCCTCGCCAGCGAGCGGCGACGGCTCCGTCTCGGTCCAGCGGTTGACGCCGACGACGACTTGCTCGCCGGTCTCGATCCTGTTGACGCGCAGAGCGTTGCTCTCGACGAGCCGCTGCTTCATGTAGTCGATCGCGGCGACGGCGCCGCCCATGTCCTCGATGCGCGTCAGCTCGGCGCGCGCCTCGGCTTTCAGCTCATCGACCTTGCGGGCGATCTCCGTCGATCCGTTGAAGATGTCGCCGAATTCGAGGAGATCGGTCTCGTAGGCTAGAATTTGCTGCATGCGCAGCGACCATTGCTGGTCCCAGGGTCTGGGCAGGCCCATGGCCTCGTTCCAGGCCGGAAGTTGCACGGCGCGGGCGCGGGCGCTCTTGGACAGCGTGACGGCGAGCGTCTCCAGCAGGATGCGATAGACGTTGTTTTCCGGCTGCTGCTCGGTCAGGCCGAGGGAGTTGACCTGCACGCCGTAGCGGAAGCGGCGCAGCTTGGCATCCTCGACGCCATAGCGTGTCCTGCAGATCTCGTCCCACAGCTCGGTGAAGGCGCGCATCTTGCAGATCTCGGTGATGAACCGCAGGCCTGCGTTTACGAAGAACGAGATGCGGCCGACGATCTGGGGAAACTCGGCATCGGGAATTTCACCGGACTGCTTGACCGTGTCGAGCACGGCTTGTGCGGTGGCCAGAGCAAAGGCGAGCTCCTGCACCGGCGTCGCGCCGGCTTCCTGCAGGTGATAGGAGCAGACGTTGGTGGGGTTCCACTTCGGCACGTCGCGGCAGGAAAAAACGATCGTGTCCTTGATCAGGCGGAGCGACGGCGCGGGCGGGAACACGTAAGTGCCGCGCGACAGATATTCCTTGATGATGTCGTTCTGGATCGTGCCGGTGAGCTTGGCGCGGTCGACGCCCTGCGCTTCCGCCGCGGCCACGTAGAGCGCCAGCAGCCACGCGGCGGTGGCGTTGATGGTCATGGACGTGTTCATGCGGTCGAGGGGGATGCCCTCGAACAGCGCGCGCATGTCGCCCAGGTGCGAGATGGGGACGCCGACCTTGCCGACCTCACCGCGCGCCAGCTCGTGATCGGCGTCGTATCCGGTCTGGGTCGGAAGATCGAAGGCGATGGACAGGCCCGTCTGGCCCTTGGCGAGGTTCTGGCGATAGAGGGCGTTCGATTTGGCGGCCGTCGAATGCCCGGCGTAGGTGCGAAAGAGCCAGGGCTCATCCCGACGCTGCTGCATGGTCGCCTCTCCGCCGGCAAGTGATGCAATGACCGCGACGGTCAAGCTTGCTGCGCTGCAGTATCGCAGGTGCCCTGTCTCTAGGCAATCGACCCAAAGGGGCTTGTTCAATGGGGCTGAAAGGCCTGACTTCGACTAAGGCAGAGCATGGTGCAGCGCAAAATTGATTTGGCGTCCGAACCGAAATTGGAGCAGGATTGTTTTTGCACTGCAATGACCGAGTCCGGAGGGGACGATGCAGCAGGACGCACAGCCCAAGGCGGCGCAGCCTGAGACACTGAAGGATCTGTATGAGGTCGGTGAGATCCCACCGCTGGGACATGTTCCCAAGCAGATGTACGCGTGGGCGATCCGCGAGGAACGGCACGGCGAGCCCGATCAGGCCATGCAGGTCGAGGTAGTGCCGACGTGGACGCTCGACAGCCACGATGTGCTCGTCCTCGTGATGGCGGCGGGCGTCAACTACAACGGCGTGTGGGCGGCACTCGGGACGCCGATCTCGCCGATCCGCGACGTGCACAAGAATCCCATCCACATCGCCGGCTCCGATGCCTCGGGCATCGTGTGGGCCGTAGGCTCGAAGGTGAAGCGGTGGAAGGTTGGCGACGAGGTCGTTATCCACTGCAATCAAGATGATGGCGACGATGAGGAGTGCAACGGCGGCGATCCGATGTTCTCGCCGTCGCAGCGCATCTGGGGCTACGAGACGCCCGATGGGTCGTTCGCGCAGTTCGCACGCGTGCAGGATCGCCAGCTCATGGAGCGGCCGAGGCATCTGACGTGGGAAGAGAGCGCCTGCTACACGCTGGTGCTTGCGACGGCCTACCGCATGCTGTTCGGGCATCGCCCGCATATTCTGCGCCCCGGACACAATGTGCTGGTGTGGGGCGGCAGCGGCGGTCTCGGATCGATGGCCGTGCAGTTGTGTGCCGCGGCCGGCGCCAACGCCATCGGCGTGGTGTCGGAGGATGACAAGCGCGACTTCGTCATGAGCCTGGGCGCCAAGGGCGTCGTCAACCGCAAGAAGTTCAACTGCTGGGGCCAGATGCCGGCGGTGAATACGCCCGAGTATGCGGCCTGGATGAAGGAAACGCGCAATTTCGGCAAGGCCATCTGGGATATCACGGGCAAAGGCAACAACGTCGACTTCGTGTTCGAGCATCCGGGCGAATCGACGTTCCCGGTGTCGGTGCTGGTGGTGAAGCGCGGCGGCATGGTGGTGATCTGCGCCGGCACCACCGGATACAATCTCACCATGGATGCGCGGTATCTCTGGATGCATCAGAAGCGCGTGCAGGGCTCGCATTTCGCCAATCTGCTGCAGGCGAGCCAGGCCAACCGGATGGTCGTCGAGCGCCGCATCGACCCGTGCATGTCGGAGGTGTTCCCCTGGGATCAGATCCCCAAGGCGCACATGCGAATGCGGAAGAACGTGCATAAACCCGGCAATATGGCGGTGCTCGTCTCGGCGCCGACGACGGGGCTGCGTACGTACGCCGACGTGCTGGAGGCATCGAAGGCGCGGCACGGGTAGAGTGTGAAGCCCATCGAAGCGATCGCTGTTTGACGCAAGGGCTCAAGTCGCGTCGCTTTGGATCGCACTACAAAGCGCTTTCTTGCGCTTTGAACGGATCAGGTCGATGAACACGCTGCAATGGCGCCTTGCCAACTTCCCTTGGCGGCGACTTGGCGCGAGAAGCACGTGAGTGTAGCGGCTGAGTTCTGACTGCGGGCACATAGCCTGACCGCATTGCCGACTTTCCATTGCGTGCCGCCACCCCAATCCACCTTTCCGGCCAGAAGCTGTGCAACGCACTTGGCCGGCTCTTGTGTCGCATTTGTCCCCTCGCACAACTGGTTTGCGATCTGCGACTGCCAAGCCTCCGTCCCCTGATGATGTTTGAGCGCAATGTCACGAACGGCTCGGCTGCACGCCGACTGTGCACCGTTCTCTGACGCCTTGGGCATTGGCCGGATGTCGGGCTTGGCTCCTTCAAGGCGAGCTATCTTGGTGGACTGCTTGCTGCGCGAGGCTTGCAGGGCCGCAAGCTCCGTTTCGACGAGATGCAGTTTCGACCGCAACGCTGTCTCGTTGGATTGAGCCGCAGCCAGCGCCCCCTTTGCCGCTTCGGCAGCCTTTTCCGCTCCCAATCTTGCGGCCTTGAGTTCCCCTTCCAGTTCAGTCGCTCGCAACCGCAAGTCGTTCAGGTGGCGTTCTGCTCCATCAAGTTTCTCTCGCAGCCCCGCTTCTGCGCTCTGAGCGGCAGCGAGCTGGGCGCTGGCGAGCGCCACCGCTTGCTCAGACCTGAGATTTGCATCTTTCAGTCTTGCCAGTTCGATGGGCATTCGTTGGGTATCCTCACCCGCCAGTTTTTGCAGGGCATGGTCAAGGGCCGTCTGAGCCTCCAGCGCCCGTTGGCGTTCAAAAAGGAGCGCGCGTGATGCTTGATCTTTGGCTTGCACTGCGGCGTCGAGTGCTTTCTGGTTGTTATTTGTTTGCTCGGTGTGGGCGATCTCGGAGAGATAGAGCGCCTGCTCCGCAACCTGCTTTTGCCGCAAAGTCTCCGCCACCTGAGATCGGGTCGCATCAAGCTTCTCTTTCAGCTCAACGGCAATGGCTTCCGCATCCGCTAGCCGCTTCGTCGCAAATGCGGCAAAGCGCTCAGCTTCCGAGCGTAGGTCGCGTGCGAGCGAGATGCGCGCGTTGTCGTCGCGCAATTCATCTCGTTGTCCGGTGCCGCCGATCCGAGAGGCCATCGCTTGCTGTGTGGGCTCGGCACCAAAATAGAGCGTTGCGCTGCCGCCGAGGGCAAGCCCCACCAGAATGGCCAAGCTGATTGCAGTCCGGCTAACCGCGCCGGGCCGCTGGCGGTGGGTTTCAGGGGAATGCTCTCGTCTCGAAAGCTTGGCCCCGTGAGACGCGTTGCCGAAGCTCCAAAGATGGCCATCCAGATCGCGACACATGTAATAGCGTCCGCCATCGTCGTCACACGGCTCAATCTCAATGCGAGCGCCGACCTTCCGGGCTTCAGCGCAGTGAGCGTCGACATCGGCAATCGTCAGGTAGCAAGCCTGGGTAGATCGATTGCCAACTTCAACAGGCTGCACCATCAGACCATCAAAGACGGTGCCGCTGGGAGGGCCGATGAGAACAAAATCGTTCCCATAACGCAAAACAACGTGCGCTATTTCTCCATCCGGCCCGTGTGCCTCATGATGGATGCAGAAGCCATAGGCACGGCACAGCCATTGAGCGGCGGCCGCAGGGTTCTTGTAGCGAACCACTGGAAGGATAGAACCGTCGGACATGAGCCCAATTCCTACGCAATACGACCAACTTCGAGAGGCAAAGAAAGCGGCTTTGAAATCAAAACGCACCGACCGACGATGTCCAAGTCCAGTGAGTTAGATCCAGCCCTCGCTGTCCAATGACGACGTCATATCATATGTGTGCGGATGAGTCGTTGCCCTTTAGACACGCAACGGGTCAAATACCCGAGCTAGCTCTTAATTTGGATAGCAAGCCGACGTACCTAAGAAGCGATGCGCCCGCTTCGCTATTGGCACGCTTTCACCGCGCAGGGTGAGCGTGTCCGCTACCGGACCAAATCGTCCTTGGCGGCGGACAGGGCACGGTTGAATTCCGCGCCCAGGATGACGATCATGGCGGTCACCTGGAAGAAGATGAGCGCGCTCAGGAGCTGCGTGAGGCCGGCGTAGAAGCGGGTGTAGTCGCTGAAGGTCAGCCAGCGCGAATAGACCGACGCCGCGAGCAGCCACAAACCGACGCTCAGGAACACGCCCGGCCACACGTCGCGGATGCGCCGCCGACCGGCTGCAAGCCAGATATGGTAGGCAAAAAGCTGGGCGGTGGTGACCGCCAGGACGATGGCGTAGCGCGTGCTGAACGAGAACAGCCCGTGATTGATCAGCCAGGTTACGGCGGCCGAATCGCTCATGGCCGCGAGCGCCGGGCCGACGATGACGCCCCACGACATCACCAGCATGCCGGCCGCCGTGCCGAACACGAACAGGGCGCTTTGCGCCAGGCACCAGATGAAGGGGCGCGCTTCCTTGGTGCGGTACGCCACGTTGAGGGCTGCGCGCAGGCTTTCGATGGCGCTGGTCGCGAAAAACAGTGAGATCGCAGCGCCGAGGGTCAGCAGGCCGAACTGGCTCTGACCCATGACGCGTTCGACCTCGGGCGCGAGTGCCACGGCAACCGGATCGGGGACGGCGGTGAAGAGCTGCGATATGGCATAGGCGGCAAGGTCCCGGCCGCCGATCGTGCCGGCCAGGGCGCCCAGGAAGATGCAGAACGGGAACAGTGACAGCGTGAAGGAGAAGGCCACGGCGCCGGCCATGGAGAAGCCGCTGTCCTCGAACAGGGTCCAGACGGCACGGCGCAGCACGGCGAGGCGACCAATCATCGGGGTTCCTGTAACAGCGATCCTGCTCTAGCCCGCATAGGAATTCTGTCAAGTTGCGCAGGCGGGCGGTGCCGCGCTTATCCGCGCAAGGTGAGGTCGAGTTGCACCCAATCGACAGCCGGAGATTTCATTGTACGTTCTGCGATCAAGCGCGGGCCTTACGTCTTTCATGAGCGTTCGTGGGCGAACGATGAGCAGCCCGCCGCTCATTCCGGCAAGGGACCCTTGCGAAAAAATTGCATAGTCGGGGGGGGCGCCGTTATGCTGCGTTGCAGCATAGGGTGGTGCGCAGAGGACGTCCATATGACAGCGCTTCAACAGC
Source organism: Hyphomicrobiaceae bacterium (assembly GCA_046154585.1). GTDB lineage: Bacteria > Pseudomonadota > Alphaproteobacteria > Rhizobiales > Hyphomicrobiaceae > CADEFX01. The sequence continues at coordinate 48,094 of JBJXDX010000148.1, read as the reverse complement.
AGGGCTTCGCAGGGATGTCACACGCCAGCGCGGCGTCGCAGTCCTACGACGAGGCGGTAGCGAGTGCGGAACGGGTGCTGCAGGCGGCAAAGATCGCGGTCAAGGCGAAGGTCGATGCGGCGGCTGATCCGGACGCCTCCCAGCATGTCATGCACGGGTACGCCTGGCTGGCGACCTACGTCGAGGCCTTGCGGCAGCTTCGCGGCTGGGCGCGCCGGCTCGCGGAGGACGGGCGCGCGGGAGAGATGGAGCAGCTGATTCTGGCCTTCGGCTTTGCCGAGTACCTGGCGCAGATCGCCGGCGGCATTCCCATGAGCCAGGGAGAGATCGTGCGCCTGGGACAGCTCGGCGTCTCGGCAGACGAGATCGAGCGCTTCCAGTGCGGCGCGGTGGCTGACCTGATCGCGGCCGGCGCCGACGATGCGGTGAAGGCGCGGCTGGCGGCGCTGATTTCCGAGCGGCCCGAGGCGACGACGTTCGGCGATCCCGGCATGGACGAGACGCACACGGCCATGCGCGAGGAGATGCGCAAGTTTGCGGCCGATCAGGTTTTGCCGTTCGCGCACGAGTGGCATTTGTCGAACAGCTACATCCCGCTCGAGATCATCACGCAAATGAGCGAGATGGGTGTGTTCGGGCTGACGATTCCCGAGACGTTTGGCGGCATGGGGCTCGGCAAGGAGACGATGTGTGTCGTCTCGGAGGAGCTGTCGCGCGGGTATATCGGCGTGGGGTCGCTGGGCACGCGGTCGGAGATCGCAGCCGAGCTGATCCTCGGTGGCGGTACGGATGCGCAGAAGGAGAAGTATCTGCCGAAGATCGCGTCCGGCGAGATTTTGCCGACCGCGGTTTTCACGGAGCCGAACACGGGCTCCGATCTGGCGTCGCTCAAGACGCGCGCGGTGCGCGACGGCGATATCTACAAGGTCACGGGGCAGAAGACATGGATCACGCATCCGGTCCGTGCCGACGTCATGACGCTGCTGGTGCGCACGAACCCGGCCGAGACCGGCTACAAGGGCCTGTCCATGTTCCTGGCCGAGAAGCCGCGCGGCACGGATGAGACTCCGTTTCCAGCGCCCGGCATGAGCGGCGGCGAAATCGAGGTGCTCGGTTATCGCGGCATGAAGGAGTTTGATATTTCCTTCGACGGGTTCGAGGTGCCGGCGAGCCAGCTTCTGGGCGGAGTCGAAGGGCAGGGGTTCAAGCAACTGATGGCGACTTTCGAGTCGGCGCGCATTCAGACGGCGGCGCGAGCCGTGGGTGTGGCGCAGTCGGCGCTCGACCTGGCGCTCAAGTATGCGCTGGACCGCAACCAGTTCGGCAAGGCGATCTATGCCTTCCCGCGTGTAGCCAACAAGATCGTCATGATGGCGGTGGAGGTGATGATTGCGCGGCAGATCACGTACTTCGCGGCGCGCGAGAAGGATCAGGGCCGGCGCTGCGATCTGGAAGCCGGCATGGCCAAGCTGCTGGCTGCGCGCATCGCCTGGGCCAATGCGGATAACGCATTGCAGATTCACGGCGGCAACGGCTTTGCGCTCGAATATCCGGTGAGCCGGGTCTTGTGTGATGCCCGCATCTTGAACATCTTTGAGGGAGCGGCGGAGATCCAGGCGCAGGTCATTGCGCGGCGCCTGCTCGGAGGTGCGAATTGAGTAGTGGAAGTGAAGATTGGCTGCCGCGGGAAACTCTGGGTCCCGGGTCGCGCGCAAGAACTGGCGCTCTTTGCAATGATTCGCACCTCGGCCCGCGCTTGCCCAGGATGACAGTGGGGGGAGCACGGCCGCAGTTCAATAATAGTTGTCATCCCGGGCGAGCAAAGCGAGACCCGGGACCCAGGGGCCAAGATGCGCAAGCTCTCCAAGAACTGAGTTCGCGCTTCAGTCCAGGCCGGAAAGGCTTTAGCGCCAAGGCACCGCAACTGTGACGGCACCATTCCGGCTTTCCATTCTCGACCAGTCGCCCATCATCGGCACGGCTACCGCATCCCAGGCCATTGCTTCCACGATCGAGCTGGCGAAGCTGGCGGACGGTTTGGGTTTTCATCGCTACTGGCTGGCGGAACACCATGCGCTGCTCGGGCTCGCCGATGCGAGTCCGGAAATCCTGCTGGCGCGGCTTGGCGCCGAAACGAAATCCATCCGCATCGGCACGGGCGGAATCATGCTGCCCTACTATGCGAGCTTCAAGATCGCCGAGCAGTTCATGATGCTCGAGGCGCTGTATCCGGGGCGCATCGATCTCGGGCTCGGCCGGGCGCCGGGCGGTCATCCGCGCACCGCACGCGTGCTGTTCGACGGCAAGCCCATGGACAGTGAGGAAGGTTTCATCCGGCAGTTGGCCGAACTGTCGGCGATCTTCAAGAACACGGTGCCGGAGGGGCATCCGCTCGACGGGCAGATCGCCAATCCGGTCGGGAGCACGACGCCGGAGATGTGGGTGCTCGGCTCCAGCAGTGGCGGCGCAGCGTTTGCCAGCCATCTCGGCATGCGGTTCGCCTTCGCGCATTTTATCAACGCCTATTCCGGAGCCGAGGTGGCGAAGGCTTATCGGCAGCACTTCCGTCCGGGGCATGAGGAGAGACCGCATCTGGCCGTGGCGATGATCGCGCTCGTCGCGGAGCCGGAGGAAGAGGCGAAGCTCATCGAGCGGGCGATGCTCATGCGCTGGGTGATGACGGCCATGGGCGCCAACCGGCCGGTGCCCACGCTGGAGGAAGCGGCGGCTTATACGTTCTCGCCCCGCGAGGAGGCGATTGCGGCGCGCGAGCGCCCGCGGGCAACGATCGGCACGGTGGATTTCGTGGCCGAACGGATCGCCGCGGTGAAGGAGGAGTTTCAGGCCGACGAGGTGGTGCTGGTCGCGATCGCGCCGTCCTACGAGCTGCGCACGCGGACGATGACGCAGTTGGCGGCGAAATTTAGCCTCGCCGTGCGCTGACCGGGTCGACGCTGGTCAGCTTGGTCAGAGCTTCGCGGTACTTGTCGGCGGTTTTCTGCGCGACTTCGGCGGGCACGGCTGGGGCTGGCGGTTGCTTGTTCCAGCCGATGGATTCCAGCCAGTCGCGGACGAACTGCTTGTCGAAGCTGGGTGGGTTCTTGCCTTCGATATAACTCTCTACCGGCCAGAAGCGGCTGGAGTCGGGGGTCAGCACCTCATCCATCAGAGTCAGCGTGCCGTCTTCGTCGAGGCCAAACTCGAACTTGGTGTCAGCGATGATGATGCCGCGGGTGGCGGCGTAGCCGACGGCGGCGGAATACAAGGCGATGGAGGTGTCACGGACCTTGGCAGCCAGCTCCTTGCCGATGATGGCTTCGCACCGCTCGAAGGAGATGTTCTCGTCGTGGTCGCCGACGGCGGCCTTGGTCGAAGGGGTGAAGATGGGTCCCGGCAGCTTGGACGCTTCCTTCAGGCCGGCCGGCAGCGGGATGCCGCAGATGGTGCCACTCTGCTGGTACTCCTTCCAACCGGACCCGGCGATGTAGCCGCGGACGATGGCTTCGACGGCCACTGGCTTCAAGCGCTTAGCCACGACGGCGCGGCCTTCCACGAGTGGCAGCTCGGCAGCCGGGACGACGTCCGCCACTTTGTCGCCGGTGAAATGGTTGGGAACGATGCCGGAAAGCTTGTCGAACCAGAAATTGGAAATGGCCGTGAGGATCCTGCCCTTGTCCGGAATCGGCTGATCGAGGATCACGTCGAAGGCGGAGAGGCGGTCCGTGGCGACCATCAGCATGCGCTTGGCGTCGATCTCGTAGAGGTCGCGGACCTTGCCCGAGTAGATCTTCTTCAAGCTGAGGGTAAGGATGCTCATGTCGTTTTCCGCAGTTACCCGAGCGCCTGTTCCAAATCGGCGATGAGATCGGCCGGGCTTTCAAGGCCGACGGAGAGGCGCAGCAGGTCGGGCGGGCAGGGCGTGCCGGGGCCTTCGACGCTGGCGCGATGCTCGATCAGGCTTTCGACACCGCCGAGGGAGGTCGCGCGTTTCCAGATGTTGACCTTGGCGGCCGTGCGGACGGCGGCGACTTCGCCGGCTCCTACGCGCACCGAAAGCATGCCGCCGAAGCCGCCTTGCATCTGCCGCGCGGCGATGGCGTGGCCGGGATCGGATTGCAGGCCGGGATAGAGCACCTCGACGATGCGCGGGTCCTGGGCGAAGTGGCGGGCGAGCGTCAGGGCCGACGCCGACGCGTGGCGCACGCGCACGTGCAGCGTGCGCATGCCGCGAAGCAAAAGGTAGGCTTCGAAGGGGGCCAGGACGGCGCCGAGGTTGGCGCGCAGGCGTGCGGCCCTCTCGAAGATTGCGCCCTGGTGGGAGAACGCAAGCGCACCTGCCAGAACGTCGGAATGGCCGTTGAGGTACTTGGTGGCCGAATGCATGACGATGTCGGCGCCGAGCGCAAGCGGCTGAGTCAGCACGGGCGTTGCGGTGGTCGAGTCGACGCCGAGGATTGCACCGGCATCGTGGGTGAAGGCAGCGACGGCCGCGATATCGCTCACGCCCCACATCGGATTGGCGGGCGTCTCGAGCCACACCATGCGCGTTGTGCCGGGCCGGATGGCGGTCTTGATGGCTTCGGTGCTGGTCGCATCGACGAATGTTGCATCGATGCCGAGCGTGCGTGCGTCGTCGGCGAGCCATTTTTTCAACGCCCAGTACATGACGTCGGGGGCGACCACGTGAGCGGGGCGTTCGAGGGCGAGGAGGGCCGTGGTGGCCGCGGCCATGCCGGAGCCGAACATGAGGCATGCGGCTGCGCCTTCCAATTCCTGCAACACGCTTTCGGCCTGGCGTACGTTCGGCGTGTCGGGGCGGCCGTAGATGAAGCCGCGACGATACTGATTGTCGGGATCGCGGATATAGGTGGTGGCCGTCTGGATGGGCGGGATGATGGACCCTGTCGTCTCGTCAATGAGGCCGCCGGCCTGGGCTGCAATGGTTTCGGGGCTCATCTTTTTGGCCACAGTCGTCCTCGTCAGAGATGCATCGTTTCGCTGACGCAACGATAGCAGAAATGCGACGGCGCGGCGTGGCCTCGGCGGGAGGGCTTCCTTCTGCCGCGCCAGATGGCTATGCCAGGGGGAAACAGCGGAGCTGGCGGGACATCCATGCGCACAATCCTGATTACGGGCTGCTCGACGGGCATCGGGTTGGCGGCGGCGCGGATGCTGAAAGGGCGCGGCTGGCGTGTGTTTGCGACGGCTCGGAAGGCGGAGGATGTGGCGCGGCTGGAAAAGACGGAAGGTCTCGAAGCGCTGGCGATGGAGCTGACCGATCCGGCATCGATCGCAGCCGGCGTCGCTGATGTGTTGAAGAGGACCGGCGGCACGCTGGATGCGCTCTACAACAATGCCGGCTTCGGCACCATCGGCGCGGTCGAGGACGTGTCAGCGGATCTCGTGCGCCGGCACCTGGACGTCAACGTGGTCGCGGTGCACGAGCTGTCGCGGCTCGTGGTGCCGGTCATGCGCAAGCAGGGACACGGCCGGATCGTCATGTGCTCCTCGGCGCTGGGCTTCGTCAGCGGGCCGTATCGTGGTGCGTATTGCGCGTCGAAGTTCGCGCTGGAGGCGTTGTCGGATGCCCTTCGTATGGAGGTTGCGCGCGACAACATTCATGTGTCCGTCATCCAGCCGGGGCCTATCGAGTCGCAGTTTGCTGCAACGGCCATCGGCACGCTGAAGGACACCGTCGATGTCGTGGGCTCTGTGCACCGCGTGCACTACGAGCAGCGCATCGCTGAGACGGAAGCCGGCGGGCGCAATAAGCGGTTCAAGCTCGGGACTGAGGCGGTCGTGGACAAGCTGATCCACGCGCTGGAGAGCCCGCGCCCCAAGACGCGCTACAAGGTGGGACTGCCGACGCAGGGCGCCGCGATCCTGAAGTGTGTGCTGCCCGATCGCTGGCTTGACCGGATCATGTCGCGGATGCAGTAACGTTCAGGCGCGATGATAGGGGTGGCCCGACAGAATGGTCACGGCGCGATAGATCTGCTCGGCGAGGACGACGCGGGCGAGGCCGTGGGGCAGAGTCATGGGACTGAGGGAGATCATGAGGTCGGCGTCGTCGAGGGCGGCCTTGCCGTGACCGTCGGGACCGCCGATGAGAAATGCGAGGGTGGCGATGCCGTCGTCGCGCTTGCGGCCGAGCAGCTTGGCGAAGGAATCGCTCGACAGGTCTTTGCCGCGCTCGTCGAGCGCGATGCAAAAGTCCGCCTTGGCGGCGGCGCGCATCAGCCGCTCGGCCTCGTCAGCCTGACGGGCGGCGGCGCTGCTCTGACGGGCTTCCGGAATTTCCACGACTAATACGGGGCCGATGCCGCCGACGCGCGGTGCAAGTCGCTCGACATAGCGATCAGCGAGAACCTTCTCGGCGCCATCCTTCAGACGTCCGACAGCGGCGATGAGGACACGCATCAGCTCCTCGCGGCGCGATGGCGCCGATGCTCATGCCGCTTGCGCAGGCGTCAGTGCGCCGTCGGGTCCAGGGTGCGATCCGCCGACCACATCTTTTCGAGGTTGTAGAAATCGCGAACCTCGGGACGGAAGACGTGGACGATGATGTCGCCGGTGTCGATCAGGACCCAGTCGCACTGCGGTTGGCCTTCGATATGAACGCGGCCGTAGCCCGCATCTTTCAATTGGCGCTGGATCTGCTCGGCGATGGCGCCGACGTGCCGGTCCGACCGGCCCGAGGCAACAATCATGTAGTCACCGATGGAGGACTTGCCCTTGAGCGGGATTGTCACGACGTTCTCGGCTTTCGCATCATCCAGCCACGCCGTGATCGTCTTCAAGAGCGCTTCCGAGCTGTGCCCGTCGGACACAAGCCCAGTGGGAGGCGTGCTCCTACGAGCACCCTCTTGTGCTGTTCTCATCGTTTGGTGAGCGTCCTTTCGTCATCCAACCCTGGGTTGGTCCAAATTGCCGGAGGGGCTCCTCCGAACGCCATAAGAATATGCGGTCGTCCAGGTCCCTTTCAAGGCTCTTGCGGTGCTTTACTTCATAGGGACTTGGCGGCGCCCGCTCATACCGGCGTGGCCGGTTGGCCACAGGACTAGTGTCTTTACCGCCGAATCGCGGTTGACGAGAGCCGGGTCAACGGACCTGTCAGAAACGTCCAGGCTGGCGGGGTGGCATCGGCAAGGCGGGCGGCGCGCCAAGCCGGCACACGCGCGCGGGCGAATGCGCCTGCGGCTTTCGAGGAGAGTGCCGGCAAGTGCCAGCCCGGCCGGTCGATCACGGCAATGGGCAGCGTGTGGAAGATGTCGCGCCACTGCCCCCAGCGGTGGAACTGCGGCAGGCCGTCGGCACCCATGATCCAGACGAAACGGGTGTGCGGATAGCGTTGCGTGACGAACATCAGCGTCCCGGCGGTGAACGCGCTGCCAAGCTCGGCCTCGAAGCCCGTGACGGTGATGCGGGCGTCTCGAGCCACGGCACGGCAGTCGGCGATACGTTCGCTTCGCGGTGCGAGCTCGCCGTGGGCCTTCAGCGGATTGCCGGGCGTAACGATCCACCAGACCCGGTCGAGCTTCAGACGCTTCAGCGCAATCTGGCTGATTTGCCGGTGCGCGGCGTGCGGCGGATTGAAGGAGCCGCCGAGCAAACCGATGCGCTGACGCGGCTCCGCATGCGGCGGCCGCGCCCGGATAGAGCCGAATTTGAATGGGGCGGACTTGCGCACCGGATGATTACTCCTCGCCTGGGCCGGTATTGGCGGTGGCGTGCGGCCGCGCGTCAAGGGGTGGGTTGGTTTGAATGCGTATAGGCTAAACGCCCACTTCCGTCATCCTCGCGCGAGCGCGGCGTAGCCGCGTGAAGCGCGGGGATCCAGCAGTCATGCCGGAGGCGTACTTCGCACGACACTCGTCGAAGAAGCTTATATAACGTGCCTTCGGCGCATCTTGTGCTGGGTCCCCGAGACGGCTCGCGTTCCGCTCGCCGCTCGAGGATGACGAAAGGGTTGGATAGACCTCAGCTATCGATGTTCGCCGTCCGTAAGCGCAGCGCATTGCCGATCACGCTCACAGAGGACAGCGCCATGGCCGCGGCGGCGATCATGGGCGACAGCAGCAGGCCGAAGACGGGATACAGCACACCCGCCGCGATTGGCACACCCGCCGCATTGTAGATGAAGGCGAAGAACAGGTTCTGGCGAATGTTGGCCATGGTGGCCGTCGAGAGATGGCGCGCGCGGACGATGCCGGCGAGGTCACCCTTGAGGAGCGTGACGCCGGCGCTCTGCATGGCGACATCCGTTCCCGTGCCCATGGCGATGCCGACGTCCGCGGCGGCCAGCGCCGGCGCATCGTTGATGCCGTCGCCCGCCATGGCCACGACCTGGCCTTCGCCGCGCAGGCGCTCGACGATGCGGCTCTTGTCCTGCGGCAATACCTCGGCCTCCACTTCCGTGATGCCGAGCTTGCGGGCGACGGCGTGAGCCGTGGTGGCGTTGTCGCCTGTCAGCATGACCACGCGAATGCCATCGGTCTTCAGGGCATCGATGGCTTTCGACGCGCTCGGCTTGATCGGATCGGCGATTGCGATCAGACCCGCGATGGCGCCGTCGATTGCGACGTGCACAACGGTTGCTCCGTCCTGCCGTAGAGCATCGGCCTGAGCATCAAGCGTCGGGGCCGCGATCCCAGCATCGGCGAGAATCTTGCGATTGCCGATGACGAGGCGCTTGCCATCGACGGTGCCGACGATGCCTTTGCCGACGGGGGAGTCGAAATCCTGCGCCGTCGCGAGCTGCAGTCCCCGCTCATTGGCCGCGGCGATGATTGCCGCACCCAGCGAATGCTCGCTGCTGCGCTCCAGGCTGGCAGCGAGGCACAGTAGATCGTTCTCGGTCCATCCCGAAGTTGTGCGCACCGCAACGACCTTCGGTTTGCCCTCGGTCAGCGTGCCCGTCTTGTCGATGACGAGCGTGTTGACCTTCTCCATGCGCTCCAGCGCTTCCGCGTCGCGGATCAGCACGCCCGACCGCGCGCCGCGGCCGACGCCGACCATGATCGACATGGGCGTCGCGAGGCCGAGTGCGCACGGACATGCGATCACCAGCACCGACACCGCCGCCACCAGAGCATAAGCGAGACGCGGCTCGGGCCCCCAGATCATCCAGGCCGCGAAGGCGAGTGCAGCAACCGCAATCACCAGCGGTACGAACCAGCCCGAAACCTGATCGGCGAGGCGTTGGATCGGCGCGCGGCTGCGCTGCGCCTGCGCGACCATCTGCACGATCTGGGCGAGTACCGTATCGCGCCCGACCTTGTCGGCGCGCATGACGAAGCTGCCGGTCTGGTTCATCGTGCCGCCGATGACCTTGGCGCCGGTCTCCTTGGTGATGGGCATGGACTCGCCTGTCACCATCGACTCGTCGACAGCGCTGCGCCCTTCGATCACCGCGCCATCGACCGGCACGGCCTCGCCCGGGCGGATGCGCAAACGATCGCCGACGTGGACGTCATCGAGGGCAATGTCTTCATCGGTACCACTGGCTGCGACGCGGCGCGCTCGCTTCGGCGCCAGGTCGAGCAGCGCACGGATGGCGCCGCTGGTCTGGTCGCGCGCCCTCAGCTCAAGCACCTGCCCCAGCAGCACGAGCACCGTGATGACGGCGGCCGCCTCGAAGTATATGGGCACCGCACCATGCGCACTTCTCACCGAGTCGGGGAAAAGTCCCGGCGCGACCGTGGCCACGAGGCTGTAGAGAAACGCGACGCCTGTGCCCATGGCGATCAGCGTGAACATGTTCAGATTGCGCGACACGAGTGAGGCCCAGCCGCGCTCGAAGAACGGCCACCCCGCCCACAGCACGACGGGCGCCGTGAGCACGAGTTGCGTCCAGTTGGAGAGCTGCTGGTCGAGGAAGCCATGTGAGCCGATGACGTGGCTACCCATCTCCAGAATGAACACCGGCAGCGTGAAGGCGAGGCCGATCCAGAAGCGCCGCGTCATGTCGGCAAGCTCCGGGTTCGGCCCGGCGTCTGCGGTGATAACCATCGGCTCCAGGGCCATGCCGCAGATCGGACAGGCGCCCGGTCCCACCTGCTGCACCTCCGGGTGCATGGGGCAGGTGTAGATTGCGCCCTCGGGCACGGGCTCGGAAGGCAGTGCCTTGTCGGTCAGATAGCGCGCCGGATCGGCGATGAATTTGGTCCGGCAGCCGGCGCAGCAGAAATAGTACGTGCGACCGCCATGCTCGGCTTTGTGCTTGGCAGTGTGCGGGTCCACAGACATGCCGCACACGGGGTCTTTCGCGTTGTGCTCGTGATCGTGGTGCGCGGCGTGACTAGATCCCGCTGCATGCGACTGGGCCGCGTTCGATGTCATATTCTTGTCTCCAGTATACCCCGCCAGGGTATGTGTTGACATCTATACCCGGGGAGGGTATTTGGTCAAGCCATGCATGGTGACGCAAAATCGACAACTCTGAAACGCCTGAGCCGGATCGAGGGCCAGGTGCGTGGCCTGGCGCGCATGGTCGAGGAGGACCGTTACTGCATCGACATCGTCACGCAGATTTCGGCGGTGCGGGCTGCGCTGCGTCGCGTTGAGGAAGAGGTTCTGCGCGAGCATGTCGGCCATTGCGTCGAGCATGCAATCGCCAGCGGCAATACCGACGAGCAGCGCAAGAAGATCGCGGAGCTGATGGACGTGCTGGGTCGGGCGCAGCGGTGAGTCAGTCAGTTTGCTGGCTGCCGCGCGGGACGCTGGGTCCCGGGTCGCGCGCGGGAATTGGCGCCGTATCCCCTGGCTGTAGTCTTGGCCCGCGCTTGCCCGGGATGACACCAGTGAGCAATAGCCAAGCTTCGCCTCAGATTGCCATCCCGGCCAAGCAAGCGTAAGCGAGCGCGAGCCGGGATCCAGGGCCTCGATACGAAGGTCTTACCCCGGCCGCACCTGGCCGGTTCCGCGCACGATGTACTTGAAGCTGGTCAGTTGCTCGACGCCGACGGGGCCGCGGGCGTGCAGCTTGCCGGTGGCGATGCCGATCTCGCCGCCCATGCCGAACTCGCCGCCGTCGGCGAACTGTGTCGAGGCGTTGTGCAGGACGATGGCCGAGTCGACGCGGCGCAGGAAGCGATCCGCTGTCGCATCGTTCTCGGTGACGATGCAGTCGGTGTGCTGCGAGCCGTAGCGGGCGATGTGGGCGATGGCGTCATCGACGCCGTCCACCAGCTTCACGGCGATGATGGAGTCGAGGAATTCCTTGCCGTAGTCGTCAGCGCCGGCGGGCTTTACGCGCGCGTCGGTTGACTGCGTTGGCGCGTCGCCGCGCACTTCACAACCGGCATCCAGAAGCGCAGCCACGAGTGGCGGGAGAGACTTCTCCGCGCCGGCCTTATCCACGAGCAGGCACTCGGCAGCGCCGCAGATGCCGGTGCGGCGCATCTTGGCGTTGACGACCAGCGGCACGGCGCGCGCCAGGTCAGCATCGCGATCGACGTAGACGTGGCAGATGCCTTCCAGATGTGCGAACACGGGCACGCGAGCTTCCGTCTGCACGCGCTCGACGAGACTGCGCCCGCCGCGCGGCACGATGACGTCGATGGCGCCGTCGAGGCCCTTCAGCATCTCGCCGACGGCGGCGCGATCTGTGGTCGGCACGAGCGAGATGGCGGCCTCGGGGAGACCAGCCGCGCGCAGGCCTTCCGCGAGGCACGCATGGATGGCGCGGCTCGACTGCGTGCTTTCCGTTCCGCCGCGCAGGATGCAGGCGTTACCGGCCTTCAGCGCCAACGCGCCGGCATCGGCGGTGACGTTGGGCCGGCTCTCGTAGATGATGCCGATGACGCCCAACGGCACGCGCACGCGCTCGATCTGCAGGCCGTTGGGCCGCTCCCAGGCGGCCATCGTGGCGCCGACGGGGTCGGGAAGCTTGGCGATGTCATCCAGTCCATCGGCGGTGGCGGCAATGCGTGTCTCGTTCAGCAGCAGCCGATCGAGGAATGCACCGGTAACGCCGCGGGCCTTGGCGGCTTCGAGATCCTTGGCGTTGGCTGCGAGAATGTTCGCTGTCGCACTCCGCATCGCCGCGGCTGCCGCCGTCAGCGCCGTGTTTTTCGCATCTGTAGAGGCCAACGCCAGCTCACGCGCCGCCGCCTTCGCCTGCACCCCAAGCTCGCGCATGGTAGCGATGAGGGAGGCGTCGTCAATGCGTTCGGGGCGGTTCATGGCTCAGCTCCGGCTCAATGCCATGTCGTCGCGATGGATCAGCTCGGCGCGGCCGTCGTAGCCCAGGATGCGGGCGATCTCGCCGCTCTTCTTGCCGATGATACGTGCCGCATCGGCATCTGAATAGGCGATGAGGCCGCGGCCCAGCTCACGCCCGTCAGCGGCGCGAATGACGACGGCATCGCCGCGGTCGAACGTGCCTTCGACGCGCCGGACGCCGGCCGGCAGCAGGCTCTTGCCCGAGGCGAGAGCCTTTTCGGCCCCGGCATCCACGACGACATAGCCCTTGGATTCCAGATTGCCCGCGATCCAGCGCTTGCGTGCGGCCACTGGATCTGAGGGGGCAAGGAACCAGGTGCAGGGCGCGCCTTCGGCGAGCGCGCGCAGCGGATTGAGGATGCGGCCTGACGAGATCACCATGTTGGTGCCGGAGCCGAGGGCAATCTTGGCGGCCTCGATCTTGGTCACCATGCCGCCGCGCGACAGCTCTGTACCGGCATCGCCGGCCATGGCCTCGATCTGCGGCGTGATCTGCGTGACGACATCGATGCGCTGCGCCTCCACGCCCCGACCTGGCGGGGCCGTATACAGGCCGTCGATGTCGGACAGCAGCACGAGGCAGTCGGCGCTCATCATGCTGGCGACGCGCGCGGACAGGCGGTCGTTGTCGCCGTAGCGGATCTCGGTCGTCGCCACCGTGTCGTTCTCGTTGACCACGGGCACGGCCTTGTGGGCGAGCAGCGTGTCGATGGTGCGCCGAGCATTGAGGTAGCGCCGGCGTTCTTCCGTGTCGCCGAGCGTCAGCAGCACCTGCGCCACGTACAGTGCGCGGGCCTTGAACACATCCTGATAGGCGCTGGCGAGACTAATCTGGCCGACGGCGGCGGCTGCCTGACTCTGCTCCAGCTCAAGCGGGCCTTTGGGCAACCGCATGACATGACGGCCGAGCGCGATGGCACCCGACGAGACGAGGATCACCTCTTTGCCTTGAGCAACGAGCGCGGCCACGTCGTCGGCCATGGACTTGAGCCAGGCCTCGTTGAGCTGGCCGCTGGCGCGATCGACGAGTAGCGCGGAGCCGATCTTTACGACGATGCGGCGCGCGTTCGTCCACTCGGGCCGTGCGCCGGTGCGATCGGCAACGTCGGGTTTGGAGGTGGCCACTGCCATGATGGGGCTCGGTACCGATGGGTTCGGGATGTAGCAGGAATTGCGCGTGAGGAGGTTAACGTCACGGCTGCCAGCCTGGCGGGCTGTCCGCCTCCTCATTGGCCTGGCGCTCCTGCGTTTGCGCTTTCTCGATGTCCTTGACGATCGCGAACAGCGTTTCCCGTACACCCTTGCCCGACACGGCCGAGAGCACGCGCGGCGTCTTGCGGGCCGCAGCTTTCAATGCGGCCGCCTGCTTGGCGATGGTTTCGTCATCGACCGCATCGCACTTCGACAGCGCGACGATCTCCTTCCTTTTTGCGAGGTCCGGATCATAGGCTTTCAGCTCCGCGCGCACGGTCTTGTAGGCCGCCGCCACATCCTCCTGCGTCACATCGACGAGATGCAGCAGCACGCGGCAGCGCTCGACATGGCCGAGAAATTGCGTGCCGAGACCGGCGCCCTCGCTGGCGCCCTCGATGAGGCCCGGGATGTCGGCCATGACGAGATCGGTCGAACCCACGCGCACGACGCCCAGGTTGGGATGCAGCGTGGTGAAGGGATAGTCGGCGATCTTGGGCTTGGCGGCGCTGACGGCGGCCAGGAACGTCGATTTGCCGGCGTTCGGCAAGCCGATCAGACCCGCGTCCGCAATGAGCTTGAGGCGGAGCCAAAGGGTGAGCTCTTCGCCGGGCAGGCCGGGATTGGCGTGGCGGGGCGTCCGGTTGGTCGACGATTTGAAGTGTGCGTTACCAAAGCCGCCGTTGCCGCCCTTGCTGATGAGCACGCGTTGGCCGACGTGCGTGAGGTCGGCAATCAGCGTCTCCTGGTCCTCGGCCAAGATTTGCGTTCCGGGCGGGACCTTGATGACGACGTCCGCGCCGTTTGCGCCGGCGCGGTTCTGACCCATGCCGGGCGTGCCGCTCTTGGCCTTGAAATGCTGCTGGTAGCGATAGTCGATCAGCGTGTTGAGATTGCCGACGCATTCGACCCAGACGTCGCCGCCGCGGCCGCCATCGCCGCCGTCGGGACCGCCAAACTCGATGAACTTCTCGCGGCGGAAGCCGATGCAGCCCGCGCCGCCGTCGCCGGAGCGAACGTAGATCTTGGCCTGGTCGAGAAATTTCATGGCGTCACGTTGCAAGCTTCGTGTTGAGAGGAGTCAAATTGAGGGTCGCTGGCGCTGCCGCAAGACCTTGTTGAGCAGATTGCGCCATCCAGGCTGATCGGGCTCGGGCGCGCCGGGTTGCCGGTCCAGCCGGTATTCCATGGTCGGGACCATGCACTGGCGCGCCTCGCACCAGATCGAGGACTGCCCGCACGGGACGAAGCCGAGCTTCATGAGCACGCGCCCGGACGCAACATTTTCGAGGAAGTGCGAGCTCGAGAAGGCCGGCAGCCTGCCCGTCTCGAACCCGTGCTCGACAACAGCTCGCGCGGCTTCGGTGGCGATGCCATGGCCCCAATATTCGCGACCGAGCCAGAACCCAAGCTCGCCGGCACCGGAGGACCGGCAGAAATAGCCGACGCCGCCGACCAGATGCCCGAGATATTCGATGGCGAAGCGCGCTTCGTCGGCATCGCGACGCAGCCAGGGAACGGCAGCGGCTTCGTCCAGCGGATGGGGAATGTCGCTGGTCATCCGCGCCACCGAAAGATCGCCGGCGAGCGCCACGAATGCGGATGCGTCGCTGTCGCGGAAGTAGCGCAGCCGGAGCCGTTCGGTGCGAAGCTGCATCATGGATGTAGAGTTTGCCATCGCCGTTCGTCCGTCAATCAAACGATGCGTCATGTGGATAGATATATGTGAGCGACGGTACAGGCGCGGCACGCGCCACGCAGAACGTCTGCTTCTCTCCCGTACGGCGGAAGCCCAGCTTGCGAATGACGCGCGCGGAGGCCTCGTTCTCGGCCATGTGGCTGATGGCGATGACGCAGCCGGGCTCGCGTGCGCGCAGGTGGGCGATCAGAGCCCCAGCGGCTTCCGTCGCGATGCCTTGGCCCCAATAGGGCTTGCCGACCCAATAGCCGATTTCATAGGTGCTGTCGGAGACGGGCCGCGCGCCGCAGCAGCCGACGAGGGCGCCATCGCGCTCGATGGCGAACGTGTTTGCGTCATCGACCGCGGCAATGAAGGCCTGCGCATGGGCGAGCGAATAGGGATGCGGAATGAGGGCGGTCATGCGCGCGATGTCCCAGTCTCCGGCGAGCCGGGCGATCTCGGGTGCGTCGGCCGCCGTCAGCTGGCGCAAGCGCAAATGCGGTGTTGTGATCTCAGTCATCTGGTCGAACTCAAACAAAATCAGGGGAGATGGCGCGCCATCTCCCCTGCGTATGTCTCGAACCTGGGGGTCTGGCGTGCGCCGGACCCTAAGCCAGGGCCAGGCTCTATTCGGCGGCGTCGAGCTTCGACGGTCGCACGGACACGAAGACGCGCTCGTTGCGCTTCCTCGCGAACTCGACCTTGCCTTCGACGACGGCAAAGATGGTGTGATCGGTGCCCATGCCGACGCCGGTGCCGGGGTGCCACTGGGTGCCGCGCTGGCGCACCAGGATGTTGCCCGGGATGACGTGCTCGCCGCCGAAGCGCTTGACGCCGAGGCGCCGGCCCGCCGTGTCGCGACCGTTCCTGGACGAACCGCCTGCTTTTTTGTGTGCCATGACTGCGTATCCTTGACGTTACGGCTGCGCTCAGGCGCCGATGATTTCCTTGATCTTGACCACCGTCTGCTCCTGGCGGTGGCCGCGCTTGCGCCGCGAGTTCTTGCGGCGGCGCTTCTTGAACGCGATGACCTTGTCGCCCCGGCCCTGCTCGACGACCTCGGCGGTGACCTTCGCCCCCGACACCAGCGGGGCGCCGACCTTCGGACTACCGGAGCCACCAACCATCAACACCTCGGTGAACTCCACCGTGGCACCGGCGTCGCCTGCAACCTTTTCGATGGTGAGAACTTCGTCGGCGGCCACGCGGTACTGTTTGCCGCCTGTCTTGATGACAGCGTACATCGTTGAATTCCTTTATGATCCGCGCCCTACGGCGCCACAGGGTAACCCGTGGACTTCGATGGCCCCGGCTGGTGACGGGTGACCCCGGCCAATTGGAGCAAGCCTCGAGCAGCGCATTCTGGGCACAACGGGTGCCTCGATAGGGCCGCTTTATCATGGAGAAGGAGGTTAAAGTCAATTGCTGGCGCGGCTTGGGGCCAAGTTGCTGCGCGAAATTGCTGCCGCCTGCCGCGATGCTTCGTTCTCCACGGCCGACCGCTTGCCAACGCGCATCGCGACCGTTAAGGCTGGCGCCGCCTGGCAGATTTGGCCGGTTCGCCGCAATAGCTCAGCCGGTAGAGCACGTCATTCGTAATGACGGGGTCGGGGGTTCGAGTCCCTCTTGCGGCACCACCCTTCCAAATTGTCGTTTTGGATCAAGCCTTCTTTGCCGGTGGGACACCGATTGCAGGAATTGGTGGGACACTTTGTTCGATCTTCGGTCTCGTAAGGAGCGTTCTCGCGGCCTTGGCGAGACGCTTCCGCTCGGCAGCCCTGGTGTAGTGCTCCGGCTGCTGCATGGTGCTCCACCCGAAGATGCTCATGAGCTGATGCGTCGTGGCACCGTTCTCTGCAGCAATGGTCGCGGCCGCCTTGCGCAAGCCGTGCGGTCCGCGGTTCTCAAGCCCGGCTTCCCGACACCGATCGCGGAACCAGTTGCCGAACCCATCACCCGTGAACGGCCGGCCGTACTCGGTCACAAGGAATGTGAGATCGCCCGTCGGACTATTGGCAAGAATGTGCGCCAGCTCGTCGACGACAGGGATATCGATGACCATGGGTTTGTGCGTGTGATTCTTGCGTGCCGTGAACTTCAAGTTGCCATCGCTGATGTGCTGCCTTCCCAGCAGGACGACATCGCTGCGCCTGGCGCCCGTGTAGAGGAGCAGAGCGAGTGCCAGCCGCGCCCTGGTACCAACAGGATGCTTCTGTTCGAATTTGGCCATGTCGGCTTCCGTCCAGACTTTGTGCCCGTCGGTCGCCGGCGCCACGTATTCGACATCACGCGCAGGATTGCTGGTGACCAGCTCGTGTCGCATCGCCCACTTGAAGAGGTGCTTTGCCGCTTGCACCCTGTTGTCGGCGGCGCCGGGCAGATCCTTTTTTCTATCGCGTAGCACCCGGATAGCCTTGCCGGACATCCTGTGGATCGGAAAGTTAGCGAAGATCTCCTCTTCGCCCGGCACGGCAGGCTCCGCCAGCATGTGCTCTAGAATGCTTCGACGCACGCGCTGGGTGCGTGGATCCAGTCGCGCGAAGTCCGATGATGAGAAGTATTGGACGCAGAGCCACCGGAATGTGCCCGGGCGGACCGTGTCATCGTCCGGCTGCGGCAGCGTCCCTGCTTCAGACTGATCTGAGAGGCGATGGTAGGCCTCGGAGAACTCTTGTGTGCCCGGCAGAGCGCGAATTCTGACCTTAGGGAAGCCTTTGCGCCGGAAATAGTATCGCACATTGCCGTGCCTATCGACGTCCTCAACCACGAAGGGAAATCGGACCTGGATCATGTCGTCGCCCATCACGCGACGATCCTTTCCCATACGTCGCCGCGCGCGTTTTCATCGGGCAATGCATCGAAGGCTGAGTCAAGCTGCCGCAGATCCCAGACCGTTCGGCTGTTGATCCGTTTCGGCTTGGGCATTCGGCCATCGCGAACCATGTCGTCGAAGAGGGTCGGCGATACGCCAATATAGCAAGCAGCCATCTCGCGTGAGAGCCCTCTGGGCAGCACGCCAAGCGGCAAACTATGTGTACGCACGGTGCGAATGACGAACATCCCGACTCAAGTTCGCACGGGATGCCACAACGCCGGAAATTGTCAAACCAGCGGGTCCACAGATAGGCACATAGCGGCTAGTTGGATGCGACCACACGAAGCTCCGTCTTGATGGCCACACGATACCGAGGACGGCTGTCGCCGAGCTTCTCGAAGAGCTGACCCATGAGGAGCCCGAATTTGGTGCGGCTGACCAACGGCAGGTCATACTCGCTACGATAGCGTTCCCACGCGACCCACAGAGCTGCTGACGTCGAGACGGCCCCTTCCCGCTCCTCCAGCCGTGCGGCCGTGAACGCCTGCACACCGGCTTCCGGGTCGACTTTGGCGGCAGTCGTGGACCGAGCGCGCCGCTTGGACGCCGCAGGAGCCGGCGCGCGCGCATCGCAGAGCAGCCCGAAGGCAGCGCCCGGGCCCAGCGCAGCCACCAGCTCGACCGTCAATGCCCACGCGAGATCGCGGATGGTGCCTATCAGCTCGCGCTGTGGGGTGAAGCCCATGGCGCCGACGATGTCAGCCACGGCATCAACGAACGGGTCGACGGTTGTAGGCTTCGGACCGGCTACAGCCTGCTGCTCGGCCAGCTGCTTTAGCTCGGCGTCGGCGGCGTCCCGGGCCTTAGCCGCGGCCAGCTTGCCTCCGAGCGCCTTGATCGAGCTGCAGTAGCGCCTGTTTTCTTCACCCTTCGTCTTGTCGACGTCGCAGCCAGCCGTGTTGCGCCACCGCCACGCCTCTCCAGATTTCGCAGCTTCTATCTCAGCTTCGATGGTGGCCACAGCCTGCTCGCCAGCTACCCGAGCCTGCTCTTGGCGACGGTGCGAGAGTTTGATTTTTGAGGCCTCGCGATCGTCCGCGGCGGTCATAACCCCTGCGTAACCCCTGCGCGAACCCTCGCTGCGGTGTGCTGAGTTGCCCAGTGCATTGAGGAAGTTTGCGCCGACCAGGGTCAGGCTGGCGACCAGGTATAAGGAGGCTGCCATCTTGCCTCTAACCCTCTGAAATGCGTGGAAAAATATCGCGGCCCAAATCACCGAGGAAATAGCAATCGCGGTCCAGATCCAGCCACGTCCGGAGGCCATTTCCAGATTGATGACGATGGCGATCGCCAGCGCCCAGGCTGATGCGAGGGTTGCAAGGGTCGCGCAAACCCCTGCAGCCAACTTCGACCGCCCAAATGTGTGCTCCTTACGCAACGCCTGCCCTATCACGCTTTTGCCCTATTGACTGATCACGTGATTAGTTGTATGCGATATTGCAGCAAAAGGCAATAGGGTGTAATGGAGTGGGAAGATGCGCTATGGACCTGGGACGGATAGACGTGGTCAAGAAACCCAAAGCGAGCGCGCGGGAGACCTTCGTGGCGCAGTCGAGGTACAAGGACGAGGAGTCGGACGTCTCAGCGACGTTCTACATCCCGCGGCCTACACACAAGGTTTTGCGGCGCATCGCTCTGGACCGCGATACCAGCCTGCAGCAGATCCTGGTCGAGGCTACGGATCGGTGGCTCAAGGCGAATGGCGAGGGGCCGTTTTACCCGCCGGGCGATCGCAGGGCCGCGCAATCGAACTAAAGCACGTAACGGCCCGAGACGCGGTCTGGTTGGCGATCGGTGTCGTTGGTGGAGCCTACGTGATGGAGAAAGGCGGTTGGCCCCAGGTTTGGGACAGCGTGGCCGCTTTCCTGCTCTTTGCAGCGTTGCTTTTGGTGATCTCGCAGGCGCCGCTCGCGCGTCTGTCGCGCTGGTTCAGAGACAGGGTTGACAGACTGCAGGCGAATTGAGCAAGAGGGACCGATGAGCGACATCCTAAAAGGCATCGGCTTCACCGAAGCGGTGCTTCTTCATCCGCCGGGCAAAGATCCAATGCAAACAGAGGAAGCCGTGAAGGTGCCGACAGATGCGGTTGTCAAGCAGTTGGGCACGGGCCTCGTGGTGATCCATCCCGATCGGCCGGTGGTGGTCCTTCCCGACTTCGATCCAAACCGGCAAAGCCATCTGTGCGAAGGCCTGGCCGACACTGACTGGGACAAGTGAGCGTGAAAGGTCGGAGGTCCGCTACTGCTTCTTGGCAGGCTGGCCACCCGATTTGCTGACGTTGGTCCAGTAGCCAGTCTTCATGCACTCTCTAAAGGCACGGTTCACGTCCGCGTCGGTGTACGCTTTGGAGCCCGGATTCTGGACGAGCCAATTTCTGGCGTTTGACGCAATTTGCGTACACGACTTGTCCTGCGCAAATGAAGGAGTCGGTGAAAGCGAGCCGAGAAGCACAACAATGGCGGCGCATGAACCAACTTGAGTACGCATAAGTGCCTCCCCTGCCCTATATGAAGCAGCGATCGAAAGGTGCCCGCCTCGCCCCAACGTAGCAAGCGAGAAATGTGCAGTTGCACAGGGTCGAACGTGCGCATGGCAAGTGCTATATTGCAGCCATGTGCGGAAAATTCACCCAAATGTCGTCATGGGACGACGTCCACGCCTTCAGCCAACCGCTCACCATCAGCGCGGGTGAAGTCGTCATCTCTACACCCATGCGCATCGCCAACATCATGCGACTCAACGCGGATGGCGAGCGTGAGATGGTGTCCATGCGCTGGGGCTTCGCGGGCAAGGATGACACGGCGCCCACGCGGCCGAAGCACATGCATGCGCGCTGCGAGACGATCGAGCGCCTGCCAACCTTCAAGCACGCCTTCGCGCACGCCCGCGGTATCCTCATGGTGCACACCTTCAACGAAGGCGAGGAGCTGCCGAACGGCAAGACGAAGCAGTGGGTGATCACACCGAACGACGGTCAGCCCATTGCCATTGCCGTGGTCTGCGAGGAATGGAGCAACGGCGCCGAAGTGCTTCAGACATTCGTGCAGGTTACGACGCTAGCCAACGTGCTGATCTCACGCATCACCGACAGAATGCCGGCGATCCTCCCACATGAGACATGGCCAGCCTGGCTAGGTGAGACGGACGCGCTATTAGGTGACGTAAAGGCGCTATTGCAAACGTATGAAGACGGCGGCAATTGGACGATGACAGAGCAGGAGGCGAACAAACGTCAGCGTCCGCCGAAAGCGACGAAGCCGCCGCCCGCGCAACGGGACCTGTTCTAGATCGTGTCCCGTTCAGGCTGATTTCATTGCCTCAAGGGCTCTCTGAGCCTGCCTGATAACTTCCTTCTGAGCTCTGTTGCTCTCCACCTTGCTGACGAGGGTTCTGAGATCTTCGGTGGCGAGTACCTCATTGCCGAGGACTCTGATTCCGCCTGACACCTTATCGAGATCGGCAGCTGAGAGTTCCTGAATGTCACTACGGTCCATAGTGCTCCTCCATGAGCAAGACAATTTCAAGCCACGACTAGAGGCAGCGTCGTAGGTCTGACGGATCGCTTGGCCGCCCGTACGTGGGCTTCGACGAAGTCATTCACACTCAACCGGCCTGGTCGAGCGCGGCCGTCAGGGTAAGCGCGTTTGAAATAGACATTGGACTGATCGCGACCAATTTCGCGCAAGCATCGAAGCATGGCCATCGTCACATCAAGGTTCTCGGACGACCACGCCGTGATGACGAGCGCGTCGCCCGCATTGCAGTCCTTGTCCTGAAGGTCGGCACCTTGTAACCATGCCTCAGCCTTGTCCTGTGGGACAAAGCCCCAACCCAAAAAGCCCAGCACTTCACCCTCGCTCATCGCGAGCATGTAGTGCTTACGATTGATCTGATTTACGAGGCCTTCGGCGACAGACGCAAATGAATGGCGCGCAAAGACTGGCGTGTGCATGAGACTGCTAACAGCAAGTCCAAGAGCACGCGCGGGCTCAAGACCTGTCACAATCTCGAGCGCGCGCATCATTCCACCTTCATGTTGGCGTAACCCGCCTCCTCAACCGCACTCGATTTTGAGAATTTCCCTGCGTCATTCGCCTTTGCGGAGAGCAACTCCGCTTCGGCCTTGCGGGCACCACCAATCAGCGAAATCTCTTCAACGGAAAGTACGCGCACTTCTTCCACCGCCTCGGTTTTGAGAACCAACTTTGCCATCACACTGCTCCCGTCTGAAAGGTTGGACGCTGAGAGCATCACGCAAATTTCAAGAGTCGGCTGTTCCCTTTGGTACAGGCTAAACTTTCCGCACTTGGAGCGAACCTTCGCGCGGCCTAAGCTGGCGCTTTCAGCATGAAGTGATTGGCATGCGCGTTGGCGTGCAACGTTCAGTACGCGTGAAGGCGAGTGAGTTTGATCGCTTCGAATTCCTCATGGGCGCGTTCCTCAATGACGTGACGGTCCTGGAGGAAGCCTGCCTGAGCTTCACGGTCATGCAATCGCCAACGGACAAACTGGCCTTCACCTTCCATGAGGAATACGCGGGCGCCGCAGCTTGGGATGCGCATCAATCAACGAGCCACAAGCTTCGTTGGTGGCCGCACATCATGCAAACGGTTGAAAGCATGACGTGCTCGCGCTTCGAGCTGGAGGACAGGACGCCCGGCAACTAGCCCCGATGACGGATCAGCGCGCCAGATCCACAATGCAATTTGCGCCTTGACGATGTTCCCATTTTGTTCTTTCTTCTCGACATGTCCGGCGAGACCACATTGGCGGATCTGATGAAGCTCAAGGGCTGTCTGCAGATCAAGTGCCATGCGTGCCGGCGAGAAGCACTGCTGTTCCCCGCGAAGCTCGCTGACCGTTTGCCCCCTTCGACCCCGGTCAGCGAGGTATCCCGCCGTCTGCGGTGCACCAAGTGCTGCAGTACCAGCGCGTCAGTCTATGAGGCCTACCGATGAGCAAAATCCCAACAGAGCATGAACCGCATATTCGCGCCGCCATCGATCTGATTCAGCAGTCCGCCGCTGCGGGTCTCAAGACTGTCGTCGACGACGTGTTGAAGCTATGCGAACGCGACTACGACACGGTGCAGTCCATCATGTTCGCGGCATACGAAGAGATCGCGCTGCATGCGCTCGCCAACACCGTGCAGAGCGAGAACGAGTTCGTTCGTGCTGCGCGCAGGATGCTGCCGCCGGACAAGGTGCTGCGCAAGCGCTGGCGCCAGCAGCAGGCGGCACGGGCAGCCGCAACACCAGCGCCTGACGGTTTCTGGGCCCGGCATTAACAGTAGCCCATGGGGGGATACATGGACCGGCTGACTGACCTCAAGGCGCGCGAGGAAGAGGTGGCGCGCGAATGGGAATGGCTCAACGACACCATCAACAGGGTGGCGCAGCTGCGCGCTGAGGACAGCGAGACGCAAGCGTTCCGAATCCTGCAGGAGCAGGTGCGCCTCGTCGGCCAGCGCCGGGTTGAGCTGATGATGGAGGTGGCGCACCTCGAACAACGCGCCGATGACGCCTAGAAGCTTTCGGCAGCGCTTCCCTGGCCCATGGACCGTCGAGCGCATGCCAGGAGGATCCCACGTCCGCAGCGGCAGCACGAACTTGTGCTGCATTTATGTGTACACTCGCGAGTGGGAGAGCGTCGCCACAACCGGCCAGTTCAAGCTGACTTTTGATCCCTGTAGTCGATGAAAACCTCTGCTGTCGTCCGGGTAACACGGATAGCCAGACCAATTGCTAGAATGAAGGGCCAACTTGAGCTGGGAATCCAAGGCGATGCAAGCATGGCGTCCAATCGCGAGAGCGCGACTCTTTGATCAATTAGCTCAAGGACCAGGTTGCAGTTATTAGCTATGTACAAGGTGTAGTAATTCATGAAACGCCAATCTGACATATTATTGCATTGCGCTCGCGCTCGAAGATATTCCAATAATTCCTCCTCAGCCTTTAATTGGTTTGCTGAGATCAGAGTGCCTGTTACTTGCTGCGTCTCTGTGCTGGAAAGTGGATGGAGTTCGCCCACCCTATAGAGTTCGTCGATCCAAAATAATGGAAGACGCTCCAGTCCGCGCTCCATAATAAAGGGCGTTAGCAACAAAATCTCATGAGAAGTGTGCAACCATTGGCACGGCTCCAGCTTGTGTTCGGCTTCAGCGTCGCGCCGCACTTCATCCCATTTGCACGTTAGCGACCCAATCTCGCTCTGAGCGGGTATCTCTATCGCGGAAGCCGATCTCATTGTTTGATAGTAGCGAAGGGCCCACGCTTTTTTTATGTCGATTGCAGCGGCCCGTTCGGTGATTCGTAGTTCGGCTTCTCTAATGCGGAAGGCGCCGTATGCAATGGCCAAAGACATGAATGCCAATGCCAACCAGGTATAGTCCATTGCCTTCCAGAAGAATTTCTTGTTGAGCAGTGGCACCCGGCGCGCGTGGATGATTGGTAAAGTGATGATCAAGAGAATGGCCGTTACCGAAACAAACACAAGCATCGGGTAAGAGAAAGATGAGAAAGACATCCGATCAACCCCGTCGAAGCTCGCCTGAGAGGTTGCACGAGAGCGCCTCCAGTGTCACGTGCTGGCTGAGAAGCTCAGGTGCAACGATCCGCTGTGGTCACGGTGACAGTCACCGGCGGTAAGGCACCGGTGCTGGCGTGTATGGACCAGAGCTTGGAGGGCGTGGTGTCGAAAAGGCGCAATGCGCCCTACCGATCAGGCCGCGGCCCCACGTGGGTCAAGTCCAAGACGCCCACTTGGCGCCAGGCTAACAAGGACCGGTGGGAGAGGACCCAGGGGAAATAAGTCGGCCTACAACGCTGCCTACTTCGGGTATCTCCAATACTCTAGCTCACTCTGCTTAACGCGCTCCAACATGGGAGTTCTAGCGTGCGGCGGGCGCTCACCCTTGCGGAACAAAAGCGCGATATCGTTCAGCACCTCCTTCCTGACATACTCCGAATGACCGTTTGAAAACACATCTGTACCTATTGCGGTGATATCAATGGAATCGATGTCCCTGAAGATTGCGGGCCCGCTACGTGACACAAAGCCCGCGCGGTTCGTGCCGCGATGGAATCTGATTGATGCCCATAACGCTAGATCATTTTGTGATGCATAGAGTGTCACGCCGCGTGCTAACTGATGCACGTTCGCGGCGAGCTTCTCGAACTCACCAATGTCGATGTCCGGTGCCGCCAAAATTATTTGGTTGAGCACACGGTGACCAACTACAGATTTGTTCCATTCCTTCAATGCGCTCATGAGCAACCAAGCGCCCATGCTGTGTGCGATGATATGGACGTTCTTGGTCGGAGTCATGCCAACAACTAGTTCCAGATACTCGCGCAAATGCTCAACTGCCAATCTGGCGCTATCAAAATCGTATGGGTAATCGGCTAGTCCGCCGCCAGATGGCCAACTATATAGGTGTGCCGTGCCAAAAGCTTCGCCATCGACCCCCAAATCAAAAGCAATCTGTGCTGCCCTGTGAAGTGCGTGCTCGAACGTCGTGTTGTAACCGTGAATGAAGATGAACGCATGGTCCCTGAACTCACCGGCTACATTGTAGTGTCGACGAATTTCAGCAGCCATTTCATAGGCATCGCGAAATAGGCTGATTCCGCCAAAAGGTATCGTGAAGTGGCGCCTCGGATCTCCGCCGAGTGGCGTAGCTAAAGCATACAAATCCCAATAGTTGGGCCGAGGAATCTCTCCCCTACGCCGGTTTGCTGATTTTGGAACGGTGACCAACGCTCGACCCAAACAAAGCTTCCGGCTTCGATCGGCGGAGAACCATTCCGGTTCCCGAAGTTGAAACAAAAATTGTCGATTGGTACCAAAAAAGATGGGGACCAGCGTGCAGCTCTCCGCACTTGCACAAGGATTTTTTGGATCCGACGTAGGTCCTGCGGATACCCTAATGGGATCGCTCGGTGTTTCCATTGAGGGGCAATAGTCTCTGAAGCGCGCCCGGCGGTTGATCTCTCTTTCCGAGTCTGTAAGCGAACCAACTGTCAATGGCTCGTCGAGCAGTGAACGAGTAAGAAAATACGCTCCGAAAAATGCCGCAAGCAGTAGTGGCACAACAAGCCAACGTTTTGACGATGAAGGCTGTATCACCTCACCCTCCCCC
The DNA here is from genome assembly GCA_046154585.1 of Hyphomicrobiaceae bacterium. Lineage (GTDB taxonomy): Bacteria > Pseudomonadota > Alphaproteobacteria > Rhizobiales > Hyphomicrobiaceae > CADEFX01. The sequence continues at coordinate 21,982 of JBJXDX010000148.1, read as the reverse complement.
AGGTCTTGAAGCATTTTATGTTCCAAATCGCCTTCTGTGAAATCCCATAGTGCTGGGCGATCGCCCTCTGTGGACGATGATCCGAGCGGATAGCCCGGATGTCATCGGGGGTGAGTTTGCTTCGCGTCGTCAGTGGCCGCCTTCCGCGAGCGATCTGATCTGCGACGTTGTCTTTCACACTTCCCAGCACGAGATGGGCTGGGTTCACACACGCCGGGTTATCGCATGTGTGACGCACCAATTGGCCGCGCGGGATGGCGCCTTTGAACAATCGGTATGAAAGTCTATGAGCGCCTGCGCGGCGCTTGATCTTCACGATGATCGTGAGCTGGCCATATCCATCAGAATTCCGTCGCCCGGACCACAGCCAGCATCCTTCAGACGAAATCGTCACTCGCCCTAAAATCTCACACTCAGGCGAGCAAAATTTCCTGCGACCAGCTTGAAGGGTGCGATGACAGACACGACAGCGCATAGCGGCGGTGGTCTAACGAAGATGCTCTCGCAGACCGTTGTGGCGCAGCGCCTCAGTGGCCTGAAAGCAATACAACATTGACGTCGAGTTCTCTATATGTTCCAGTGCTGACCGGATCGAGGCCAAGATGGACTTTCTCAAGGAGCATTGGCGGGAGAGGCGCGCTTATCTCCAAGGAATGCTGAAGGGCGTTGATGCCTCATTGGACCGCATCATTGATGGTCCCGGAACGGAAATGGTTCGCACCGCCGCGCTCGCCGAGCGAGATCGGATAAGGACAATGATCCTGGAGCTTGACGAGCTGATCGGCTCTGAGAGGCCGCGGGTTTGGCCGGTGCCGGACGAATAGCGGTCGGAGAAGCGATATGGATTTCGACCCGGACTACGAGCGGCTAACTTTCGTGCTCGCGCAAGAGCTGAGGGATAAGGGCGCACGAATCGATCGGAGCCGTGGCGAAGGCGATACAGCATACTTTCGTGTGGCCGGAGCTATCGTTCGGAGCTTGCGCGAAAGCGGGTGGGAGTTTGGTTACGTCTCTTCAGACAGCTCCCGAGGTGGACGAGCAATGCAATAGGCTGTCAGTGCGTCAATGCCTCCAATGCCTTGACGCTGTCATCCTTGGCGACGGCCGCCTTCGGTCGGGGTTGCTCACGTCCGCCCCTGCGTTTCCAGCGCCGCAATGCGGTTCTGCAGCTCCTTTACAATATCTTCGATGGGCTTCTCCCGAGGCGCATCGAGACGCGCGCGATACTCGGCATCGTCCACATCGCGTTGCCTCAGGTCTTCAGCCGACAGGGGAGCGTAATCGCTGAAATTCTCCCACTCCTGAGCGACCTGTTCCTTGCCCCGCTCATCAGTGTATTTGCGCTCGATCATGCGGCGGCCAACGACCAGCTTCCGACCTCCCACAGTGACCCCCTATGCGTATCCGTAGACGGCGTAGCTGCCGGACGCGATGTTCCCAGTCTCCATGAGGAAGCGAACGGCGTCGGTGTCCTGCGCCGTGTCGCGCACGCCGCCGCCCGTGATGAACTCGATACCGGCAGTGGCCTCGTAGTAGTAAGCGACCCAGGTGATGAGCTGTTTCGATCCGGTGCTGGTCTGAGAGAACATGTCGATAATGACGGTCGTACCTTCGGCAGCGTCGTTGCTGGGACCCTGCGCGGTGCTTGGGCGAACCAGCTGCACGCGCGTGGCCGAGTCTGAATTGAATGCCGCCGGGCCCGCTGCCGACCGCGACGAAACGCTCGCATACCGGTAATTGCCCGAACTGGCGTCGTAATTCGAGCCGCCGTCAGTGGAGACGCGCATCATCAAGCCGGCCTGGTCGGTCGCCGGCACGAAGTTGCTGAGCACAAAGCGAAGTCCGCGATACGACGTATAACCCGTCAAGACGACGTCAAGAGTCGCCGCCGATGACACTGTTCCAGACGTCAGCAGCGCAAGCCCACCACCGCCGGTAACGGCGTCCCACTGCGGGTTCGCCGCGGCGCCATTCGTTTTGAGAAATTGACCGGACGTGCCAGCGCCCAAGCGCGCCCAACCAGACGATCCCCGATAGAGAATATCGCCTTGCGCGGCCGAGCCGATAAAGTCCAAAACCTCCGACAGGGTGCATTCCTCGGTGTCGCCAGCGCCGGACGTCTTGCGACCGAGAATGCGCGAGGTGGCCGAGATGTTCTGCATCTTGGCATAGGTCACCGCGTCGTTGGCGATCGTCGTCGAGTTTGATCCAGCCGAGGCAGTGACATCGCCCGTGAGTGCCGCACGGCGGATCGAGGCAGAGCCTGTGAACTCCAGCGTCGAGTCCAGGCTGATCTCCTCGGGATCGCCGGTTGATGCCGTGTCGCGACCCATTAGGCGGTCGGTGGCGACGTTCTGCATCTTGGCGAAGGTCACCGCGTCGTCGGCGATGCCTGCTGTGGCTACTGTGCCGAAGCCGAGCGTCGTGCCGGAGCGGCGCAGAACCTCGCCATCGTTGGCAGCTGCGATGTCGGCAGGATCGCCAGCGCTGTTCGCGGATCGGCCAATGACCGACAGGGCCGCCGAGTCGCGCAGAGCCGCGTTGGTCACCGAGTCGTTGGCGAAGTAGAGCGGCGAGCCGTCGGACTTCGCGTAGAACATGATGGTCCAGTTGCCGGACGCATCCGACGACACGAATGCCCAGGCACCAGCCGCGACCTGAAGGTTCACGTTGCCCGGGCAAACGAGCGCCGAGCTATGCGTGATGAGCGGCGTGCCGGTGAAGTTCAGCCAGCGCACGCGATTCGCACCGGAGCCGAAGCTGCCGATGCCGGTGCTACCCGCGACCACCTGGATTGGCGCATTCGATGTTGTCAGCGTGGTCGTGGCTGCTGCCGTTACGGCACCGCGTGCCCAGTAGGCCGCGCCCCAGGACGCCTGCCAGCAGTTCGCGTTCTGCATGGCGCCGTTGGTGTGGAAGCCGGTCCACACTGTCCAGTTGCCAGAGCTGTCGGACGTGCAGATGTAGCGCGAGCCCGCTTGCGTCGTGATGTTGGTGGCACCAGGGCAGCGCAGCGTCGTGGAGTTGTGAATGATGATCGACGCCGTATCGAACTCGAGGAAGCGGATCAGATTCGGCGTGGTGCCGAAGGACGACGGGTTGGCATTGCCCTGCACCAGGACGCGCAGGTTGTGCACCGAGCCCAAGTCGAGCGTCACGGCGTTGGTGATCGTTCCGACTTCCCAGATACCTTCGTCCATGGCCGCGCGCACGCCAGCCGCGTTGGCAGCCTTGGTTGTATCGGTGCCGGTGATGTGCTCGGCCTCGCTGGCGAACTGCACATTCGCCTTCGCTTGACCGGCTGTGGCCCAATCCCATCCGATGGACGGGGTGTCAGTTACAACGCGTTCCGCCGATAGAGCCGACGTCGGTGTCTTCACCAACACATCGACGGTCTGAAGATCGGACACCACATTGCGTACATGCTCGATTGCACGCTGCACGTCGGACTCGGGAATGGCCGGGCGCTTCTCAAAGCGATGCTCGCGCGCCGAGTCGTCCTCGTTGCCGAAGATTTTGCTGTCTAACGTCATCCGACGATCCCCGCTGAACACTTGAGGCCGGATGGCGTGTACTCGATGACGATCAGGCCGTTGCCGCCTGTGCCGGCGGTGCCTGTGCCGCCTTTTGTGAAAACTCCGCCCCCACCTCCGCCATAGCCACCCCCAGCGCCAGCTGAGGCGCTTTCTCCCTGAGTTGTGGCCCCACCGCCCCCAGATCCAGGACCGGCCTTGGCGCTATTTGAAGTCTGCGTCCAGACTTCTTCCATGGACCCGGCACCGCCATTTCGAGACGACAGCGCTCCACCAGCTCCGCCACCACCGGCCGAGCCAGCAGCGCTAGTCGTTGCCCCGCCCCCAGTGCCATTTCGATTGTGCCCACCGTGACCGCCGCCGACTGCGTTAGTTGCACCAGTGCCGCCCGTCGATCCGCCGTTGGCACCTCCGCCACCACCGCTTGTTCCGTAGGGGCCAAAGTCAGGATCCCCTTCTAACCCTCCGGGGCCTCCGTCAGCGCCTTGAGAATTGGGGCCACCGGCTCCGCCTCCGCCTGAGCCGCCAGTTCTGGAGGCCGCGCCACCGCCTGATCCGCCGTTGGTCTTGACGTCACCTATGCCCTCTGACGCCAGTCCTCCAGCGCCCCCGGAAGCTCCGGTTGTCGTGTCTCCACCTTTGGCAAGACATGACGCGGATGCCGACTCCTCGTGCCCAAACCATGTATCGCCACCTGAAACTTCTTCGGTGCCACCAGCTCCAACATTCACATCGACAGAAGCGCCAGGAACAAGGGGAACGTTGTTTTTTCGGGAATAAGCTCCGCCACCACCTCCGCCGCCGCCTCCAGTGACGTCATCTCCGCCACCAGCCCCTGCGCCTATGCAGTGAATAGCATTGCTGCCGTTGTTCCAGTCTCCTGGCACGGTCCACTGCGAAGCGCCGGTTGCGGTGATGAAGATGTACTTCGTCGGCATCAGGCGATCCCCTTCTTCCGCTTGATCTTTGCGGTGCGCTGAGGATCGAGATACGACAGGAGTTGATTGCGCAGCTCCGGGTACATGTCGTCATGGCTCCAGATGAGCGCGCCATATACCCAGCCGAGATCGAGAGTGCCGGCGGCGTGATCGCGTGCGGCGACGGCCTCGACATCAGCCATGGTGCCGCTGATCTGAGACCACCAACCGAGACCGCCGCAGTCCTTGAGCCAGGCGGCCGGGGCGTTCGACAGCAGCATGCGATGCCGATGCTCTGACAGGGCCTGTGCTGCCGGTGTGTCGCGCGTCCACATCTCAGATGAACCTTTTCACTCGCAGCGACAGCGTGAAGCGCGTTATCGACGTGACGCTATCGATGTTGAACCTGAGGATGTCGCCGGCAGCCACAGCTGTGGTCCACCCAGTCAGCGTCGTATCGACCGATTTGATGCTGTTCGAGATGGTCGGCGGCGCCGCAGCTGTGATGCTGTCGGCATCAGTTGGGGGATAGTTCGCGTAGCTGTCCTTCCAGATGTCGACGACGATCGAGCCTGTCTGGTCGGCGAGCAGCGCGACGCCGGTGATTGTGCACGCGAAGGGCACCTCGATCTCGCCGAGGATGCCGGTGTTGAACACGGTGCCGTTGTTGTTGGCGACGAACGGGATGACCGTGACGCCCTCATCGAGCGCCCACGTGTTCGCCGCCGTCTTGCGCGCCACGCCGTTGGTCCCGGCCAGCGCTTCGATGGCGACAAGATCGGGGTTGCCCGCGGAAGTGAGCTGATCGCCGAAGCGATCACCGACGATCCACGCATCGGCCGAGCTGTCGTACGCGAAGGTGTAGACGCCGCCGTTGAGCAGAGCGCCGTTCGGAATCGCTGTCCCTGAGGCAGCCTGAATGGCCTTGGGATCGATATCGTCCACTTCCAGCGTCGGAGCGGCGCCGGAGGTGGCATTCATCCGAGCCTTGACGTAGACCCCGTCGATCGCCGACGTGAAGCCCTGCCCGGTCGTCAGCGTGTAGGCCGTGCTGGTGCCGCCGGTGACCAGGTTCCCCGAGATGTCGTTGAACCACACCTTGATGGCGGCCATGATCGCCCGGCCCGCATTGTTGAGCGTGCTCGGCGCCTGACCTTCACGAAGGTTGATGTTGGCGTCAGCGTCGTCGTTATCGCCTGCCGTCGTAGACCAGCCGAAGAGAGCCATCAGCTACCCCCATCCACGTTGTTCCAGCGACGGCGAAGCGCGTCGTCGGAGTTGATCTGCTGCATGCGCGCGGCGTCTGAGCCCGGACCAGCGAGACGCCCGAACAGCATCTCCAGGAAGCTCGGCTGCTTCTGCGGTGCAGGCTGCTGCTGCACCGGAGCCGGTGTCGGCTTGGGCGCCACATCCATTGAGGCGTTCGGGTTCTTCAGGATTCCCGAGTTCATGATGGCCTGCATGCGGTCGTAGTTGATGGGCGCCTGCGGGATCGTGTCCGCTGCCGGGTTCACGGTCGGCTTGATGCCCAGGAGGCTGCCGAAGATCGTCTGAAGAGGATTCGTGCCTTGGTCGTAGCTGAACATGGTCATGCTCCTTCGATGGTGCCGAGTGGCCCGCGTTGTGCGAGCAGTTCCAGAATGCGTGAGAGATCGACTTTGCCGAGCGCTGCCATGGGCGGAAGCGCGCCATCGACGCTGGCGGCCCGCTGCGTCTGCGCACCCTGCATCTTCGCCGTCATCTTCCCGGCGTTGGCGACGAGGCCCTTCAGCGACGAGAGATCAGACGCCGGATTTTGTCCGGCTGTTGCTGCCAAGCTGCCGAACGTCGCCGGGGCGACCTTGCCATCTTGAGCAACGGTTCCCGGATTGACCTGGGGAATGGTGGCAGTGCCAGGCGCAGGGCTGTAAGCCGCAACGTCCATACCGTCAGGTGGCTGTTCGCGCGGCGTGCCAAACTTCGCGCTATGCGCTCCACTAGGCGCCAGAAACGCGTGTGAAGCATCGCGCATGACCACGCCGCGATACTCACCTGTTGCAGGATCATAGCCTGTCCAATTTTGTCCACGCGGTCCCCAGTTCTTGTATTTGCCGGGCTCCTTGGCTTCGAGCGACAACATGGTCCGCTCAGGAGCCAGGAAGTGCGTGGCACCACTGACCCAATCCTCGCGCTGTCCCGACAAGCGCTCCTGAGCGAGCTGTTTGAGCTGCGCAACTTCCTCGCTCTGCAAGGCTTTGCCGACACGGGCGTACTGCGCAGGCTCGATGGTGGGCTGATAGATTTTCTTCGAGACGTGCTGGCCGAGGGACTCGCCTTCCTTGTCCGCACGATTGATCATGGCGCCGAGGGCGTTCGACGCGGAGCCGAGATCGACCTTGCCGTTTTTGGAGTCGGCCTCCAGGTACGCCATGACCGCCGCCTTGGTCACGTCGTCGAGCTGCTGCCACTCCGGGCTCTGCCCCCAATAGCCCGATGCGCCACCGTCGGAGAACGCCGTTGACGGCGCGGAGCTGCCTCCGCTGTCCAGGCCGAAGATGCTGTCGAGCAGCCCCATCAGAACCGCCCTCCCGTAGCCGAGGGAGTTGCAATTCCCATGCGCCGCAGAATCTCAAGCTTCTCAGGCGAGAGCCCCTGCATCAGCTGTTCGATGCCGGTGACATCGTCCTCGGCCGTGATCGGGGCATTCGCGCTGCGCGTGACCTCACCGGCCTTCGGAACCTGCAGCTTGAAGACCTTGCTGATGTTCTCGCGGATGTCGCTCAGGCGACGCTCGTACTCTTCCGCGCTGCGAGCGCGCGTCAGCATGCCGATCTGCGCCTCCAGGTTCGCCTGGTCCTTGTCGGACCAAGCACCTTCCCCGGGCGCACGAACGAGCGGCTTCATGACGGCAGCGAGGTTCTTCGTCACCGTCTCGATACGATCGCGCACTTCAGTCGGCGCAGCGCCGCCTTCCATTTTCGCCGATACCTCGCCAATGCCGCGCGCAATGTTGCGGCCCAGGTTGTCGACGGAGATGCCCGTGCCCCAGATGCCGGCCTGGCTTGCCGGGTTGGGATCGGTGGCGCTCCAGGGACCGATGGCGCGTTCCAGTGCCTGCTTGCCGAAGTCCATCGGCAGGCGCGTGAGCTGATCGATGGCGCCTGCAACCTGTTCGCCGGCCTTGACCTGTTTGTCGGCCGCCTCCAGGTGTTTCTCCGTGTTCTTGCCGCGCGCATCGACCTCGGCCTTCGACTCGAAGACCGGGCGACCCTCCGGCGTGTAGAGATAGCCGGTGCCGTTCGGTGCCAGCTTGTGCACGTAGCCATCAGGGGCCTTCGCCACGGCGTTGCCGATGACGTGCTGACCATCCTCGGTCATGTTGGGACCGACGGCCTTAGCGGCGGGAGCCGCCGGAACGCCATTGCTGGCCGCTGCCTGACTCTCAGCGACAGCCGGCATCGCGCCCTGCTCGGCCGCCTGAGCCGCCTGCTGCGCGCGCACGGTGGCCGTGGGCTGTCCTTCGATCAGGCTGGTCGCGGAGCGATACTTCTTCGTCGCCGGGTCCCAATACAGCGATTGCATCTGGCCGAAGGGCCCCGGGACATCGATGGTCTGCGGTGCCGACCGGCTGAACATCGGGATCATCTGCTTCATGATCTCGGGGTTGCGAACGGCGAGCGTGGCTGTCTCCTGATCTAGACCTTTCGCCATGAGAGCCCGGGCCGTCATGTTCTCGGTCTCGGCCGACTTGGATTTCGCCGACACGTTGCTGATGCCGTGGCCGATGGCCGACAGAAGCCCGTCGCCCTGCGATCCACCCGCCAGAAAGACACCAAGCTGCTCCAAGCCGCCGGGTGCCCGCTGCGGGTTTGACTCCGCCATCCTGTTGGCCGCCGCACGCTCCTGAACGCCCTGATTGAGTCTCTGAGCCTCAGCGGCGCCATCTCCCTGCGTCTGGGCAGCCTGAGCCGCTTGTGCCCGCCTGAACTGCTCCACGGCTGCCAGGGTCCCCGGATTAGAGACCGTGACCTCGTTGGTGCCCATCTGAGGCTGCTGCTGCAGCTGAACCAGCTTCTGCACGAGCGCTTGCACATCCTCGGGCGTGGGAGGCGTGCCGCCGAACAGTTCGTCGAGAAGTGCCATCGCGATCTCCTTAGAGGCTCAAGCCGAAGCTGGAGCCCTTCGATTTCGACGTGCTGGTGCCGGACTGCTGCCCGCCCAGACCGGCGATCGGCAGCAGCAGAGACGCGTAGAGCGACAGGTCCTCGAACGGCATCTGCTTGAGCTGCTGATCGAGGTTGAGGATCGTGTTGGCGCCCTGGTCGCGCGCGGCCTGCGCCGTGTCGGCCGCATCGATGCCGCTGGCGCGCGTGGCGAGCGTGGCGCGGTCCATGTCCGACTGCTGACCTGCTGCGCCCGTGCCTGCCGTGTAGAGCGTCTTGGCGGCATCGCTCTGCCGGTTCAGCTCCTGGTCGAAGAATTGAGCAAGGATCGGCGTGATGCCTGCACTGATCCCACGGCCCATGGCCGCCTGGCCGGCCGCGTTGCCGGTGATGTCGCGGCCGGCGCCGGCGAACATCTGCTTGATGCGGTTCGAGATGTCGTCGCCCGTCGTTTTCATCATCTGCTGGATGTACGGGTTGGTCGCCGGATCGAGGCTGGAGCCGTCAGCGATGCCGCCCAGGCGCTCCTTGAGCGCCGCTAGCTCATCGCCGACCTGTCCGGCGCGCGACTCCGTGCCGAACAGATCCGTCGTCAGCATGCCGATGTCTTCGGCCCAGGGGTTGCCCCCCGCCGCATTGCGCTTCAGCTGTTCATACGCATCGAGCTGATCGCCCGAGGGGCCAATGACGCCCTTGGTGCCGACGACGTCCTTCAGGAACGAGTCCAGCTGAGGGATCGTCTTGTCCCACGGATCGGACTGCGAGTTGCTGTTCGTGTTGGTGGTCTTGCTGCTGGAGCCGAAGCTCAATCCGAAGCCCATGGCGTTTACCCCTGTATCGAGTAGTCGAAGGTGCGATCTGCAGTCGCGCTGTTGACGTGATTGACGGTGAACGTGCCTTGGCCGATGGAGGCGATGTGCCAAGTGCCGGCACCGAACTCGGTCGCGGCCGCTGCTGTCCGAGGCGTGAGCGTGATCTTGCTCTCCGCGCCGCAGTTGGGGGCGACGACGGCGGTCGAGCCTGCGTTCTCGGTCATCGTGAACGAGCCGGTGTGATTGCCGCGGCCTTCGAACAGGTCGCGGATCGCTCTGACGATGCGCCAGAGATCCTTCTCGTTCGGTGCCGGAACGTTACCGGAGATGACACGGCCCTCCCCGAGCATCGCTGATGATGGTTTGCATCAGTGCATTCCTCCGGACGTCGCCTCGGGGCGCACGCCGGTGGCGTACGTCCAAGCCGTTGCTGCTGGGATGCGGATCTTCGCCTTCGAGTAGCGGGTGTCGCGGATCATGGCGCAGAAGCCAATGCTGCTCATGAGGCTCTCGTTGGTGTAGGTCGGCGAGACATTGAGGTTCTCGCGCTTGGAGATGGAGCCGTACACCGTCGGCGCGTCTGTCAGCGGCCAAAAGCCCTGCACGCGCAGCCGGCCATTGCCGTTCGACTGCTCCGGCGTCTCCATGGTGGCCTCAAGCGTGTCGCCACTGAAGAAGCCGAGTTCGTGCGAGCTGTTGAAGGCACTCAGCTGCGGCAGCGTGCCGGTCGAGATGTCATCGAAGGGAAACTCCATCAGGTCGACAGAGCCGCCGACGATACCGCCCGACGTATAGTTGTTGGCGAATGTCGATCCCACGAGATCGAAGGTGGTGCCGCTGATGCGGGTGACCTGCCACGTTCCATTGGCTTCAGTCGTTCCGCCGACAGCGGAGATGGTGCGCCACTCGCCCGTGACGATCGGATAAGGCGCGGCATCCGTGTCGGCCACGGTGATGCGGATCAGACCGGAGCCGTTGTTCGCGGCTCCCGTGATCGACATCGCGCCGGGAGCCAGCGCGTCCAAACCTTCGAGCGTCAGGCCGGGCCGCGACAGCGACGAGATGAACTCGCCTTCGATCATGAGCGGCGACCAGCGCTTCAGCAGCCAGTCGTAGATCAGGCCGCGGTCCCAGGTCGTGCCGGAGCTAGCCAAGCGCTTGTAGACGAAGAGCACCTTGTGTGCGCGCGGATCTGCAGCCGCCATGACGAGCTGCACCTGGCCGTCATCCCAATCAGCGAAAAAGGTGCGGTCCACCTTCTCGCGGCCGATGGGGATCATGCCGCCATTGGCATCCATCTGCACGAAGCCCTGAGGGCTCAGGAAGAAAATCAGATCGCCCGACGTGCACACGCTGTAGGGCGCAAGGACGCCTTGGTCCTTGCCGATGCGATCGATCTGGAAGATGAGTTCGGAGCCCGGGGCGAAGATCATGCGGCGAACGGCGAAGTCCTGCAGGATGATGCCGAATTCGCCGCCGACCACGTTGCGGGCATTGCCGCCGTCCGGCAGATCCTGAAAGTCCCCAGAACCGGTGCCAGCCGTCCAGTTCTCGATGTCGTCGATGCCACACCACTGCATGCGGGTCGGATTGTCCGTTAGGCCCGACAGGACCACGAAGCGGTTGACGATGGCGATGTAAGCAGCGCGCGGCGGATCATCGCCCAGGTCCTCGAACGCCATAGGCGAGCCCAGATCGAATTTCTGCGGGTCCACGTTGGGCTGGACTGCGATGACGATCTGGCCGAACTGGGCGAACTGCCAATGTGCTGTGGCCGGGAGCGCCGTGTAGGGGCCGCCGCCCTGCGAGACGTTCTCCCAGGTGAAGGTGGAGTTCTCCAGCATGTAGATGTTGGTCGACGTGGCTGCGAAGATCGTCACGGAGCCATCATCGTTACGGGCATAGAACATGCCGCGGCAGGGAGCGCCCACCGCTGTGGTGAATGAGACGAGGTCCTGCATCGGCCCATAGCCGTCCCCACGCGGCACGACATTCAGGATCGAGCGCGTGTGCTGCTGATCCAGGTCGTTCACGTCGGGCCGATACTCGCCCCATGTCATCACGCCAGCCATCAGCCCCAGGCCTCCACGAGGCCGTCGCCCATGACAGCGAGGTTGAACATCCGCTCGTTGAGCCGGGCCAGGGCATCGTCAGCGATGGCCTTCTGCGTATTTGCTGCCTCGATGTCCTTGATGACGTGCAGGTAGAGTTCCATCTTCGCGGTCGCGCGAATGAGGCGCTCGGCTTTTGTCATCCAGACATTGTTGGCCTCGCTGTCGCTGGCGGGAGCAGGCTGCGAGATGACGGCGCCGACTCGGATCGCCCAGTCGTCGTCGACCGGGATCGGCGCCAACACGATCTCCTGACCGTAGTAACTGTAGAATTCAGGCTGGCCACGGTTGATGCCAGAGCTGACGGCCACTTCCGCCTCGTTTGGAGCCATCGGCGTCAGCTCATAGGGCTCGCCGGCGACGGTCGCCGTCACGTAGTCGAACTTGATGATGCGAGCGATGTCGGTGTCGTCGTTCTCGCCGTACCGAGCCTGCAGCGCCGTCGTCAGGAAGGTGATGGTGCGGCTCTCGTTGAAGTAGAACCGCTTGTGCTGGTACATCTCGATGGCGCTCAAGATCGCATCGTGGATGTCCGACACCGACGACAGCACGCGGAATTCCGTTGCTGTCGAGAGATCGTCCCGACGCAACTCAGCCGCGATGCGCTCCTTCATGATTCCAAGGGTCGAAATGACACGTCCCTCCGCATTTTTTTACTTCCCATAATGACCAATTGAGGAAGTGAAACCGTCATGCCTCGATCTCCAAAGTGACCTCGAAGATCTCGCCCGAGATCGGCGTGTAGGTGCCCGACGTGCCGGTGCTCAGAAGGCCGTACAGCACGCGGTTCTCAGGCGGGACCTGGAAGACGATCGGCGTGGACAGCGCGATGCGCTCCATCTTGTCGGTGGAGCTGACCGTGGCGCCGGACGAGAGGTCGAGAGCGACCGTGGCCAGCAACTGCCGGACGGATGCGACCGAGTAGGCGCCGTTGTCGCCGTTGGTGGGAACGCCCGGGTCCTCGCGGAAGATGTGCAGGTTGAAAATCGCGGCCGTCACCGCTTCGTTGTCCGTGAACAACCGGACGGCAACGATCTTGCCGCGCCCGCCGATAGGGTCGACGTTCCAGGACAGCGGCACAACGTCGGCAGCCGTGGCGCTATTGGCCACCAGCTCGTTCTGAGCGTACTGCGTCGTGTTGGCAGGCCGGTTGAAGGCGTAGAACGGTGCGATGTAGCCGTGACGATGCATTGGGGCCTCATGTCTCACAGATGTCAGAGGCCGGGACTGTGCCCGGCCTCATTGCGCCTTACTGGTCGTTGTCGGGAACGTAGGCGATGATGATCTCGCCCTGCCCGGCGGACGCGTTCGCCGAGGCCACGACTTTCGCCTGAACCAAAGTGTCGCTTGCGACGATCATCGACACCGCCTCGTCGAGCGGAACGAAAGCCACCGCCGCGAGCGATCCGACGGTCATCCAAAGATTGGTGCCGGAGTCGGTGGACGGGCCGATGTCGAGCGTGTTGGTGGTGTCTCCATTGAAGGCGACATTCACCTGCACGCCCGAGATTGGCTTGAGCATTACCGCGCCCGCCGGCAGCCGGCCGACATCAACCGTGCGGCCGTTGTCGAGGTGGGTGATCGATTTGCGCAGATAGTGAATCATCTGCTGCGGGTATTCGCGGGCGTTGGTGCCTGCTGTGCCAGAAGCCATGTTTGCAATCCTTTTCTAAGGAGGTGTGTCTGTTGCCGATTACGTTGTGCTGTAGCTGGACATGACCACGACGCCGTAGTCAGCCGAGGCGAACACCGCCTTCTTCAGCCCCCAGATCTGCCAGGCCGAGCACTCAAGCTTGCGGTCGGCGTCGAGCAACTTTTCGTGCCAGCGGTACTTGTTGGCGCCGTAGTGCTTCTGGCCGTATGCAACGATGGCGGCCTGAGCCCCCAGGAGAACGGCGCGACGCACGTCCGTCTCGGCAGCGCCGGTGGACGAGTGCACGCCGTTGGACACATCCTGGGCACGCTTGATGATGGTGCCGTTCCACTCGCCGAGCGCGCCGTCGAAGATCGGATTCTTCGTGGCGTTGGCGCCGAGAGCAGTGCGGTGCACGTCGAGCCAGCCGTTGGAGCCAGAGCCGGTGCGAACCGAGGTCACTTGGCCCTCCGAGAGATAGGCCACGTACTTCGAGTCGCCGCCGACCTTCACCGGACGCACCATTTGCGAGCCCGAGCGAGCGGCCTCGACGGCACGATCGATCAGGGTCATCGTGAACGGATCGTTGGAGGTGATGGCTTCATCCGTGGCATGCGCAGCCGGGCGGATGTGGCGAACGAGGCCGGTGGCACTGTCGGGCGCCAGGACCGTGTTGTTGCCGGCGTACACGATGCCGGACGTGTCCGACTCCGTGTTCATGGGCGTGTAGCCGCACACCTGATTGAAGAAGCTGACCGACTTGCGGTCATTCCACCAATCCGAGTTGGCGTTCTTGCACTCATCGCGCAGCTTGGGCGCAACGCGCTGCTGATCGATGGTGCCTTCGGCGCGCGTGCCGAAGTTGGAGCCAAGCTCGTTGACGTAGAGACTGTCGGTGTAGAAGGAGAGCGCTTCGGCGTTACCCTCTGCGGTCTGACCTTCGGTGATGCCCTTCTGCGTGCCGCGGGCGCGGAGCTGGAAGGTGATGCGGTCGCCCGGGCCCTTCTCAAGCTCGGTCTTGACGTGGATGATGGAGTTGTCGTCCTCGCCCATCAGTGAAGCGATAGCGAGATTGTCGCGCTCCGCTTTCACCATCAGCTTGGACCAGATCTTTGCAGCCATCGCGTCATTGACGCCGAATGTTGCGTAAGCCATGGATCGAGAGTCCTCGATTGTCGTTTGCCAGAGGGCCTGAGCCCGGTGAGTGCGCATGCGCAGCGCTGGCGAAACGACCCATGGCAGTGCGGCTGGGTGCGTGAGGTGCCGCCGACGGATTCCGGCCGTCATCCGAACATGCGATCACGAGCATGACGCGGCTCTAACGCGAGCAGCGACGCACTTCACACATAGTCTGGGGGAAGGTTTGTGCCGGGTCTCGGTGGGGTTGGACTGGGCTCCTGGCTCCAAGTCCTCCGAGATTATCCGTACATGATTTTGCGAAACTGGCCACTGTCGACGAGCTTCGCAAAGTCTTCATCATCCATGTCAGCAATCTTCGCAATTGTCAATGCTCCGCCTGCGGAGCCTGTGCCAGAAAGTGAGGCTGATGCAGCCATGCCACGCTGCTGCTGCTGCTGGAGCTTCTGCACATTCTGCTGATGACCACCGTTGGTCTTGCCTGGTGCCGGCGCGGCAGACTTCTGGAAGCCGGATGCGACGGCGAGATTCCACAAGATCTGCGCCGGCGACTTGTTCTGCGAGAACGCCTGCTGCACCAGCGCCCGCTCCTCCATCGCGAACTGCCTTTTGCACTCGTTGACGTCGCTGATGCCGACGGTCTCCATCTGCTTGAGGCGAGAGTTCACGAGAAACTTGTAGGCTTCGGCAAATGCAGGCTCGGTCTGCATGAACTTCATGGCGTCAGACTTGTAGGCGTTGACGACCTGAGTCTCTGCCGCCGCCGTCTCGCGCGACTGACGATCGGTGGAGATCTGCTGATTGAGATAAGCGTTGCGACGCTTCTGCTGATCGAGCGCGCCGACGATATCGGCCGTCGGATCGATGTCGGGCTCCTCCATCGGCGACTTTGGCGCATCCTGCTTGTCGCCCTTCGGCATGTTCTGCGCGAGCGCCAGGAGCGTATTCATGCGCTCATCGGCGCGCGCGAAGCGCATGCGCTCGTTTTCG
This sequence comes from Hyphomicrobiaceae bacterium, assembly GCA_046154585.1. GTDB lineage: Bacteria > Pseudomonadota > Alphaproteobacteria > Rhizobiales > Hyphomicrobiaceae > CADEFX01. The sequence continues at coordinate 6,707 of JBJXDX010000148.1, read as the reverse complement.
AGGGCTGACTTGGTCTGCTTGTGGGTCTCACGCTCCTTGTGCAGAGCCTGATGCGGCACCAGCTTCACGAAACGGCCGGTGCGCGTGTCCTTGTGCCGGCCGGTCGCGGGGTCCACGATGATGTGGCTGTCGTCCTCATCATCCTCGTTGTCGTCGGACGGCGTCTGCTTGCCCTTCAGCTCGTCCTGGGCGACCTCCTGCGGATTGGGCGCCATGCCCGGGTCGGGCTCCACGATGTCCGGCGGGTCGGTGACGACGGCCGCCGGCGTCTCCTTGATCTCAACCTGCTCGCCCTTGAGGTAGGACTCCTCCTCGGGCGTCAGCTCGGCATCGTCGTACAGGCGATTCATAGTGTCGTTTCTCCCTCAGGTTAAACGGCGGGCCCGGTGCCCTGGTCAACAGGCATCGGGGCAATGGGTGGCGTGGGTGGTGTCGGCAGGTTGTGTCCGACGTCGGTCGTGGCGACGATTGGCTCGTCACTGATCGGGATGATCGGCACGCCGGAAGTGGTGTTGCCGACGATGGCGTTGGCCAACTTCTGTGCATCGGCTTCGGCCTGGATCTGCGCCGCCTTGGCGAGATCGAGGATGGCAGACGTGCGCTGCTTGCCGGCGGATGCCTTCTTCTGAGCTGCTTCGGCCGCGACCTTGTCGACCTCGGCCTTGGTGCCGGCGAGCTGAAGCTGACGCCCCATCTGCTCTTCGGGTGACGGCGGTGCCGCAAGGACCTTTTTGAACTTCTCGACGGCCTCACGCGGCAGCGGCGAATACTCCAGGAAGATGACCGCGGCTTCCGGGTCCTGCGACAGCTGCTCCTGCATGTACGGCATCAGCTGCATGAGCATCGCGAACGTCTGCTCCTTGGTGTTGGGCGACGTGGGGCTGTCGTTGACGATGACGTCGTACTCGCCCAGCGTCTGGTCCTTGAGGATGCGCACGGCCTTCATGCCATTCTCACCGAGGATGCGGATGATGCGGCCGTCGGAGAGGAAGTTCTGGATGAAGAACAGCCGCGTGCGGCCGATACCCTTGCGGTAGCGGCGCAGCGAGTTGAACAGCGTCGACAAGATCGTCATCGATGCTTGTTTGCGCTGCTGCTCAAGCACGCCGGGCTGGTTGACATCGCGCATGCCCAGAATCTCTTGGTTCATGCCGGAGGCGCGCCAGATGCTATCGACGGCGTATTGGATCAGCTGCACGTAAGGCGCGGCGATGCCAACGCCGGGCTTGGCCATGATCTTGCCGCCTGAGATCGCCTTGTCCTCAACGAACGTGATGGCGGCTGGGTTGGCGTAGGTCTTCTGGGCGTTGCGGATGTCGGTGCCAAACGCACCCTTCTCGGCGATGATGCCGCCCTTCGCCGTCGAGTTCAGGATGGATGTCGTGGTGGAAAGCCATTTGTTCGACATCATCTGCGGGTCGCGGATGAGCGTGATCAGGCCGAACCACGTGCCCTTCATCTTGTGGATCTGGCCGGTGATGCAGTTAAGCGTGAAGCCATCCTTGCGCGGGCACGGGCCGGACCAGAGCACCTTGCCGCCGAGGAACGCCTGTTTGAAGACCTTGCGCTGGAGCTTCACCGACTCGACGGCCAGCGGCTCCATGGGCATGCCCTCTACCGCGGCGCCCTGCTGAGCCATGACCTCGATGCGTGTGTTTGTCTCCGCCACCTTGGCGTTGAGATCGGCCAGCAACTTCTCGTCCATCTCCTCGATCTCGCCGGTGATGGGGTTGGCGACGCGGTGATACGTTTCGAGCTCCCACCACTGCGCCTGCACGATGTGCACGTCGTCGTTCTCGTCGCGGCTGCCGTCGAGCCTGGCGTTCTTCGTGGGATTGTCCTCGCGGGTCGAGCGGATGCGACCACCGGAGACATCGAGGCCCAGGGCCCATGCCGCGTTCAGGTCCTCGTCGTCGATCTGATCCATTTCGCAGCCGAGACGCTCGGCGAACGCGCGGGCCTCATCGAGCGCCATTTTCTTCACGCGCCAACGGCGGCGAGAGTCGGCGAGGTTCTGCGCGCGGGCATTGCGATCCCAATACATTTCCAGCGGATCGCACTTCTCTTCGACGTACTTGCCGTCTGGCTCATCGAGGTAGTCCATGCGGCTCTCGGTCCAGCCCATGCCGCAGATCAGCACATCCTCAAAGGCGTTCGACTGCTCGTCCTCAGCATCGCAATTCTGCCCCATCCACTTGGAGCAGCCGTTGAGCGCCTCATTGGCGACGACATCACCCTCCTCGGTGCCGCGCGGGTAGAACACCGTCTCCATGCGGCCGTTGATTTCGAGACCGGCCACAGCCTTGATGACGGTGAGCGACAGATTGAACGTGATCGGCGGGCGCTTCTCGTCGATCATCTGCTGCTTGGTGGCTTCCTCCCACTGATCGCCGGCAACGAAGTTATAGTTGCGCTCCGCATCCTTGCGCCATTCACCGGAGTGCTGCGCATCGCCCAGGAACCAGTCCTTCAGCTTTTTGTAGAGCCCGATGTCGGACAGATCCTTCGACGTCGCTCCGGCATCATCGCCAACCTTCTCGTCGCTGCCGCCTTCGATGCGATCCATGTCCCCTCACTCCTGAGTAGCCGCGTAGGCCTGCCCCATGCCGCGGGCGGCGGCCACGAGATCTGTGCGGGCTGGAAAGCTCTCACCGAGAAGATCGGTCAGACCGACGCTCGGCCGAACCTCGAACTCCAGGCGCTGATACTTCCCGCCCTCTTCGTTTTTCATCCGGGCCGCGATCAGCGTGCCCTTGGCGCCAACAGCCTCCTGGAAGGCGCGACGGATTGCGGACATAGACATCATGCGGCCCATGGATCTGAGTTGGATTCCCAGTAGCTCTCCTGCGCCCAGCGACGGGTGGTCTCGGTCTCACGCAGGTACGGTCCGGCAGCCAGCGAGAGCAGGAAGGCGTCGGCCATGTCGGGGCTGTATCCGAGGTCCTTTTTCATGAGCCGCTTCGACAGCACGACGCGCTTGCCGCTGTCGGAGAACGAGTACGTCGGCGTCGTCAGCTCGCTGATCAGCTGATCGATGCGCTTCACATCCTCATCGCTGAGGTGAGGGCCCTTGGGGAAGACAACGTCCTTGCCCTCAAACCACTGGCGGCCCTTCCACCACAACTCGTCGCGGAGCCGGGAGTTGGCACCGTCGACACTCTCGGTCTCGGCGACGTTGATACCGATCACGGCCACGTCGTCGGCGATCAGAACGGGGCTGCGCTTCAGCGTATCGAGGCAGCTCGCTCCGTAGCCGATCACGTCGACACAGATCGCTTTGGGCTTCATGTCGTTCGGCGTGCGGCGGTACTCGTCGACGATCCGACCGGCGACGTCCGGGCCGTCCATGTTCTGCCAGACCTTCGGCGCATCGAGCAGGTGATTGCCCTGGCGCTTCGCAAGCACGGAGCGATCATCACCGAAGCGCGCGACGTCGACGCCCCAGACCGGCCACACGTTGGTAACCTTCACATCGCGGCCGCGCGCAGCCTCGACCAGAGACAGCGGGATGACTGTATCGTCGTTCTTGTTCGGGAATTCGCCCAGCACGCGGACGCGGTAGGCATTCGAATTCTTCCCGTAGAGCGCGATGATATCTTCGATGTGACCGCGCGCGCGAGGCACCTCCTCGCTGGACACGACCATGGTGTCCCACACGCCCGCCATGCGCGGGTCCTTGTGCGTCTTGAAGAAAAATCCGTTCGTGCGCGTCGGATTGCCGACAGCGATGGCGATGGCGCCAGGCGTGGAGAGCGTGCCGGCGCCGGCTTCAATCGTCTCTTCGGGAATGCCCGATGCTTCCTCCAGGATCGCGAGCACCGTTGTCGCGTGCATGCCCTGCAGGGCTTCGGGACGGTGCTTCGACGCCGTGCGGCGCACCGCGAACGCTTCCTCGGGCGCGGACTTGATGCAGACCTTCTCACGTTGCCAGTCGATCTCATCCCGCAGCTGTTCGGGCAAATGATTGCGCCACTTGGACAGCTCGGACCACAAGCCGTCGCGGAGCTGATCTTGCGAGTTGGCGACGCACGGGATCTTGGTGTCCGGGCCCGCACACAGCAGCACGAACAACACACAGATGGCGAGGAAGCACGTCTTCCCTATGCCATGGCCTGAGCGAATGCTGATGCGACCTTTCTTCTCGAAACGATTGCGCCAGGCCTTGCGAAACTTCTTCAGCGCCTTCACCTGCCACGGATCCAGCTGCGGCTCGTAATTGGGATTGGAAGCGCCGGGCAGCAGAAAGTTCAGCACGCCGGTGGCAAACAGCAGCGGATCGCCTGTCTGAGCAGCCTGAGCCCACGCCACTAGGCGCGGGTCCAAGCCGTCAAACGGATCGCCGGACTGTTCGGCCTGCGCCATCAGCGGGCCCGCTTCTCGATGTAGGACACGTCAGCGCGGCCCTTGAGGCCATTGTTGCGCGTGTAGAGGATGGCGGTGTTGTCAGGGGTGAAGTCGGCGATGGTGACGATGCTCTCATCGCCCAGGCGGACCCGATCGCCACGCTTGTAGCCGTTCACGTGCTTCTCGAAGCAAGTGTCCAAGGCCTCATGCAGATCGGCCATGGCCTCGCGCAACTGGTAGACGCGCTCGTGAGACCAACCCACCTCATCGTCGCCGAGCTGTTTCAGCTGCAGCGCCAGCGCATCCCGCAGCTTCTTGATCTGCGTTGACGATGCCTTGCCCCGGATATGGGTGACGACAATTTCGCTCATTCTTTGTGCTCCCTCGCTTGGATGGCGGCCGCAACGCGGTCGTAGTCGCGGATCACTTCGTCATCGGCCTTCTTCCACCAGGACTTGTGATTGCCGGCGGCCTCGGGCGTGTACTGCACCGGGCAGAGACCGACGTGAGGAAGGAAGGCGCGATGGGGTCCCCGACCCTGCGGATCGAACCAGAGGACGCCGACGCCATCGGGTCGGATTACCTCGATGAAGCACCGGCGGTAGCGGCCGCGGGCCAGCGGCACGATGATCTCGTCACCCGGCAGTGCGTGATTGATGGTGTCACGCATTCCGGTGCTCCTTCGTGAACTTGATGACCAGGGCCTTGAGCAAGCGGCTCCGGACAAGCCTTTCAACGTCTGCCGGTGTTGCGGTCATTCGTCGTCTCCCTCTGAGGGCTCCGCCGGCGGGACCTTCCCCTTCGCCAGCATTCGCCATAGCTCGGTGAAGCCGGCCTGGGTCTTGTCACCGAGGTCAAACTCCTTCGGGACGAGTTGGGAGACGGCAGCGACGAATGCCGTGGGTCGCTCCTTCGCGATCGACCTGAGCGCCTCTATCCCCCGCATCTTCCCCGTCTTCTCGTGCGTCTCGTTCCACACAGTCTGCAGGTCGCTGACGAAGTCCTCGCAGAGCTTGCTGCGGCTGCCTTTTGGCCTACCGTTCGGATTTCCGGACTGTCCCGGCTTAAACTGGGTCGCCGCGGAGCCCTGATTTTTCCCTGTTTGATCAGGGCTCGAAGCATCGGCCTTCGTTGTCGTTTTCGGCTTACGAGCCATCACGCCCTCACGACGGATCGGCAGCCTGGAGGAGCGAGATTCGCCAGCCTGGCCCCCACTCAAGGATGTCGCTGCCGGAGAGGACTGGGCTGGAGGTGTCAGCCTCCTGGAGGTCGTAGCCCTGCGGTGTCAGCTCGTAGTGCACTCGGATGCCGGGATCGCACTGGACGCGAAGGAGCCGAGCATGGGCGTTGGCGCCCAGGACGGCGGCGTCGGAGCTGACAGACGGGCTTGCGGAGACGGCGAGATTCTGGCGGGCCAGATACCGACCGGAGAACGTGAAAGCCGTATGCATGACCTTCACGCCGTTGTCCGACCCCTGGACCAACGGCAGGACGCCCGTGTAGGCGAAACAGCGGACCTGGGCCATCACTGGGCTCCCAGGCGTTTGCGCTCAGAGCGATCGGCATCTTTGACTGCCAGCTGCTGCTTACGGCGGACTTCGCGGTCGTCGACCTTGATCGGCGTGACGATGCCTGCGTCGCCGGCATCGGAAGCCTGAATGTGCTGGAGCGCCCTCAGGTCGGACATCATCCCGGCGATGCGACCGGGCGAATACGCGTAGCGCATCTCCACGATCATGGTGCGCAGCCGGGTCACGATTGCCTGACCGGCCTGCTCGATCTGATTTTTCGTGACTGGAACGTCGATCTTGTCGCTCATGGGCGATCTCCCTGCTGGTCCAAAACGAGAGACGCCGCCGAGCACGAATGGCCCAGCGGCGTCTGACCGACAGGTACGCCGATGACGGCGACAGCAACGACGAAGCCCTTCAAGGGCGCTGTGTTGGGGGAGGTCATTGCGGGTGCGAGGTCCCTTGGGTAGGGACGGCGCTTCCTGGCCCGCGCGCCGACGGTATGTCACACGTCGGTTGCGGTTGCAACGAAAAAGACCGCCCTCGGAAAGGACGGTCTCTTGTCATCTCGCTGGGTAGGAGGTGGTGGGAGAGAAGGACCTTCCCCCGAAGGCACTCCCTCTCTCCCTACCGGGATGGACTTCAGGCTGAGACGCTTTGGGCCAGGAGAGCCGTCGCTGACAACCTGTCGTGACAAGCATTTCTGCTGCCATTGAGATCATCTAGTTGGTCGTTGTTGTATAGTCAAGTATTTCTTGGTCAGTCCACACAAATAAACAAGCATGTGTTCTTTCTGCAACAAATGTATCAAGTAGATGAGTGCAGTTAAAGTCATTGATGACTGAGCTATAT
>JBJXDX010000147.1:0-35588 GCA_046154585.1 Hyphomicrobiaceae bacterium | reverse complement strand
GATGCGTGTAGGTTCAGCATCGAGATGAGAGGCGGCCTGAACTCCGTCAATTGCGGCGATCGTGCATCGCCGCAACATGCGCGCGACTGTACGGCAACTTCGTCCGAGTCGGGTCAACAGCACGCTTGGGATAGACCTGAGCAGCACGGCAGGTCCACCCCCATCAACAGACATTCCAGCGTTAGGCGTGGAACGGCGAACTCGTGCCAAGAAGGGACGTTCTGACGACCGCCCTGTCGCTGGGAGTTCGTGCCAATCGCTCATGCGGATTCACCAGCGTCGTCCGCTGCGCCAATCCCGCTCTGCAGCCGTCAATGCATCGGCAAATACGCGCCCCACCCGATCAAAACGACGCCCGCAACGCGGCCGAGCCAATGGCCGAGTGGAATGATCTTCTCCACCAGTACGAAAACCGCTAGGCCGACGATCCAATACAGATTCATCACGCCGCCGAAGAACAACAGTCCCATCAAGAACCAGCAACACCCGAGACAATATGCGCCATGCTCCAATCCCATGCGCAACGCGCCCAAGCGGCCGGCGCGCCAGTTGCCGATCAGAAAGCCGAGCGGCGAGCGGCAATGGCGCAGGCACATGGTCTTCAACGGCGTGAGTTGCCATAACCCTGCTCCCACGAGAATGGCGGCGCCGAGCCATACGTTGGCGGTCTGCAACATTGGTGACATCAATCGGGCCGTCTCCAACGCCCACTGCAACCCCGCAGCCACGACGCTAAAGCCGCTCCAGGCGATCAGATAGCCGGTGGCGAACGCACTGGTCGGCATCAGCGGGGAGCCGGCCGCTTTATCTTTGCGATTGACGCGGGCGAACAGCAGGAGTATTGGCGCGGCGTTGGGCAGCATCATCGCCACCATCATCACCCACCACATGGAGACTATCAGCAACGCGTACGCCGGGGTCCACACCGCCGGCTGCATCATCCAGCCGTCCATGCCGGCCATCCGCGTCATCTCGATGGCGCTCATGTCCATGCCGGCGCCGAGGATCAGCCACACCCAGGCGAGGGCCGACACGACAAGCATTCCGGCGAACAACACCAACCGGTCACGCCGGATCATCGCTTCCAGCAACGCCGTAGAGGAGGTCATGCCCGAGACTCCACAGTCACGTCGAGCGTGCGAGCCTCAGGCGCTCCAGTCGAAGCTGTGAAGCGTTCCAGAGTTCCCGTCCCAGCTGCGCATGTCAGGATCAGCCCAGCGGCTGCCTTTCGCGCTGGCGACCTGCATGCCGTCGATCTGCAGAGCGGCATGCGCCACCGCGCCCGAGACGCGCGTTGGTTTTCCGGTGCCGTCCTGCAGCGCTTTCAACTTCGCATTGGCGACGGCCCCGACGGTAAGCGACGACGTACCGCCCCACTGGATGTCGACATTAGTCACCTGCGCAGGCCGCCAAATGGATATCACGCCGCCGAAAACCGCCTGGAACATGCCGCCTTTCTTACCGCTGAAAATCGCCTCCAGCTCAGTCTGCTGTTGCTTCGTAGCACGGGCGTCCAAGTAGAGGCGTCCTGTGCCGTTGCCGTGGAAGAAGTTGCCCGGCCAGTCCGCAGCCAAAGCGACGCGTGTGCCGCTCAGGTCTACGCCGTCAGATTGGCCCTTCTCGATTTCAAAGCCGAAAGCGGCCGAGCACCATTCCTGGTCAGGCTCTCCCTCTGGACCTAACCAGCACGGGCACATCATCTTGCAACTGCAAAGCTCAGTACTCTTACCAGAAATATGCCAAGCCACTTGTTCCTCCCATCTAACTTTAATCCGAAAGATTAGTCGCTCGGCTCCTTGGCCACAAGGCGAGCAAGGTCAGCAGCGCGTTGGCCCTCGATGCTGGCTTCGGGTCTGATGCGCCTCGCTGCCAAGAGGCACGGTCAGTTCGTGCAGGCCGACACTTCGCCCGCCATCGCCATGGGCGGCCCATCGGCCGGCCCGGTGAAGGCGAAGGACGGCGATCACCGCCGTCTGCCGCACAAGGAGACCGCATGAAGGATGTCAACAGCAACCGTCGACGCCGGTGGTCATGTCGCGTCCGCCGCAGCGCCCGGCCAACCTTGGAGCGACCGCACCCTCTGATGTTAACGACCCTACGCAATATCTGGGTAGGGTCAAAAAGCGAAGAGATCGGCGTTGTGCGGGCATGTCCGTTTGTGCCCCATTAACCTGACGAAGTGGTTGATGCATGAAATGCTGCGCGCTTCCAACTGGGAGAGGCGGCGGTCATGCGATACGAGCTTTCCGACACTGAATGGAGTGCCATTCGAGTGATGCTTCCGAACAAGCCTCGCGGCGTTGCCCGCGTGGATGATCGGCGTGTTCTCAATGGCATCTTCTGGGTATTGCGGTCGGGCGCCCCGTGGCGCGATCTTCCGGACGTCTATGGCCCTCGCACGACCTGCTACAATCGATTTGTTCGTTGGCGGCGCGCAGGAATCTGGACGAGCATCATGAACGCACTGACCGCCTCACATGATGCCGCGGTGCAGATGATCGACACGTCGATGGTGCGCGTGCACCAGCATGCCGCTTGTATTGCTGATAGCGCGAGCCAATCGGTTGGCCGATCAAGGGGTGGACTTACGAGCAAGCTTCACGTGGTCGTTGACGCCAATGGACTGCCAGTGCGACTCGGATTGACGCCGGGGGAAGCGCACGACAATCGGCTATGTTCGGCCTTGTTGATCGGGCTGAGGCCACAAACAATGGTGCTCGCCGACCGCGGCTACGACGCAGACTGGATCAGGGCGCTCGTCAATGAGCAAGGCGCATGGGCCAACATCCCACCGAAGCGCAATCGCAAAGATCCCATATGCTTCAGCCCGCACCTGTATCGCGCACGCAATCGGGTGGAACGCTTCTTCAACAAGATCAAGCACTGCCGGAGGGTGGCCACTCGCTACGATAAGCTCGCGGCCAATTACCTCGCATTCGTGCAGTTGGCATCCATCCGCCTATGGCTCCGCGCTTTATGAGTTCACGACCTAGTGAGCGGCAAGCTCAACTCTCGCATCGTAGGCAAAACGTACAGCACAAGCGTTGCGCTGTCAACACGAATATTTGCACCTCGAAAATAGTAGTTTGAAAAATCCCATGAATACTTGATTTATTCAGACGAACGCTAGCCGGCACTAGCATATCACGAGCGCCACGGGCGGGGATAACTTTGGCATGCGGGCGTCTGGCGCGTCCGTCAATTTCCCTGATCAGCAAGCAAATCCTGTTTCACGCGAGACAGCGCTGCGGCGGCGATAGCGGCATTCTCGCGCCGTCGGATGAGCGCGAACAGCCCACCGCCCAAAGGAGATGAGCATGATCGAAGAGACTAAGACCGCAGATGTTGCCGAGATGCGCGAGCTGACGCTGGACGAGATCGATGCCATAGCCGGTGCCGGCCGCATCGGCCGCGTCCTTTCCTGGCTGAAGAAGCTTTTCGGCGGCAACGACCCGAAGCCACCCCGCGGCCCGTTCAACAAGCCGCCCGATCACTTGACGTAATCGGCTGACGGCGGCGCTGCGGACGTCCCGCACACCGAAGCAGCTTGCCGTCACCGAACCGACAACGCGCGTCGCGCACCCCGCTGCGGCGCGCGTTGCTCGTTCAGGCGGCAACCGCCTTGATCGCCCACGCCCTCGCGGTGAGCGCGATCGATCCGTCGCTGTTGCGCGGGAGACTGTCACGCAGCTTCTCCATCAATCGCTGCCGCGCATCGGGCGCGAGGCTGACGCAGTAGCCGGGTGCCGGGCCGGCGCCCAGCGTGAAGGGGCGCCAATAGTCGTCGAAGTCGCGGAACACGGTCGGCACCTCGATCGGCACGCACTCGGCTTCCGTCAGGCCTGCGGCTTTCGCCAATGCCGTCAATCCATCCCGCGTGCAGAAAGGAAAGCGGCGGTCCTCGGTCAGATCCTCGGCCGCGGGATCAAGCGCCGCCGCCGCGGTCCAGAACGCGCGCATGAGCTCCATGCCGCCGCCGGGATAGTCCCAGACATAAAAGGCAACCGTACCGTCGGGGCGGATGGCACGCTTCATCTCACGCAGGGCTTTGTCCTTATCGGGCACGAAATTCAGCACCAGCGCAGACACGACGATGTCGCGGCTGGCGGCTTCAACCGGCAAAGACTGAGCGTCTCCGACCTGGACTATCGCGCGTTCGTCGGGGATCGCGTTCCGAGCCTGGGCAACGAAGCCTTCGGATTGGTCAATGGCAATCAGGCTTTTGGGATGGCAGCGCGCCAGGATAGCGGATGACAGCGCGCCGGTGCCGCAGCCCACATCCAACCAGTCCAGGCCCGTGCGGGCGCCAACAAAGTCGAGAAAGCGCGGCGCGACCTGGCGGCTCCAGCGGCCCATGTAGGCTTCATATCGGTCGCCAGCCTGCCAGGTGTCGTGCCGGGATGTCTCTGCCATCGGTTGGTCCTCCCTCGATAGAGGTGCATGAGTTGGCCACTTTATCGTGATGGCCTGCCTTAGGCGTGGCGATTGCAAACTTTTTCTGGATCGCCGACACAACGGCTGGAACTTGGTCGACTGAGTGCGGACATGACGCAAAGCAGGCATTTCGGACTGATCGGCGGATTGGGCGTTGGCGCGGCCGTTCTCTACTATCAGGGCATCACGGCGGCCTGTGCCGAGCGCAACCTGATCCCGCGCCTGACGATGGCGCACGCGCATGCGCCGACGGCGCTGGCCAACGTGCAGGCGGGCCGCATCGACGGGCTGGCAACGTTTCTGGCGGGGTTCGTGAAGGAACTCGAGGCTGCGGGGGCGGAGTTCTTCGCCATTCCCGCCATCACGCCGCACATCTGCCTCGCGGAATTGAAGCGGCAGGTCGCGCTGCCGATCGTGGATATTCTCGCGGTGACGGCGATCCGCCTGCGCGAACGGGGGCTGTCGCGTGTGGCGCTGTTCGGCACGAAGTACACGATCGACCGCGCGCTGTTCGGGGCGTTGGACGCATTCGATGTGGTGCGGCCGCAGGATGACGAGGTGGAGGAAATCCATCGCATCTATCTCGGGCTCGCGACCAAGGGCCAGATCACGCCCGGGGACGAGGCCAAGGTGCGCGAGATGGCGCAGACGCTGTGCCGGCGCGACCGCGTCGAGGCGATCGTGCTAGCGGGCACGGACTTGAACCTCGTGTTCAACGAGGCGAATGCAGGTTTTCCGGCCGTGGACTGCCTCGCCGCGCATATTGACGCGATCGTGGCGGAGATGGTGGGGTAGGCGACCGGCCAGCCCCGCCAAACAACAGGCTTACGATCTTGTGGGGTCATCGGTCCTCGGAACAAGTGTTCAGCCCGGGGATGACAGTATGTTGGCGAGGCAACGCCGCAGGCTACCCCGCCGGGCCGATGATGTAGCGCTGCATGGCGCTGAGCTTGACGCCCGCCTCGCTGCGGGCGATCTCGCGCACGGAGATGCCGGCGTGATGCACGGTGTCGGGCGTGCCCGAGACCAGCGGGTGCCACCAGTAGAGGTCGCGCCCCTCACCGACGAGGCGGTAGGCGCACGTGGATGGCAGCCAGCCCAGCGAGCGCGCGGCCTCGGGCGTGATGGACACGCAATCCGACATCTTGGCCTTGCGATTTGGGTAGTCGGAACAGCGGCATGAGCCGATGTCGAGCAGGCTGCAGGCGAGCCGCGTGAGGTAGCACTTGCCGGTGTCCTCGTCCTCGAGCTTGACGAGGCAGCAGCGGCCGCAGCCGTCGCAGAGCGATTCCCACTCGGCGGACGTCATCTCCTCGAGGGTTTTCGCGCGCCAGAACGCCGCGGGCTGCGATGTCAATTCGGCCTCTCGCATTCAATGCCGCCGCCTAGTGTCCCGATACCGAAGTTCGCCTGATCTCGATGCCAGGTCCGGGAGCGAACTTCGGAATCAAAAGGGACACTGGCATCATAGGCTTGCTAGTGTGATTCAGATCACGAAATTCGCTCCGAGATGGCCGGTGGATACGGCGAATTTCTCGATCATCACACTAGGTGATAAATAACCACAATTCTGCCGTTTCTTCGATTCGATCTGTGATGTCGAGGCCGGGCGCGGCCCGATCAAGGGTCACACAACTCACGCAGGCCTCAGCCGGACGAGGATAAGGCGCTTGAGCGACTGGTTTTTCAAGCAGAAGCGCAACGGGCTCATCAACTGGATGAGCCTCGATTCCTGGATCGATTCGAGCCTGGCGCAGACGTTCTCGGCCCTGCAGGATCGCTGGAACGCGGCGCAAAGCTTCTTTGCCAGGTTCCGCCTGCACGGCCCCAAGCGGATCATGAACGAGCTGGCGTCCGAGGCGCTGACCATGGGCGCAGGCGGGCTGGTGGTGATGTATGCCCTGGCGCTGCCGGCGTTCCTGGAAATCGACGAAGGCAAGGCGCTCAACACCGGCAAGTACGCCGTCAAATTCCTCGACCGCAACGGCAAGGAGATCGGCCAGCGCGGCATCCTGCACAATGACGCTCTCTCACTCGAGGACATCCCCGACTACCTGATCAAGGCAACGCTTGCGACTGAGGATCGCCGCTTCTTCGAACACTTCGGCGTCGACGTGCTCGGCACGGGGCGGGCGCTGCTGGAGAATGCGCGCGCGGGCGAAACGGTGCAGGGCGGCTCGACCATCACGCAGCAGCTCGCCAAGAATCTGTTCCTGTCGCCGGAGCGGTCGCTGCAGCGCAAAGTGAAAGAGCTGTTCCTGTCGTTCTGGCTCGAGTCACGCTTCACCAAGCGCGAGATCCTCAAGTTGTATCTCGATCGCGCCTACATGGGTGGGGGCGCGTTCGGCGTGGAGGCGGCGGCGCAATTCTATTTCGGCAAGTCGGTCAAGAACGTCACGCTGGCGGAAGCGGCCATGATGGCGGGCCTGTTCAAAGCGCCGACCAAGTTTGCCCCGCATATCGACCTGCCGTCAGCGCGGGCGCGCGCCAACGAGGTGCTCACCAATATGGTGGAGGCCGGCTACATGACGGCGGGGCAGGTGCATGCGGCGCGTGTCAATCCGGCGAGGTCGATCGATACGCGCATGGCCGCCAGCCCCGACTGGTTTCTCGACTGGGCATTCGAGGAAATCCAGCGCGTGGCGGAGGGCCGCGGACATTACGTGATCACGGCACGCACGACCATCGATCTCAGCCTGCAGCAGGCAGCCGAACAGGCCCTGGTCTCGACCATCCGCCAGCAGGGCCGCGCCCAGCGGGCGACGTCCGGGGCGATGGTGGCGATGGAGCCTGACGGCGCCGTGCGCGCGCTCGTCGGCGGCACGGACTACGGCGAGAGCCAGTTCAACCGCGCCACGCATGCGCGCCGCCAGCCCGGCTCGTCGTTCAAGCTGTATGTCTATGCCAACGCCGTCGAGCGCGGCCTGACGCCGAAATCGATCGTGCGCGACCACCACGTGAGTTGCGGAAACTGGTCGCCGAAGAACTACGACGGCGGCAGCGGCAGCGGCGGCAGCATGCCGGCCGGCGTGGCATTCGCCAAGTCGACCAATACGGTAGCGGTGGACCTGTCGCTCAAATACGAGCGCGACCGCGTGGTGGAGATGACGCGGCGGCTGGGCGTCGAGGGCGTCAAGAAGACGTGCTCGATGGCGCTCGGCGATACCGGCATCACGCCACTGCAGCACACGGCCGCCTACGCCACGTTCGCCAACGACGGCGTCCTGGCGAAGCCTTACGCGATCCTCGACATGTACAGCTCGCGCGGCGAGCTCATCTATACGCGCGACAAGGACGAGCAGCCGCAACCCCGGGTGCTGTCGCGCCGCGTGGTCGAGCAGATGAACCAGATGATGCAGATGGTGGTGACGGAGGGCACGGGCAGGCGCGCGCAGCTCGACTACACCTTCACGGCCGGCAAGACCGGGACAAGCTCGGGCTACCGCGATGCGTGGTTCGTCGGCTTCAGCGGCCAGTACGTGACGGGCGTTTGGATGGGCAACGACGATTACCGGCCGATGAACAACGTCACCGGCGGCACCATCCCGACCATGGCGTGGCACAGCTTCATGTCCGTCGCTCACACGAGCATGGATATCCCGCAGATCCCGGGGCTGCCGCTGCATGCGACGCAGATCGCCGAGCGGCAGAAGATCGAGGAGGCACGGCGGCAGCAGGTGGCGCAGCGCGACACGAGCGCCTCCGGCGTGGCACCGGCGGCGGCTAGCACGGACACGCAGCGGCGTTCGCACAGCCTCATGTCGGATCAAGCGCGGGAGGCCCTGCGGCGCGTGTCGGCGGCTTTGCGCACGGCGGCGGGACTGGCGCCCGCCCCGCAGACCGCACCGACGTCGCCGACCGAGCAGCAGCAACAACCGCAGCAGCAGCCTGGAGGTAGCCGTCGCGCCGATGGCGGCGTCGGCGCGGGTGCCGCGACCACAGGCTCCGCGATTTACACGCCGACAGCCGGCGATCTGCCGGCGACGCAGGGGCAAGGCCCGCGGGCGAAACGCTGAGTGCTAGGCCGTGGACTCACAATTGAGGAGATTTCCGGCGGTCGTGAGGTAGTTGGCACTCTATCCTCTGCGGTAGCGTTAGGTTCGTTGGCCGCTCGCAGCGGCCAGCCCAAATGGAAAAAGCCAATGACGATATCGCTCTACGACCTCAGTGTTCCGACCTTCCTGCAATCCACAAGGGCCGTCGGAAGCTTGCTAGACCGTGCGGTGCGGCACTGCGCTGAAATCGGCACCGATCCTGACGATTTCGTTGAGGCCCGGCTCTTCGAAGACATGGCGCCCTTCCATTTTCAGATCGAGGCCCTGAAGAATCACGCCGTATGGGGTCTGGAGGCCGTGAAAACCGGTGTGTTCGCCCCACCGCCTCTGGTCGGCGCGATGCCTTTCGCCGACCTACAGGCCATGGTCGGTCGGGCAGTAACTGCGTTGGGGGCGCTCACCCCCGATGAAGTCAATAGCTGGTCCGACAAGAATCTGGACATTGAGCTCTTTCGACCGCTTGACCAGAAAAATGCCTCGACTTCGAAATGGGTCCCGCGGACATTGGCCCTAACGCCAGAGACCTACCTCCTCACGTACTCACTGCCGAACTTCTATTTTCATGTCGTCACCGCCTATAACATCCTGCGCACGCGGGGAGTGCCGATCGGAAAGGGCGATTACGAGGGACAGTTACGGATCAGACCGGTGTGATGATCGAGAAATTCGCCGGCGCTTGCCGCACATCCTGGAGCGAATTTCTCGATCTGAATCACACTAGCGACTCTATGATGCTAGCGTCCCCTTGGGTTCCGAAGTTCGCTCCCGGACTTGGCATCGAGATCAGGCGAACTTCGGAACCGGGACACTAGATGACGAAGAAGGTTGAGCCGTGATTCCCAATCTTCTGATGTTTGCCGTTGTTGCCGTCGCCGGCGGCCTCGGCTCGTCGTGGTACATGATCGAGAAGGGCTCGTCGCTGACGACGCGCGCCTACGGCCCGTGGGTGGTTTGGACGGCCGCCGGCCGCTCGGATGCGGACCCCTACACGCGCGCCCACTTCGCGCGGCGCGGAACGCTGCCGGTATCGACCTCCATAGCGCTCACCTACGAGGCCATCACCGACAGCGGCAAGCAGCGGCTGCATTCGGCCTGCGACTATGCCATCGAGGGTGAGGAGCCATCGGCGGCGTGGTGGAGCCTGGCGGTGTACGACGAGCAAGGCCGCCTGATCGAGAATGCAGCGGAGCGCTACTCCTACAACAGCGCCACGCTGATGCGGGCTCCAGGCGGCCGGTTCTCGATCACGCTGGCGCGCAATGCGCGGCCTGGGAACTGGCTGCCGACGGGCGATGTGGGGCGGCTGACGCTGGTGATCAGCATCGAGGAGCCGCAAGTCTCGGGACCCGGCCAGGAGGAAGCGGGCGGCGAAAGACTGCCGCGCATCCGGAGGCTCGCCTGCCGATGAGGATCCGCTGGTTTGGTCCGCTGAAATGGCATGTGGCACTCGTCGCGCTGGTGTGTGCAGGGATGCTGCACATCACGATGACATTTCTCGCCCCGCAACTCGCCAAGGGTAGCGCGGCCCAGCGCATCGCGCTCTATCTGCCGGTCAACAAAATGGTGGTCCTGCCGCCGGCCAGCGCCAAGAGCCAGCCGCTGCCGTTCATGAGCCCGGACATGCGCTATGCCGTGTGCCGCTATGATGCCGGGAGCGGGCCCATCGCCGTCAATGCGACGCTGGCCGACAAGGGCTGGAGTTTCGGCCTCTATACGCTGGATGGGGATGGCTTCTATGCCGTGCCGTCGCAGACGACGCGGCGGACTGATGTCGGCGTCGTGCTGTCGCTGTCGCAGCCGGCCGATCGCACGTTCGGCTTTTTCGGCTTCGGACGCTCGGCGGATCAGGATGCGTCCAGCATCACGGTGCCGCAGCGCGAGGGGCTGGTGATCATCCGTGCGTCGCTGAAGGGCCAGGCATACGTCAAGGAAATCGAGGCGTACCTCGGGCGCGCAACGTGCGCGCCGCATCGTCCCAGATAAGGTTGCAGGCTCAGTCGACGAGCTTGAGCGTGTCGCGCTCTACGCGGGGCGCAGATGCGGCCTCCGCCTCCTCACTGACATAGCGCTGGTAGCGCACGCCAGGGAAGATGACGATCTCGGCGGTACGCCGCTTGCGGCGAACCAGCTTCAACGGAACCTTTTCAATGTCACTCCGGAACTCCAGTATCGTGGCCATCCCATCTCTCCCCGTCGGTCGCGCGCACAACGGCGGCGAACACGAACGCCCGCCTTGTCCGCCATCTGACAAGCGCGTCGGTTAACGAATGGTTAATGCGAGAAACGGATACCGCGCGAGGGATGCAGGGATGCCGCAGTGGCGGACAACCGAATCACTCCGGAGCGAGCCAGCCATCGAGAAAATGGCGGCCCTCACGGTCTTCGATCTCGACGATCCAGATGTCGGAATCGAGATTTTTTTCGCGCGCGAGACGCGTTTCGATGTCGGCGTCGGACGCTGTTGCAGCGAGCGACCAGCGCGGCTCGCCGCTGTCGCGCTCGAGCCCTGCGGGGGCCGGCGCATAGAGGGCGGCTGTACCGTCGAGGCGGCTCACCTTGATGAAGACGACGCCCGCGTCATCGTCGCCGCGGCGCACGATGGCGGCCGGCACACCGGCGCTGGCGCAGGTGCGCAGATAGGATTTGACCCAGAGCTCGGATTTCAGGCGCATGGCTCAGTGTAGGCGGTCGGGGTGGCGGATTGAACCCGGTGCGGGAATGAGTTGTGTGTGAAAGGGCGCCGTCGTGCCTGAGGCGGCCCGTGCTTGTGAAACGGGCATGGTCTCATGTGCCCGCGCGTGTCGAGAGCAGCAGCACGCCCTCGATTGCCGCCCTGCGTAGGATCGGCGTTGCCACCAAGACAATTTGCTCACCGTTCTCCATAACCACCAGCGTCGCCACCGAGCCGCTCAAAGCCGTGCGTACCTCTGGATGGATGGTATCATCAGGCCCGCTTGTCTCGCGGACCGGCGGCATCTGTCGTTCCCGGAGCCAGTATGTCAGCCGCGAACGTGTCTCTGCGAGCAGCCCGCTTCCACCATTGCGCGGCCCTAACCCGCCGGCGGTGTCTACGAGCAACAGTCCATCGCGCGCATAGAGGCGGGCGCGCGTCCGCGGTCCTGGCACCAGACGGCGCAGGACGGGAGCGGCGCGCTCAGCTTCGAGAGGACCGTCGGTGACCAGGAAGATCGCGAGGATATCGGCCTGCGCACGCAGGGTCTCGCTCTTCAGATCGACCAAAGAATTGAAGAGGCCGCCAAAGCCGATCGTGCCCAGGCCGGAAATGATGAGAGCCGGCAGCATGATGAGCGAGACGAGATGCCAGAACGGACGTTTCCTCACCGAACAACTCCGATACGGGAGCCCAGAGTAAAGCCTGCTTTTTGGGGCGGAAGGATGGAGGCAGGGCCGGGAGTGTCGCTTCGCCAAGCAAACTCAGCGGGTCGAGGCGGTGGTTTGGGGTGGGCGGGCAGACTTCTCGCCTCTGGCCGGAACGACGGACGCTTTGCTAGGCGACGGCTTGGGTTTGGGTGCGGTCTCGGGACGTGCCGGCTTCGTCTCGGCGACCGATTTCGCATCGCGGCGCTCAGGAGCGGCAGGGCGGCGTGGCAGCGCTTCGGCGCGCGCCGCGGGTGTGCTCTTCTGCTTGAGCGCGCTCGTTGCCACCTTCGCATCCTGCATGACGAGCAGATTGGCGGCGATGGCCGACCCAACGAGCAGGAAGCCGAGCAGAAAAAGACGCGCTTGCCACGGTGTCACTTGTCGTCAACTCCGGACTGCCCCAGACCATGATGGGAGTCATTCCGGATGGTTGAGGGAAACTGTTAGCGAAACGTTAAGACGCGGCCGATTTGCGCGCCGGCAGGCCAGTGAACCGCTTCGGGCGCGGAAATCGCACCGGCAACCGCGCAACAGGGTCAACAAAGCGTTGCCGTGAACAGTCAAAGCAGCATGCGTCCGTTCATGATAAATTGGTGTCTGCCAAATAGGATCGAGGCTGCCCAAGACGTATCCGCGTCGAGCGAGGGCGGGATTTGTCCGATGTTCCTGATCCGCGTCACATTCTGGCTGGCCTTGATCGTGCTGCTGCTGCCCACCGATAAGAGTGCGCAGGAACGGTTGTATACAGCCGCTTCGGAAACGGCCCGCCGGGTCGCCACGTTCTGCGACCGCAATGCAACGGTGTGCGCGCGCGGCGGGGAATACTGGGCCGTCTTCAAGCACAAACTCGATTTCGGCGCCAAGCTCGCCTACGAGGTCGCTAGCGAACGGCTGATGGGCAAGTCGGCCCCGGCAGTAGACCCCATAAGCACATCGGCCACGCCGCCGGCCAAGGTGGAGCGCGCCAAGGGAACCTTGTCGCCGTCCGACGTGCAACCGGAATGGCGTGGGAAGCCTGCGAAAAGCGGCGCCTGAGAAGCGATAGGCCCGCATTCCCGAAAAGTGGGGCTTTTCGGCGCGGGTCAGCGCTTGCGTAAGGCGCCCGGACCCGCCAAGTGATAGGCATGCCGGTGCGGACCACCGGAGATACGTGCAGAGACGCATGACGCTCGAAGACATCCAGTCCGACTTTGCGCTCCTCGACGATTGGGAGGACCGCTACCGCTATGTCATCGAGCTCGGGCGTGCGCTCGAGCCCCTGAGCGAGGCCGCGCATTGCGATGCCAACAAGGTGCGGGGCTGCGCGAGCCAGGTATGGCTGACGACCGACGTCGCCACCGACGACCGCGGCGACAAGCGCCTGACCTTCCTTGGCGACAGCGATGCGCACATCGTGCGTGGGCTGATCGCGATCCTGTTCGCCATCTACTCGGGGCGGACGGCCAGGGACATCCTCGGCACCGACGTGCAGGGCATCCTCGGCGGCCTGGGCCTCAGAGAGCACCTGACGCCGCAGCGGTCGAACGGGCTCAACTCCATGGTGGAGCGCATCCGGGCGGATGCCGTGCGGGTATTGGCGACGGCGGATGCCGGTGGCGCAGGCGGCGCGTGAGCAGCGCACCACATTACCTCGTCCATCGATCCAATGTCGGCCGATAATCCTCGCTGCCCCAGTGGCGCAGACGGCGACCGATGATCTCGTGCTCGTCCTCGCGGCGGATCAGGCCGTAGTGCTGGGCGAGGCGCGTGAGGGCCATGCTGAGGAAGATCTTGCCGGATCGCTGAGGTAAGCCCTCACCGCGCTCGAATTGCTCCAGGCCTTTGAGATGGCCGCACACGTCAATGAGGATGCCGGCGAAGTCAGCGCCCACGTTGCACAAGGCATGGTGCACGCGCTGCTTGGCGGCGACGATGCTGTCGGCGAGATCGATGCCGGCGCCCGGGGCCGAGCGGCGCATGCGGCGCTCCACCGGCGCGCCGGACCAGCTCGCTGTGGTGCGCGGCGTCATCTGGGCAAACCACAGGTCGGCGCGCAGGCGCTCTCCGGCGTCGAACTGAGCTTCGGTGATGAGCGGATTGCCCTGCTTGTCCTTGCGCCGGCGCAGCCAGGCCAGCGGACTTTCGCTGTCGTTGACGCCGGCCGTGCCGGCGGGGCGGCGGGGCGCGAACCGATCCTGCTTGGCCATGGCCTCAAGCCTCGCATGCGCCGTGACGACAGCCCGACGGACAGGAGCCGCACCGCGTGATGTGCGCGAGGCGGGCGACGACGGTCTCCAGAAGGTCGAGCGTCCGGTCGATGGTGGCGTCGTCGCGGCGGTCCTCCACGACGCCGCAGGCGTAGGCGACGGTGGTGCGGTCACGTTCGAACACGCGGCCAACGTCGCTCAGCGTCAGGCCATAGGCGACATGGGCGAGGTACATGGCCACCTGGCGGGCAAAGGCCGTGTCGGCACGTCCGCGTGTGCGCTTGCGCAGGTCGGTCGTTTCGATCTCGAACGCCACGGCGATCGAGAATTCCAGGATCTGCTTGAGGTTGGCGGTGGCGCACCCGTCTGCCGCAGCCCTGCTCGGGCGGGGCGTATCGTGACTGGGACTGGTAATTTCGAGGTGCATATTGTTTCCCCGTATTTGCATTATACGCCTTTAGCTGCATATATTGCGTGATTGCATATATCGCGCCAAAGATGTTTCTATTTCGCCGGAGAAATTATATTTGGCGAAATAAGGGCGGGGATAATATTCGTTTCTCGCCTGCGAGATGGGTTAATGCCGGGCCAGACCGGCGGCTCAGGAGCCGGAGAACTTCGGCTTGCGCTTTTCCAGGAAGGCGGACATGGCCTCCTGGGAGTCTGGGTGGCCGGAGAGCTGCAGCGTCATGTTCTGCTCGTAGCGATAGCCATCGCGCAGGCTCAGCTCCTCGATGGTGTTGAGGGACTGCTTGGCGAGGCGCATCGCAGTGGGACTCTTGCCGGCGATCTCGGCGGCCAGCTTCAAGGCGGCGTCCATCAGCTCGGCGCGCGGCACGCACATCTCGACGACGCCGAGGCGGTAGAGCTCGGGGCCAGGGACGCGATAGCCGGTGAACATCATGCGCCGGAGCCGCGAGTGGCTGAAGAGGCGCATGGAGTGGCGCCCGCCGCCGAGCAGGCCGACGTCGATTTCGGGCAGGCCGAGCGAGGCTTCCTCAGCGGCAATGAGAATGTCGCAGGAGGCAGCGAGCGCGAGGCCGGCGCCGAGCGCCGGTCCGTTCAAGGCGGCGATCACGGGCTTGGCGCATTCGCGGATGGCGTGGAAGCTCTCGCGCACGCGGCGGATGTGCTGGAAGCGCTCGCCCTTGGTCTCGCCGACGGCCTTGCGGCTGCGGATGTCGGCACCGGCGGAGAAGACCTTGCCGGCGCCGGTGAGGATCGCCACGCGCACGCCGTCGCTATCGCCGATGATGTCGAACGCCTCGGTGATCTCGGCGGCGAACTGCGCGTTCTGCGCATTGACGGGCGGCGCGTCCATGGTGACGACGGCGATGTGATCCGCAACGTCGACCTTGATGAGGGGCGTGGGCATGGGTGGGCTCCTTGGGGCGGGACGCAGGCTGCAGGCTATTTCGGCGCGAAAGGATTCTTCCAGCCGCCGGGCTCGCGCCGTTCAGGAAACGCGCTGGCGAGATAGTCGAGGATCCTTTTGCGATCCTCTCCTTGTACGTCCGGCATGTTATGTCGCGCGACCATCCAGTCGAAGCTCTCATCCCAGCGCTCACGCGACATGCCTTGCGCGGCGACGATCCTGAAGCTGTGACACGCCGTGCAGAAATAGAACGCGTCATCACGGTTGGGATGCGCCGGATACTGCTCCGGCGCGTCTTCGACCGGTGCGACAGGCCTGGTTTGTGCACCACATTCCGCAGGCAGAAGTATGAGCACACCCATGGCGAGTGCCACAGCACAGGCCATGCTGAACGCGCTGCGCAACCACATCATGTTTAGCCAACGAGCACAGCTATGCGGTGCATGGGATTGCCGCCGTACCCTTGCGGATTCCAGCCGCCGGCAATATGGGGCTGCAGGATGCCGCGCGAGTCGGCCGCCCGCGACCATACCTCATAGTAGCCATCGCTCGGCAGCTTGAGCGTCGCGGTCCAGCGCTGCCAATCATAGCGGTTCTTGGGTTGGCTGAGCTTCGCCCGCTGCCAGCTGGCACCAAAGTCGATCGACACATCGACCGCCTTGACCGTGACGTCGCCGGCCCAGGCGGCACCGCGCAGC
This sequence comes from Hyphomicrobiaceae bacterium, assembly GCA_046154585.1. Taxonomy (GTDB): domain Bacteria; phylum Pseudomonadota; class Alphaproteobacteria; order Rhizobiales; family Hyphomicrobiaceae; genus CADEFX01. The sequence continues at coordinate 19,459 of JBJXDX010000147.1, read as the reverse complement.
TTGAGGTCCCTGGTGCCGGCCGCGAGCTTGGTTCCGTTCGCCGGATTCGTGACGATGGAACGCACGGGCATCGAATCCAGGATCTTGAAGTTGGCGTCGTCGGCTTTGCCGCCGGGCACCATCGGCTTTATGGCAACCCGATAGGACGCGCCCAGCATGCCCTGTCCGTCGTGCACCTTGTCGCGCAGCGTGATTTTCGACAGCCACTTGTGCGAGGTCGAGCCGGGCCAGCCGGGATGAACCAGCCGCAGCGGCCCACCGTGGATGTTCTCCAACGGTTTGCCGTTCATAGCCCAAACCAGCAGGCTGTACTGATCCAATGCCTTCTTCACGGGCACACCGCGCGATAGCGTCGGGGTTTTGGGATCGCCGGAGAGATGCACGTCGGTGCCGTAGTTGGCCGTATAGACCGCAGACGGCTTGACGCCGGCGGCTTTCAGCACGTCGGCCAGCGGAACGCCGGTCCATTCGGCGCAGCCGACCCCGCCGTTGGTCCACTGGTTCCCGCGGGCCTGCGGCGTGAAGAACGAGCGGCCGTTCCCGCCGCATTCGAGCACCATTCGATATGTTTTCGCCCCGAAGCGCCGCTTGAGGTCGCCAAGGGTAATCTCGAGCGGCTTGTTGACCTCGCCGTCGATGGTCAGCTTCCAGCTGTCCGGATCTTTGGCAGCGTCCGGAATTTGGCCGTTGTTGCGGATGAAAAACTTGGCCGTCGGTGTCGTATCGTCATCGAGCAGATGCTCCGGCGTCTCCGCCACCAAGGGTTTGTCGCCGAGCAGCACGAGATTGGGGTCCTTACCCGGAAACTGCAGACGTTGCGGGCCCTTTGGCGCAGCGGCCGTGGCGTCCTTCTTTGCCTCCTGGGCGATCGCCGCCGGAATCATGCCGGCCGGCATGCTCCTGCTGAAGATGACGGGACCGCCAACCGCAGCGCCGATCGCGGCCAGGCCCGCGCCACCCAGAAACCCTCGCCGTGTCGCGTCCGTGCGGCGCCCGAACACCAGAGCGTCGGCACGCTCCGGATCCTGATCGTAGAGTTCACCAATACCGCGCTCGCGCTTGCCAGCCATGCACTCCTCCCAATGTTGGGGCTTCGGCGCCCGCTTCGACGCCTGGGACCGTAAAACGGCCCCGGGCCCAGGACAACTTCCTGGCCCTCGGAGAGCCCTAACCCTCTCGCCAGTAATAACGTCTTTGTGTGAGAGCCGCGCATGGGACGTCTTTCCATGTGGCTGCCCCTCACCCTAACCCTCTCCCCGTAAAGACGGGGAGAGGGGATTCAAAGGGTTACTCCAGCTTGACGTTGGCGGCTTTGATGACGTCGGCGTTGCGGGCGATGTCGTCGGCGAGGTACTTCGTCATGTCAGCCGGCGATTGCAGCGGCACGACAACATTGATCTCGCGCATGCGCTGCTTCATCTCGGCGGTGGCCGCGATCTCGAGAATCTTGGCGCTGAACTTGGCTATGATATCGGCGGGCATGCCGATTGGTGCCTGGATCGAATACCAGATCGGCACGTCGGAGTCCGGGTAACCGAGCTCGGTCAGCGTCTTCACGTCGGGAAAGTCCGGGTGACGCTCGGTATGATTGATGTTGAGCAGCGTGAGCTTGCCGGCTTTGACGTGCGGGAGGACGTTGATCTCGTTCATCATCTGCACCGTGTTGGGCAGCAGGTCGTTCAACGCATCGGCGCTGCCGCGATAAGGCACGTGCAGGATGTCGATGCCGGCGCGATACTTCAGCATCTCAAGGCGCAGGTGCGTGGAGGTGCCGAGACCCGCGGAGCCATAGGCAAGCTTGCCGGGATTCTTCTTGGCGTAGTCGATCAGCTCGGCGAAGGTCTTGATGCCGGTGGCCGGATTGATGGCGAAGCCGCAGATGAGATCGCCTACGCGACCGACGGGCGCGAAGCTCTTGACGGGGTCGTAGGGCGTCTTGCGCAGGTTGGGCAGGACGGTGAGCGTGGCGCTCGGCGTGAGCAGGAAGGTGTAGCCGTCAGGCGCCGCCTTGGCCGCAGCCTCGGTGCCGATCATGCCGCTGGCGCCGCCGCGGTTGTCGATGACGAACTGCTGGCCGAAGGCCTGGGTGAGTTTTTCCGCCCACGGACGGCCGATGAGGTCGGTGGCGCCGCCGGGTGCATAGGGGAGGATGAGTTTAACAGGTTTATCGGGCCAGGTCTGGGCCTGGGCCGGATGCGGTGCTGCCGTCGCGACGATGGCCGCAGCGGCCAAGCCAAGCAGAGTAGTGCGCCGTCTCATCAGGTCATCCTCTTTTTTTTCAGATCATATTTTGTGTGAAGCTGTGCAATCGCGCGCAGCGGCGTCAAATTCATTCGCGGAACGCCACCTCGCGGGCCTTGCGGACATTCGGCAGCACGATGAAGATCAGCAACCCGGTTGCGATGATCAGAAAAGCGAGCGACAACGGCCGCTGCAGGAAGATCCACGGATCGCCGCGCGACAGCAGCATGGCGCGCCGCATGTAGACCTCCATCATGGGGCCGAGCAGGAAGCCGAGCAGCAGCGGCGCGGGCTCGCAGTCGAGCTTCATCAGGATGTAGCCGATGACGCCGAAGAAGCAGATGAAAAGGACTTCGTTGGCCGAGTTGTTCAGGCTGTACACGCCGATGCAGCAGAAGAACATGATGGCGATCGCGAGCAGGCGATAAGGCACCAGCAGCATGCGCACCCAGATGCCGATCAGCGGCAGGTTGAGGATAACCAGCATCAGGTTGCCGAGCCACATCGACACGATCATGCCCCAGAACAGGCCCGGCTTCTGCTCCATGACCTGCGGCCCGGGAATGATGCCGTGGATCATCATGCCGCCGATCATCATGGCCATGACGGCGTTGGAGGGGATGCCGAGCGTCAGCATCGGAATGAAGGAGGTCTGGGCCGCCGCGTTGTTGGCGCTTTCCGGGCCGGCGACGCCTTCGATCATGCCGGTGCCGAATTTCTCGGGGGTCTTCGAGAGCCGCTTTTCCACGGTGTAGGAGGAGAAGGAGGCGAGCACCGCACCGCCTCCAGGCAGAATGCCGAGGAAGGCACCGAGCCCGGTGCCGCGCAGGATCGGGCCGACGCTGCGGCGCAGATCCTCGCGCGTGGGCATCAGTCCTGTGACCTTCGAGCTGACGAGATCGCGCCGCTCCTGATTGGCGAGGTTGGAAATGATTTCGGCGATGCCGAACACGCCCATAGCGAGCGGCACGAAACCGAGGCCATCGAACAGATCGTCGATGCCGAAGGTGAAACGGGTGTTGCCGGTATTGACGTCCGTGCCGACGAGGCCGAGCAGCATGCCGAGAAAGATCATGCCGACGGCCTTCAGCACCGATCCGCGCGCGAGCACGACGGCGAAGACCAATCCCAACACCATCAGCGAGAAGTAGTCGGCCGGGGCGAACTGCTGGGCCAGTCTGGTCAGCGGCGGAGCGGCCGCGGCGATGATGAGCGTCGTCACGGTGCCGGCGAAGAAAGAGCCGATCGCGGCAATGGCGAGGGCTGGGCCCGCGCGCCCATTGCGCGCCATCTGATAGCCATCGAGACACGTGACGACGGAGCTCGCCTCGCCCGGCAGATTGACGAGGATCGAGGTGGTCGAGCCGCCGTACTGTGACCCGTAGTAGATGCCCGCAAGCATGATGAGCGCGCTTTCGGCGGGCAGGAAATAGGTTGCGGGCAATAGCAGCGCCATGGTGGCTGTCGGCCCGACGCCGGGCAGAACGCCGATGGCGGTGCCGATGAAGGCGCCCATCAGGCACCAGAACAGGTTCTGCATCGAGAAGGCGACCGAGAACCCGAGCGAGAGGTTGTCGACGAGGTGGCTCAGTTCCATGGCAGCGCCCTCACCGGCATGCCGAGGCCGTAAACGAACATGCCGACGCCGATGACGAGCATGATGATGGCAAATATGGCGTACTCGATCCAGCGCGTCTGAGGCGTGCCGAATGCGGCGAGCGTCATCGACACGAGCATGGCGACGACCAGGCCGGCACGATCGATGAGGACGGAAAAGGCGATCAGGGCAAGCGTGATCATGATCAACGGCCGCCAGGCCCAGGCGCCCATATCCGGGCCGTCACTCAGGAAGGCCTTGATCCACAGCAGGCCGCCGCAACCGATGAGGCACCAGGCGAGAATGCGCGGCAGAACGCCGGTCCCCGGGCGCTGCGCGGTGCCCATGGCGTAGTCGGCGCCGATCCAGATCGCACCGATGCCGACGACGATGAAGAGCAGGCCCGTGACGAAGTCCTGGCCACTTCTTATACGCATGCGCCCTATCCTCCCCGGCGTGATTTTTTTTGAACCGTACACGCATCCGCTGCCGACGGGTAGCACTACCGAAGGCGAAAAAGCGGTTACCGTCCAAGACCTCACCAGGGGACAGTTGCCAGAAAATCAGTCAGTGCATCGGCAACGGCTTCCGGCGTCTGCCATGCCATGAAATGGGCGGTCTCCAGCACCGCGAAACGGGCGCCGGGGATGGCGCGCGCGACGGCTTCGACGAGCGCGGGCGGACGCAGGCCGTCGAGACGGCCGGCGAGCACGAGCGTGGGGCAGGTGATGCGAGCGAGATCCGCGGTCATGTCGAGGCGGGCGAGCATGCGATAGACGGCGGCGTAGCTGGCGGGGTCGTTGCCGAGGCGCTGCGCACGCACGGTGTGGAAGCGATCGTCATCGGTGCGCAACGCGGGCGGGTAGGTCGGACCGAGCGAGCCGTCCATGCCGGGGCGCATGCCGTCGCGCTCGATGGCATCGACCATGGCGAGCGCGGCGGCGCGCCGTTCGGGCGCGATGCCGGTGGCGGGGCTCATGGCGACGAGCGCGGCCGTGCGCGCGGGATGGCGCGCGGCGAAGCGGATGGCGATGGCGCCGCCGACGGCGATGCCGGCGATGGCGACCTTGCCTTCTATGCCGAGAGCATCGATGAGGCCGGCTACGTCATCGGCCATGGTGTCGATGGAAAGCGGGCTGCGTGCCTTCTCGGACAGGCCGGCGCCGCGCGTGTCGTAGCGCAGAGTGCGATAGCCGTTGGCGTTGAGCAGTGGGACGACGTCGGTCCAGCTTTCGAGCGTGCCGCCCATCTCGTGCACGAGCACGATGGTGCGCGGGCCGGTGCCGGCGATGTCGTAGCGCAGCGCGGCGCCGTTGGCTTCGATCCAAGGCATGGGGGTCTCGTTGCTGGGTCGTGCTACCGTTTGCGGACGCAAATCTCGACGATGTCTCAAGCAAACGTCTATTGTTGCACGACACCGGTTCTGCAGGGAACAAGCACCTCTACGCCGCAAAGCGCTCGCAACTCAAAGCTCACGTACACCAGGAGAGGTCATGAGCACCGCCCCGCGTGTCGACATCGATATGGCTGCGTTCTGGAGCGATCCATATCCGACGCTGGCCATGCTGCGGAGGGAGGCGCCGATTGCTTTCGTGCCCCAATTGCGGGGGACGGTGTTTTCGCGCCGGGATGACATTGCCGTTTCCGAGAAGCAGATCGACGTGTTCAGCTCTCACCAGCCCGACGGGCTGATGAACAAGCTGATGGGCCACAACATGATGCGCAAGGACGGCGGCGCGCACATGTCGGAACGCAAGGCGATCTTTCCGGCGATATCGCCGAAGACCGTCAAGCTGCACTGGACCGCGCTGTTCCAAGCGCATGCTGATCGCATCATCGCGGCGCTCGGCCCGGCCAATCGCATCGAGTTCTGCAGGCAGTTTGCCATGCCGTTCTCGGCCGAATGCCTGAAGTCGATCACGGGGCTGACCAACATCAGCTTCCAGGAGATGGACGCGTGGTCGCAGGCGATGATCGATGGAATCGCGAACTACGTGGGCGAGCCAGCGGTGGAGGCGCGATGCCACGCGGCAACTGCGGCCATCGACGCGGCGATCGATGACATGACGCCAACCCTTGTCAAAAAACCGGATCACAGCCTGCTCAGTGTCATGCTGGCCGCCGACATGCCCATGGAGAGCGTGCGGGCCAACGTGAAGCTTGCCATCAGCGGCGGACAGAACGAGCCGCGCGACGCGATTGCCGGAACGGTCTGGGCGCTGCTGACCCACCGCGAGCAACTGGACCTCGTGCTGCGTGGAGAGGTGTCCTGGCTACAGGCTTTCGAGGAATACGCGCGCTGGATTTCACCGATCGGCATGTCGCCACGGCGCATTGCCAGACCATGGACGATGAGAGATGTCAATTTTGAGCCGGACGACCGCATCTTTTTCATGTTCAGCTCGGCCAATCGCGACGAGCAGCATTTCGATCACCCGGACATCTTCCGCGTCACGCGAGACACGTCGAAAAGCATTGCGTTCGGAGCCGGGCCACACTTCTGCGCCGGCGCCTGGGCCTCGCGGGCGATGATCGCCCACGTTGCGCTGCCGACGATCTTCGCCCGCATGCACGATCTTCGGATTATGGACGCTGAGCAGGTTCGAATCGGCGGCTGGGCATTTCGCGGTGTGTCGAGCCTTCCGGTTGCTTGGGGATAGTGGCCGGTTGATATGGCGAATTTCTCGATCATCATACGAGGTGGACATTTTTCCTCCTCATACCTCGGTTTAACTTGCCGCGTGTGATTCGGTTGTCACACCGTGTCATCTCGGAAGCATCTCGGGGGAGTTGCCATATGACCATCTCATCGGCCGTTCGCACGGCGCTTGTTGCGCTCGTCGCCCTTGCCGGCCTATCCACCGCCAGCCGCGCCGACAGCGGCTGGGTGACGCTCACGATCTACAAGGCCGGCTGGATCATCGGCGGGTCCGGCGGGAGCGGCGTTCTCGAATTCCACGGCCGGCGCTATGGGTTGTCGACCGGCGGGCTGGACTACGGCCTCGTGTTCGGCGGATCGAAGACCGTGCTGCGCGGCCGGGTGAGCAACATCTGGCGGCCATCGGATGTGGCGGGTGTCTACGGTGCCGCCGGTGCCGGACTGGCGGTCGGCCGCGGCGCACGCGCGATCGTGCTGACGAACCAGAAGGGCGCCGTGCTGGAGCTCAGCGGCCGGCAGGTCGGGTTGCTGGCGAACGTGGATCTGAGCGGGCTGGCGATTACGCTGAAGTAAGCGATCACAACGTCAGCGTTCAAACCAAATAGGTCGAGCAAGCGGAGGCGCGTCTGGGTCCCGGCCGATTCCCGCATGCGCGGAGGCGCATGCGGCGCCGGGATGACGCCAGTGGAGGGGTGATGCCGCTGGCGCCGGAGGTTTGCCGCTGCCCCTCATCCTACCCTCTCCCCGCACGCGGGGAGAGGGAGAAGGCGCGCTAAGCCGGCGTGAACATGGGGACGGGTTGGCCGTTTTCGCTGGGTTTGAAGACGACTTTCACGGGCTGATCGATGCGGACCTTGTCGAAGTCGCAATCGACGATATTGGTCATCATCTTGATGCCCTCGTCGAGCGTGACGTAGGCGATGACGTAGGGCTCGAGCGCGCGGCGCATGACGCTGTAGGTGTAGACCTTGCCCTTGCCCGAGGCCTGGCGCCACTCCAGTTTGTCGGAGAAGCAGTAGGGGCACAGCGCGCGCGGATAGTGGTGCACCTTGTTGCAGGACGTGCAGTGCTTGAGCAGCAGCTTGCCGTTACGCGCGCCTTCCCAATAGGCCTCCGTGCCGACGGTGGGCTCGGGCGAAGCAATTTTGCGATCCTTGGCCATGTGACTTACTCCCGTTCCATGATGACGGTCGAGCCGCAGTGTCGCGTGCCGAGCGAGCCGCCCGTGCCGTGCGCCAGCGCGACATCGCAATTCTTAACCTGCACTTTGGGATGCGCCTCGCCGCGCAGCTGGCGCACCGCCTCGATGACTTTCGTCATGCCGCCGCGATTGGCGGGATGGTTGTTGCACAAACCGCCGCCATCGGTGTTGAACGGCAGCTTGCCGACGCCAGAGATGAGATTGCCGTCGGAGACGAACCTGCCGCCCTTGCCGCGCTCGCAGAATCCGAGGTCCTCGAGCTGCATGACGACGGTGATGGTGAAGCTGTCGTAGATGGAAGCGTACTTGATGTCCTTCGGCGTGACGCCGGCGTCCTCGAAGGCGGCTTTGCCGGACTTCGTGCCGCCGGTGTAGGTGAGATCGACGTGGCCGGCCATCTGGTGCTTGGGGGCTTCGCCGGTGCCGATGATCTTGACCTTGGGGCGCTTCAGGCTTTTGGCGATCTCGGGGCGGGTGACGACGAGCGCGCCGCCGCCGTCGCTGATGACGCAGCAGTCGAGACGGTGCAGCGGATCGGTGACCATGGGCGAGTTGACGACATCCTCGACGGTGACGACCTCGCGCAACATGGCGTGCTCATTGTACTGCGCGTGGTGGGAGGCCGCGACCTTGACCCAGGCGAGCTGCTCGCTGGTGGTGCCGAACTCGTGCATGTGGCGCATGGCGCACATGGCGTACATGTTGGCGGTGGCGGGCGCATAGGGGAACTCGAACTGCAGGTCCGGCTGGTTGGGATTGCCGGCGCGCGGTGCGGTGCCTGTGGCCATGCCTTCGCTGCGCGGGCGGCCGGCGAGCGTGATGAGCGCGACGTTGCAGCGGCCGGTGGCGATGGCCTCGGCGGCGTGACCGACGTGCACGAGGTAGGACGAGCCGCCGGTGTCGGTTGTATCGACGTGGCGGACGTTGAGGTTCATGTAGTCGATCATCGACAGGCCGCCGAGGCCGGGTGTGTCGCCGGCGGCGCAGAAATAGCCGTCGACGTCGTCCTTGGTGAGGCCCGCGTCCTCGAGTGCGCCCTTGGCGACCTCGGCGTGGAGCTGCGCCAGTGATTTGTCGGGGGCTTTTCGTGTCGGGTGCTCGTAGGCCCCGACGATGTAGGCCTTGCCTTTGGTGCTCATGGGCTGGGACGCTCCCCTCTGGTGGCGCGAGTCATGCGAAGGCCTTTCTGATTGTTGTTCCGAGCTAGCCGCTGCCCCTCACCCTAACCCTCTCCCCGCGCTGCGGGGAGAGGGGATGAGAGGGACGGGATGATCGGGTGTTGGGCTTGGGCTCAATAGGTGTCGGCGGGCTGGGTGGCTTGGAAGGATGGGCGGGCGTGGAGGGTCTCGGCCCAGGCGGCGAGTTGCGGGCGGCCGGTGCGCCAGGCTTCGTCCTTGAAGCGGAAGTCGGCGTAGCCCAGCGCGCAGCCGATGGCGATGTGGGCGATGCTGAAAGGTGCCGCGGCAAGGGCAGGCGCTTCGCGCTCCAGCGCATCGAGAACGGTCGTGAGCTTGGTGCGGCAGGCGGCGATCAGCTCGGGCGACTGCTGCGGCGCGGGGCGACTTCGTTCCGAGAGCCAGACCAGCAGGAAGTCCATCATGCCGTCGCCCAGCGCCTGACGGCGGAGGGCGTCGATGCGCGCCGACGGGTCGGCGGGAAACAAGCGTGGGCGATCGTGCAGCGTGTCGAGGTGTTCGCAGATGACGCGCGAGTCGTAGAGCACGCCGCCGTTGTCGAGCACCAGCGTGGGCAACTTGTTGAGGGGATTGAGCGCCATCACCTCGGGGTTGGGCTTGGTGGGCGCAACGATGATTTGGGTGCGTTCGATGCGCTCCGCGAGACCGGTCTCATGCGCAAAGACCATGACCTTGCGCACGAACGGCGAGCGCGACGACCAGAAGAGTTTCATGCGGGGAGTCCGCGTGTACGGAGCGGATGTGGTATGCGCGGCACGTGTGTTTCCCCCATCGCGTTCTTCTTTGGATCGATCTGGGCATCCTAGAGCGCGATTGCTGCGCGGGGAAGCCGTCAGCAACTTCACTACCGCTCGTGGACGGCCGCCTGCGCGGCCGTGACGAAAGAGAGGAGCTAGAGGTCCCTCCCGCATGCTCATCAGAGCTTATTTCTCCGCGCTGTTTATGCTGGCGCTGCAGTCTCCTTTTACCGTCATGGCCACGAAGGTGGCCATCCACGTGCCGGGTGGCTTGCCCGGCCGTGACGTTGAGAAACATGAGACATGATGCATCGTCATCTCATGGCTGCGGGATGGCCCATTGCTGGCCCCAGAGCTGGTTGCCGCCGTCGACGACCATGACTTCGCCGGTGACGAAGCTGCCGGAGGGGCCGCTGAGGTAGGTGACGGCGTCGGCGACGTCGCGGACTTCGCCGAAACGGCCCATCAGGTTGGATTTCGGGAAGTCGCGGCGGGCTTGATCCGGGTAAACCTCCATGCCTTCGGTGGCGATGATGCCGGGTGCCACGCAGTTCACGCGGATGCCGAGCGGCGCCCATTCGATGGCGACGGTCTTGGAGAGATAGATGACGCCGGCGCGCGCGGCGCAGGTGTGGGCGATGCCCGGCATGCCGCGCCAGACGACGGCGACGATGTTGGCGATGGAGCCCTTGGTGTTCGTGTCGCGCCAGCGCTGCGCGGCGGCCTGCATCATGTACCAGGTGCCGTTGAGATTGGTGTCGATGACGGCGTTCCAGCCTTTCACGGTGAAATCGATGGCGGCCTGCGGATACTGTCCGCCGGCGTTATTGATGAGCGTGTCGAGCTTGCCGAAGCGGGCATAGACGGCGTCGAACAGGCGGGCGACGGCCTCGGGATCGCGGATGGTCATGGGGTGCGCGAGCACGTCGGCCCCGAGCGCGAGCAGGCCCGCGGCCGTTTGCTCCAGGCGCTCGGGATTGCGACCGCAGATGGCGACCTTCGCGCCGAGGCGTGCGAACTGATAGGCGATCGCCTTGCCGATGCCGCGGCCGGCCCCGGAGATCAGCGCCACCTGACCGTCGAGAAGGCCGTCGCGGAAGGTGAGCGGGGCGGTGGTGAGCTGGGCATCGGTAGGGGCTGAGGGTTCAGTCATGCTGGGCGCCTCGGGTGTTCGGTCGTGTCGCCAATCTTGCAGCAAAACCGCGGCGCGCGTCGATTCGGGAAAGGCCGCCCCTACTTCTCCATCAGCAGCGTGCCGATGCGCTCGATGGCGCGCTTGATGTTCTCGGTCGAGTTGGCATACGAGAAGCGGATGTAGCCCTCGCCATGGATGCCGAAGCTGGTGCCGGCCACCGTGGCGACGCCTGCCTCCTCGAGCATGCGCACCTGCAATGCCTTCGCCGACATGCCGGTGCCGGTGACGTTCGGAAACGCATAGAACGCGCCACCCGGATTGACGCAGCGGAAACCCGGAAGCTGGTTCAGCATCGGCACGATGGCGCGGCGGCGCTCGTCGAAGGCGCGCACCATGGCGGCGACCGCATCCTGCGGACCTTCCAGCGCGGCGATGCCGGCATATTGCGTCGGCGCGTTGACGCACGAGTGGCTGTTGACGCACAGCCGCGTTGCTGCCTCCACCAGTGACTTCGGCCACACGGAGAAGCCGAGGCGCCAGCCTGTCATCGCATAGGTCTTCGACCAGCCGTCGAGCACGATCAGCCGGTCGCGGAGTTGCGGATACTTCAGCAGGCTGACGTGCTTGCGGCCGTCGTACAGCATCTGGCCGTAGATCTCGTCCCACAGCACCGCCACGTGCGGGTGCTTCTCGAGCCCCGACACCAGCTTGGTGATCTCGCTCTCGGGGACGGCGCCGCCGGTCGGATTGCCGGGGCTGTTGAGAATGATGAGGCTCGTCTTCGGCGTGATCTGCGCGATCACCTCCTCCGCGCTGAAGGCGAACTCGTTCTCCTCGCGCAGTGCGATCGGTACCGCCTTGGCGCCGGTGTACTGGATCATCGAGCGGTAGATCGGGAAACCGGGATCGGGATACATGATCTCCGTCGCCGGCGTGCCGAACATCAGGATCGAGAAGAACATGGTCGGCTTGCCGCCGGGCATGATGACGATGTTGCCCGGATCGACCTCCACGCCGTGCCGCTTGGCCAGATCGCGCACCACCGCCTCGCGCAGCGGCAGGATGCCGTTCGCCGGCGTATAGCCGTGATGGCCGTCGCGCAGCGCTTTCACCGCCGCCTCCACCACATGCTCGGGCGTCTTGAAGTCCGGCTGGCCGATGCCGAGGTTGATGATGTCGCGGCCCTGCGCCTGCAGATCGGCGGCACGCGCCAGGATCTCGAACGCGGTCTCCGTCCCCAGGCGCTTCAGGCTGTCCGCGAGCAGCATCGTTTCACTCCCGATCGGTGTTTGCCCGCTCTTATGCCCAAGCCTTGCCTGGAAGGAAAGCGACATCGGGCGCCAGCAGCGCATATGGCACCGCCTCACCCCTTCCCTGATGTCATCCTCGGGCTCGTCCCGAGGACCCATGGTCCCGCGAGTCCGAAAGGTGCGACCTGCCGCCGCCGCGCCGCAACGACATCCAGCCGAGCACAACGCGTGCCGATCGCTAGGTCCTCGGACCAAGTCCGAGGATGACGCTGAATGTGTGGCGCGGCCTTGCTGCCGCCCGGTCGCACCGGCTATGCCTTGAAGTCCCCAGCCCATAGGACCAGCCCGTGGCCAACAACAAACAAATGCCGCAGATCGAACAGCACCTGCTGCAGGACGACGGCACTATTCCCAACAATCCGCGGCTGCCGCTGATCCTTTATCGTGCCGCCTTCGCGCCCGGCGACACGCTGCGCGTCGAGAGCCTGTTCGCGGCGAACGGCTGGAGCAATGCTTGGGTCAACGGCATCTATCCGTTCCATCACTATCACGCCACCACGCACGAAGTGCTGGGCATCGCCGCCGGCAGCGCGCGCGTGCAGTTCGGCGGCCCGAGCGGCCCGATCGTCGAGGTCACAGCCGGAGATGCCGTCATGATCCCCGCCGGCGTCGGCCACTGCCGGCTCTCGCACGCGAGCGGCCTCGTCGTGGTCGGTGCCTATCCCGGCGGCAGCGACTGGGACTTGCGCCGCGCCAACCCGGCGGACTATGAAAGCGGCAAGCCCCTGATCGCCAAAGTTGCCGATCCCGCCAGCGATCCGATCCTCGGCACCGGCGGCCCGGCCTGTCGCGCCAAACGCTAACCCACCTTACGCCGCCAGCGCGCGGTGGAACGCATCGGGCCAGTGGGCGGTGAGATAGCGGTATACCCAGTTGTCGCGCGCCTTGAGCCGCTGGTAGCTCGACTTGAGATCGAGCACCAGCGTGATGCGCCGGCTTGCGCAGTTGAGCTCGCCGTGGTCGTGACTCGCCACCGGCCGAAAACCCATCACGCGCGTGTGGAAGCCGAGCGGACTGTGCGGATCGTCCTCGAACACGTCGGTGATGATGTGCGTGTAACCGCGCTGCACCATCTCCGCCGTCGCCACGCGCATCAGTGCTGCCGCCAGCAGCAGGTTGCCGCGCTGCTCCGCCACGACAGCGAAGCGTCCGATCTCCGCGATCCGGTTCTGTTTCAGGAACGCCTCGATGTCGACACGCCTGTCGATCAGTTGCAGCCCGTATTTGGCGTATTGCAGGAGCGGCGGATCATAGAGCGTGCGCAGCACGCCCGCCGGCGCACCGTTGCAGCGCACGATGAACCAACCCATGCCGTCACGCGCCAGATCGTCCACCGGAAACTGCTGCGCCGGATCGGCGATCCATCCTTTCTCGTTGCGATACGTTGCGCCGAGCACCGCCAGCGCCGCCTCGCGGCCAGCCGCGTCGGCAATCCTCTCCGCCCTGATGCGCGTATCGTTCATCATGGTGTGGCCTCCTTTGGGGCTGTCCATGCCTTGCCCGAGAGACGTGCGATCTCCGTCATGACGACGGCGTGCCACGCGGTGACTGCTGCCGTTGACGCCGGCTCCACTGCTGGCCCGGGCGGCAGCAGCGGTGCGCCGATATGCAACTCCATGGTCGGAAGCGCCGGCAGCGGACGACCCGGATCCGCATGCGGAAAGCGGATGCCCATCGGCACGACCGGAATGCCGGTTTCGAGCGATAGCCGCGCCGCGCCGCGCCGCCCGCGCAGAAGGCGGTCCGGGCTGCGGTTGACTTGGCCCTCGGGAAAGATGCCGACGGCACGCCCCGCCGCCAGATGCGCCCGTGCGCGCTCCAGCGTCGGCTGCGAACTCTCGTACAGCGGCTTCAGCGCGTTGAGGAAGCGCGGCCGAGCCGGCTTGCGCGTCACCGTCACCACCTGCGCACGCGCATAGATGAGACCCACGCCCGGGATCAGACGGAAATTCCAGTCGGCCAGGAAATGCAGCAGGCGCCCGCCGCGATGCAGGAACAGCAGCGCCGGCACCAGCAGCGATTCCGCGCGCGAGCTGTGGTTCGCCGCCAGAATGAACGGGTCCATGGCCGGACGGATGTGCTGCAGCCCGTGCATCGCCACGACGTGCCGGCTCGCAAGCAGCGCCAGCCCGCGCAGCAGCATGCGATCACCGAGCCCGAGATATGGGAGGGGACAGGCGATGATGTTGTGCGGCATCGGCGTCTGCCACGTCAGCGGCGCGGACCCTGCCGCGATGGGCTGCGTGACGTCGGGAGCTCGCATGGGCGTGGCTCTCAATCGCTGGAGCAGGATCGCTTCGAAGTGGTTCGCTCCAGCCGCACGCGAGACGCCTTGGCCACAGCGTCAACCCTGCTCTCACTTCAAGGTCGGAGCGCAAGTCACGCCGGCCATGGACGGGTGCAACGTCCATGTGATGCGTCACGCTCCGGATGGCGAAAGACGACTCAACTGTCCGTGCCGGACTTATGCGCCGCGCACCCTGCAGGACGATGAAGGTCTGACGACGCGGTGATGAAACCGGCCGAATGCTGCGCGTATGGTGAAGGCCGTTGCCCGGCTGCTGCTTCGGCCCCGCGCGTAGGCACGCTCCTCGACGGCCGCATCGAGCGTCGGCCGTGTCCCGCTTGGCCTCTCCGAACGCATGCCTCCTGCACGCTTTGGCTCGCCGCCTTCGCGCCGTCGTGCGCTACCGGGGAAGCCTCGCTCTATTCGCAGAAGCTTTCACCGTTGACGCGCAAGCACCGGCTTCTCGCCAACCCCGAGGTGCGGCATGCACTGCCGGCGGCAGCCCTCAACGCGCGGAGCGCGGCCATCGTCGGCCGATGCCAGTGAAACTTGTGATCGCTTACGAGCGCGAATGTCCTGAGACCGGCCACCGTTTGCGGATCGAACTCGCCGGTCGGACCACCGTTCTGGCACCCGGTGCGAGACAGCTCCGATTGTATGGCGACCACCAGCCCGCGGCCGTCGAGTTCGACTTCAGGCAACGCGCCGGTTGCGTCGGAGGCAGCATTGCGGCGGGCCGGCACGAAGAAAAAATCGGATTCGACCGATGACGATTCCCACGGGATCTGACGTTCCTCGGTGGCGAGACGAACCTTGCGACGAACACTCTTGAAGACGTCTTCCAGTTTGTACCCCGGCACAACGACCGCTTCCGCCAACGCCAGCGTGTAGGGGCTGTTGTTTCCGGGCCCATCGGAAGCCACATCGCCCGCCGCCGTCGATGAGGCGATATAAATTCCGAATATGGACCCCATGGGAGACAGGCCTCGCCGCCCCACGGACCGTGTGCCGCGAAACGGATTGTTTCTGCAGGCATCCAAAACGAAGACATTCAGATGATTGCCGGCCTCGGCAACACGCTTCGTCATTCTTTCGACGCTCACGGCCTGCCATTCGATATCCCGATCGGTTCGAACCTCTACATCCACGGGGAGCAAATAGTTCGTCGAGTTCGCCTCAACACCGTGGCCCGCATAGAAGACGAGCCCCACAACGCCTGGGCCATGCGCACCGACAAGGCCACGCAGCTTCTCGGAGAATTCGTCAACCGCGCGCTCGAATCCAAGGCGGTCCAGGTCGTACCGTTCATCCACGCTGAAACCGACACGCTTCAAGACCGAGGCCATAAGAGCTGCATCGTTCGCAGGATTGGCGAGCGGTGTGAGGTTCTTATACCGGCCGTTGCTGACCACCAGCGCGATGCGGGGGCCGTCGGACAACACGGCCGTCGTCAGCCGTTGCGCATGGGCCGCCGTGCCGCAGCCGATCTGCACGATGAACGTCAGGACAAGCAGATCGAGGACACGGCGCACTGTCACACTCCAATCGGGATTGACCAGACGTCTGATGATACGCCAATATTCGCAACGGCGTCCTAGGGGTTTGAAAGGACGCGAGGGTCTATTTTATGAAGACCTGTGCGGGGTTGTCGAGATTTCAGCAGGTATTGGCCGCTGCTCGCAGAGTGGCGCGTTGGCACGTTGTAATACCCCTGCTCTGTTGCCCGGTCGTTGCGTGCGCGGACGTACTCTCCGCAGTCTCGCTGCAACATTTGATGGCCGGCGGAGCGGAAGGCACGACGATCGCTTTTCAGGGTGGGGTCGACAAAGTCTACTACGCCCCGCACCTTCACAACACGCTTCGACGCAGTCCGGAGCTGGGCGCCAATTTCATAAAGCTGCAGCTCAGGCCCGATACGATATCCGAGGGGATATTCATGGGCACATTCGACATCGATGGACGCGTCGAGACGATCACCGGCGTCGCGAGCATCTCGGCCGACAAGGACACCGGGCGCGGGGTCGTGCTGTTCATTCAGACCTTTGCCGACGACGTAAGCAAGAAGGACTTCGAGAAGCACGATCGGCTTTATTCAGTCCTGGAGATCTCCGAGGTGGACAATGGTTTCAGTTGCCGCCGTTCTCGGTGGCGCAAATTGCTCGCCACCAGGTCCGCCTTGGAGTTCCTGCCGGGACCTTGTGAAATTCTTGTTGGCAATTCGGCGGTGCCTGTGACGCGGGAGTAGCACAATGCATGGTTTTCGATCGCTCTTGATTCTTGCGATGATGGTTGTCGCTGGTGGAGCAGCGGTTGCCAGCGGAGGCGGCGGTGGCGGTGGCGGCGGCGACGACAACTTTGTCGCCAAAGCATTCAAACCGGGGACGACCTCCAAACCGGCCAAGGCCAAGCCGAAGGCCACAAAGAAGGCAGCACCGATCGCTAAAGTCGCGACGCCGGTGGCGCCGGTTGCGGCCGCAGCCAGTGCCAATGGCGGCATTGCTGAATGCGAGAAAGAGTTCTCGCGTACGCTGTTGTCGGGATGCATTTCGGACCACCTCAACAAACTTGCCGCAAGGCTGGACGAGCGAAAATCGGGGCCCCTCTCGGATGCAGTCACGACGCTTCGTTCGACTGCCAGCGGCCTGCGAGAAGCGCCAAGCAAGGAGGAGGCGCTTACGGTCATGGAAAAGGCCAAGACCACGCTCGACTCCGCAGTGAATGCCCTGAAGTCGGGACCGCAGGTCAGCCAGGAGACGGCGGACAACCTGTCCGCTATTTCCGGCACGCTCGGATATGCGATAGGCGCGATCCAGCGGAAGGGATAAGACCGTCCCGGCGTTGCCTTTACCGCCCGGGAGGCCTGAGCCTGACCGGCAGCCTCTAGCCGCCATCGTGTGGCCATGACCTTCTCCGTCTTCTTAGGGGCAGAGAGGCGGAGAGAGGTTGAGAGAGGCGAACAACCCCCGGAAGCTCGGAACTGTGATTGAGCGAGGCCACCCCGTGGCGGCGGTTGCATCGCCCCGACCTTCCTTGCCATCTCCCGCCCCATCCCGTATTGGAGAGGCCGATTCACACGGCTGTCGCGGCGGCCGGCGCCATACGGTGCGCCGGAGGCGGCGTGAAATGAGAAAAGCCGTGTAATATCAAAGTAAGGGCCCGTAGCTCAGCGGTAGAGCAT
Organism: Hyphomicrobiaceae bacterium; assembly: GCA_046154585.1. Lineage (GTDB taxonomy): Bacteria > Pseudomonadota > Alphaproteobacteria > Rhizobiales > Hyphomicrobiaceae > CADEFX01. The sequence continues at coordinate 1,918 of JBJXDX010000147.1, read as the reverse complement.
CTGACTTTTAATCAGGTGGTCGTTGGTTCGATCCCAACCGGGCTCACCATCTAAAATCAATGCCTTTGGAACATGTAGCTTGTCGGAAATTGCCGCCGTGTACGCAATGCACACCGGTCGGATCATCAGGGGTGCTCTGCGTCAGACGAGCCCACTGTGGCAAGGTAATGCGGTGTAGGCTTGGCCGGAGCACCAGGGATACGTCGCCATGAACGCTGCGCAGCTCATCCATTCGCGCCGTTGGTACCACGCATTCGAGGTTCTGCCGGGCCTCATCACCCCCGGGAGGCATTTCACGGATGCCGCAAAAATTTTCGACGAGCGGTTCCAGCTCCCTGCGGACTTGAGCGACAAGCGCGCCCTCGATGTCGGCACGCTGGACGGGCCCTATGCCTTCGAGCTGGAAAAACGCGGCGCCATCGTCACCGCACTGGACATCCAGAGCCCGGATTTCTCCGGCTTCAACACCGCCAAGACCGTCCGCCAGTCGCAGGCGACCTACGTGCAGGGAAGCGTCTACGATCTCGATCGTCTCGCGCCCGGCCCCTTCGACATCATCGCCTTCTTCGGCGTGTGGTATCACCTGAAGAACCCGCAGGCCGCTTTCGACGCCATCAGCCGGTCCCTGGCGGAGGATGGGATCGTGCTGTTCGAGGGCGAGTGCCTGCTCAACCACATCCAGCGCGACGGCGTGGACGCGGAACTGCTGCAGGACGAGGCCCGCGTTCTCTCCAAATCGGACTTGCCGATCTCGTTATTTTATCCGGATCGCTACAAGGGCGACAAATGGAGCTGGTATGTCCCGAACCCGGCTTGCGTCCGGGCGTGGTGCCAGGCCGCGGCTTTGGACATCGTCAGCGCCAGCTATTGGGACGACCACCCGCACCAGCGCATGTTTGGAACCGCGCGGAAGATTCCCGGCTCCCCCATTCGCACCGACAACCCCGTCTGGATCCGGCGCCCGGAAGATAGAGGCGAGCGGCGAGGTTAGTAGATGCACGCCCGGCACCGTCACCGCCCAGCGTGCAGGTCATAGAAACCGATATCCTCGCGGAATAGGTCCCTGAGGCGCTGCATGCAGTCCGGGTCATCGAGAATATGCGCCTTGCGTTCGGCGTAGCCTTCAAAGGAGTTGGGATTTGCCGACACCTTGGCGCCTGAGCACCCGAGCAATCCTTCAAGTCTCTCCAGTTCTTCCTGATACCGCTCGGAACGTCCGATGAAGGCGAACGATTTCATGTCGACGCAGCGAAAATAGTGCCGTGTGTAGAAGTATCGGATAGCCGGTATTTCGGCGAAGGCTTCAAAGCTCAGCTGCCGTTCAACGACCAGCCGGTGTAACGAATTTCCGCTCAATGGTTGCGAAAGCCACCAAAAGTAGTGTGACACAGCCCGCTCGATCGGGTGTCTCAGAAAACAAATTCGGTCCGCTTCCAGGGTCTCATATTTCTTGATCCAGTAGTGGCCGTGGACGGCGCGCAGGTTGGCGTCCTGCAGCGCTATCACGGAATGGTCCCGCAAAAATCCGTCAGGATCAACGTTCATGCGAGAGGTTGGATCAATCGGCCAATCGTGATTGTAGTCGTATAGAACGCGCCCCGCTCCAAGGGCCGATTCCAGCCATTCTCTGAAAGCAATTCCGGCTGTCTTTGGCACATGTACGGATAGGAGGAGACGCGGCATCTTGGACCGGAAGCAACCTGAGCAAGCGTTGCGAGCATTCCCAAACGATCGACCCGCAACATTTGCTACTTAGCACTCCAGGATACCAAGGGGTAGCCGTGGCCTATGTCACGATCTGATCGTCGAAGACCAGGAACTCGACGCCGGTGACGGCGTCGGTGTCGCCGGTGGCGATGTGCAAGACGGTCCAGCTGCCGCCGCCGTTGTTGGTGACGGTGTAGGCCGAGCGCAGCCC
>JBJXDX010000146.1:0-62446 GCA_046154585.1 Hyphomicrobiaceae bacterium | reverse complement strand
CCACGTCGAAGCGCGGGCTGATCCTATCGCCAGACATAGTGCCGTCCTATCGCTTGCTCGCTCAGGTCGGCACCAGTCGTAGCTATGCGCAATCTATCGCCAAGGCGGTCCTCACCGGAGCCTTACTATCCAAGGACATCATCCGCGCGCTCAACGGCAAAATGATTGAGCTCGCCAAGACCCAGGAGATGAAAGCGACACTGTGGGCGGCGGCCAACGCAATCGCTCCGCTCCAGACACCGGAGGACATGGCCAAGCATCTCGAGTCGGACTCGGCTGCCAACGCCGAGGTCATCAAGGCGGCTAACGTCAAGATCGAATAGGCAGCGCTGACGCAGACGCGGTTGCCGTCTTTGGCGATCGCGTCCAGCCTATTTACCGCGCTTCTTGAGCCAAACCTCCATGTCCGCGATCTCGCGCTCCTGCTCGCGGATGACGTCCGTTGCGAGCTTGCGGATCTGCTCGTCCTTTCCATATTTGAGCTGGACCTTGGCCATCTCGATGGCCCCGCGGTGGTGCGGGATCATCGCACGCACAAAATCGACGTCCGGATCGCCAGCGAACCTGATGTCCATGTCCTTATGCATGCGCGCATTGGCAGCGCGAAAGGCCTTGGTCGATTCGCTTCCGCCTGAAGGCGCTGCACCACGGCCTGCGTGACCCTGCGAATGCGAGGTCTGCGCATCGGCAGTCATGCTCAAGCCCACGAGAGATATTGCAGCCAGTGCAATGAGACGCTTCATGGGACAACCTTTCGAGTGGATCGGTTTCAGATAGACATCACTCTATCCTATGATACCCCCCAAGGGTATGCGACGCAACGCGACGGCCGTCTGACCTTGTGCATGCGCGCCATCGTCCCCACAGCGCCATGCGCTCGAGGTTGCGCTGAAAAGAGGAGCCGGGCGTTCTGAAACCCGGATGACCTATGCGCTTTTTCTGGGCTCCGAACGCCCGGCTGACCGCCTCGGGGTTCCGTGTCGGCGCTCCACTGGTCTGGCGCCCTGCCGGGCGGATCATCGGACAGCGATTCCCGGATCAAGGCCGAGGCTCGATCGCGCCCCATGACCCGGAACGCCATCAGTATCGATGACCACGCCGAAGCGGGGATTACTTTTTTTTCCGCACTGTCCCGGACGTCCGTAAGGGCACCCGCCGGACGGGACTCAGACACCCATCGGACACCACCCGGACAGGAGTTGGACACCCCGGACATCGGCCTGAACAGCCCGCGGACACGTCCGGACGTCCCGGACACCCGTCCGGCTGCACATTTATGCGGCAATGCCCGGATGCCCGGGGATAACGTCATAAGCTTGTCGCGGCGGAGCCGCGCTGCGCTTCCATGCGAAGCGATCGCGCTCTAAGCGTCCTCGGCCGCGATACGGGCTCTCAACGCCTCCGGATCGGCAACACCGAAATCACGCCGCGCCGCTTCCGGCGTCACATAGCCATCAATGAGATCACGGCCGATCGCCGCCTGCTCCCGATCTTTCACATCGCCGAAGCCGCCGGAGCCGGGCGTAATCATGTCCACCACGGAGCCCGCCGGAGCGAGGAACGCACCCTTGCTCGGAAGGTCGCGACTCTTGCCGTCCGGCGTCGTCAGCGTCACCGTGGCGGGCGCACCCGCCTTGCCTCCCAGCAGTCCGAACGGCGGCGAGGTCATGCGCTCCATGCACAAGGCGCCGGTGGCATCGGCCCCTTCGAGAAGACGCCACGTGCGACGGCTTCCGCAACCACCGCGAAATCGGCCAGCCCCGCCGGAGTCCGGATTGATCTCGTAGCGCTCCACGCGCACGGGAAACGCCATCTCCAACACCTCAATGGGCGTGTTCATGGTGTTCGAGATCATGCTGGCGATGACGTTGATGCCGTCCTTGTTCGGCCTGGCACCAAACCCGCCCTTCACCGTCTCATAGGAGACGTAGCGCCGTCCGCTGCGCGGATCGACACCGCCCAACGTCAAAATGGCCGACGTGCCTTGACTGCAGGCCATCACCTGTCCGGGCCAGAAGCCCGCCAGCGCCCCCATGACCATGTCGCCCACGCGATGCGACATCTCGTGGTTCGAATACACGACGGGCGCGGGAAACAGCGCATTGACGACAGTGCCTTTCGGCGCCTTCACCTCGATCGTGCGCCAGCATCCGGAGTTCGGCGGAATGATACTGTCGGGGTCGACCGCCATCTTCAGCCCGCAAAAAATTCCCGACGACGTCACCGACAAACTCGCATTCATGGGGCCCTTGACCTGGGGGTCCGTCCCGGCGAAGTCGACGACAAGCCGATCACCTGTCTTCTTCACCTTCATGCGGATCCAGAACGGCGCGTCGTTGCCCTCCGCATCATCGGCAATGCCGTCGCCGTCGCAGAAATCCTCGAAGGATCCTTCGCCATCCGGCAGATCGGACAGCGCCGCCCGCATCAGCCGCTCGGAGTAATCCATGACCTCGGCCATGTAGGCGATCAAGCGCTCCGCGCCATGGCGCTGTGCCAACGCCTTCAGCCGCTCGGTCGCACGCAGCGTCGCGGCGAGTTGCGCGCCAAGGTCGCCCTGCCGCTCGTCCGGGGTGCGCACGTTGGCGAGAATGACTTTCTCCAGGTCCACATTCAGGTTGCCCCGGCTGTAGAGGCGCAGCGGCGGCAAGCGCAGGCCTTCGCCGTAGATGTCCGTCACCGCGCCATAGCTGCCGGGCGTTGCAGAACCGACGTCCGGCCAGTGCGCACGCAAGCACGCATATCCCAGCAGTTTGCCGTCAAGGAACGCCGGCCGCACGACGTTGATGTCCGGCAGATGGCTGCCGCCGAAATAGGGATCGTTATGAATGAAGACATCCCCATCATGCACATCGGGAGAAAATGCCGTCACGACAGCGCGCACGGCATCCGGCATGGAGCCGAGATGGATCGGGAGATCGGGCCCTTGCGCCACCATCTCGCCTTTGGCATCGAACACGCCGCAGGAATAGTCACCCGCGGACTTCAGGATGGGCGAGTATGCCGTCTTGGCCAGGACGACGCGCATCTCCTCGGCCACCTTGTAGAGGCTGTTCTTGACGATCTCGAACGTGGCCGGATCAGCACTCGGCATCGCGTCGTTCATCCGGCTTTCCCTCCTGCGCGGCGCGACAGCACCACAAAACCGTCCGCATTCATGCGCGCGCGCCAGCCCGGCGGAACGAGAATGGTCGACTCGAGCGACTCGATGACCGCCGGTCCCTCGATCGACGAGTCGGCTGGCATGCGGGCCCGGTCGAGCACGACAGCCTCGACCGGGCCCGTCGCGCGAAACCACACCGTGCGCCGCGTCTTATTGGGATCGGTACCGAAAGCAGCCGGTTCCTGGCGGATCGTCAGCGGCGGGATCACGCCAATGGCCGCGACACGCAGGTTGACGATCTGCACGGGCTCGACATGGTTGTCGTGTCCATACGTCTGCCTGTGCTTTTGATGAAATCCATCTGCGATCTCGGCGACAGTCGCGCCGGTGACGGCGCCCCGAGCAACCGGCACGGACAGCTCATACGACTGCCGCTGATAGCGCGCCTCGACAGTGCGCTCGAAACGCCGCCGCTCGGCCTTGACGCCCGCCCGGTCAAGCATCGCCGCGCCTTCGGTCTCCAACGCCGCAAACGCCGCCTCCAGCATCTCCGGATCGGCTGTGTCCGTGGTCGCATACACGGTGCGCACGTAGTCGCGTTTCAGGTCGGACCCGACGAGGCCCAAGGCAGAAAACGCGCCGGGGATCGGCGGGCAGACGACCTCGGCCACGCCAAGCTCGTCGGCCAGCGCCGCCGCATGCAGCGGTCCTGCGCCGCCGAACGCGGCAATGGTAAAATCGCGCGGGTCGTGGCCGCGTTGCACCGAGACGATCTTCAGCGCCTCCGCCATCGCATGATTGACGACGTCGATGACACCGGCCGCAGCGCTGCGCGCATCGATCCCGAGCGGTGCGCCGAGCTTGTCGCGCACGGCCTTCTCCGCCGCCTCGAAATCGATCTGCAGGTCGCCGCCCAGCAGCGACCCTTTGTCGAGGTAGCCGAGCAGAAGATTGCAATCGGTCACCGTCGGCTCGGTGCCGCCGCGGTGGTAGCACACGGGGCCCGGCTCGGCGCCGGCACTGCGCGGCCCCACGCGCAGCGCCCCCGCGCGATCGACCCATGCAATCGAACCGCCACCGGCCGACACTTCGGCGAGATCGATGACGGGCACGCGGATCGGATGCCCGGTCCCGTTCATCCAGCGATTGGCATTCGAGCCGCCGCCAACCTCATATTCCGGCGTCGTCTCGTAATGGCCGTCGCGAATGAGACTGGCCTTGGCCGTCGTGCCGCCCATGTCGAACGACAGGAAATTCATGCGCCCCGTCTGCCGCGCAGCGAGTGCCGCCGCAACGACACCTGCCGCCGGCCCCGATTCCACGGCCATGGCCGGCATAGCGATGCCTTCGGCCGCTTCGAACACGCCGCCGTTGGAGCCCATCACATAGAGCCGGGGCAGCCCGAGTTTGCTCGTCGCGCCTTCCAGGCGCGCTAGATAAGAGGCAAGGATCGGCCCGACATAGGCACACACTGCGGTCGTGCTGGCGCGCTCGAACTCTCGGATCTCGGGCAGCACCTCGGACGAGAGATAGACGGGCGTCTTGGGGAACGCCGCCCGCAGCCGTTCGCCGAGCCGCTTCTCATGTTCCGGATTGATGAAGCTGAACAGCAGAGAAACGGCGATCGCCTCCACTCGTGCCGATTTCAACGATGCGATGAGCTCGTCGATGTCGCCTTCATTCAGTGGAATGACCACCTTGCCGTCGGCCCCGATCCGCTCCGTGACCTCGAACCGGCGACGGCGCGGAATGAGCGTACTGGGCGCATCCTGGAAAAGGTCGTAGAGATCCGCACGAGCCGACCGGCGCAACTCCAGCACATCGCGAAACCCGCGCGTCGCCACCAGCGCCGCCCGCGCACCCTTTTCCTCCAGCAGCGCGTTGGTCACGATCGTCGTGGCGTGGGCCAACAGACCCACATCGCCCGCAGGAACCTCATACCGCCGCATCGCGGCATCGAGCGCTGTCAGCACCCCTTGGGCAAAATCGCGGGGCGTCGTCGGCGCCTTGGCGACGCCGATGCGGCCGGTGACATCATCTATGAGCGCAACATCCGTGAACGTGCCGCCAATATCAACGCCGATACGCCACGCCATGCCGCGAGTGTCCCGCCCCAGTTTACAGATAAGCAAACTCTAGGATGGTTCAGGCGCCCGCCGCAACAATTCAGGTCGCGTAGCGGAACGTATCCTTGCCGTTGCTCTCGATGCGGCCGATCGAGGGTGTCGGGAAATGCCCCGGCAGGATCAGATGCCCGGTGTCGGCATGCTTATGGATCAGCGCCGTGCGCGTCGTGCGCGCCAGGTCGCGGTCGGCATCCGCCATCGTCGACATGGACGGGAACTTGAGCTGGATCTGGTGATGCACCACGTCGCCCGTGACGACGCCGCGCGCGCCCTTCGACTCCAGGTTGATCACCACATTGCCCGGCGAATGTCCCCGGCACGGCTCCAGCCTGATCCCCTTCTCCAGCTCGAAGTCGTCATCCACCAGAACGGCCTGCTCGGCCCGCTTGATGGGCAGCATGCTGTCCTCGAAACCCTGGCGGTGCACGCTCGCGTCGCCACGGCTGTAGACCCCGTCCCAGTGCTCGTACTCATGCCGCGCCATGATGTATTTGGCATTGGGAAATGTCGGCACCCAGCGGCCGTCGATGAGCTGCGTGTTCCAGCCCACATGATCCCAGTGCAAGTGTGTGCACATCACGTAATCCACCTGCTCGGGCTTCACGCCTGCCGCGGCGAGCCTGCTCATGAAGGGTGTGTTGAGCCGGCTAAACATCTCGCGCCCAGGACGTTCCTTATGATTGCCGCAGCACGTATCGATGAGAATCGTATGCCGGCCCGTGCGCAGCACGTAGGAATGGAAGCTCATGGCCAGCCGATCGTCGTCCGTGATGGTGCCGCGAGGCAGTTCTCTGCGGCACCTCTCGAGCATCTCAGGCGTCAGATCGGGAAAGAACTGAATAGCCCCGAACGGCGTGCACTCCAGCTCGATGACGCGGTCGACCGTGAAGTCGCCGATCTGTGTGAGGGCCATGAGCGTTCTTCCCCGATTTTGTTTGTTGTTAGTGCCGCACCATGTGCGCGGTGACCTTGAGATCGCGCACCGAGCGCAGCTCCGACAGCGACCAGAGCTGATCGAAAAGTTGCACAGACTGCTCGCGGCTGAACTTGCGCGTGGCGCAGTCGATGAACTTCTCCGCCAGCTCCTCGCGCGTCAGCGGCCGCTGCCAGCTTCCCTTGGGGAATGCCACCGGCTCGTGCGCGATCACTTCGCCGGACTTGAGCACGACGCTGACGCGATCATCCGGCGCAAACGGCTGATCCCAGCCCGGCACCCGCTCATCCGTCGTCGTGCATTGCACCTTGGTCATGATGTCGACGACCTCGGGCCGGCGCACGAACTCGTCCGTCAGCTCCGAGAGCCCGACGCGGCGCGCCACGAGCGCCGACGCCATCGCAAACTCCATGCTGAACTTCGCTTCGAGGCCCGTTTTGGGCGACGTGTTGCGCAGCATCAGCCGCTGCGCATCGCCCGTGTGCACGCGGATCTGATCGATCGCGTCGGCCTTCAGGTCGTGCTTGCTGGCGAGCGCGATCATCGCGTCGATCGAGCGATGCGTGGCGTAGCAGATCGGATAGCGCTTCACGCAGATGCCGGCCTTGGGCAGACGCCAGTTGCTGCCGAGATCCGACTTCGCGACCTCAACGATCGCGGCACCCGATGCCGAGTGCGCCTTCATGAAACCGGCCCGATGCTCCAGCGCATCCGCTGAGCCCGTGAAGCCTTTCTGCGCCAGACGCGCCGCCGCCACGCCGTTCTGCGCCGTGCGCCCTGCGTGATACGACTTCGTCATGCTGCCGAAATTGGCGACCAACCCCGACGCCAGCGACGCGCCGATGGCGATGGCGTTCTGCGTCTTGTCGGCGTCGAGATTGTGCAGGCGGGCACAGGCTGCGGCTGTCGCGATGGAGCCAAGCACCGCCGTCGGATGGAAGCCACGCTCGTGCAATGACCCGGGCTCGAGCTCCTGCAGCAACGCCCAGATCTCATAGCCGGCCACATAAGCGGCCAACACGTCGGCACCGCTCGAATTGAGCGTCCACCCCTCCGCCAGCAATGCCGGGACCAGCACAGTGCTCGGGTGCCCCGCGAGCGCCACGTCATCGTAGTCGAGCACGTGCGCCGCCACGCCATTCACCAGCGCCGCATCCGGCGCCGACAGATTGCGGCCCGATGGAATCTCGGGTGCGCCATCGTTGCTCGTCGATGTCGGCACGGTTTGCGCCACGATACGCGGGGCTTCCTCATCCGCGCCCGCGAGCATGACGCCGACGCAATCGGCGATGCCGATCCGCGCCCCGTCCGCCGCCGACTTCGGCACGGTCTTGGGTGAGATCGCTGCAGCGAATTCAGCCGTCTGTCTCGTCAATCCGGCCATGGGTATTTTCTCTCCTGTCGCAATCAGTATGAACGGGGCAATCCAAGGACGTGCTGGCTGATGTAGGCCAGCACCATGTTGCTGCTGATCGGCGCGGTGCGGTAGATGCGCGCCTCGCGCCACTTGCGCTCGATGTCGTATTCCTGCGCGAAGCCGAAGCCGCCGTGCACCTCCATGGAGACTTCCGCGGCATGCCATGTCGCCTCGGACGCGAGCAGTTTGGCGATGTTGGCATCGGCGCCGCACGGCTGGCCGGCCTGGAACAGCGCCGCGGCGCGCCGGCACATCATGTCGGCGGCTTCGAGTTCGGCAAAGCAGCGCGCGAGCGGAAACTGCACGCCCTGGTTCTGGCCGATGGCGCGCCCAAACACCTTGCGGTCGTTGGCGTAGTCGACGCCTTTCTTCAGCAGCCAGCGGCCGTCGCCGACACATTCCGACGCAACGAGAATGCGCTCGGCATTCATGCCGTCCAGAATGTATTTGAAGCCCTTGCCTTCCTCGCCGATCAGGTTCTCGGCTGGCACCTCGAGATTGTCGAAGAACACCTCGGTGGTGTTGTGATTGATGAGCGCCTTGATGGGCTTGATCTCGACGCCGTTGCCGACGGCCTTCTTCAGGTCCACCAGAAACACCGACAGACCGTCCGATCGCTTCTTCACCTTGTCGGGCGGCGTCGTGCGCGCCAGCAGCAGCATCAGGTCGGAGTGCAGCGCGCGGCTGGTCCAGACCTTCTGGCCGTTGACGATGTAACGGTCGTTGCCCTTCTTCTCGGCCCGCGTCTTGAGCTGGGTCGTGTCGGAGCCGGTGGTGGGCTCCGTGACGCCGAACGCCTGCAGGCGCAGCTCGCCAGACGCGATCTTCGGCAGATAGCGCTGCTTCTGCTCCTCGCTGCCGTGCCGCAGCAGCGTCCCCATGATGTACATCTGCGCATGGCCTGGGCTCGCCACGCATCCCGACGCGTTGATCTCTTCCAGGATCACCGCGGCCGCCCGCAGCGGCAGGCCCGAGCCGCCGTACTCCTCAGGGATCAACGCCGCCAGAAACCCGGCATCGGTCAGCGCCTTGATGAAGTCGGTCGGATAGCCCCGCACGTCATCGAGCTTGCGCCAATACTCGGCCGGAAAGCCTTCACACACGCGACGCACCGCATCGCGCAACTCGGGATAGTCGGGGCCCAGCACGACCGAAACTTCACCACTGCCGGCTTCGTGCGATGTACTCATGGATGCCTGCTCTCCGATTTCATGTTCAGCGCCCACGAAAGTTCGGCTTGCGCTTCTCGTTGTAGGCCAGCACGCCTTCGCGGCGATCTTCCGTCGGCACCATGCGGTTGTAGGCTTCGATCTCGAACGCCAGGCCGTCCCAGATTGACATCTGCGACCCACGCAGCACCGACTGCTTCGCCTGCCGCACCGAGATTGGCGCATTGGCTGCAATGCGGCGCGCCGTCGTCAGCGCTTCTTCCATCAGCTTGTCGGGCGCCGTCACCTTGTTGATGAGGCCCCAGGCCTCACCCTGCTCGGCCGTGAACGGCGCGCCGGTCAGGATCACCTCCATGGCCCGGCGCGTTCCCATCGCGCGCGGCAGGTTCTGCGTGCCGCCCGCGCCCGGCATGATGCCGAGCGTCACCTCGGTCAGCGCAAAGCGCGCGTTGGTCGATGCGTAGACGAAATCGCAAGCCGCCACGAACTCGCAACCGCCGCCATAGGCCGCACCATTGACCGCCACCATCACCGGCAGCGGACACGACATCAACGCACGCAACATGCGCTCGAAGATGGCGTGCTGCGACATCCATTGCTCGTCGGTCATGCCGCGGCGTTGTTTGAGATCCCCACCGGCGCAGAACGCCTTGTCGCCAGCGCCCGTGACGACAACGATGCGCAACCCATCCTGCTCGATCTGCAGCCGCTCGAAGGTATGCATCAAATCGAGGCCCATCTGCGTGTTCATGGCATTGGACGCCTCGGGCCGATTGAGTGTCACCACCAGAATGTGGTCGCCCTCTCGCGTCAGCTTCAGCGTCTCGAACTCGTCCTTCATGTCGAGCTTTTCCCTGTCTTGGATGTCAGCGTCCCGTTGTGCTCACCCAGGCTCGGCGAGCTGCCGGACGAGCGCGGACGCGTGCCATCGAACGAGATCGGAATGCCGACGAGCCGCGGTCCGCCCGGCACGGCCGGCGCCAGCATGCCGACCGCCTCCGTCTGCGGATGCTTCGCCACCTGATCGACCGAAAGCAGCGGCGCGTTGGGCACGCCGGCCTTGTCCAGGATCTTGCCAAGCTCCACCGCGCCGATCTTCGACACCGTCTCGGCGATCAGCGGAATGAGCGTCGCACGGTTGGTGATGCGGCCCGTGTTCGTCGCGTAGTCGGGATTCTGCGCCAGATTATCGAGGCCAATCGCCTTGCACAAACGACGGAATAGGTTGTCATTACCCGCCGCGATCATGAGCCAGCCATCGGACGCCTGGAAGGCCTGATACGGAACGATCTCGGCTGTGCCCGATCCGTGAGGCTTGCGCACATCGCCCGCGCCCTCGTAGCCCGCCAGCGGCACGGTCATCCAGGCGAGGCCCGTTTCGTAGAGCGAGGTTGTGAGGTGCGCTCCCGTCCCGCCGGCCCGTTGCGCGAGCAGGCTCGACAAGAAGCCGATCACGGTCCACATGCCGGCACCCATGTCCACCAGCGAAACACCGACGCGCACCGGCGGGCGATTGCCTTCGCCCGTGACGCTCATGATGCCGGTCGAGGCCTGCGCCAGAGGATCGTAGCCGGGCTTCGCCGCAAGCGGCCCCGCGTTTCCGAACGCACCGATATCGCACCAGATGAGCGACGGCTTCTCGGCCCGCATCGCGTCCGGCGTCAGCCCGAACTTTTCCAGAATGCCAGGGCGCAAATTTTGAATGACGCCGTCGGCCTCCTCCAGGATCAGCGCCTTGAGCGCCTTGGCATCGACTTCGCTGGTGAAGTCGACCGTAATGCCGGTCTTGCCGCGATTGAGGCACAGATAGGCCGTGGCCACCTCGTTCCAGAACGGCGGTCCCCAGCCGCGCGCGTAGTCGCCGCCCTTGGGGTTCTCCACCTTGATCACGCGCGCGCCCAGGTCCGACAGGATCAGCCCGGCATAGGGCGCCGCAACGCTGTGCCCAAGCTCGACGATGGTAACGCCGTCGAGCGGTCGCTTCGCCGTTCCCTGATCTGTCGAACTCACATGCCTATCCACGTTTGGGTGACCCTACCGGCCAGACCAGCGCGCTCCACTGCCGGCGTCAAGACTTGTCCATCGCATTATCGGCAACCAGCACGGCGCCATTGACGAACGTCGCCGCATCCGAGAGCGCGAACACGATCAGGTTCGCAAGCTCCTCGGGCTTGCCCCAGCGCGTGCTGCGCATGGCATTGTTGGTCGACCATTTGGCCCGCTCCGCCTCGGCATCCTCGGGCGACAGCTGCCGCTTGGAAAGCTCCCGCTCCCATTTGGCGAAGCGCTCAGGAGTGTTGACGAAGCCCGGAACCACGCAATTGACGCGAATGTTGTCTGGCGCGAACTCGTTAGCGAGGATTTTCGAGAACCGTATCTCGGCCGATTTCGCCGGGCCCGTGCACGACGACAGGAAGGGCGGATTGGTGACCATGATTCCCGTCTCGCCGGACACATTGACGATGCGCCCGCCGCCGCGCTTCTGCATCATCGGAATGATGCGCTGGCAGATGCGGAACTGGGCGAAGAAATTGATCGCCATGCCGTACTGCAGCTCCTCGTCCGTCACCTCCAGGAACGGCTTGTACGTCCCCGTGCCCGCATTGTTGACCAGCAGATCGACGTGCCCGATCGATGCCGTGATCGCGGCCGGCAGCTTCTCGATCTGCGAGAGGTCGGCGACGTCCAGCTCGTGGGTATGAATCTGCTTACCCGTCGTCTGCTTGATGTCGTGCGCCGCTTCAGCCAACGCTGAGGGACGTCGCGCGCAAATCAGGACGTTCGCACCTTCCTTCGCGAGCAGGCGCGCCGTTTCCAGGCCGATGCCCTTGCTGCCGCCGGTGACGAGCGCCGTCTTGCCAGTAAGTCCGAGATCCATATCAGGCCCTCAATCCGCTTCGGCGGCAGGGCTCGCCGGCAGGTTCATCGTTTCCTCGAAGACGTGTGGTTCTTGGCATCGTTCGGCTGATTGCTAACAAGACGCAGCCCGCCAAGTCAATGAAACGTTTCCACTCGCGTCGCAGGGAAATCCCAGACGGCTCAATCCGGGCTCGTCCTCGGCGCGCACGACCGCCGGAGCACCACCTCAGTCGGCACCTGCAAATGCTTGGCCTCATACGGCCCGGCGGGTCCCGCGAGACGGTCCAGCAAGAGCGTCGCGGCTTCCCGGCCGAGTTGCGCCAGATCCCATCGGATGACCGTGAACGACGGCGGAGCCAGTTCAGCCAGATCGGTGTCGCCCGTACTGATGACGGACAGATCGTCCGGCACCCGGCGCCCGCGCACGCTGGTCGCCCGTAGGACCCCGGCCAGCATGAAACTCCCCGCCACGATCATGGCCGTCGGCGGCTCGCGCATGCCGAGCAGATCCAGCGTCTCGCGATAGGCGTAGTCGGCCGAAAAGCTCTCCAGACGCAGCAACCCGGGATCGACCCGCCTGCCCGCACCCTCAAACGCGCGCAGGAAACCGCGATGCCGTTCGCGACCCGCCCGATTGCGCCGGCTTCCCGTCACCAGCGCAATCCGTTCGTGCCCGAGAGAGAACAAGTAGTTCACCGCGCTCTGAATGCCGTTGCTTTGATCGGATGCGACAGAATCGAGATACGTTGGCAGGTCGCGTTCCACCAGCACGGTCGGGACGCCGATCTCTCGGATCGTTGCTTGCGTCTGCGGATCGGTGTCGTCTGTCGGCGCCAGAAGCAGCCCGTCCGTCCGGCGCTGCATGAAAAGATTGATGAGCTTGCGGTCCTGCAGCGGCTTCTCGTCGCTGTTTGCGACCATCAGCGTGTAGCCGCGATCCGAAAGGACCTCCTCTGCCCCCTTGACGATGCCGGCAAACAGCGGATTGCGGATGTCGGGCACGATGCAGCCGATGGTCCGCGTCGTCGCCGTACGCATGCTGCGAGCGACAGCGTTCGGCCGCCAGCCCAGCCGATCGATCGCCTTGAGCACGCGGTCGCGTGCATCGCGCGCGACGGACGGGTTCTCGTTGACGACCCGCGATACTGTTCCGAGCGACACTTCCGCCAGGCGCGCCACATCGCGCATGGTCACACGACCTGCCGTCCTCACGAGGCCTTTGGCTTTCCGCTCCATAGCGACCTGCTCCTGCACGGCGTTCTCGGACGCGGACGACTACCTCGTCTTATCAAGCAGGTCGACCGCCATTTTCGCCATCATCGGCACGGCCGCGCCACGCTGCAGCGCACTTTCGCGGTTGGACGCGCTGCCATCGAGGCCGCGCTTGTAGACGCCCTGGATGATCGCTGCGAGCCTGAAGAAGTTGAACACCAGGCAGAACGTCCAGATCGGGATCGACGGGATCCTCATGCGCTCGCAGAACTTGGCGACGTACTCCTCCTCGGTCGGAATGCCGAGCGCGGCCCGGTCGCGCCCTCCGAGCCCGCGGAAATTTCCCTCGTTCGGCAAGCGCCACTGCATGCATTGATACGCGATGTCCGAGTAGGGATGGCCCAGCGTCGATAGCTCCCAGTCGACCACCGCCAGGCATCCGGGCTCGCTCGGATGAAAGATCATGTTGTCGAGCCGGTAGTCGCCATGCACAACGGACACCAGACCGTCATCCGCCGGCATGTTCTTGCCGAGCCAGTCGATCAGCAGCTCCATGTCCGGAATCTTGACCGTCTCGCTCGCCCGGTACTGATCCGTCCAGCGCTTGGTCTGGCGCGCGAAATAGCTGCCCGGCCTTCCGAACTCGCCAAGCCCCACCGCAACCGGGTCCAAGCTCGCCAGCGCCGCCAGCATCCGGTTCATGTCGTCGTAGATGCGCGTGCGATCCTGTTGCGAGACCTCGGGCAGCGCTGGATCCCAGAAGATGCGGCCATCGAGATACTCCATGACGAAAAAGATGGTGCCGATCACGCTCTCGTCTTCGCATAGCAGCAGCATGCGCGGCACGGGCACATCGGTGCCGGCCAGCGCCTTCATCACGCGATACTCGCGATCCACCTGGTGCGCCGACTTCAGAAGCTGCCCCGGCGGCTTGCGCCGCAGCACGTACTGCTTGCCGCCCGCGCTGATGCGGAATGTCGGGTTCGACTGGCCGCCCGAGAATTTATCCGCCCTCAGCGGCCCCTTGAAGCCCTCCAAATTTGTCGCGAGATAGCGCTCGAGAGAGGCTTCGTCGATGCGCGCGGGATCGCTGCGCAATGCGTCCGTATCGCTCATGAGTGACTGCGTCCGCTCAAGTGGTTTCGTTGGTGTAGCGCTTCAATTCATGGCGGCCGATGACGCGGCGGTGCACGGCATCCGGCCCGTCCGCAAGCCGCAGCGTCCGCATGTACGTCCACGCCATGGCGAACGGCGTATCTTGCGTCACGCCCATGCCGCCGTGCATCTGCACGGTCTCGTCGATCACCTTCAGCGCCATGCGCGGCGCCACCACCTTGATCTGCGAGATCCAGATGCGCGCCTCCGTCGCCGGCGCATTGTCCATCATCCACGCGGCCTTGAGACACAACAGGCGCGCCTGCTCGATCTCCATGCGTGCCTCCGCGATGATGTCGTAGTTGGCGCCGAGTTCCGACAGCTTCTTGCCGAACGCCACGCGCGACAAGGACCGGCGGCACAGCGCCTCCAGCGCCCGCTCAGCCTGCCCGATAGCCCGCATTGCGTGATGGATGCGCCCCGGCCCGAGCCGCCCCTGGCTGATCTCGAAGCCACGCCCCTCGCCCAGGATCATGTTCTCCTTCGGCACCCGGCAGTTCTCGAATTTGACGTGCATGTGCCCATGCGGCGCGTGGTCGTGCCCATAGATCTTGAGCGGCCGCAGGATCTTCACGCCCTTCGTACCCGCTGGCACAAGGATCTGCGAGTGCTGCCGATGCTTGGACGCTTCCGAGTTGGTCTTCACCATCACGATGTAGATCTTGCACCTTGAATCGCCGGCGCCGGACGAGAACCACTTCTCGCCGTTGATGACCCACTCGTCGCCCTCGAGCCGGGCTTCGGTCGCGATATTGGTCGCATCGGAGGACGCGACGTTGGGCTCGGTCATGATGAAGGCCGATCTAATTTTGCCCTCCAGCAACGGCTCGAGCCATGCCTTCTTGTGCGCTTCGGAGCCGTATTTCTCGATCACCTCCATGTTGCCGGTGTCGGGGGCCGAGCAGTTGAACACCTGCGGACCCAGCCGCGACCAGCCCATCTCCTCGGCCAGATAGGCATACTCGACGGTATTGAGCCCGAACCCTTTGCGCGAATGCGTCAAGAAGAAGTTCCACAGACCCTTGCTCTTCGCGTTGGCCTTCAGCCCCTCCATGATCTCTTCCATGCGCGGGGTATGTTGCCAGCGATCTCCGCCCTTGCCGATCTCGGCATCGTAGTCGCCTTCGAGCGGAATGACCTCGTTGCGGACGATATCGCGCACCTGCTCGACGAGCGGCTTCACGCGATCGCTCATTCCGAGGTCCATGACGGGCATTGGGCTCTCCCTGCGATGGTCTATTTCGTCCCCGAATGTAGCGGGCCGGGGGCCGCCGGTATACCGCCTCGCACTTGCAGCCATCGGGCTCCGGCGTGCACACTGCCCGGCCATGCTCCCACTGGCTGAGGTCGCTATGCCCCTCGATCCCGCGACGCGCGAGAAGCTCAAGACGGTCAGCACGGCCACGCTGTGCACCGCCCTGTTCAAGCGGGGCCTGCGCAACCAGTTCATTCAGGACGTCCACCCGCTGAACCCGAAGGGGGCGCAAATGGTCGGCGAGGCCTTCACGCTCCGCTACATCCCGGCGCGCGAGGACCTGAACCCGATCTCCGTCTTCCAGGCTCGCACCCATCCGCAACGCAAGGCCGTCGAGGACTGCCCGCCCGGCGCCGTGTTCGTCATCGACAGCCGCAAGGACCCGCGCGCGGCCTCGGCCGGGTCTATCCTCGTAACGCGCCTGATGGTGCGGGGCGTCGCCGGCATTGTCACCGACGGCGGCTTTCGCGACTCGCCCGAGATCGCCACGTTCGCCATCCCGGCCTATCACTGCCGGCCGTCCGCGCCGACCAACCTGACGGTGCATCAGGCCGTCGACATCAATGTGCCGATCGGCTGCGGCGACGCGCCGGTGTTCCCGGGCGACGTCATCGTCGGCGACGGCGAAGGCGTGGTCGTCATTCCGGCCGCCATGGCGGACGACATCGCCAACGAGGCCGTCGAGATGACGGCCTTCGAGGATTTCGTCACCGAGGAAGTGCGCAAGGGCCGCTCAATCCTCGGCCTTTATCCGCCGACCGAAGAGGCGGCCCGCAACGACTTCGCCGCCTGGCGCAAGGCCAACAAGCGCTAGAGTGCTTCCGGAAAAGTGGGAACCGGTTTTCCGATAAGAAGCACGACAAAACAAAAAGCTAGGGTGTTCGAACGATTCAACGAAAGTCGAGAACACCCTAGATGCGCACTCACACGGCGGTAAAGCCTCCGTCGGTGACGTAGGACGCGCCGTTAACGTACGATGCCCGGTCCGAGCAGAGCCAGCACACCGTTTCGGCAATGTCCTCGGGCTTGCCCATGCGGCCGGCGGGCACCATCTGCATAAGCTCGGGACCTCGGCGCGACATCACCTCGCGCGTCATGTCCGTCTCGATGAAGCCCGGGCACACCGCATTCACGCGGATGCCCTGCTTGGCATATTCGATCGCCGCCGTTTTCGTCAGGCCGATGACACCGTGCTTGCTGGCCACATACGCCGATGACGTCGGAATGCCGATCACGCCGGCGATGGAGGCGGTGTTGACGATCGCACCGCTGCCCTGGCGGACCATCTGCTCCAGCTCGCTGCGCATGCACAGCCACACGCCCTTCAAATTCACTGCGATCATCCGGTCGAAAGCTTCCTCCGTCCAATCCGCGGTGTTCTTCCCGCCCGCACCCACCTGATAGGCGGCGATGCCCGCATTGTTGAAGGCGCAGTCCAGGCGGCCATAGGCTTTCACCACCGTCGCCACCATGCCTGCCACTTGATCGGGCTTCGTCATATCCGCCATCGTCGACATGGCCTGCCCACCGGCCGCATTGATCAGGGCGACCGTCTCCTTGATGCCATCCTCGGCGATGTCCGCCACGGCAACTCGCGCGCCCTCCCTGGCGAACAGCAACGCCGTCGCCCGTCCGATGCCGCGTCCGCCGCCCGTGATCAGTGCGGTCTTGCCGTCCAAAAGCCCGGCCATCGTGGCCTCCCGTTTCTTCTGTCGTCAGCAGCATAGACATTTGCGACGCCGTCCTTCAACTCCGCCCAGACGACGCGCCGCGTCAGATCACGGCGCGATCTCGCGCACGACACGCTCCATGCCCTTGGTGATGCGCGCCAGCTTGGCATAGTCGATCTTGTCGGGCGTGTCGCTCGGCAGATGGTAATGCCGATAGCGGAACAGGGCCGTGTCCGTGACCATGACCGCCGGATACCCCTGCTGGCTGAACGACCAGTGATCGGACCACCCGATCCCCGGAATGTAGTCGGTGGAAATTCCCCCGAGCGACGGGAAAGCCGTGGTCCTGCGAAATGGCTCCAGCACCTCATGCAGAAAGGCGCGCGATCCCGGCAGTCCGATGAAGGCCACGAAGTTCGCCGTCGACGGATAGAACAGCCCGAACGGCGGCGGGTAGGTCTGCGAGCCCGGCTCGTCGGAGAATGCACCCAGCGTCTCCAGCGAGAGCATGCCCTTGACCTTCTCGTTGCGCTCCGCGAGGCGTCTGACGTACCGCAAGCTCCCCATGTCGGGCGTGCGGTAGTAGGGCGGCTCCTCGTTGACAAACAGGACATAGCGCAGGCGCGTCCGCGCCGGCTGCCAGGCTTTCAGCAAGCGGGCCAACTCCAACACCGCGGCCGTGCCGGTCCCATTGTCGTTGGCACCGGGCGCATTCTCGAAGGAATCGTAGTGCGCCCCAAGAACCAGCGTCTCCGTGTCCGGCGTAACGGTCTTGGGCTCGCGCGTGGCCTCGATGTTGCGTACAGCACGTCCCGCGACCGTAAACACCTGCGGGTCCATCGCATAACCGAGCCCCTGCAGCACACCCTCGATATGTTGCGCCGCGCGCTCGAACGCCTCGTAGTGCTGCACATTGTGAGGAACACTGGCGATCGTGGTCACGTCCGCGCGCAGGCGTTCGGCCATCGCCCGCTCGTCCGCCGTCGGCGGCGGCAACGGCCCTTCATGCGCCTTGCCCGGCACGACAAACGAATACCAGGCCACAGCGGCCAGTCCCGCCAGAAGCAGAACTGTCGCACCGCCGGCAATGCCGAGCCACGTCACGCGCATGGGCCTCACGAGCTTTCCTAGATGGTGGACTTCGAAATGGACGATTTCAGGGGGACCGGGCCGCTTGACGCATCATGCTGGCCGCCACATCTCTCTAGCGTGTTGCGCTAGGCACTTCAAATGTGTCGATCCTAGGGAATGAGCCAGCATGCACATCACGCGGCGGCGGGCGCTTGAGTTGATCGGAGCCATGGCCTGCGCGCTGGCCGCTCCAGCAGTCTACGCGACTGGGAGACCCCTCATGCTGCAGCGTCCGATCCCGAAAACCAGCGAGCCCCTTCCCGTCGTCGGCATCGGCACGTGGCAGACCTTCGACGTCGGCAATACGCGTCCGGAACTCGACCCACGAAAGGAGGTGCTCGACATCCTGTTCAATGCCGGTGGACGCGTCATCGACAGCTCCCCCATGTATGGCCGCGCGGAGGCCGTCGTCGGAACGCTGCTCACGGAGATGAATGCTCGGGACAAGGCCTTCACCGCCACCAAAGTCTGGACCACGGGCGAGGCCGCCGGCATTGCGCAGATGCAAAGCTCCGCCGCCAAGATGGCGTCGCCTGTCATCGATCTGATGCAGATCCACAACCTGGTCGACTGGCGCACCCATCTGCGGACGCTACGAGCCTGGAAGGATCAGGGACGCATTCGCTACATCGGCCTCACGCACTACACGACTTCGTCGCTCGATGACCTCGCCCGGATCATCAAGACCGAGCCGATCGACTTCGTGCAGTTTGCCTATTCCATCAATCGCCACGAGGCCGAGACACGCCTGCTGCCCGTGGCGGCCGAACGCGGCGTCGGCGTCATCATCAATCAGCCGTTCGACAGCGGTTCGCTGTTCAGCAAGGTCAAAGGCAAGCCCGTGCCCGAATGGGCGTCGGAGTTCGATTGCACGAGCTGGGCCCAGTTCTTCCTGAAATTCCTGATCGCACATCCGGCCGTGACGTGCGTCATTCCCGGCACCGCACGCCCCGATCACGCCCGCGACAACATCGCCGCCGGCCTCGGCCGCATGCCTGACGAAGCCGCCCGCAAGCGCATGTTCGACTACTGGCAGAGTATCTAGGGCCATTGCTATTTGGATTGAAGCGCGATCCCGGCTCGCGCTCGCTTTCGCTCGCTTGGCTGGGATGACAACATTGTTTGAGGCGCGGCGCGTACTCTGGGTTGTCATCCCAGGCAAGCGCGGGTCGCAGTGGTCGTTGGAGCGCAAGGCGTCAACTCCCGCGCGCGACCCGGGACCCGGAGTCTCGTGCGGAGCACGGCACAATGACGTGCGGAGCACGCCTTCGCTATGATCGCGGCAGCCAACCCGCTTCAACGATCTTGCCCTGCCGCCCCCTCACTGCTCTCTGCAGCACCTGATGTAGCGCGAATGCGCCCATCCCGTACGGCCGTCCCTGAGCTGCACCTGGCGCCAGTCGCCGCGCGCGCCCAAGATCTTCAGCGGCGTGTCGGGACCCATCTTGGCAATGCGTTCCGAGCGCACATCCGGTGCCACCTTGAGCGCCAGGAAATTGTCGCCCTTCGGATCGAGCCCGGTGACGTAATGCCAGGGGCCGCCTGCGGGCTGAGGCTGCGACACCGAGCGGCCCGCCGGCGCGAACGCCGCGGTCGTGATCGCACCGCAAGCCTTGCGATCCTCCGCCGCCTTGATCAGCCGCATGTTCTGGATCTCGACCGGCGACAGGATGTCCTGCCGCGACGTCGTGCAGCCTCGCGTGCCGAACACCTGCTGCGCGGCGCTCGTCCCGAAGCAGTAGCCGTTGCGCGCAAACATCTCGTTGCGCGCCAGCCAGAGCTGCTCGCAGGTCAGCCTCGCCAGTTCAGGCTCCTGCAGATTGCGCCGGCCGCTGTCGGCAAACACCGGCGCCGGCCCGCGCGCTGATGCTACCTGCCCGCCCGCCCCTTGACTGGGCGTCGCAGGAGGTGCCTTGAGCGCGGCTTCCTTCTTTTCGATCTCCTCGATGCGCGCCCGCGCAATCGGTACGAACGTCCCGCGCGGATACTGCTGCAGGTAGGACCGGAACAGACCCGTATTCGGCGAATCCTTGATCGAATTCCAGAACGCCAGCTCCAGCTCCTTCTCGCGCGCCAGATCGGCCGCGGCCGGCACACGGTTCGGCTGTGACGTCGCTTGCCCGGCCCCACGTACGAACGAGAAATCCGCCGAGATCGAGCTCGCCTCCCACGGCGTCTGCTGCCCGCCGGTTTCGGCCTGCACCGCGCGGCGAACCTCCTTGAAGACCTGCTCGATCGGCATGCCGGCCTTCAAGACCATTTCCGCGAGCGCCTTCGTATAGGGACTGTTGCGGCCCGCGCCATCGGACGCCACCGATCCCGGCGACGTCGCATAGGCGACATACGTTCCGGCCGGCGCATCCACGCGCGCCAATCCGGCGCTGTCCGTACGAAAATTGCTTGCAAACGGATTGTTCCGGCAGGCATCCAGCACCACGATGTTGATGCGGCTCTTGGCGCGCTCCATGGTGGCGAGGAAATCCGCAAGACTCACCGTTTCGATGCCGACCTCAGTCTCGTCCTTGATGTTGGCGTTGACGGGCACAAGGTAGTTGAGCCCGTTCACCTGCAGGCCGTGCCCGGCATAGTAGAACAAGCCGACGGCCTCCGATGACCTGAGCTCCCGGCCGAAATCCACCATCGCCCGCTTCATCGTCTGCTGATCGGCATCAACGAGCAACGTTACGGTAAAACCTGCCGTCTTCAGGCGCTCAGCCATCAGCTTGGCGTCACGTTCCGGATTGTCGAGGGCTCCTGCTGACTGATACGCCGAATTGCCGATCACCAGCGCGACGCGCGTCTCGGCAGGCTGTGCGAAAGACACGGACGCCATGACGCACAGGACCGCAACGGCGGCCGCCAGCATTGCCCCGACCTTGCCTGATCGCCATCTCGAATGCCGGCCCATGGCGTCTCCCCCGCAACAAAATCCGAGGGCGCATCTTATCACACCGCTCTGTGACGCCAGCAAAGAAGATCGATGACGTCCGAGGTAATGGATGACGCGCCGCCGCTGGGCTACGGTTCCGCCATGAACGCCGCCTTCCAATCCGTCGGCGATCTTCTGCGCGACTGGCGCCAGCGCCGCCGCATGAGCCAGCTCGACCTTGCCAGTGAGGCCGAGATCTCCACCCGGCACCTGAGCTTCCTGGAGACCGGCCGCTCCCAGCCCAGCCGCGAGATGCTGCTCAAGCTTGCCGAGCAGCTCGGCATTCCCCTGCGGGAGCGCAACGTGCTGCTGACGGCGGGGGGTTTCGCTCCTGTATTCGCAGAACGCCGGCTGGACGACCCGGCCCTCGCGTCGGCGCGCAAGGCGATCAGCCTCGTGCTTGCCGGCCATGAGCCGTATCCGGCCCTCGCCGTCGATCGCCACTGGCATCTCGTCGAAGCCAACGCCGGCGTCACGCGCCTGATGGCCGGCGCCGACGAAAGTCTTCTGCGCCCGCCCATCAATGTCCTGCGGCTGAGCCTGCACCCGAAGGGCCTCGCGCCGCGCATCGCCAACCTCGCCGAATGGCGCGCTCATCTGCTGGCGCGCCTGCATCGCCAGATCGAGCTCACTGCCGACCCCGTCCTGGCCGATCTCCTGCGCGAGTTGTCAGCTTATCCCAAGCCCGCCACCACGCGACCGCCGCGCCCGGTGCGCGACTATCACTCGGAGATCGTGGTGCCGCTGCAGCTCACGGCCGGAACGCAGACGCTCACGCTCTTCAGCACCACGACCATCTTCGGCACGCCCGTCGACATCACGCTCTCCGAGATCGCCATCGAGGCGTTCTTTCCAGCCGACGCCGAGACAGCTGACGCCTTGCGCCAGATGGCCTCAAGCTGACACTCAATCCACGGCGGCCAGCGGCCGGGAAATGTCCTCCAAGGATCGGCGCTCGGCCGCGACCGCCCACCGCGCCGCAACCCCAGCCGCGATCAGCATCAGCGCAGCGCCGCCGAGGTAGCCGCCGAACACGCTCATGCGCGACCCCGTTTCGATCAGCACCCCGAACAGCCAGGGCCCCAGCACGCCGCCCACACCGGTGCCGATGGCGTAGAAAAAGGCGATCGCCAGCGCACGGATCTCGAGTGGAAAAGTCTCGCTCACGGTCAGGTAAGCAGCGCTCGCCGCCGAGGACGCAAAGAAGAAGATCACCATCCAGCACATCGTGAGTTGCTGCACCGTCACGAGGTCGCGCGCGAACAGATATCCCGTGCCTGCCAATAGCAGGCCGGAGGCGGCGTAGGTGAACGTCAGCATCGGCCTGCGTCCCCATGTGTCGAAGAGCCGGCCGAGCAGCAAGGGGCCGAGGAAATTTCCCGCCGCGAACGGCAGGATGTACCAGCCGACGTGATCGGCGGGGACGGCGTAGAAATCCGTCAGCATCAGTGCGTAGGTGAAAAAGATCGCGTTATAGAAGAAGGCCTGCGACGCCATCAGCACGAGCCCCACATAGGTCCGTCGCCTCTGCGCCCGAAACAGCGTCGAAACGACCTCGCCGAGCGGCGTATGCGTCCGCGCCCGCAAGCGTGCCTTGGGCAGCGGGGCGTCATCCCACCGATGGCCTTCTGCGACGAGCCTTGCCTCTATGCCGGCCATGATCGCCGCCGCTTCATCCGCTCGCCCATGCGTCATGAGCCATCGCGGACTTTCCGGGATCCACATGCGCAGGAAGAAGATGACGACGCTCAGCGCCGCCCCGATCAGAAAGGCCAGGCGCCAGCCCATGTCGGGCTCGAACAACGCCGGATTGAGCAGCACGATGGAGCCCGCTGCCCCCAACGCCGCGCCGAGCCAGAAGCTGCCGTTGATGGCGAGATCCGTCCAGCCGCGTACGCGCGCCGGGATCAGCTCCTGAATGGTCGAATTTATCGCTGTGTATTCACCGCCGATGCCCGCTCCCGTGAGAAAGCGGAGAACGATGAAGCTCCAGAAATTCCAGGCGAAGGCCGTCGCGGCCGTGGCAATCAGGTAGACCGTGAGCGTCATGAAGAACATCTTTTTGCGCCCGAGCCGGTCCGTCAGCCAGCCGAAGAAGATGGCGCCGAGAACGGCGCCGGCAAGATAGGCGCTGCCTGCGAGACCCACCTGCGTGTTCGTGAACTGCAGGACCGGGCTCTGCTTCAACGCTCCCGCGACCGCGCCAGCCAGCGTCACCTCGAGCCCGTCGAGCACCCAGGTGATGCCCAGCGCCACCACCACCAGCGTGTGAAAACGCCCCCATGGCAGCCGATCGAGGCGCGCGGGAATGTCGGTCTCGATGATGGCACCGGGCGCACCGCTCACGTGGGACCTCGCGGCAAAACGCTTCCAACACTCGTCGAGCCCCCGCACCAAACCCGACAACGCGCCGGACCAGACGGGGTTCCCTAAAGCACTAACTGCCTCCACTCCGCGCGACCCGAGGTTCTCGGTATGGGAGGTGATCCGGCCACCGGATCATGCCATCATCTCATCCACGTCCAACACGGAGCACACCATGGATCTCGGCCTCAAGGGCTTGCGCGTTCTCATCACCGCCGGCGCCGGCGGCATCGGCCTCAAGGTCGCCGAAGCCTTCCTCGGCGAGGGCGCCGTCGTGCACGTGTGCGATGTCGACAAGGAAAATCTCGCCGCTCTCAAAAAGAGCCACCCGAAGATCACCTCGAGCCTCTGCGACGTCGCCGACCGTACGCAGGTCGCCGCGCTCTTCAAGGACGCCATCGCCAAGCTCGGCGGCCTCGACTGCCTCATCAACAACGCCGGCATCGCCGGACCCACCGGCCCCGTGCACGAGATCAACCCCGAGGACTGGGATCGTTGTCTCGAAGTTTGCATCACCAGCCAGTTCAACTGCACCCGGCTCGTCGTCGAGCACCTGAAGCAATCCAAGAATCCGTCGATCATCAACCTGTCGTCCGCCGCCGGAAAGTTCGGCTTCCCCAACCGCAGCCCCTATGCGGCGGCCAAGTGGGGCGTGATCGGCTTCACCAAGACCATCGCCATGGAGCTTGGCCAATACGGCATCCGCTGCAACGCCATCCTGCCCGGTACCGTCGAAGGCGACCGCATCCGCCGCGTATTCGAGGCCAAGGCCCAGATCGCCGGCAAGGCGATGCACGAGATCAAGGCCGCGTCGCTCGCCAATGCCTCCATAAAGGAGATGATCCAGCCCGAGCAGCTCGCCGACATGATGCTGCTGCTCGCCTCGCGCCGCGGCCGCACCATCTCCGGCCAAGCCATCAGCATCGACTCCGATCAGCAGGCGCTCGTGTAACCATCGCGCATCCGCCAGCGATCCCTCGGCCGTCGCCGCTCGGCGACAGCCCTATCTCCGCGCCACCCCCTGTGCCCTGCGGAACAGCAACCAGCTCACGTTAACGCAATAACTCCGTCCAGCAGATGCGGCTCGCGAACGGTTCGCGCCGCCAGGGTGCGGGACATGGCTCCCGCGAACGGAGAGAACAATGACAACGGGAATCATCGGCGCTCAGCCGAGCGCAGTCGGCATTCGTATTGACGCAGTCGCGGCCGTGCTGAAGTGGCCTCTGCAGGCTTGGCACCAATGGCGCGAGCAGCGGCGCGGCGCTGCCGACATTGCTGCTATGTCGGACGCTCAGCTAAAGGATCTCGGCCTGGAGCGCGACAGCCATCACGTGGCCATCGCCCGCGGCCGCGCCTACGTCGAGCGCATTTACCCCTTCTGACATTTCGGAGGCTCCGATGACGAGCTTTATCCCCCGCTCGCTCCCGCCGCACGATGGCCTCGTTATCGCGCTCCACTGCTCGGGCGCCGGTGCCGGCCAGTGGCGCCAGCTCGGCACCGCCCTGGCGCCCCATTTCAACCTCCGCGCGCCAGAGCACTTCGGCACGGAAAGCGCGGGTCCGTGGTGTGGCACGCACGCCTTCACCCTTGCCGACGAGGCCGCGACCTCGATCGGCCTGATCGATGCGGTTGACGGCCTGGTCCACCTCGTCGGCCACTCCTATGGCGGCGGCGTCGCCCTGCGCGTGGCGCTGGAGCGGCCCCATCGCATCGCCAGCCTGACGCTCTATGAGCCGTCGGCGTTCTATCTGCTCGCTGGCCTGGGCGAGGCGGGAGACCAAGCACGTAGGGAAATCCTGGGTGTGGTTCGCACAACGGCCGAAGGCGTCGTCACCGGCGACTACGCTTCTGCCGCCCGGCATTTCGTCGACTATTGGAACGGTTCAGGCGCATGGAACGCACTGCGCCCGGATATCCGGGCCGCCTTGACGCGTTGGCTGCCGAAAGCGCCGCTCGATTTCCGCGCGCTGCTCGACGAGCCCACGCCGCTCTCTGCTTATCGCGATTTCCGCTTTCCCGTCCTCGTCCTGCGCGGGGAGCACGCCCCGCGGCCCACGCGCGTCGCCGCCGAAGCCTTGGCCGATGCCGTGCCCTCCGCACGCCTGATCGCCATCGACGGCGCCGGTCACATGGGCCCCATCACTCATGCCGCCGACGTGAACCGACACATCGTCGCACACATCGCCAAGGCCGCCGGCGTAGACCGCCACACCGGCACGATCGCCGCCTAGGCCGCGCATCTGCGGTTTTTCTTGTCCTTGCCCCGCCTCTCGGCCAGCATCGCGCACGCCGTGCCGGGAGGACAACGTGCCAACGTCCAGCCATTCGACGCCCCTCATTGCGCTCGATGCGGTCGTGCTCGACACGGAGACGACCGGGCTCGATGCGCGCACGGCACGGCTGGTGCAAATCGCAGCGCTGCGCCTCAGCGGCGGCAGCCTGATGCCCGAGAAGCGTTTCGAGACCCTGGTCAATCCTGGGCGGCCGATCCCGCAGTCCGCGATCGCCGTGCATGGCATCACCGACGCCATGGTGGTGGAGGCGCCGCCCTTCACCGCGATCGCGCCCACGCTCGAGGCTTTCATCGGGAAGGCGACCGTCATCGGTCACACGATCCAGTATGACCTTGCAATACTGGAGCGCGAATATGGCCTGGCCGGGCGGCCGGTGCCGCGTATGCGGGCGCTCGACGTGCGCATGCTGGCGCAGCTTGCGGCACCGACGCTTGCCGCCTACGGACTCGAGCGGTTGTGCGACTGGCTGGGCGTGACCATCGTCGGCCGGCACACGGCGATGGGCGATGCGCGAGCCGCCGGCGAGGTGTTCCTGGCGCTGGTGCCGCTGCTGCGCGCCAAGGGCATCCGCACGCTGGCGGAGGCCGAGGCCGCCAGCCACGCACTGGCCGAGCGCCAGGCGGCGGCCGGCGCCGGCGCGGCCCGGCCGTCCTCGCCCCCGTCCGCCTCGGGCAGCCAAGCCGTCGCCAAGGTCGACAGCTTCCTCTATCGCCACCGCGTGCGCGACGTCATGAGTGCGCCGCCGGAGTTCGCCGCGCCCGAGACCACGGTGCGCGACGCCGTGCGCCTGCTGATCGACAGAAAGATCAGCAGCGTGTTCGTGCGTGCAGCCTCGAGCGAGGTCGGCATCGTCACCGAGCGTGACGTGCTGCGCGCTCTCAATGAGAGTGGCGAGGCAAGCCTCGCCACTCCCATCGGGCGCATCGCCAGTGCACCGCTGCAAACGGTGGCAGAGGACGATTTCCTTTACCGCGCCATCGGCCGCATCCAGCGCATGGGCTTCCGCCACCTGGGCGTCACGGATGCCGGGGGCGAGATCGTCGGGGCGCTGACGGGCCGCAGCCTGCTACGCGATCGCGCCACCGCGGCCATTGTGCTGGGCGACGAGATCGACAGCGCCGCCACGCCGCCGGCGCTGGCCGCCGCCTGGGCGCGACTGCCGCTGATGGCAAAGAGCCTGATGGAGGAGGAGGTCGACCCGCGCATCATCTCGGCAGTGGTGAGCTCGGAAATCTGCGCCATGACCCGCCGCGCGGCCGAGCTCGCCGAGCTGCACATGAAGGGTCAAGGCGCGGATGGACCACCGGTGCCGTACGCCGTTCTGGTCTTGGGCTCGGCGGGCCGCGGCGAGAGCCAACTCGCCGCCGACCAGGACAACGCCATCGTCTACGCCGAGGGCGCCGAAGGCGGACCCGAGGACCGCTACTTCGAAACGCTCGCCCGGCACATGAACGAGACGCTGGATACGGCGGGCGTACCGTTGTGCAAGGGCGGCGTGATGGCCCGGAATCGGGCGTGGCGCAAGAGCGTCGCCGACTGGCGCGCTACAGTGGACGCCTGGGTGCGCCGCCAGCGCCCCGAAGACCTCCTCAACGTCGACATCTTCTTCGATGCGCTGCCCGTGCACGGGGATGCGCGCCTTGGCGAGGCGATCTGGGAACACGCCTACGCCCGCGGGCATGCCGCGCGCGACTTCCAGAACCTGCTGCTCGAGATCGCGCGCCAGCGCGGCCGTGCCTTCACGCTGTTCGGCAAGTTCCGCACCGACGACAACGGCCGCATCGATTTGAAGCGCCACGGCCTTATGCCGATCTTCACCGCCGCCCGCGTACTTTCCATCAAGCACGACGTGCGCGCGCGCTCCACCGCCGAGCGTCTGCGGGGTGTGGCAGCCAAAGGCGCGGCCGCCCCCGAGACGGTGGATGCCATCCTGGACGCGCAGCGCACGATCCTCGCAGCGGTGATCGCACAGCAACTGGTGGACACCGAAGCCGGCGTCCCCCTCTCGCCGCGTGTGGCACCCGACCGTCTCGGCA
Source organism: Hyphomicrobiaceae bacterium (assembly GCA_046154585.1). Classification (GTDB taxonomy): domain Bacteria; phylum Pseudomonadota; class Alphaproteobacteria; order Rhizobiales; family Hyphomicrobiaceae; genus CADEFX01. Next base: position 34,791 of record JBJXDX010000146.1, on the reverse strand, counting down.
AAGCCGAGCGCGCACAGCTTAAGGCGGCGCTGGGAACAGTAGGCGCGGCGGTAGAGCTGGTGGCCGAGGGACGGATTTAAGGCCCGGTAGCGCGGGCCTTAGCCGTCAACTCATAACAGTGGCGGCATCATCAGGTCCGCACTTACTCGCCGATCGGAAGTGCGCACGGTCTATGACGATGTCGCAGAAGTGCCGTTTGCTGCGCCGCTATTTGGCGATCGCCTTCGGAAGCCACAGCGCGATTTCCGGAACCACGGTGATCAGCATCGTGAAGACGATCATTATGACGAGATAGGGCAGGGTCACGCGAGCAATATAACCGATGCTCTCCTCGGTCAGGCCCTGGATCACGAACAGGTTGAAGCCGACCGGCGGCGTGATCTGCGCCATCTCCACCACCAGCACGAGGAACACTCCGAACCAGATCTCGTCGAATCCTGCCGCCTTGACGATGGGAAGCACGATCGGCAGCGTCATGACGATCATGGAGAAGCCGTCGAGAAAGCAGCCGAGCACCAGGTAGAAGGCGATCAGCGCCAGGATTAGCATAAGCGGGGAGAGGTCGAGGCTCTGGACCCAGGCGGCGATGGCCGCGGGGATGCCCAGGAAGGCCAGCGACACGCCTAGGATGAAGGCGCCGAGCAGGATCATGGCGATCATCGAGCAGGTGAGCACGGCACCGATGGCGATGTCCTTGAGCCCGGCGAGACTGAGCGAACCCTGCAGCGCAGCGATGATCAGTGCGCCAGCGACGCCGACGGCGGCCGACTCCGAAGGCGTCGCGAACCCGCCGTACATGGAGCCCAGCACGCATAAGATCAGGAAGACCGCGGGGCCGAGCTCTCTGATTGACGCGAGACGCTCAGCCATCGTCGCATGCGCGAGTGCCCGCTCGCTTTCAGGCACCAGCTGCGGCCTGATGGTGGTGTGCAGCATGATCCAGGCCGAAAAGCACATAGCGAGGAGCACGCCTGGGATGAACCCGGCGGTGAACAGTTTGATGATCGAGACGTCGCCGAGCACACCATAGATGATCATGATGTTGGACGGCGGGATGAGGAAGCCAAGCGTGCCGGCGCCAGCGAGCGAGCCGATGGCGATGCTTTTGGAGTAACCGCGCCGCGTCAACTCGGCAAGCGAGATGCGTCCGACCACCTGCGTCGTCGCCGCCGACGATCCGGAGATCGCCGCAAAGATCGAGCACCCGACGACGTTGACGTGCAGCAGGCGGCCGGGAAGCAGCCCCGCCCACGGTGCAATGCCCGAGAACAGCGTCTGCGACAGCTTGGTGCGGAACAGGATCTCGCCCATCAGGATGAAGAGCGGCAGGGCCAGCAGCTCCTGCGTGGTCAGGATGTTCCAGACCTGCTGCGGGACCAATTTGAACAGGGGCATGTCGCGGAACAGCGCCAGCATCAGCGAGCCGGTGACGGCGAGCGCCAGGCCGATCCAGAGGCCTGCGGCGAGGAACGAGAACAGCAGGACAAAGAGCGTGAGTACAATGGTGAGCATGCTCTCTTTTCCCAATGACCCGTCGGACTAGTGTGATGATCGAGAAATTCGCCGCATCTACCGGCCGCCTCTGAGCGAATTTCTCGATCTGAATCACACGAGCAAGATTATGATTCTAGTGTCCCTTTGGATTCCGAAGTTCGCTCCCGGACCTAGCATCGAGATCAAGCGAACTTCGGAATCGGGACACGAGCGCAGCCCTACTCCACCGGAGCGCCGGATCGCATGCGCTGATCTTCGAGCGGCAGCCCCAGCGCCGCCTGGATGGCGCGAGCGACGAATTGCAGAGCCAGCAGGCACATCCCGAAGGCGATGGCGGCGGCGGGCAGCCACAGGCGGGTGCCGCTCGTATCGGAGGTCCGGCCGCGAACGTAGGCCTCCCAGGTGAAGCTCGTCATGGCCATCGCCAGGAAGCCGACAAAGACCACGCCGATCAGAGCCAGGACCAGCTCAATGGCGCGCCGTGCGCCGGGCCCGACCCGTCCCGTGAGCAGCGACACGCGGATGTGCCCGCCGGCGCGCAGCGTCATGGCTGCGCCGAAGGTGAAGGTCGCCGCCATCAGATAGGAGGAGTACTCCCAGGCAACGGGAATGTCGCCCGGCACCCATGGCACGACGAGAGAAAGCGAGCGCACGATCACCTCTGCCAGCATCAGGCAGGTGAGCGCCGCAAGGCACAGACCGCCGATCCAGCCGTCGAGGCGGCCGAGCCGGTCGATGCCGTCGAGCAAGACGCGCAGCGGCTGCGGGGCATTCACATTGGGGCTGGCTTTGCGGTCGTGCATCCCGGATACGTCGCTACTCGACCCCTCACATCTCTCGGCCGTCCGATCACCGGCTTTCTATCGCTTGAGCTCGGCGAGGTAGGCCTTGAGGGGTGCGTCGGCGGCCGGCGCTTTCTTGATGAAGTCGTCGATCATCGGTTTCGCCTTGGCGCGCATTTCGGCCATCATCGGGCCCGGCACTTCGATCATCTCCATGCCGCCCGCCTTGAGGCGCGCGGCGCTGTCGGCATCGTTCTTGGCGGAGACCGCCCAGAACTCAGGCTCCAGCCGCTTTGCCACGTCCATGATCGCCTTCTGCTGGTCGGGCGCAAGCTTGGCCCACGCTGCCTTGTTGACCGTGACCGCCTGCGAGGAGGCGCCGTGATTGGTTCGATAGAAGTATTTGAGGAACTCCCAGAATTTGCCATCGACGCCCGAGGTGGCGCTGGTGGTGACGCCGTGCACGGCGCCCGAGGACAGGGCTGGCACCACCTCGCCCCACGGTATCAGCACCGGCGACATGCCGAGGAATGTCAGCAGGGCATGCACTTCCCGGTCGGGCACACGCACCTTGATGCCCTTGAGGCCGTCGAGGTTGTCGGCCTTGACTTTGAGGTGGAAGTACTGGGTCGGCCAGGGCACCATGTAGAGCGTGATCTGATCATGCTTGTCGAAAATCTTCTCGATCAGCGGCCGGAAGCGCTTGTGCAGGACCACGCGGTCCTTCTCGTCGCTCATCAGGAACGGGACTGTCTCGACGCCGAGCAGCGGCTCGTCGCCGACCTGCTGGCTCAACAGCACGTCGGCCATGGGCACCAGCCCGTCGCGTACCGCGCGCATGTGCTCGGGCCCCTTGAAGCCGAGCTGGCCGCCGCCCTTGACGGTGATCTCCACTGCCCCCTTGGTCGCCGCCTTCACCTCCTCGGCGAACCGCTTGGCGTTCTGAGTGTGGAAATTGCCGTCGGGCCAAATCGTCGACAGATCCCACTTCGTCTGGGCGAGGGCGGGCCCTGCAGAGGCGCACGCCCACAGCGGGCTAGCAAGGACAAAGCCAAGCAGCAGGCGTCGAGCAGACATCGATACTCCTCCATTTTCCCTTTGCGCAGCGATATGCATACATCCCTCGGACCTTGGAGGATGGCAGCGCCAGCGCGCGAAGATGATCGTTGCGCGGTCCAAAGTTTTGCGCAAGTCCAAGACTTACGCGATTCTCGCACGCTTCGGAGGCATGCAGGCTTTGCAAGGCCGGCCTGTCAATCACCTCACGTTGGCTGCCGCCCGATGGGGACCAAGGGGTAATCCAACCCCTAGCACGCAGGACCGAATCGGGGCAGACCCGGAACTTGGCACCAGCCGAGAGCCCCGTAACCAGACCTGACCGGGCCCATTTATGTGTTCACGCGTCGATCCCGAGCAACCCTACATCGTCGCCCCGATCTGCCAGGGCACGTACTCCGCATCGCCGTAGCCCAGCAGCTCGGACTTCGACCGCTCGCCCGACGCCACGCGCAGGATCGACTCGAAGATCTCCTGCCCCTTGGCCTTCAGCGTCACGCCGTCGAGGATGTCGCCGCAGTTGATGTCCATGTCGTCGATCATGCGCCGGTAGACATCGGAGTTGGTGGCGAGCTTGATCGACGGCGTCGGCTTGCAGCCGTAGGCCGAGCCGCGCCCCGTCGTGAAGCACAGGATGTTGCAGCCACCAGCCACCTGCCCCGTCGCCGCCACCGGATCGAAGCCCGGCGTATCCATGTAGACGAAGCCCTTGGCCGTCACCGGCTCGGCGTAGTGATACACCGCATTGAGCGTCGTCGAGCCGCCCTTGGCCGCAGCACCCAGCGACTTCTCGAGAATGGTCGTCAGCCCGCCCGCCTTGTTTCCGGGTGAGGGATTGTTGTCCATGCTCATCTTGTTGCGGGACGTGTAGTCCTCCCACCACTTGATGATGCCGACCAGCTTCTCGCCGACCTCACGCGAGGCCGCGCGCCGCGTCAAAAGATGCTCGGCGCCGTAGATCTCAGGCGTCTCCGCCAACACGGCCGTCCCGCCATGCCGCACGAGCATGTCGGCCGCCACGCCCAACGCCACATTGGCCGTAATGCCCGAATATCCGTCCGAACCGCCACACTGCAGCGCCAGGTTCAGCTCGGAGGCCCGCACGGTCTCGCGCTGCGCCTTCGCGGCAATCGGCAGCATGTTGCGGATCGCCTCGACACCGGCCGCGATCGTTTTCTTGGTACCGCCTGTCTCCTGGATGGTCATCGTGCGGAACGTATCGCTCTCCACGAGCCCGTAGGCATCCTTCATGCGCGCGATCTGGAAGCCCTCGCAGCCGAGCCCCACCACCAGCACGCCCGCCATGTTGGGATTGGTGGCATAACCCCATGTCGTGCGCTTCAAGACTTCAAAGGCCTCGCCGTCCGAATCGATGCCGCAGCCCGTCGAGTGCACCAGCGGAATGACGCCGTCCACATTCGGATAGTCCTTGAGCGCGCCCGAGCGCATCACCTCCTCGGCAATGAAGCGCGCCACCGTCGCCGAGCAGTTCACGCTCGTCACCACACCGATGTAGTTGCGCGTGCCCGCATTGCCCTTGGCCCGCCGGAAGCCCTGGAACGTCGCCTGCTGCTCTACCGGCAAGATATCCTCGATCCTGCCGTCCTGCGCATGCGCATAGTCGCGCTCGAACGCCGCGAAGCCGCAGTTGTGCGTGTGCACGTGCACGCCCGGCAGCACATCCTCGGTCGCAAAGCCGATGATCTGCCCGAACTTCAGGATCGGCTCGCCCTTGGCGATCTTTCTCACCGCCATCTTGTGCCCGCGCGGGATGCGGGCCGCGGCCTTGATCCCCTTGGCCGTTACGCCGGCCGAGACCGAATCCACGGCGACGATCACGTTGTCCTTGGCGTTGAGCCGCAGGGTGCGCGGTTCAGCTTGGCTTGGCATGGAGTGGCTCACCGGGCTATTGCTGAGGGCACCAAACATATCCGAAGCCACGGCCACCCGCCATGGCCAGCCATATCGAGGGAGCGAACCATGGATCTCGGGCTTAGAGGCAAAAGCGTCCTCGTCACGGGCAGCTCAAAGGGCATCGGCGCGGCCGTTGCCGAGGCTTATGCTGCGGAGGGCGCCAATGTGATCCTCGTCTCGCGCAGTGCCGAGGCGCTGAAGAAAACCGCCGACGATATCCGCTCGCGCCACCAGGTCTCCGTGCAGACCCACGCTGCCGATCTCTCGAAAGGTCCGGCGCGCGAAGACACGATGAAGCGCTTCCCCGCTATCGACATTCTCGTCAACAACGCCGGCGCCATTCCCGGCGGCAGTCTACTCGACCTCAGCATGGAGCGCTGGCAGGAGGCCTGGGACCTGAAGGTGCTGGGCTACGTGCACATGACCCAGCTCGCGCTCCGGGCCATGCAGCCGCGCAAGTCGGGCATCATCATCAACATCGTCGGCATGGCCGCGCGGCAACCCACCTGGGACTACATCTGCGGTGCCACCGGCAACGCCGCGCTCAATGCGTTCACTAGCGCCATCGGCGCCAAGGCGGTCGACTTCGGCATTCGCGTGTTCGGCATCAATCCGGCAGGCACGCGTACGGATCGCATCATCAGCATCTCCAAGGAGCGCGCCAAGACGCGCTTCGGCGATGAGTCCCGCTGGGAGGAAACGCTTACCAACCTTCCCTTCGGCCGCTTGAAGGAACCGGCCGAGGTCGCGGCCCTCACCGTCATGCTCTCCGGCCCCCAGGTCGAATATCTGGCCGGAACCATGATCGACATGGACGGTGGCGCACTCTACCGCAAGTAGGCCGGAGGGAACCTTTCGCGTCGCGCGCAGTTACCTCGACACATGCCGCTCATGTCAGGGCGGCCCATCAGATTGGGGTAACCACGCATGATCAAGCTATTGTCCAGCGCTTCCATTGTTGCGCTTCTCGCCATCTCGCCGGCCGTGGCGCAGACGACGACCACGCCTCCCGCCGCGACGCAGGACAAGTCTCAGTCCACGACGCCCTCCACGCCGTCCGTGACGCAGGAAAAGTCCACCACACCGAGCGTACAGTCCGGCACGCAGCCGGCAACGCAAGATGCCGCATCGTCTGTGACCCTGACCGAACAGCAGGCAAAGGAGTGGGTCGACAAAGCCGTCTACAGCAGCGACGGCAAGGAGCTCGGCGAGGTCGCAGAGTTCAAGCGCGGCTCTGACAACAAGGTCACCGAGTTGCACGCCGACATCGGCGGCTTCCTCGGCATGGGCGAGACGCGCATCAAGCTGATGCCGTCGGAATTCAAGCTCCAGGGCGACCGCGTCGTCCTCAGCATCACCGAGGAACAGGCCAAGGCTCTGCCGAAGATCGAGAAGTAAGCAGGTTCATCGTCTTGAACTGCGGAGCGCGGGCCCCAAAGCCCGCGCTTTTCTTGCTACGCATTAGATACTTTAAAGGGGGCTACCTCGTGCGAGTCCGAGACCAGGAGATCCAGAAATCTCGCATTGATGTATAGTTTTTCCCGACCCTCTTTCCTCTCGACAAGGACGCCGATATCAGCGAGTTGCTTTAGATGCTTTGATGCGGTCGCCCTATTGGCCAGCCTAGCCTCGACAATGTTGGCGATACGGCAGTATGGCTGGGTGAAAATGATCTCGATAAGCTCGCGGCTATATATTTTTGGTCTTTCGGCACTCACAAATCTCACCGTCGAGGTCATGTGGTCGTCGATGGCTCTGATTTTCGCCGTCGTCCATGCCGAAGTCTCTTCTACGGCCGAGAGCATGTAAAGGAGCCATGGCTCCCACGCGTTTGACGTCGTGACCTCCAAGAGCAACCGATAATATTCGGCGCGATGCTGGTTGATGTAGCGACTGAGATACAAGATCGGAAGCTCCAAGAGCTTCTTGTCGATCAGAAATAGCGTGTTGAGGATACGGCCCGTGCGTCCATTGCCGTCAATGAACGGATGGATGGCCTCAAATTGATAGTGGGCGGCCGCCATTCGAATGAGCGGATCAATGTTCTCTTCTTCGTGCAGGAAGCGCTCTAGGTTCGATAGTTTATCACGCAATATGCCTTCACCTTCTGGAGGCGTGTAGATGATCTTGCCGCTGGGGTGATGGGCAAGGGCTGTCCCTGGAGTTTTCCGAATATCCAGGTCTACATTCTTGATGGCCCTGCAAACCATGATTGCGGTGCGCGTGGTGAGGGGCTTCTTCACGATATCCGCGAAGCCTTTCATCAGGGCCGTCCGATATCGGAGGGTCTCCTTGGTCGCTTCATCGGCTTCCTCGAAATCGACGTTCGCGAACTTGAAGAGGCTGTCGTTCGTCGTGACGATATTCTCGATCGCTGAACTGTCCTTGGCCTCGCGAAGGGGGATCGTGTTGATCAGGACATCCTGGTTTGGGATCAGCCTCGCGGCTTCTTTCAAGCCCGCCAAAGCCCTCCCTGCGGCCACGCATTTCCGCATCACGGGAAGGGTTTCCAGACCTTGAGCTGGGGGCAAGGAGGGAAGGTCGTTATAGGGCTTTTCGGGGTCGAAAACCTTTTTCGCAGATATGTGCAAATCTTTGAATTTTTTGACCATAGCATGCATTATATGTGCACGCCTTGACCATGTCCACCTGACGTGTTCATAAAAATGCGTTATTTGAACACGTCATTCCAACATGTGCACGCAATGAACACGTGCACACGGCGCGCCGCTTACTTCAACAGCCGCCCCACCGCGTCGACGAACACCTGCGCGCCGAGGCCGATGTCCTCATCGCTCGTGTTCTCCGACCAATGATGGCTGATGCCGCCGATCGACGGCACGAACATCATGCCCGACGGCATGTGCTTGGCGAACACCTGCGCATCGTGGCCGGCTCCACTCGGGATGCGCTCGTGCTTGCCCGGCACGCGCGCTTCCGCCGCCGCGTCCAGCGCCGCCTGGAACGGCTCCGCCATCACCGCCGGGATACTCCGGCGGATCATCTCCGCCTCTACGCGGCATGGCCCCTTGTCGTTGAACTCCGCGACGAGATCCGTCAGCGTCGTCTGCATGCGATCGAGCACGGCATCGTCCGCGTCGCGCATCTGCAGCATCATCTCGCCGCCGCCCGGAATGATGCTGAGCTGCCCGGGATCGAGAAGGATACGCCCCGCCGTCCACACGCTGCGCGGACCCGCCACCGCCGGCAGGCGATCGTTGATCGCCACCGCGAACCGCGCTAGTGCCACCCCGGCGTCTTTGCGGATCGCCATGCGCGTCGTCCCCGCATGGTTCTGCACGCCCTCGAACGTGACGCGGAACTGCCGGATGCCGACGATGCTCGTCACCACGCCGATCTTCTGTTTGGTGGATTCCAGCCAATCGCCCTGCTCGATGTGCGCTTCCAGGTATCCCACGTACTGCTTGGGATCGACGACGATGCGCTCCCGCCCGCCGAGCCCTGCTGCCGCCAGCGCATCGCGCATCTTGCGGCCGTCCGTCTTGTCCACGGCCTGATCGACATCGGCGTCGCTCAGCTCGCCGCAGGCCGACCGGCTGCCCATGAAGAAGCCGAAGTGGCCTTCCTCGTCGCACCACGCACCTACGTCCACGCCGCAATCGGCAAAGGCCGGGTCGGCCTTGATCGCCCGCGCCGCCTCCAGCGCGTAGACCACGCCGAGCGGCCCATCGAGCCACCCCGCATGGTTCTGGCTCTCCAGGTGAGAGCCCGACAGCAGCTTGCGGCCCTTCACCTGCGAGAAGCCGAACACGTTGCCGATCCCGTCGATCACCGTCCTGTGGCCCAGCGCCTCCAGCTCGCCCTTGAGCCAGTTCAGCGATTGCACATGCTGCGGCGTCAGCGACGGGCGATGCACCCCCGTCTTGTATTTGCCGAGCTCGGCAAGCTGGCGAAGGTTGGCGACGACGCGATCGGCATTGGCGGTTGGCATCTACGGGCTCAGCTCCGGGACTTCATGTTTGCGAAGTCCGCAGAATACTCCGCCGCGCAGAACGTGCCACCCTGATAGAAGTCGCCGACCGGATCGCGCGGCAACTTGGCCTGCGCCGCCATTGCCGCCTCCTTGTGATCCTCTGCCTTGCTTTCGGGCTTGTAGCCCAGCGCAGCGGCATGGCTGTTGTCGTACCAGGAGCGCGCGTTGTCGGAGACGCCATACATCACCTCGTAGACGAGATCCGGCTTCTCGAGGCCGATGCGGATCAGCTTCACCAGATCCTCCGGGGTCAGCCAGATCGCCAGCCGCCGCTCATCGATGGGCTCAGTCCCCAGGTTGCCGATGCGCAGGCTCGTGACGCCGATGCCGTGCTTGAAGGCATACATCGCACCGAGCCCCTCGCCGAACACCTTGCTGACGCCGTATCTGCTGTCCGGCCGCGGGATCACCTCGCCCGGGATCGTCGTCAAACGCGGATAATAACCCACGGCGTGGTTGCTCGACGCAAAGATCACCCTGTTCACGCCCGCCTTGCGCGCTGCCTCGAACAGATTGTAGCAGCCGATGATGTTGGCCTGGAGGATCTGATCCCAGGTCCCCTCCACCGAATATCCGCCGAAGTGCACGATGCCCTCGATGCCCTGGCACGCCGCTTCGATCTCCGACGGCTTCGTCAGGTCGGCCGCAACAAAGGTCTCGTCAGCGCCGAGGTTCTCGGGCCGCTTCATGTCCGACAAAACCAGCCCCGGATAAATCGGCTTCAACAGCCGCCGCATATGCCCGCCGATGCCGCCGGCCGCCCCCGTCATGAGAACACGCTGCATGACCTTGCCTCCTTGTTGTCTCTCTCACCTGCCGGTGATGTTAGAGGAGTACCTCATCTTAAACCATGCGATGGGTGTTAGGGGGCTTGGCCGCGCCACACCCACAAATGTCATCCCGATGCTTGTCACCGGGACCCATCGCGCGGCGAGTCCGGAGGCCTGACGTTTGTGGGCCGCCCCCACACACCAACATCGGTTCGCGTTCGCGGCGCGATGGGTCCCGGCAATAAATGCCGGGATGACTCTGAGAGAGTGGTTGGGGCGCTTGCGCCAAGACAGCCTGCTGGACGGCCCGGACGTCCGGACATATGGTCCGGCCAGGGAAGCGCATCAACACCAAGGAGGCACCAATGCCGGCACCCAAAACGCTGCGCGAGCAGATCACGTCAGGCAAAATGGTCATCGCGCCGGGAGCCTATGACTGCATCACCGCGCGCCTCATCGAGCAGGCCGGCTTTCCCGCGGTCTACATGACGGGTGCCGGAACCGCTGCCACACTCGGGTATCCCGACTACGGCCTCGTCACCATGAGCGAGATGGTCGAGAATGCGCGCCGCATCGCGGCCTCCATCGGCCTGCCGCTCATCTCCGACGCCGACACCGGCTACGGCAACGAGCTCAACATGTACCGCACGGTGCAGGAATTCGAGCGCGCCGGCGTCACCGCCATTCACGTCGAGGACCAGGTGTTCCCGAAGAAATGCGGCCACCTCGACAACAAGGAGCTGGTGAGCCTCGAGGACTATCTGGCCAAGATCCGCGCCGCCGTCGCCGCGCGCCGCAGCCGCGACTTCCTCATCATCGCCCGCACGGATAGCCGCGCCATGGAAGGCTTCGACGCCGCCATCAAGCGCTCGAAAGCAGCCGTCGAAGCCGGCGCCGATATGGTGTTCCTGGAAGCACCCCAGACCATGTCCGAGATCGAGCAGGTGCCCAAGCTCATCAAGGCACCCTGCCTCTTGAACGTCGTCCGCAACGGCAAATCGCCGGACATGGACCTCGTCGCCGCAGAGAAGATGGGCTACGCCCTCGCCATCATGCCGGGCCTGCTGATTTCCGCGGTCGTCGGCATCAGCGATCAGCTTCTGGCCGAGGTCAAGAAGACCGGCAAGCATCCGCCGACACCCGGCGACGCTGGACCTGCCCAGGTGTTCGCCCGTTTCGGCGCCGCCGAATGGGACGAGCGCCGCACGGCCTTTCGGCCTGCCGGCAAACGCGACGCCGCCGAATAACTTCTCCCTCTCTCCATGCCTGATAGTGGGCATGGGGAGAGGGGACTCGCTTTCCTCGCAACCGATCTCGCTCTAGAATCTCTTCGATCCACGACATCGACGACCCGAAAAGGAGACGCCATGGCCGACGCAGTGATCGTATCGACCGCGCGCACGCCGATCGGCCGTGCCTATCGCGGTGCCTTCAACAACCTGCACGGCGCCACCATGGGTGGCCACGTCGTGGCCGAAGCCGTCAAGCGGGCCAAGGTCGATGCTTCCGAGGTCGATGACGTGATGATGGGCTGCGCTATCCCCGAGGGCGCCACCGGCGGCAACATCGCCCGTCAGATCGCGCTGCGCGCAGGCCTGCCCGTCACCGTCGCCGGCGTCACGGTCAACCGCTTCTGCTCTTCCGGCCTCCAAACCATCGCCATGGCGGCGCAGCGCATCCGCTCCGACGATGCCGGCATCATCGTCGCCGGCGGCCTCGACTCCATCAGCCTCGTGCAGAACGAGCATGCCAACAAATTCCGATCCAAGGACGAATGGCTTATCGAGCACAAACCCGAGATCTACTGGTCGATGATCCAGACGGCCGATACCGTTGCCAAGCGCTACAGCATCAGCCGCGAGGTGCAGGACGAGTACGCGCTCGAAAGCCAGCGCCGCACCGCCTCCGCTCAGCAAGCCGGCAAGTTCAACGACGAGATCGTGCCGCTCAAAGCCGAGAAAATCCTCTACGACAAGGAGGGCAAGGTCACCGGCACCGAGATGTTCGAGCTGAAGCGCGACGAGGGCAACCGTCCCGACACCAACATGGAAGGCTTGGCCAAGCTCAAGCCCGTGATGGGCGAAGGCAACTTCATCACCGCCGGCAACGCCAGCCAGCTCTCCGACGGCGCCTCCGCCAGCGTGCTCATGAGCGACAAGCAGGCCCAGGCGCGCGGCTTGAAGCCGCTCGGCATCTATCGCGGCTTCGAGGTCGCCGGTTGCGAGCCCGACGAGATGGGCATCGGCCCCGTGTTCGCCGTGCCGAAGCTGCTCAAGAAGCACGGCCTCAAGGTCGAGGACATCGGTATCTGGGAGCTGAACGAAGCCTTCGCCGTGCAGGTCGTCTACTGCCGCGACAAGCTCGGCATCCCCTGGGAGCGGCTCAACGTCGACGGTGGCGCGGTATCCATCGGTCATCCCTACGGCATGAGCGGCGCCCGCCTCACCGGCCACGCCCTTATCGAAGGCAAGCGCCGCGGCGACAAGTACGCCGTCGTCACCATGTGCATCGGCGGTGGCCAGGGCGCTGCTGCTTTGTTCGAGATTGTCTGATGATCCGTGACCCGGACGAGCCTGCCGCCACCCCCGGCTATCGCCATCGTGGCCTGGAGGACCTGTTCCGCATGGCGCGCGAAAATCCTCTCGACCTGCAGCGCGAGAGCTTCATCTTCGTGCGCCACGGCGAGACCGACGGCAATTTCTCGAAGATCTTCCAGACCGCGGAGCAGGAGCTCAATGCCCGCGGCCTGGAGCAGGCCCGGCAAGCCGCCGAATGCCTGACCGGGCAGCGGCTGCAAAAGATCATGGCCAGCACCATGCGCCGCGCCTGGCGCACGGCGGAAATCGTCGGCGAACCGCATAAAGTGCTGCCGACTGCGGCCGAAGGTTTGCGCGAACGCTGGTTCGGTGATCTCGTCGGCAGCCCGTCCGCCGACTACGACTGGCGCAATTCACCTCCAAACGGGGAAACGCTCGCCTGGTTCGTCGAGCGCACGCAGAAGGGCTTACTCGACAGCCTCGCGCCGGGACCGCTGACGGCGCTGGTCGCGCACGGCGGCACACTTTATGTGCTGGCTGCGAGTCTCAACCTGCAACTGGCCGACACCGACTACGGCAACGCCACGCCGCTATTGATCGAGCGCAATGGCAGCGGCTGGAAAGTCACGCGTCTTGCAACCGGAGGCGGTTCGAGCTCCAACATCGCCTGACCTGACATCAGCGGAGGTGAGCCCATGGATATCATCGGCCAATATCGCATCGCCGCACCGCGCGAGGTTGTCTGGGCCGCCCTCAACGATCCCGATGTCTTGCGCCGCTGCATTCCCGGCTGCCGGGAGCTTGACCGCAAGTCGGACACGGAGTTCACCGCCAAGGTCACGCTGAAGATCGGCCCCATGAACGCCAATTTCACCGGCGCCGTGACGTTGCAGGATCTCAATCCTCCCGAGAGCTACACCATCGCCGGCCAGGGCCAGGGTGGCGCAGCGGGCTTTGCCAAAGGCAGCGCTGAGGTGAAGCTCACACCCGACGCCGATCACACCATCCTCGATTACACCGCCAAGGCCGATGTCGGCGGCAAGCTCGCCTCGCTCGGCAGCCGCCTCATCCAAGCCACATCGAAAAAGCTCGCCGACGAGTTCTTCAGCAAGTTTGCCGCCGAAGTCGGCGGTGAGGAAGAGCCCGCAGCCGCCGAGGAAGCCCCAGCGGCCGAGCCCAAACAAAGCCGCTGGAAGAAATGGCTCGGCCTCAGCCGGGCGTAGTCGCTCCGACCGTCTCCCCGCGTCACCCCATGACATAGCGCGGCAGCCACAGCGCGATGTCCGGCACCGCCATAAGCAGCGCGACCAGTACCACCATGGCGAAAACGAACGGCAGTGCACCGCGAATCACATCGTTGATCGAACCGCGTCCGCGCATGCCCTGGACGACGTACAGATTGAGACCCACAGGTGGCGTAATCAACGCCGCCTCGATCAGGACGGTGAGCACGATGCCCCACCAAATCGGGTCCCAGCCCAAGCCGAACACGATGGGAGCAATGAAGGGCGTCGTCAGGATCATCATGGAGATCGTCTCCATGAAGCAGCCGAGGATCAAGTAGAAGATGATGATGAGGATCATCGTCCCATACTTGCCGAGCCCCAGACCTTCGATGATTTTTCCCAGACCATCCGTCAGCCCGATGGCCGCAAGCACGAAGTTGAGGAACTGCGCCGCCATGATGATGAGCATGATCATGGCTGTCGTCCGCATCGTGCCTTCGGCAACGGCGCGCAGCATCGAAAGCGACAGGCGCCGCTCCCAGATTGCAAGCAGCAGCGCAGCAATAACGCCGAGTGAGGCGGCCTCTGTCGGCGTCGCCACACCGGCGTAGATCGAGCCGACCACGACCAGAAAGATGAAGATCGGCGGCAGCAATGTCGGCAACATGCGAATCCGTTGCCCCCACGTGGTCGCCAGCTTCGTGCCCCCTTTGCGCGGACTGATGACACAGATGACGAACACGATCAGCATGAACATGCCGGCGAGCAGAAATCCCGGAACAAACCCTGCAAGATAAAGCCGCGGCACGGAGGTGTTTGTCAGCAATCCGTAAAGAATGAAATTGATGGAGGGCGGGATCAGAATGCCGAGGGTACCGCCGGCCGCAATCGTGCCGAGAAAAAGTGGCTCGTCGTATTTATGTTTGTGAATTTCCGGAATTGCCACCGTCCCTATGGTGGCTGCGGTGGCGACGCTTGAGCCCGACGTCGCCGCGAACAAGGCGCACGAGCCAATGTTGGCATGCATGAGGCCGCCGGGCAGCCATGACAGCCACTGCGCAATGGCATTGTAGACACGCTCTGCGATGCCCGCTCTCAGCAGGATCTCGCCCAGCATGACGAATAGGGGAATGGCAATGAGGATGTATTCACTGGACGAGTTCCAGATGATCTCGCCCATGGCGCGATGCAGCGGCATGGACGAGTAGAACTGATTGAGCGCGAGCCCGAGCACACCCATGACGCCGGCCACCGGCACGCTCAGCGCGAGCAGCACCACCAGCAGTAGGAGAGTTGTTGCGAGCATGTCTTATCCCTTCGGCCCGGCTGCGTCCTTGCCGATGCCGAGGCCCGACAATTCACTCTCGATCTCCTCGTCCTGTGTAGCTGCACCCGCGATCGCGGCAGCAGCCGCGTAGTCCCCGCCCAGGACGGCAAGCGCGGACCGCAACACGGCGAGCACGAGCGCAATGAAGAACAAGGCTATTCCGGCAAACCACGGCAATTGCGCCCAAGCCAGCGGCAACCGATTTGGCGAGTTCGAGCGAATCTCCTCGACATAGCTCGTAGACGAGATGTCCCAGGCCCGCTCGAGGAGCGCGGCGACGAACACGCCCAGAACCACAAGAGCAAAGATATCCAGCAGGCTTCGCACCCTTGGGCTGAAGCCGCCATACAGCGCATCGATGCGTACGTGCCCCCGGGTCATGAGCACATGCGCCATGGCCCAGCTTGTTCCGACGGCAAAGAGGTAAGCCGAAATCTCGTCAGAGCCCGAGAAGACGAAGCTCGTGCCGAACAGGAACCCCAGTCCCTTGCGCAGCAGCACCTCGGCCGTGACGATGCCAGCGGCCAGAAACAGCATTGCACCGCCGCACCATATCGCCACGCGCGCGATCGCGGCGACGGCCTTCCAGAGAATTTCCATGAAAAAAGACCCGGATCTGTTTCCAGTCCGGGCCCCATCCCTATGAGATCAGATTAGCTGGATTTAGCCGCGAGGCCGTACTTCTTGCCGACCAGCGCGTCCCACTTGGCAGCGCACGCGTCGCCACAGCGCTTGGCCCAGCTCTTCAGCACGACATCGTTCAGCGCCTTGTCGCGCGCCTTGAGGTCGTCCTCGGACGGCTTCACCAGCGTCAGCTTGCCCGGAGGACCGGCTGAGCATGTCCCTGTGCCGGTTGTGCAGGCGACGCCCTCTTCAGTCTCCGCTATAACGGTCTTCCAGGATTTTTCTTCCAGCGCCTTGAACTGTGCCGTCAGGAGATCGCGCGTCGCGGGCGAGAGCTTGTTCCAGCCCGTGAGGTTCGCCACCCACAGACCGACGGTGAAGCCGACCGGCAGCCGATACAGCGTGTTGGTCACCTCCGGCCACTTCGCCTTGTAGGCCGGCATGGTACCCGTGATGCCACAATCGACCACGCCCTTCTCCAGCGCCGGCACAACCTCGCCGAATGCGATCGTCACGGCCGAGCCGCCGAGAGCGGCCACTAGATCGGCTTGCGACGTGCCCTGCACGCGCACCTTCTTGCCCTTCAGGTCCGCGATGCTCTTGATCTCGCCCCTGCAGTAGAAGTTCTGCTCCGGCCATGTGAAGGAGGCCAGAATGATGGCGTTGTGCCGCTCCTTCATCACCGTCTGCATCTCGGGCATCCAGGCGTCGGTGAGCTCACGGCTCATCTGGAAGCTGCGCGACACTCCTGCGATATCCACGGCCTCGATGATGGCACCGCCGTCCTCGACATAGATCGGCAGGGCCGCGGCGAAGTCGAATACACCCTGCTTCAGCAACCGCAGGACTTCGGTGCCCTTCAGATTGACCTCGGTGACGGACTTGAGATTGGTCTTGATCTGGCCGCCCGAGGCTTTCGGCAAATCCTCGTTCCAGAACGGCTGCTCGAGCACCTTCCAGTTGGTCAGGAAATTCCACGTGCCGATGACGTTGAATTCCTTCTTGTCGATCTGCTGCGCGTAGGCACTGCTGCCAAAAAGCGCCAAGCTCGCAACCAAGGTTGCGGCAAACCTCAAGCGCATGAATTCCCCTCCCTATGACGCATCTACGGATAACGGTGACGGACTTATCCCATAGCATTCCCCAAGAACCGCCCGGGCGCAATAGCGTGCAATGCCTTAACTCTGTGCACGCGCAAAATGCACGCAACACTGTTATGAGGCCGTCACGAATGGGAAAATGGTGCCGCATGAGGGACTCGAAACGCCCAGCCGGCTCGCCGTGGACGTCCGACGTAGAGGCCGGCCCCTGCCGTTTTCGCAAGCAGGACGCCGATGCTGCGCGTCCATCAGCATTTCCGACGTGGCGGCCGCTTCCGCCGCCCAAAGCCATCGAACCGATGCCAGCCGCACGCGCCCGCATTGGTTATCCACAATGCCTGGGGATGGTCTGGACAAGGATAGTCTACACACGCACAAATGATGTGCGGGTCGGCCAGCCGAATGCGGTGGTCCGAGGGGGTGGTGAAGTCGAGGAACGTGTCGTGCTAGCGCGACCTGTTCCTCCCCCCAAATTTCCAAAAATTGATGCTCTTGCCCGGCCGATCCCAGCGTTACCTTCGTTGAGCGCACGTCGGCACGAACTAGAGCAGGATCGCTTCGGATAGTGCATTTTCCGCAACCGAGGCGCTTCGGCCGAAGCGTGAATCCTGCTCTACCTTATAAGTTTTAGAGTGCGGTTCACGTGTCGCGGCGGAGCCGCGCTGCGCGCGGACGCATGGAAGCCGATAGTGCTTCCATGCGAAACGATCGCGCTCTAGTCGCGCTGTGTCGCTTCAATCAGGTCCACAAGCGCGGAGCGGAGATGCGCGCGGCGACTACTCTGGATGGCCGAGAGAAGCTGTGCGTCGGCATTCTGCGCACCCGGCCCCATCTTCATCAACGCGTCCTTGCCGGCAGCAGTCAGGCGCACGGCATACGCTCGTGCGTCCTGCTTCGTCCGCCGACGCTGTAGGAGGCCGCGCCGGACCAGTCGCTGCACCATGGATGCCAACGTGGACCGATCGATGCCGGTCGCCTCAACGATGGCCTGCTGGCTGAGCCCTTCACCCTGGGCTACAGCGCGCAACACGGCATACTGGCGCGCATTCAGATGATCGCCGACTTGGCGCACGAACGCGACGTCGGCGGACTGGCTGGCGCGGTGCAACAGGTCAACGACGGAAAGATCGCGCAATTCACGCATCATATTGGAGAACTTCTGCATTCCGGCCCTTTGCTCACACGTCGCTCATCAGGAGGCGCAGGCGGGGTGCTCCCTTCTGCATTCGGAGCACCCCGCCGGGATTTGCGTGCGGGGCTGCAAATCCCTGAGCCCCACGTGCGGGATGGATGGGGCCTGCAACGCAACCAACCTACGGCCATATTCCCACTTTGACTACAATTTTCCAATCAAAGGTAGGAAAATTGTTTATTGTGTTCCGCGCATCGATGTCGAAACACGCGCGCCAACGGTACGGGGCTAACGCCGTCGTTCACTAAATGTGCCGTGTTCGGTACCAACGGCATCCGATCTGCGACTAGTGTCCCGATTCCGACGTTCGCCCAATCGCGATGCTAGGTCCGGGAGCGAACTTCGGAATAAAAAGGGACACTAGAATCATAATCTTGCTCGTGTAACTCAGATCGAGAAATTCGCTCCAGGATCCGCGGCAAACGCCGGCGAATTTCTCGATCATCGCACGAGCCTGACAAGTAACGTCCCGAGCCGAAGGTGCCGGTCGCGGTAGGCTGCGATCAAACTTGAGGTTGGTGCATGAACCTACGTGAAGGAGCGCTCTTCCGGCCGGGATCGGTCAGCCTGAGCCGCGTGACAGCCGTCGGCTTCGTGGTCGCCATGTTGTCGTGGAGCCTCAATTTCTACGCACCGTTCGTGTTTGCCCTGCACCTGCAGCACGCCGCTGGGTGGTCAGCCCTGCAAGCGTCGACACCGGTCACGGTTCATTTCCTCGCCAGTGCCGTGCTGCTTTGGGGCCTCGACAAGGTGCATCGACGTCTAGGGATTGCTGAAACCCTGTGCTGCGGTCTCGTTGCGTCCTGCATCGGCATGGTCGCCTGGGCCAACGCCACCCTCCCCCTTCAGGCGTATGCGGCGGCGGTTGTCACGGGGTTTGGCTGGGCCCTCACTGGAAGCGCTTCGATCGCTTCTTTCGTCGGCGACCGTGCCCAACCGTGGTCACTGGCGACCGCGCTCAATGGAGCCACTGTCGGTGGCTTTATGTTCACTCCGGCGTTCGTGTTTCTGGCTGACGCCTGGGGCATGAGTTGGGCTGCGGCCGCGTTCGCCGCATTGGTGCTGGCCCTTGCCATTCCGCTCCTCGCGCCGTTGTGCGGCAGGGTCGCACTGCCGCAGAGCGGAATGCCGGCGTCGTATGCGGCCTTGCTCGCCAATCCCCGGTATCGCTGGCTGGGGCTGGCGTTCTCACTCTTTGTCTTCGGCCAGATCGGAGCCGCATCGCACCTGCTGACGCGGATGGCGCTGGTTTTTGATCCGCAGGGGGCAGCCTTTCTCATGAGCCTGGTCCTGGCGTGTGGCATGGCCGGACGTTGGCTGATGGCATGGGTTCTGGGCCGCGTCGATTGCAGGCTGGCTGCAGCCTTGAGTTTTCTTGTCCAAGCTGCAGCCATTGTCGTCATGGGTGTAGGCCAATCGCAGCTCGCCTTGCTGTTCGCTTGCGCAGTCTACGGTTTGACCATCGGCAACAGCATTTTGTTGCTGCCGATCATTGCACAAAAGGAGTTTCTGCCGTCCGAAAGAGGCAAAGTCATCGCGTCGGTGTCGTCGTCCAATCAACTCGCTTTGTCGCTGGCCCCGTTCGGCGTCGCACTTGCGTTCGAAATCACGCACGGCTATGCCGTCCCCTTCATCGGGCTGGCACTGCTGCAGACCATAGGATTGGCCATAGTTGCGTGGTCTTGGCAGAGCAGACCCAGCCCGGACGAGGCTAGTTCTTGACTTGAAGTCGTTTCGAGCCACAGCTAGGTTGAAGCGGGTCGATTGTGGCACACGCGAAATGCGGCACTCGTGGGGGATCATTGACGCGGACGGCGTATTTTGGCGCGCCGCTGATGTTCGCCTGGAGCACAAGCTCGGCACCGATCTTCCGCGCGACGACCTTTGCGACTATGCGGTCCGCAACCTCGGATATATTTCGGTTCAAACCACCGGGCACATCCCGCGCATCAGATTGAGGCCGGCGATTGTCGAACCGGGCGCGCTCGTCGCGCTATTCTACTGGCTTGCCGACGGTGGGCATGCGTGCGCGGCGATCTCGTGGCTGGACAAGACGTGGTCCGATGAAATTGTGCCTGGACCTGCAAATATCAGGCGTCGTTTGGGACAGCTTTGCGATCGCTCTCGCCCTGCCGCTCGCCAGCGCCTGTTGAGTCGCACGCTGCCGCCCTCGGCGTTGCAACCGGGCACACCGTTGCACATCGCCCACGGTGCTTGGTCGGTCTGCAGGGAGATCACCGATCTCAAAATGGCGGGCGAACGTTTCGATCAGCTGTTCGGCGGTCGCTTTACGATCACGGCTCCGTCCTCCGACGGCAGCGAGTTGATCATTCGCAAGGTGGGGTCCGGCTACAAGAGCTACGATGCACGCTATCTGCGTCATGCCGTCGGCACGCGGTTCGAAGATGTGCCGGATGTTCAGTACGGGCAATGGGTCGCTGAAGCGCATCGCGACGTGTACTTGACCTCGCGACCTTGGTGCGGTGAGGTTGACGCCATCATTGATCGCCCCCGGCAGGGCGCACACAGGGTACGCTATCGCAGGCTGATCCTACCGTTCTCGAGACCCGGTGGCCAGAGGCTGCTCGTGACTGCGTCCTCCCTCGGCCCCGACATCGACCTGCGCGTCGAAGGTCTCTAGGAAATGTTGAACGTCACCGATGAGCTCGTCTCGCGGCATCCACGCCACGACGCCTTTGAACTCCGGGGCAAAGACGTTCTGCATACGGACTTCCCCGTCGAGTCTGGTGTAGCCGTAACGCGCAGCGACGCCCTTTTCGATCAGGCCGACATTGATGAACGATACTGTGGTTTCGGTGTTCCAGCGTGCCAGCGCGTAGGCGCGGGAGATGCGCGGCAGGATCGCGGAAAGCTGCATGCCGCGATAGTCCGGCCTATACCAGCCGCTTCCGGAATAGGCCACATATCCGCGAATCTTTTTGGCGATCGGAGAACGGATGCGGCACCTGGCATCGGAGGGCTTCTCACCAGATCCATAGAACAGCCGCAGGCTCTCGGCTTCGCGCTGGAGCGTCGACTTCGAAATGTCAAAGAAGCGTGCGGCCTGCGTAGCGACGACGTCGCCCGCCGCGTTGCGGCCGAGGATGCAGAACGCCGTGTCTTCGCTGAGACCATCCGCGCCGGCCCTAAACTGGGGAAGCAGCGGAGCCCAGTGCTGACGGTTCTGAATATTGACAGCAGCAAGCTCCGCGAAGGATCCGAAAGACAGATCCAAACCTCGGACCCGCGCCGCCATCTCGGCTTTCAGAAAGAACTGGCCGAGCAACTCGACAGGACCATGGTCGATGCGCAGCGTCCGTAGAAAGTTACCGACACGGGTCCGGCCGGCGCGGCGCCGGCTCACCTTCAACGCATTTCTTTGGGGCATTTGGCGGCCATGCGGGGACTGGCGAAGGGCTGCACCGTGCACCAGCGGCTCTTAAAGGCGGCCGTAAATTAGCGGCTAAATAAGCGTCAAATTTTAGGAACTTTTAGTTGGACGAATTGCCATCGTTTTCACAGCAAGATATAGATCAGGTCATGCCAAAGAAGCGTTCTGAAACCTTAGGTAGTGTCGCTAGCCCCGAGGCGGTCCACCAACCACCGTCCAGAATGCCAGCGCGTCAGATAACCGAAATCGACACCGTT
Source organism: Hyphomicrobiaceae bacterium (assembly GCA_046154585.1). Taxonomy (GTDB): domain Bacteria; phylum Pseudomonadota; class Alphaproteobacteria; order Rhizobiales; family Hyphomicrobiaceae; genus CADEFX01. Next base: position 13,127 of record JBJXDX010000146.1, on the reverse strand, counting down.
GTCGGCCGGCGGATTCGATTTCGGCGCACCATGCTGGATTTGAGCTCGGAAGAGGTCGCCGAAAAGATTGGGGTGGCCCACCAGCAACTCCTCAAGTACGAGAACGCCCAGAATCGCGTCAGCGCAGGACGGCTCTACAAACTGGCATCGGTTCTTGATGTGCCTGTGCACTGGTTTTTTTCGGAGCTGCGGACTGATCCGGCGTCGCCGGATGTTGTACCTGCGAACGGCCAAGGGGGCGAAAGCCAGGCAATCGGTGACGAGCTGGCGGAATTAGTGCGCCTGTTTACCGGCATCACCGATGCCGATATCCGCAAGCACTACCTGCAAAGTTTGCGCCTTCTTCATCGCGCTTCAGGGACGCGATAGCCAACCTCCAACCGGCCAGGCATTCGACCCATCCGGCCTCGGCTCGGACGACATCGACGTCCTGCGGCAATGATGTGAATGGCCCTCGGCGCGCACGCGAAGAAACGGGCACTCGCTCAGCCCTGCTCTGCTTGTCAGCTCACTGGCACTCGCTCCGCGCCGGCCGCATCACCGGTCCGTCCGTTCATTGTGGCGGGCCTCCCGTGGCGGGTCACGCGCAGCACCGGAAAAGCTGCCCCATATTCACAGTCCGCGTCCCGCACACCTTGAAACGCAGCATCGGCCAGAACACAGGCATCTGGGTTCAATCCCGGAACGCCCGCAGGCGGAGCGACGTCTCTTGAGCAAGGGCCTCGACCAAGGCCGCCGCATTCGTGTCTTTTGCGAGCGCGGCCGACTGCCCCGCGAACAAGGCGGTAAGCTCCCTGTCGCCCGTCGTTCCGAGCGGCGCGGTCAAGCTCAGCTGGGCCGGAAATGACACCGGCTGGAGCCCCGAGGCGATGAGATCGTCGGTAAGCCTGTTCCTGATATAGCGCGCGGGCCGGCCCGTGATCATGTCGGTGACGATGGTGCAGGCATCGCTTGCCTCCCGCAACGCCGCACGGTGCGCATCGAACACGTTGGCTTCCTCGCAGCGCAGAAACGCTGTGCCCATCTGCACGCCGCTCGCCCCCAGCATGAACGCGGCCGCCACCTGGCGGCCATCTGCCACACCACCGGCCGCGATGACCGGTACCCTCACCGCGTCGACGACCTGAGGCAAGAGGGCGAAGAGGCCCGGCTGCATGTTCATGTCCACACCCGTGAAGGTGCCGCGATGTCCTCCGGCCTCGGTGCCCTGGGCGATAATTGCGTCCACTCCGCGTTGCTCCAACATCCTTGCCTCGGCCACGGTCGTGGCACTGCAGATGACGAAGACGCCGGCACTCTTGATGGCTTGCACCACCTCCGGCCGCGGCAAACCAAAATGGAAGCTCACCATCTGAGGCTTTGCGCGCAAGAGCATGGCAAGATGCTCGCGACTGACTTCGCTTGCCGCTCCTTCAGGCTTTGGGACCGCACCCAAACCTTTAGCATCGTAGTGCGGCTGCAGGCGCTCACGCATGGCATCGCTCGCCTTTGGCGTGATGGCGGGCTCGGGCCAGAGCGGATAGTTGACGTTCAGGCTGCCACTGCTTTGTTGCCGGAAGCCGGCGATGCGGCGTTCCGCGTCCTCGGGGGAGAAACCCCACATGCCAAGGCCGCCCAGGCCGCCCGCGTTGCTCACGGCGGCGGCGAGCGCCGGGGTACTGAGCCACCCCATCGGCGCCTGAAGAATGGGCCATTTGAGGTTAAGCCTCTCGGTGAACGCGTTCTGAGCCCACATGGACTTTCCCCTATGACGCCCCGCCGGTGACGCAACGGAGCAACGCACAACTGCCCCATCAAGCCCTCGTCTCCATGTCGCGTCAACGAAGACACAGTGCACACGCTATCCATTGCCGGTGCCGCCTGCACATTCCCGGCACTGACCGCCCGCTTTCTAACCCAGGGCAGCATTCCCGCTATCAGCTGTCAGGCGCCCAAATTTGGGCTTTTAAGAAAGCAGGGCCCATCCAGCATCGATGCAGGAGGCGATAGCGCTTGCCTATCGCCCACGTAGATCACTGATTCGATTGCTCCTCACCCAGCCCACATTTCGATCTGGAGGGAATACCTTGACGAACAGTGCCAACACGATCATGCCGAGCTTGCGAACTGCTTGCGCCATTCCAATTTCTCCTCGCGGGATTTATCGAAAGGATTACGAAAAGCAGAGTCGTTGACCACGCCGCCTCTTTGCAGCACATCTTCGAAGAAGAGGTATTTAAGATGGCTGATTTTGCGCGCGAGCAGACGGGAGAAAAGAACCTGATTTTCTGCGGCGGCTGCGCGCAAAACTGCGTCGTGGCGGGAAAATTGCGGAAATCGGGCATGTATGAGGGCGTGTTCAATTCTCCGGATATTGATGTAATCAGTGTTCAAAGGCACTTCTTCGGTTCGAGGTGGTAAACCGGTAGCGTCGGCTACGAGTTTGACCGCCGAAAGCAGCGATCTATCAGTAAAGGCGACCTGGTCACTCAGTCGAAAGCCGCCGCACGCATCTTGCTGTGTTATCTTGCGCAGTCGGGCCGCATAAGTTGGCTCGCCATAGGGAGCAAGTCCCATGACCTTGTATTCGGAACCAAAAGAGGGAAATCCCAGATAGACCGTAACCAAAGTATATAGGAGTCCTAGGCCATTCTCGTATTTCTGTTCGTGCGTCATTTCAAGGTAATGATGGCCGACGCGACCTATGGAAGCGTTCAAGTCCTCTCCTTTGCCATCCACGCAGAGAAAAGCCGAACTCTCGAAGGGCGAGGTGTAAAAGGCTCCGGCTACATGAGAGAAATGATGCCACGCATAGCAAAATTCCGCGTTTGGCAGCATCCGGCGCGCCGGAGCGTTGTAAAAGCCGCACCACGCAGGAGGCAGGAGATTGCCTAGCCAGCGAGATATCTGGGAGTTAGCGCGGCCCGTCGCTTTGAATAGGCTACTCTGAAGTGGCTTCTCCGCGAAGACGCAGACCGTCACATCCTGAGTTTTCAAACCGGCGATTTGCAGACAATCATGGATAGCATGGGCCGGAAATTGACCGTCATGCTTCACACGTGTGAAGCGCTCCTCCTGGCTTGAGGCAATTAATTTGCCATCCACAATGAGAGCGGCATTGGCATCATGCCCCAGCGCACCGCCGATACCCAATACAACCGTTTTATTGGCACGTTTGAAAGAACCTGCCTTTCCAGACATTCCGTTCTCTCCTCCCTTGATTCAGCCGGTATTTTTACCTGACTGATACTCCTGTCCGTCCGCTGCGAGACGATGATTTCAAAGTAACGACGTGCGCACTCAGCATTAGTGTGTCGGGGGCCTGGAACTGCTCCGAGTAGCATTCGAACAGTATCTTAGGCTCCCGCGCGACAAATGCCCACCGCATGGTGACGCGGCTCGTTAATGAGCACCCGCGCAATTCGGTGCAAGCTGCAACAGTATCGTCGCTCGTTTTTGCCAAAGGTTGATGACCGCCGACGTTCCCCTCGGACGGCGGTCTTCTCCTCTCAAAGCGCCCTTCCCTCGCGCGTTGGCGAACTGGCGTCCGCGCTCGGCGTGAAAAGCAGCACGTTGAGCGTGTGGCTCGCATGACCTACCGCACCAGGGACCAGGCCAGAGCCGATGTGTCCGACTACATCGAGAGGTTCTATAACCCGCGACGCAGGCACTCGACGATCGGCTATCTCAGCCCGATGCAGTTCGAGCAAGGCGCGATTAGCCTAGGTTGGTGTCTACCGAACCGGCAGCAACTCAGCTTCGAGCCCTCTAGTCAGAGCAAAGGTTCACAACCAACCGAGCAAGATTTCCGCACCGACGACAATGGCCACTATCAGGACCAATGTAGCCACGAGTACTGCAACATCAGATGGCCTCACGATATCGGCTCCCAGAGGGCTCGATTGCGCATTGGTCCGCTTGTGCTGCTCACCTCTCTTCCAACTAGTCAGAATTTCTGTTCGACACTTTCGAGGAATTTCTCTCAATAAGATTCGAGTGTCTATTCTCCCCCCTCGCAGAGGAGTGGCATCCCCCCTTGCCCGGGGGTAGGATCCCAGCGGGGGTCTCCAGGTTGTGCATACCTTTAACTCTCGCCACCTGCCGAGATGTCTTGGCCTGACTCCGCCCGCCGTTAGCCGCAATAGCTCTGAGCCGGTACAGGCGAGCGAGGAACGAGTGACGTTGAGCACGTCCGCAGGAGACCACGTAATGCCTCTCGGTCGTTACTTCGTCATTACTTTTGAGAACTTCGGAACACCCAAGGGTAGCTAATAGACAGCCAAATCCTTGAAAATTCTGGTGCCGCAAGAGGGACTCCATCAACCGAGCACCGTCAAATAGTTACGGAAAAGTGGGACGCAGAATCATCCCAAGGCTTTTCGCTGTTTCCCAGCTTGAGTGTCCCACCGTTTAGTCGTCGACGCCGTACTCGATAGGCGCAGCCTTGCGCAGTCGGATGTCGTGGTAGAACACGCGGTTGTTTTTCCGCTCGGCCTTAACACTCAGCTTTCTGATGCATCGACCAAAGAGTGTTTGCGAGCCAGGGACCAGACACAGCTCCGCGCAGTACGACGCGTAGGCCGCATACACGTCGTTGGCTCTCAACTTTGCGCCCGGGCACTTGATGAGACAGTCGCGCACAAACGCCTCGACCAGATCCTCATGCGCCGGCCGCTGGCCGAGCGTGTCGGGATGGAGACGTGCGACAGTCGCGCGTGAAAGGATGGCTGGCTCAAGCGGCACAGGGCTAGCTCGAAAGCACTGCGACAGTCGCACCTCTGTGACGGGCTTAGGTGCGACAGTCGATTTCTGCGGCACCGCAGCCACCAAACGCCACAATCTCTGCAACGCGCCCATGCCGGCGGCATGCCTGAACCCGCTAAAATATGCAACAAATCAAAATCCACCCGCCTAAAGGCACGACCCGGGTGCTGATCACTAAGCATGAGAGTGCGGGTGCCCCACTGGCGAATATAAATTCTTTTCGCTTAAAAGTGATCTTCACCGGATGTGAACTGAAGACAAATACACTGATCTTTCAGGAACATACGGGGATGTCCACGAGTTGTAGCGACTCATTGCCCCCGAGGGGCAAATCGTTACATAAGGGTGGCAAGATTCGGGGGACGAACATGACCGCTACCTTGGCGCCGTGGATGCGCTTACAGTGCGTAGCGTCAGAGCACGACAGCGTTTGGTTACTGGTAAGTCAGCTCATGTCTCGGTTCAAAATCGATTTCTTCAGAGACCCGTCAGAGTCCTTCTTGGATTACCTTGAGGGTTATGCTGGCTCGGCCGATATCTATCCGATATGCCCACGGCAGTTGCCTGATACTTTCAACTACGATTTGTTGGCGCAGGCTTTCTGGGAAGAATATTTGAGGGAGGCCGCGAAGATCCAGCCCAAGCCGGGGGCGTCACATAATGTCGAAGAACAAGGGCCCAGACACGCCGCCGTCGGGCGGAAATCCTGAAGACTCTTCGGGAGCACCTACGACCGAGCCAACCCAACTTCCTGCGCTGATCCCAGACGAACTCCGCCAAGAGATGGTGGACAAGCTGGGGCCGCAAAAAGTATTGGCGCTTGAACAAACGATCATGAAGGTCTCGCTGTATCGCAGCGATTGGCCGCCCCCTGACTATGTGGCAGACGCCGAAGCCGCGTTGCCCGGCTCCGGGCGTAAGATCGTCGATGCTGTGGCAACAAAAATCGAAACGCAAAATCGTATCGCGGAGAGAAAGGCGCTTGGTGCTGAAAGACGCATGGATCGCGGCCAACTCATCGGAGCAGCCACGATTGCTATGGGAATTTTTGCCGCGACTTACATAGCTACCTCGGGAGCACCATCGTTTTACACGATGATCATAGCCGTTGTGATCGTGCTGGCTTGCGTTGGCGGACCAAGCGTGGCGCGCCTCTTAGCAGACAATCTGTATCTCCAGAGGTCAAAGCCTCCGCAGCCGCCACCTCCGGCGCGCGAGAAGAACAGAAAGCGCCGCTAGTTCACTTGTCCAACGGGACGTGAGGTTGCCAATAGCCCGTAAAACGCCACCTTCTTGACGCGAACAACTTGCCTACCGTTGGATGTGCGGCGGTCATCCTAGCGCCATGCAGCCCCCGCTCTCGCATGTCACTTTGCATCCCGGTCACCGGCACGGATATGAATCAACGCGACCGGGCGCTGAATTCATGCGCTCGATCAGGCGTGGTGGCAACTGAACGCCGTCGGCCCATAAACCGCGCTTGAGCCGCCGAGCTTCGTCTTGCACAGCCTTGTATCGATAGTTCGAGTAGCGCGGCCAGTCGATCGCCCAGCCTGCCCGCACCATCTCCTCACCAACGTCCTTGCTGCCTACGCGGCAGATAGACACGCGCCGCTTGTACGGATCGCAGTAGGATGAGATGCACTTGAGGGGCGAAGACCCGGCGATCGCTTGAAGTGCCTTCTGAGCCAATGCTGCGCAATCCCAAGGGACGCCGGCACGGACACAGCGATCTGCAGATTCAGGCGCGTCGATCCCATCCAGGCGAATTCCGACCTGTCCCAATCGGAAAGAGTCGCCGTCGGCGTAGCTCGTGATAACTCCCCCCAGCTCTTGCGCAAGAACAAGGCTTACAGTCAGCAAGAATGCGCTACAGGCAATCGAAACGGAAAGCACTCGATTTCGAAATAGGTGTGACATTCGAGTTTAACCTCTACATTTCAGAGGCCTATTTCCGGTGACGATCGGTCAGTTTCGACCTCGAATATTCAGCGTGAACAGTAAGTTATTGATTGCCGTCAGCAACTCAGGCAAAAGAAAAGACCTCAGGCGGCGAGCTTGAGGTCTTGTTTTGTAGCTGCGTTATCAGCGCAGCCCGTCAGTGGAGTTTGCGCATGCCTCTTATAAAGAGCGGTCGAAGGGTCGTCAATACCCTCGAAAAAGTTCCGCCAACTATATTGGCGGAGAAATTACCGATTATCAACTCCTGCTTGCTTTTCAGTTTGGCAGGGACTTTCTGGACCATTCGCATTTCCGGCGAACAGCTTCGTCAAGTGCTCGGCCCAAACCCCGCGAAGGCACTTGCGCCCTACATCAAGAGCGGGACCTTGCGGTTGGTCGATGCCGGGCCACACATGAAGCTTTGCGAGCTGGGAAATCGGCCCAGCCGGCTGACGTGGCGCCTCATCGGCCGGCTCGATGAGATGGGCGTCGAGCGCTTCCTCGAAATCGGCGGGGGCGTGCAATGAGCCTTGCTCACGACGTCCCAAATTCGGGGCACAATGGACCGCCGACCTTCCAAGACGACATCGATGCCGTTTTGCAGCGGGGCACGCTGCGCGTGAGCCTTGAGCGCTTGCGAATGGCAATCCGCGACCGTCGGCTGATCCGCGGCCATCTCCTAGTTGTCGATTCGCTGATCGAGGATCTGAACTCCGAGAGCGGCGTAGCCTGGCCCAGCCGCAAAACGCTCGCGCAGTTCACCGGCTTGAGCGAGAAATCGGTCGGCAACCTGCTCTTCGACCTGCGCAATTTCGGCTACGTCAGCTGGGAGAAACGGCCCAATCCGTACGGCAAAGGCCGGCCGCTGTTGCACTACACGTTTCCCATTCGAAGCAGATCGTTGGAAGAGTTGCAGGCCGCGATCCAGGTCTCGCTGGATCGCTTGAAATCGACGGCTCGTCCTTGGGGACGGTCTACTGCCCAGCCCGCTGGGCAGTTCAAAGCATCAACTGCCCAGCCTGTCAGGCAATCTGCGGCTTCCGACTGCCCTGCCAGCAAGGCAGTCGTACTGCCCAGCCGGCCGGGTGCAGAAACTAGTAGATATGAACTAGGAGGATTAAGAGAAAAAAACACACACGCAAAAAGCGCGAAGAGCCTTTCGATTGTTGATCCCGGGCCATCTAACATTGTTGAACCGACCGAGGAGCAAACGAAGCGGTTCATCGCTCTCTGGAGCGCTGTGAGAAGCCCAGGCATTGAACTCCGCCCCCCGGACCATGAGTTCATGGCCCGGCATCTCAAAACGTCCCTCAATCCATATGTGGGCGTGCCGTCGGCCGTGTCGCTTCCGGCCATCGACCTCACGCTGTCTGCGTGCGAAGCAAGCGTGCACGATGGCAGGATAACTGGCAGCAAAGGAGCGTTCGCGAACTACTTTGCTAAGACGCTGGCATCAAAAATCGTCGAGGTGACCCGGCAGCAGTCCGAGCTGATCGTGATCACCCAGGGTGCAAAAACGAAGATCGAGGTCGAGCAACAGATTGCCGAGACTCGCGCGTCTATCGAGGGCAAGGCCGGAGAAATGAAGCTGCAGGGTCTCCAGAACTCGATGGCCGCCACCGCCACACGTCGAAAGACCGAAACCGCCGCCAAATCGCAAAATAGGCGGCCTAGCGACGAAAGTAGCGAGGGACCGGAGCTTTTCAACGACTCCGAGAAGCTTGGACCCATCTGCTTCCAGCCTATGATGGGCCACCACGCCAACGAAATCCTCAAGGATTGTCCCGGGTCGACGAAGGCGGACGTGCTGAAGGCTCGCGACTTCACGGCCGACGCCTTCATGGGCGCCAAGATGTCTCCGACCTCGATCAAGGATCGCTGGAAAATCGAGACCTGGAAGATTGTGGCCTACGCCAAACACGGCAATCCCGCTGATCTCGTGGGTGGGACTGCGAAGCTTGAGGGCAATTGGTTCGCCCTGAGCGAGGCGTTCGTTGGTGGCATCACCAGTCGGTTCCCGGCAGTCCAGTTCAGCCATGTCAAAGACATTTTCGATGAGGTCGAAGAGCTTGATCTCAATGGAGAACAGATCAAACTCCGCGGCGTGAAAGCAATGCTTGCCGGCATGCGCGCCGACCGTACCGATGTCTTCGCCGTGCGGCCTCGTGAGTACGGCCCGGATCAGCAGGCTGCGTTCGAGAAGTACGTGACCGACCAGTGCGCCGCCATCCAGAAAGCCGATGACGACAAGAAGGAAGCTGAAGCTGCTGCTGCCGCTGCTGCGGCCAAAAGAGCGGCCGACGACGAAGCTGCTCGTATCGAGCGCTTGACCCTCAAAGCGAAGGAGGATGCAGAGCGCAAAGCAAGGGACGAGCAGAGGGTGGCTGAGTGCACCCTGCAATGGCAACCGACCGACACATCGCTCGTGGACAGTCTGGGAGACAGGGCGGTGACAAAAGCAACCAAGACGCCATGGTATGTGAAGCTGGGAGAAAAACTCCAGATTCCACCAGATGAGGCCAGGTCGAAGTACGGCCACCTCAGCGCCGACGACGTCAAGGCGATGCTTAGTGGCGCCAGACCAATGTCATGACGGGAGCCAATGATGGATAAACCAACGGTTACCGCGGTAGAGCTGGCTCGTGCATCAGGTGTTGACCCCAAGCAGTTCCGGGAAAAGCTACGCGAGCAGGGTTTCGACTGGCACGCGCCTTATGAGCGCTGGAGCTTCGTGGAGGGCAGCGACGAACACAAATCAATGCTGGCGGTCCTCAACGCGATGCGCAAAGACGGCTGAAAGGATGAGCACACTCCCCAAAACCTGCCTCGACGACACTGGCTTGCTAATCGTGCGCGAGATCTATCGAGCTTGTGAAACGCTCGGTGCTGATCCCGGCCTGCTAGCGTCAATCGGCAGCTGGGGAGACACACTCGACGATGCTGAAATCCTGAGAATGTTGAAGTCTTGGAACGAGATGGGCGAGCCGTTCATCCCGGAAGTGTAGCTATCTCGGCGCTGTCCTGATGAATTCGGCGTGTTGCTGAGGCAGCGAAGCCCTGACCTCGTCCCAAAGAGGCAAAATCTTGGTTCTGAGTGACGTGACATCCGCAGCGTCATTGACACTCGGCATTGCGAAGACTTGATCCGTCAATCTTATCGCGTCCGACTTTCCCGCACCGATAATTAGTCGCACAATTTGCTCGATACGCTTCCGTTGAATTTCGGTTAAGTGGCCAGTGCTTGTCGCAAGCGACACCTGCTTTTGCTGCCTGATGCGGCAAAATTCATACTTCACATACTCAATTCCATTTTTTGACAAAGCCACTTGTAACTCAGATAGCTTCCTCTGGTCATTGTGCCATTGCTTCCATGTCGCTGAATATCGCGGGTCTTTCTCCAGTATGTAGCCAGCAACATCGCGAGGCATGTCTGCTGAATCGATCGACTTTTGAACGCGCGCGATCGCTTCTTGCAATGCAGTTCTTTCCTTGATCACCTTCTCATGCGGCGCAAAGCACCGCGCGCTTATCAACTCGTCCAAAGCTGTATTGATCGGTAGCTCCGAGATCTCCTGACGGGTGAGCAATCGGACTTCCTCTCTGCGCATCCGCAGCATTTTCGCCAGGAACTCTGCCGAATAACCTTGCTTGGTAAGTAAATTTCTGACGCCATCGAGCGCTGCATTGTACACATGCATTGCTTGAGTATCAGGCAGGTTTGGAAACTCAGCAGTGTCGAAATATGGACGGTGAACGCGGACAACTCCGCCAGACCTAATTGGAGCCGCTAGCCAGATTAGTGCGCATGAACTTGTGCATCCACACTCAGCAATCGTTTGAAGTGTTCCACATTCGTTGTCAGCAACAACTTCAATGAAATGGTGATTCACGAACTCTGCGATCTTAAGTGCCTCGGCGACAGAGCCGCCCGGCGAGCGAATGCGAAGCTGCTCAATCGGCACAACGGCATGGATTTTCTGTATCTCGGCAAAGTCACCCGAGCGTATAGGGCCTTTCAAGGTTGGAGACAGGGCATCGCTGCTCAACACCTGTAGGCGCCTCAGCAGCGGGATATCTCGCCAAGGCGTGGTGTTCAGAAACAGTTCGCCACTAGTCGCCGATGTGGAGATCAACGCGCAAAATAGAGCAACCACAATCCAGAGATATTGCATTGACGCCCCGCCGCCGCAATTTGAACGTCACTTTCACCGATGTCGGCTCGCGTTCCCTTTGCAATCTAGTCTTTCTTCCAAGTCTTGTATTGATCTTGCGACATCGGCCAATCGCCGCATAACCACACTCGGTCGCTACTCGATCGATCGCACTGCGTTGCGGTCGGTGGAAGGGTCATCCATGATTCGTGGATTACAAGATGCGGAGTGCAGCACGAGCAGTCCCTCTTTTTTCTGATCGCTGCGTGCCAGAGCTGCAAGGCCTGGGAAGAGCCTCATTGCAGCATCAATGTTGTCTTTTAACGGCGCAATCACTTTGTCGACGTGAGCGGCCCAATACCACGCTTGAAAAACTTGGATCTCGACAGGCTTCGTATTCACCACCGTGCCGTAGTCGATAGTCGCGCTGAAGATTACGTGGTCGTTGATGTCGTCTGAGAAATCTGGGAGCACCGCGTCAGGGTCTTCCTTGGCGTGTTTGAAGAAATTTCGCCCATAGGTCGCCGCGCGTCTTACATCCTGCTCCCTCGCAGAATTAGCTTGTGCTGTGAGGGCGCGGAAGCGGTCTAGTCCACGATTGGCACAGATCGCATCGAGCACCTCCCATGCGGCGTGTGTCAGCGTGTAAATGGATACGCTGTCTTCGTCGCGAAAAAACAGCCGTATCGCCGTTACCAGCTGTCGCTTTGCTGCTTCCAGTTTTGTGATGTCAGCCATGTGATCACTGCCATTTCAATTCGGCCGTATCGATCCACACTTCATCCAACGTGCCCATCGCGCGCACTTTGCTCATGCCAGACCACCATCTGGCGTCGAGCACGTAGATCTCTTTCCCCTTGTAGAGAATTTTGCAGTTGTGCTTGTTGGCCCTGATCAGCAGCGTCTCGTACGCCTCCTTGTCACCGGAGCGACGGATTTGTTGCGACCACTGCAGCCTTTCCGGCTCAGTACATGCCAAGGCTTCAGCCACATCTATGACAGCCTGCTTTTCACCGCTCCATAGCTGAACGACGATCGCGTAGCCCCCCGAAGCTATCGCTATGGCGGCGATCACGCCTGCTGAGGCCAACAGAGAGGAGCGGGATGGGCGAAATCTCGCTGCCGGCGCATGTGCTGAGCTTGTATGAGCGGGGCCCACGACGGCTGGTCCGTTCTCCCCGATCACCTTCGCCTTCACTCCGCGGCCAAACAAGCTCGCAACGGAGTCGACCATGTGATTGATGCCCGAGCGCAAGCCCCAGATCACAGCGGCAAAGGCCAGCATGACGAGCCCGCCGATCAACCCGCTGGCCGCAGCCCCGACAATTCGCAACAGTGCCTCGGGAAGTAGGTCGCCGAGCGTCCCGCCGGCCACCAGAACGGCGGCATAGAAATAAGCCTCGGGGTGCATTTAAGTCAGGCCCTGATCGGATCTATTCCGGATGCCCAAATATGCGGCCGCTCGCAGGCAGGTGTCTTTGACCTTGCGAATAATCACGTAGATTATCAGGCCTATCGCTCCCACGACCACGAGCGCCACATTGAACAGAATTATCAGTACAATTCCATGGGTTAAGTCCAGGACGTATCGTATTGGTAGCAGTATCATTTCCCAATCGTACTGCGAGAGTATTGCCATCCGAATGCCTCGCATGAGCGAGCCCCGCCATAGTCCGCCAGCATCAGAATAGACGCCGCACTGCTCATGCCCACCCCGTAACATTTAGCGGTTGAGAGCGCAGGGCGCCCTAGGGGGCAACCTTCCACCTCCCCATTGAAAACGCTGCACTTTCTCCGGGATTTCCCCGATATCCACGCCGGAAGTCTCGGGCCGGCCGGATGTTTCACGACAAACATTTGCCATGGCCCCGGGCGCTGAAACTCCGCAAAATCCACCAATACTAGGTAACAGGCAAACAACCTTCTGAACTATGCCATGTAAAACTTGTTGATCATCCAATCTTATTGTATAAAATCGCGCAATATCAGACTTATGTAGGAAATATCAGAAGATGATGTCCCCAGAGCCGAGTTTGCATACTTCCCCATCGCCCGAGTCTGCTGATGAAAAGCGCTGGGTATCGCCCGGCGCCGCGATGAAGACACTTGGGATCTGCCGCTCGACACTGATCAACTACCGCAAGGCTGGCCTGATCGAAGCGCTGCCACCGCTAAAGCTCAATGGTCATTGGCGGTACAATGTCGATGGATTTGTCCAGCGAAGCTTGAAACGAACGTGAGCGGACGGTTGAGGATCAAGAGCATTCTAGAGTAAATTAAAAGCATATAGCT